>NZ_CP093442.1:2149393-2865858 GCF_022814725.1 Bdellovibrio reynosensis
TTCAAAAGTGCCTGATAGCGCGGACCAAACATCACATTATGATGGGCAAGTTCTGGATAAGTTTTCTTTGTACCAAAATAGATCAGGAACAAAGACATACTATGGCGCATTTTTTCTAACTTCTCTGCTGTAGGCTGAGCCAATGATTCATGTTGCAAAAGCTGTTTATAAGTATGAACCACGTCGCCATTACTTATAACCAAATCAAAAGTTTGCGGGCCATGCAGTTTAGAAACAACGCCCGTTACTTTGCCAAAGTTAGTTGTGATGCGTTCAACGGGATTACCTAAGCTAATAACGCCGCCTAAATCTTGGAACAAACGTACTAAACCTTGCACTAATGCACCAGTTCCGCCCTTAGGGAAAAAGACCCCGCCCGCCCGTTCTAAATAGTGAATCAAAGTGTAGATGGAAGAAGTAGAAAAGGGATTGCCCCCAACAAGCAAGCTGTGAAAGCTAAACGCCTGGCGCAGGCGATCGTCTTTGATGTATTGGCTGACTATTTGGTAAACCGATTTATCAGCTCTTAATTTTGCAAGCTGAGGCGCTACCTTCACCATACTCCACCAATTTAGGAAAGGTTCTGCCGCAAGTTTTTCGTAACCTTCGTGATAAACTTCTTTGCTGTACTTTAGGAACTCCAAGTACCCAGCTTCGTCCATCGGTGAAAATTTACGAATTTGTGACTTCGTTTTTTCTAAATCCCCACAATAATCAAAGACAGAACCATCTTCCCAAAATAATTTGTAAAATGGAGTCACCGGTAAAAGCTCGACGTAATCCTTCATGGATTTGCCAGCTATTGAGAAAAGTTCTTCCAAGGTCTCTGGCGCTGTAATCACCGTGGGACCTGCATCAAAGGTAAAACCGTTTTCTTTAAATACAGCAGCGCGCCCACCCGGCTGATCTTGTTTTTCAAAAATAGTAACTTGATGGCCCTGGGCTTGCAGGCGAATTGCAACAGCCAAACCACCGAATCCACTTCCAATAACTGCGATATTTTTTCTAATCATAAGCACCTAACAATTTATTTGTAATAAGCAATAGTTGGTTAAATTCATCCACCTGCAATTGCAGTTCGCGACTGAGCTTGCTGGTTGTTTCATTTAAGAACTGAACGGCGGCGACAAATGCCTTTTTCTCGATATCAAAGGTTTTCAGCATGTCTTCGACCTTGTCGTTGGTTTTTGGCAACTGCGAAGTCAGATTTAGGAACAGAGAAAATTCTTCGGGTGTCATAGCTTTAGAACAAACACTGAAGATATGACCAATCCGATGCAGCTTTAAATCCTCACAGCGCTTCACTGGATTTTTGCGTGAATGAATATTTCCAAGGTCGTCAAACATTTGCAGTGAAAGACCAATCTTTCTTCCCCAATAATCTAGTTTTTCTAAATAGTCTTCGGTGCCCCCCAGAAGAAGCGTTCCCATTTTTAGGGCTAAACTAACAAGGGCGCCTGATTTTAGCTCCATGGCTGCTCTTGAAACGGATTCAATACGATCTTGGGTCAAAGTATGAACCGAAGTACCCACATCAAGTGCCTGACCATAATGCCCTTGCACCAAAGTTTGCAGACACTCTTGCATCAAACGACTGCGATTCTCTTCACTGATGTCTAACTTACCGATATAGGTAAAAGGGATAAAATAGAGCCAATTCCCAGCGTTTAAAGCCACTGGCAGCCCGTGCAGGTGATGTAGCGTCTTTTTACCGCGACGATAAAGGCTACCGTCTTGAATGTCATCCACGACCAACGATCCTGCGTGAATCATTTCAATAATGTGACTTGCATGCTGACTCAGCTCATCTATTTTTTCGTCTGAAACAGATGAATTTCGTTTCGCAATACTAAAACCCAACTGCACTAATTGCCCACGCAAATCCTTTTTAGGTCGCGAAAAGAATTCTTGGACTGGGTCCAGCAAAGTCTTATCGATCAGATCGTCTATCTCATAGTCAGAATTTAGACGGAAGATATCTTTAAGATTTAATGATTGTTCCATCATACTCCTGAATTAATTAAACACTTCAGCGCTTCAGTTACCGGCACTGGAGGTTTCCCACTTAGAATTCTAATTTTTTCGGCGTTAGATAATGAAGCTCGATAAAAGTTTGCAATCAGCGACTCCGGCAAAGAATAGAATCGCTCAAAGATTTTAAAACGTTCATTTGGTTGAGCTGCCTGAAACAGTAAACGATTTAAAAGATAAAAATATCTCTTTTGCCAATACTGTTCATTTCGATATCTGTTTAGGACCGTCCGAGCCGCCGCAGTACTTGGATTTTTTAACTGGCTGATTCGGTCAGCGATCTTAACAGCTTCGGGAAGAGAATATCCCGTGACAGGATGAAAGAATCCGCCTCGGGCACCGATCACAGCTAACTTCTTTTCATTTGATTGAGACTGAAAGAAAGGAATCGGCAGAACTCCAGTTTCTTCATCTAGGATCTTTTGTACCTGCCAACCTTTACTTGAAACGTAATTCAGAATTTCTTTTCGCAGAAACTCGTTATCCATCAGCGAACTTTCGCTATAATAAGTGTCTTCAATCAAAAGCTCAGTTTCTGACCATGGCAATACATACATGAAGCGGTAACCGTCAGTCTGTTTTACTGTAGCATCCATGATGATCGGATTCTGCAAACCGTGGGCAGTTTTCGTCTGCAGGTGAAGTCCTAAAAATTTCTGATAACCACACTTGGTGGTGAGGGTCTCTGGCCCTCTTGCATCGATGATACAATTGGCTTTGTGAACGGAACCATCAGCAGTTGTAATTGCTGCCTCATCGACGCTGACTATTTCAGTGTTAAAGAAAATTTGACCGGCAAATTCATTCTTTATTTTATTACTAAGGTCTTCAGGTCGGATGGACGCATATCTGCCGGTCAAGTTTCTATAGTAGGAGGCAAAGTGAACCGTATGTTCTTGCCACTCTTTAGAAATCAGGGACTTGATATTTAAATAGTTGTCGCTAACATCGCTTTGGTGAAAGGACCAGGTACGCTTCAAAGGCAGATCATTTGATTGTTCAAAGATCTGTATGAAAAGTTCGGGCTGGCGTTGCTTTAGGAACCACGCCATAAGGCAACCACTTAAGCCAGCTCCCACGATAATGACGTCCGCACTTTTCAGAACGGTATTTTTTATACCCATACCCCTGACTAACATCTGTTTAATTTCAGTCAAGATGGCCCCACGACTTTGTCGAAATACAATTAGACAAAACCTAGACAAATGCCGGAGAGCGTAGAATATTTGCGCCCATGGAAAAGTTAACGATCAAGGCTGTAGCAGAAATCACCGGAATATCGGAATTCACACTTCGTTCTTGGGAAAAGCGCTACAGCGCCATCGCTCCGAAAAGAAATACCTCAGGTCGTCGTCTGTACAATTTAGAGGAAGTTGAAAAACTGCGTTTGTTAAATCAATTACGGCTGCGTGGTCATGCGATTAAAGATATTGCTCCGCTAAGCATTTCTAAGCTGGGCCGCCTTTTTCATGACTCTGCTGAACAATCAAATGGTCGCCAACATTTCTTCGTTTCTGAAAAAACACCCGCCGTTTATGTAAATCTTCTTGTACAAGAATTGGTTGAACTGAACTTATCTAAATTTACTAGTTTACTTAAAAGGACTCAGCTTGAGTTTGATACTCGCACTTATTTAATTGAGATCGTATCTCCCCTTTTAAAAATACTTGGGGATAAGGTCATCAATGGGGAGCTTGATGTTTTTCACGAGCACACAGCATCTGCGATTGTACGTAATTCGCTATCGGCCTTGCTGTATGCTTCTGAGCAGTTTAATAATCTGCAAAATCAAACTCCGATAATTTTCTGCAGCCCTGAAGGTGATCTTCACGAGTTTGGAATTCTAATTTGTGCAGTCTTAGCAGTTCTAAATGGATTCCAAGTTTTTTACTTGGGCCCAAATCTTCCAGCTGAATCAGTGGTGCGTGCGGCGCAAGTGACGGCTTCACCTTTGGTGGTGGTGGGTCTTTCGGCTCCGCGTTCTGTACTTAAAATTTCAGAGATTCATTCTTTTCTAAATACGACCCTCACCAATCTTCCTGATTCAACAATGCTCTGGTACGGGGGCATGCGAGCTTTTGAAGTGGAGTTTGAGCAAACATCACGAGTTCGTCTGATTCAGAACTTAAAGTTCTTCGATCAGGCTTTGCGCCTTTGGCAGGACAAAGTGGATGGGTAATTTGCTAAAATGAGGGGTTTTCAGCTTGCTGCAGGTGACTGGGTCTAGAATCGAAGCAAAGCTTTCTTATTGAAATTTATGGACTTTTTAAAAACCCATTAAGAAATTTAAAAACTCAAACCCGTTCTTTGACTTACATATAATTTACATAGTAATTTATATGTAAATGGAGAGCGTATGAGCAGTCCCCTTGCCCTTCCCGAATTTGCAAACATCCCTTTTGTGACGGCTGAACAACTCCAGCCTCCCCCAGGTCTACCCACCGGTGTGCGGGTGGTGGATGATTTTCTTTTATGGCGTGGAATCCCCCAAGGCGATCTTAGTTTGCTTCAAGGACTGCCTGGAACCGGAGCGACGTCTTTATGGGTGCGCCTGGTTCAACAAGTTCACGCGCAAAACAAATGGGCTGCATGGATTAACGGCGACTCGCAAATCTTTCCGGCTCACTTAAACAGCCAAAAAATAAATCTTAAAAAACTTTTAGTGGTGAAAGAGCCCACAGAAAAAGATCAGCTTTTTTGGTTACTGCAGGAATTGATCACAAGTTCTTTATTTGAAGTGATCGGCTGCAATCTAAAAGATCTGTTTTTAAAAAACCATCAACTGCAAAAATTAAAACGTCTGTGCCGTTTGCATAAGGTCGCTTTGATTTTCGTAAATCAGAAAGTTTCAAAATTCGTAAATCCACTTTTTAGTTTGATCATTCATTTTCAAAGGGACTTTATCACCATTCAAAGGGCCCTTCATCGTCCAACCCCTTTTAACATTGCCGGGAGCATGATCCATGCGAACTTTATGCATCAATTTAAAGACGCCACAAGAAAGCTCCTCGGCTGAAGCGTTTTTATTGCTTAGTCCGCGCGTGCAGTTTCGCTTTCCGCAATTTATTTTTGTGGACATCGAATCCACGGCGCACTTACTGGGTGGCGAAAAACCTTTGTTAATAAAAGCTTTGGAAATTGCGCGAAACTTTTCGGCAGATCCCTCTGTTGCCATTGCTGATTCAGCAGCGGCAGCGCAGATGCTGGCGAAATGGCGCCCGTCTTATATCGCTACTCGCGGTAAAGAGCAGGAAAGTTTTAAAGGCTTAGGTTTAGATGCATTAAAAGACCTAGAAGGACTTCACCCATGGGCACAGAAACGCCCGGTGGAGCACATGATTTCGTTTTTTCACACCTTAGGGGTTTATGGCCTTGAGGATGTTTTAAACTTTCGTTTGAATTCGCTGCGTGAAAGATGGGGGGATTTCGGTGTTTTACTTTGGAATCGTTTGCATTCTCAAGACGTTCAAGTCATTTCACCTCTTATTCCTCGCGACCCTCTTGTGGGCTATGGCTACTTGGATGATCCCTTAGGCGTTGTCCCGTTATTAATGAATCGGATCAAACCCCATTTGGATATTTTATTTGCGCGTTTAAACGGACTTTCCCGATACGCGCAAAGAATGGAATTGATTCTGCACTGTGAGTATTCCGATAAAAAGCATTCCTTATGTATTGAACCCGTCAGCCCCACCCGTGATCAGGAACTTTTTACGGATTTGCTTGAAAAGAAAATGTCATTAATGACTTTAGAAAATCCCATTCGTGAGTTTGAGATTTCTATTTTCGACGTGCCAGAAAAAGTTCAACAACTGGATTTCTTTGAACCACGCGATAACACCGAAGATCGTTGGCGCCGTTTGATCAGTTTTGCCAAACAAGCCCAATGTGACATGGGTTTTTTGCAAATGGAAGCCAGTCACTTTCCTGAACAAAGCTTTAGCTTAGTTACGGATTGGCCGGAAGATTTTAAAGCTAGCGACTTGGTCGAACGCCAAGACGATGCTTTACAAATTAAAACCGTTTACGCCAAAGGTCTTTCGGGAAGCCCAAGGCCTTCATTATTATTAGATAAACCTCAACCACTGACTCCAGCCGAAGCCGGACGACTGCGTTTTGTTTCAGCCTTGCCAAGTGAAAGAATCGAATCTTCATGGTGGCAGATAAGTGTGCAGGATTTAAAAAATCGAGATTACTACTTTGCGCTCTCTCATCAAGGTCAACTTCTGTGGGTATTTAAGGATCGCATAAACTCCCAGGTGTACTTACATGGATACTTTGACTGAAATGGTGAAAAACACCCAGCTGACTGCGTTGTCGGCGGATGTCCTCGCTCCGACGTGGCGCTGCCACGCCTCCACTGCGGTAACCACCTCCGCCTTGCATCTGGGCGTTTTTGACCATTTCGGTTATGCGCAGAGCGGTTGCTTATGAGTCATCATATTATGCGATCAGGGACATTGCGAAACTTGCCGGCGCAACCGGGGGTTAAGAGCAATCTTCCGGTGAAACGTGTTCGTGCGAAGGGATTTGTTGAGCTTTTAGGGCGCAGCAATTTTTCTTTTCTGCAAGGGGCTTCACATCCTGAAGAGATGGTTCAAGAAGCTATTCATTATGGTTATGATGGATTAGCGATTTGTGATTTAAATGGTCTTTATGGTGTTGTGCGCGGATTTCAGACGGCGCAATCACCTTCGTTATTTACGGCTTCAGTGAAGGCCAAGGAAGGTTTTCACTATCTTATTGGCACTGAAGTCACTTTGACTGATGAAACCTCTGTCACTTTAGTTCCGCTGAACAAACAAGGTTACTCTCATCTTTGTGAGATTTTAACTTTAGGTAAACGTCAGGCGGCTAAAGGTTTTTCTAAATTAACTTTAGAACAAATTGAAAAATACAGTCAGGGATTAATGTGTTTTGCTTTACCGCCTGTCAGTGATGAACGTTACGAGCGTTTAGAAAAAATTTTTGATGATCGCTTGTATATTCCTATTTGGCGCGATCTTACTTGGGAATCCCAAGAATTCTGCAAACAGGCTTTTGCTTTAGAAGAAAAATATCAAGCCCGGCTTTTCGTTACACAACGGCCATTCATGCATTCAACCGAGCGCAAACCTTTGTTTGATGTCCTAACATGTATTCTTCATCACACCACTTTGAAGGATGCGAAAAACAAATTAATTCAAAATGCAGAACGCTGTTTAAAGAGCATCGATGAGATTTCTTACCTGTGGCAGGATCGAATCGACCTTGTGGAAAAAACTGTGGAAATCGCTGCACGTGTGGGTTTCAGCCTGGATGAGATTCGTTATCGCTATCCGCATTCACAACTTCCGCAAGGATTAACTCAGTCAGAACATTTAAGAAATCTTGCTTTTGAAGGCGCAAAAAAAAGATATCCGCAAGGTGTGCCCGACAAAATTAATAAGATGATTGAGTATGAATTGAATCTTATTAAAGAGCTTGAGTACGAAGATTATTTTCTGACATTAAAAGAAATTTGTGACTTTGCTGCTAGCCGAAATATTTTGCATCAAGGGCGTGGATCTGCGGCGAACTCGGTGGTGTGTTTTTGTATTGGGCTGACATCGGTGGATCCCACAAAGATTGACCTTTTGTTTGAACGCTTTATTTCCCGCGAACGGCGCGAGCCTCCGGACATTGATATCGACTTTGAACACAGCCGCCGCGAAGAAGTGATTCAGCACATCTATGAAAAATACAACGAGCGTCATGCTGCCATGGTGTGCACCGTGATCCGTTATCGTTCGCGCATGGCGATTCGTGAGGCTGCGAAAGTTTTTGGCATTCCTTTAGAAAAAATCAACGCCATGATTAAGTTTATGGGCCGAGATGGGATGGATCGACTTTTAGATCCCACCGTGGCAGGCCGCTTTGGTTTAGAACCCCACGAATGGCAGATGTTTTTAAATTTAGCGCAACAACTGCGCGGCTTTCCCCGTCACTTAGGGATTCATACCGGTGGATTTTTAATCACTCAAGATCCCATCACTGAAATGGTGCCCGTTGAAAAAGCCACCATGGATGGCCGTTACGTTATTCAATGGAATAAAGATGACGTCGCGACTTTAAAGCTTATGAAGATCGACGTTCTAAGTTTAGGGATGCTGACCGCTTTAAGAAAGTGTTTTGATCTTTTAAAAGATCATAAGGGTTTAGATTATAATTTAGCGACTCTTCCCCAGGAAGACGCCCCCACTTACGATATGATCTGTAAGGCTGATACTGTGGGAGTCTTTCAAATCGAATCCCGCGCGCAGATGAATACTTTGCCGCGCATGTTGCCTAGAACTTTTTATGACTTGGTTATTGAAGTCGCCCTTGTTCGTCCCGGCCCTTTGCAAGGCGGAATGGTCCATCCGTATTTACGACGCAGACAAGGCTTAGAAAAAGTCACTTATGCCCATAAAGATTTAATTCCGATCTTACATAAAACCCACGGCATTCCGATTTTCCAAGAGCAAGTGATGAAGATCGTCATTGTCGCGGCTGACTTTACCCCAGGTGAAGCTGATGAGCTTCGTCGAATTATGTCGTCAGCGTGGCGTAAGAAGGCCACCATGAATGGCGTAAAAAAACGCATCATGGATGGTCTTGCTAAAAACAATATCAGCGCTGAATATGGTGAGCAGATTTATAAAACCATCGAAGGTTTTGCGAACTACGGCTTTCCTGAAAGCCATGCGGCGAGTTTTGCTTTATTAACCTATGCTAGCTGCTACCTAAAACATCATCATCCTGATGTTTTTGTGTGTTCGCTTTTAAACAGCCAGCCCATGGGTTTTTATTCCCCGCGAACTTTAATCGCTGAGGCCCAACGCCATGGCGTGCAAGTGCACCCGCTGTGTGTGCAGAACTCTGACTATGATTATACTTTAGAACCTCACCTTGAAGGCCATGCTTTGCGTGTGGGTTTAAGATCCTTATATGGTTTACCTGAAAAACTGATGCGCAAAATTGAAGATTGCAGAAAAGCGGATGGCAAGTTTTTAGATTTACCTGAATTCATTCGTCGCACGGAACTGCCCCGCGCAGCTTTGATTAAACTTGCCGCCTCTGGAGCCTTTGATTGTTTTAATCCCAACGTGCGGGAATTGATGTGGCACTTAGAAAGCCTTAGCCTAGATCAAGAAAGCTTCTTGTGGGGGCACCCCAAAGAACAATTCGAGCAGGAAGACGAAGATACTGACGAAAATGAACATTTACCCTTTGAATCCAACTGGGATCGCCTGCGCCGTGAATACGATAGCAAGGGGTATTCAGTGGATTCCCACCCGATGTCGGTCTTACGTTCGTATTTAAAATCTAAAAACAACGAGCTTATCGCCAAACGCTTTGTTCCTTATTTTTGCTCTGATGATTTAGTGCGCCTAAAAAACAAAACCATGGTGCGCCTAGCAGGCTTGGTGTCGGTAACCCAAAGACCACCGACAGCCAAGGGCATGTGTTTTATTACTTTAGAAGATGAATTTGGTTTTATGAATATTGTTATCCATCCTGACATCTATCAGAAGGATCGTCTGACTATTTACGGAAAATCCCTATTAGAAGTCCAAGGGCAAGTCGAAAAAGTCGGCAGCATCATCAACATTCGCGCTGTGCGTGTGCTGCCGTTGCAATAGATTAGCCTGAGTGTCTGACCTCGACGACGACGGACTTTTTGGCAATTTGTTCTAAGACCTCTGACACTAAAGCGCGGTTGTCTTTATCAAGATTTGCATCCCACTCGTCTAACAACAATACGGGCACATCTAACGAACCTACGAATTCCAAATGCTTCAGCATTCTTTGCCCGGTTGATTCGCCCCCCATGTCTTGACCAATTTCAAGTTGCGGTGCTGATGGCAAATAAAATGACGCTGGCAAAACAGAATTTAAATGCAAAAGAAGAGTCGACTTCCCCGCTCCGTTTTCACCAGTGATAACGTGACGACCGGTTGATTTTTCTTTGACCATTTTTTCAACTGATTGAACGCTATCAACTGGTTGAGCATTAAGGGAAACCTTCGCGATCGAAATTCTTGAAACGATTTCGGTGTCGGTTAATGTTGAAGCCTCAACTAAGCTATTTAACCGCAACATTGCAGCTTTAAAGTGAGCAACTTGCTGGAAGAAAGCGCGGAAATACCCAATAACCATAATTTGTCTAGGGACCGTTACAAGCAACGCCGCCAAATAAGCTGCATTCTTTAAATTCTGAAGAGCCAACCAAATTACAAGCGCATAAATTGGCAACGACGCAACCAAGGTTAATAGTAAGACAATGGATTCTGAAACAAAGCCCGAATTACTCACACCCGCTCGTGCCAACCTAAATTTATCAGTAAGTTTATTCGTGTACGCCTGGTTGATCGAAGGATTGTTTAGAAAAATATTGTCCCAAGATTTTAAAAGGTAGCTGAAAAATTCAAGCTTATTAGTTTGTTCAGCCTGGATGTACTTTTCTAACGTTTTTGCGCAAAATTGAAATAGAATAAAACTTAAAACCCCCACAGCCAGATAAGCCCAAGCGAAAGTATGATCGACCACTATAGAAAGGGAAACAATGGTGAACACAATTTGGGCTCCGAATAGGTACATGTCAGCAAAACATAAAGATGCGGTCGCAATATAACCTTCAGCATCGGGGCCGATCGCCGTTTGGAACTTTTCTTTTTTGTTGTGATTTTGCCATTTAACTGAAGCACCGGAATGTTGCAAAAGTTGCTTTTTAAGATATTCGAAATAAATATCAAGATAACCAGCAAATTCGATCTTACGAATCGGCACATTTAAAACGTGGGGCAAGGTTGAAAATACAAAGAAGGCGATAACATAACTTAAAAAAGTAGTACCATTGCCGACTTCTTTACCCGCTAAACCTAAAGCCGCCGTGCTTAATGCCGCTAGCGCCTGCTGGACGGTTACAAGTACAAATAAATATAATGCGAACTTCTTATTTACTAGCAGATAGAAAAAACGAAACATGGCTCCCCCAGGATTAGTACTGTCCGAAAAAGCAAGCCATGGGCCACGGCAATTGGCCGTCAAATACAATACATTCTTTGGCGCAAAGTTTTTGTCTAAAACCCCAGAGAAAACATCTCGATTTTTGGAATTTTCATAACCAAACGAGCCTAGAAAAATTACCTTCCTAGCAGAAACCAGCCTATGCTAGCGTTGGGTCATGATTCGTGAAGCGCTTATTTATCTTTTAAATCCGGCAACCCCCCTCGCCAAGAAATACGGTTTTCTTTATAGCTCAGTGGCTTTGCAACATCGTTATGAGCGCTGCAAGAAAATCTGGATTCCTCATCTTAAAAACTGCCAAGATCTTTTTTTAGAGGCAGTCAATAAACTTCCGCAAAAAAAATCAGTGATTATTTTAGGCAGTGCGCATCTTCACGAAATCCCAATGCATCTTTTAGTACAGAACTTTGAAAGCATCACTTTGGTAGATGTGATTCATCCGCTAAAACACCACTGGTTAGCAAAAAGAAATTCTCGCTTAAAACTTATCACTATGGACTTATCAAATAGCCTTGATAAGCTTGATGCGCTAACTTCGTTTGCTGATCTTCAAGAGCTTCTATCAGCGCTAACTAAAGAAAAGCTCTTTCATTTTGAAGCTGACCTAATCGTTTCTGCGAATATACTTTCCCAACTAGCCCTACTTCCGATTGATGCTTTAGAAAAGAAGATAAAACGCCCTTTGACCTTAGAAGAAAAAGACCTGGTTTGTACGGCCTTTGCTGAAAACCACCTTAAGAACCTAAGCCAGTGCCAGGGGCGAAAGCTTATATATGCCGACCGTGAAGTGATCTACCGCGATCCAAAGGGCGAAGAAATCTATAAAGGCCATTATCCAGTGGACTTCGCAGGTTATAAAAAGCTTAAAGAGTGGATGTGGATGCTTGCCCCCTTAAAAGAAGCATCTAAGGACTATTCCATCGAGATGAAAATCGAAGCTTATGAGGGTTAAGCTGTCTAAAGTTATGACAGTGCCGGAAAAAGTACATTGAGCCCACTTCATTATGGGGTTTTTCACGAACCTCGCTTATAACTCCTAAAAACTTAGGAGTACCCATGAAGTTTCTTGCTTCTGCGATCGCCGTAATTTTATTAACAGCTTCAGTTAGTCAGGCAAAGAACTTGGTTTGCCGTGGAATTAATGAATCAGGCCAAGACGTTACTTTTGCCATCTTCGCAAATTTTCAATCTGATCAAAAAGTTATTACTTACGTAGATCAAGATCATGAAAACGAATGGATTGCTGACCAAGTAGCGCAAAGAAACAAAGGTCCTAACGTTCAAATTATGGGAAGTTATGGCTCTCGTGCTGAGTACTTCTTTGACCTAGTACTTACTGCAAAAATTAACGGAAAATATCAAGGTTCTCTTAACTACGTCGAAGACGACTCTGGCTGGGAATACAGATCAAGAGTTTCAAACATCGTTTGTGAATAAATAAAAAACTGAGGCTCTAGTCCTCGGTTTTTTATTTTTAGAATCTATTTTTTAATTCCGATATAAAGACCTTCATAACTTGGCACTATTGCTGATTCAAAAAGATTTGGATCAGCCAAACGACGATTAAATTCGTTCATGATCTTCGTCTGTTTTTCAGAAAACTTCTGTTGGGTCGCTTCTCCCCAAACTGATCCGCTTAAAAAGATATTATCAGCTAAAATAAGTCCACCAGGGCGCAGATTCTTTTCTGACCAAGTTAGATAATCAAAGTATGCAGCCTTATTGCCATCAATGAACACACCATCAAAGGGCCCAAGTACTGATAGCTTCTCAAGCTCCTCGCGGGCATCACCCATAACCAAATGGATCTTTTTATTAGCTTGATCCATTTTAGAAAACACCTGGCTTGCCATGGCTCCATGCTTTTCATCTTTTTCTAGCGTCCAAAGCTCCCCGCCTTCAGGTAAAGCTTCAAAGATGTACTGAGCAGATAACCCAGTTAAAGTTCCAATCTCTACAAACTTCTTACAGCCATGCATGCGTACCAGGGTTTTAATAAGCTGGGCTTCGGCTGCAGAAATACTGATTCTTCCCAATCCCAACTCATCAGCAAAATGGCGGGATTGCTTTTTTAAATCGGATTCTTCAGAAAGAAGACTCCCCATATAATTTTCTTTGTTGGTCAGCACTGAATCACGCATAAGTGGATCATCTCATAACACCTAATTGATGTTAACAGGAAGTTAATTTGCTGAGTCCTGCCACTGTTAACAATAATACTTTAAAACAACAGATCATCTGGAGGATCCATGCAGGTTTCTTTACGTCTTATTTCCGCAGCCCTTTTATGTTTGGCAGTCACAGCTTGCGCTACCAAGGATAAACCCGTCGAAGTTTCTGAAAATAAGGAGCAACTTGAACAGGCCACCCATTCAGCGATGAGTGATAAAGCCAAAAGTGACTTGGCAAAAAGTTCTAAGTTCTCAGCTCTGTCCCAAAACATTCGTTTTGATTCGGGAAGTGCAAAATTGAATTCTTCTACTCGTCGTGCTTTAGATGAACTGGCTAGTGAACTTAAAAAATCAGACGAAGCATTCGGTAAAATTCGTATCTCTGGATTAGCAGATCCAACTGGCATTCCAGAGCGCAACCAAATTCTTTCCGAACAAAGAGCGGAAGCCGTCAGAAACTACCTAGTTTCTAAAGGCATCGCTAAAAATAAATTTGAAACCCGTGGTTTAGGCGCGGTTGAATCAGATAGAATGGCTTCGGACTCCGAACATGCACGTGATCGCCGCGTGGATTTTGAGATTGTCGAATAAAACGAAAGTAGGCAAGATGAGGACCATGAAGCCTCTTCTTGTTTTTGACCTTGATGGTACTTTGATTGATTCAGCTCCTGATATTATCGTTGCCGTAAACCGCACTTTGCAAAACCACGGCAAACGCACTTTAAAAGACGAAGTAATAATATCCCATATCGGCGAGGGCCTTAAAAAGCTTATCGCCGATTTGTTTTTAGAAGACGATCTAGATCCAGACGCCATCATTGAACTAGAAATGGAATTCCTACGTCTGTACGAAGAAGAGATGCTTAACCGTACCCAGATCTTCCCCGGGGTTGAAAACTTTCTAAAAAACTACGGTGGCCCTAGGGGCATCATCACCAATAAAAACGAACGCCCCGCTAAAAGAATTTTGAATCACTTGGGATTGGACCAATACCCGTGGGTGCAGGTTTATGGTGCCGACACATTGGAAGAAAGAAAACCAAGTCCCCTGCCACTAAGAACCATGATGAAACTTGCCGGTCACACACCACAAAATACTTTCATGATCGGCGACGGCATCCCTGACGTTCTTTCGGCATTAAACGCCGGAGTACCTTCAATAGCTATAGGCTTTGGATATACGGCAACCCACCTGCTGCAAAAGCATCAACCCAAAGGAATTCTGAGTCATTATGATGAACTGGGAAGTTTAATCGAAACAATATCCAAGGGCTAAGACGGGGCTTTCCGCTTAGAAAATTCCTCAAAATCTACTCTGAAAAAACCTCAGATGGGCCTTTCCAAATTCCCGGAAACCTTCGTAAAAAGCTGTTGACGCAATATCGCCAGAAAAAAGGACCAGATGGCTTTTGCGGGCTTGCGTCGGAGCCCCCAGGCCTATATAAGATGAGGTCTTAAATGGGGGTCATCTCCGGTGAGTGATATTCTTTTAGAGGTCCAAAATCTTAAGACACGCTTTAAGACTGACGACGGTTCTTTCTATGCCGTTGACGATGTCAGCTTCAATGTTAAAAAAGGTCAAACTCTTGGAATCGTTGGTGAATCAGGTTGCGGTAAATCTGTAACTTCTCTTTCGATCATGCGCTTGATTCAAAAGCCTGGAAACATCGAAGCAGGTAAAATCCTGTTTAAAGGTAAAGACCTATTGGGCCTTTCTGACGATAAAATGCGCGACATTCGTGGTAACGAAATCGCGATGATTTTCCAAGAACCAATGACTTCTTTGAATCCGGTTTACACAATCGGTGATCAAATCGAAGAAGCTGTTTTGCTTCACCAAAAGAATTTAACTAAAGACCAAGCTCGCGAACGCGCTATCGACATGCTTCGTATCGTGGGTATCCCAGCTCCTGAAAAACGTTTCTTTGAATATCCGCACCAACTTTCTGGCGGTATGAGACAACGTGTGATGATCGCAATGGCGATCAGCTGTAACCCAGAACTTCTTATTGCCGATGAGCCAACAACAGCTCTAGACGTTACTATCCAAGCGCAAATCTTGGATCTTATGCGCAAACTTCAAAAAGACTTCAACGCAGGTATGATTCTTATCACGCACGATTTAGGCGTGGTTGCAGAGATGTGCCAAGAAGTTGCCGTTATGTATGCGGGTCGCGTGGTTGAATACGGAACTGTAGAAGACATCTTCTATCGCCCAAAACATCACTACACCAAGGGTCTTTTAGATTCTATTCCGCACTTTGAAACAGGTCACAGACTTGAATCACTAAGAACAATCAAAGGGATGGTACCAAGCCTTTACAATCTTCCTAAAGGCTGCCGTTTTGCTGATCGCTGTCCAGCGGCTCAAGACGATTGCCGTGCTTCTTACCCATCGCTTGAAAATCTTCGCGGCATTCATAAAGTCGCGTGTTACCACCCATTGTCTGAAGAGGTAAAACCCTAATGAGCACTCCTCTTTTGAAGGTTGAAAACCTAACAAAAAGCTTTCCTATTTACGGTGGACTTTTCAGCCGTGAAGTTGCTTCTGTAAAAGCCGTTCAAGGTATTTCTTTTGAACTTAATAAGGGTGAAACCCTAGGTCTTGTGGGTGAATCTGGTTGCGGTAAGTCAACTTTGGGTCGTTGCTTGATCCGTCTACACGACACGACTTCTGGAAAAATCAGCTACAACGGTAAAGACATCACACATATCAAGGGTGAAGAGCTTCGTGAAATGCGCAAAAAAATGCAGATCATCTTCCAAGATCCGTTTGCATCTTTAAATCCACGCATGACGATCGGTTCTATCCTTGAAGAGCCTTTGATTATCCACGACCTTTATGGTTCAGCAAAAGACCGCCAAGATCGCATCCATGAGTTGATTGATCTGGTGGGTCTTCGTCGCGAACACTTAAACCGTTACCCGCATGAGTTTTCAGGCGGTCAACGTCAACGTGTGGGTATCGCTCGTTCTTTAGCGGTGAACCCTGAACTTATCGTGT
Organism: Bdellovibrio reynosensis; assembly: GCF_022814725.1. Classification (NCBI taxonomy): domain Bacteria; kingdom Pseudomonadati; phylum Bdellovibrionota; class Bdellovibrionia; order Bdellovibrionales; family Pseudobdellovibrionaceae; genus Bdellovibrio; species Bdellovibrio reynosensis. The sequence continues at coordinate 2,165,630 of NZ_CP093442.1, forward strand.
GTGACGAGCCGGTATCTGCTCTTGACGTTTCTATCCAAGCACAAGTGATCAATCTTTTGATGGAGCTTCAACAAAAGCTGGGCCTTACCTACATCTTCATCGCCCATGACTTGAAAGTCGTTGAACACGTTTCAACAAAAGTGGCTGTGATGTACTTGGGTAAAATCGTTGAGATGGCTGAAGCTGAAGAGCTTTACCGCAATCCTAAACATCCCTATACCAAAGCCTTGATGTCAGCGATCCCAGTTCCAGATCCTCGCCGTAAAGATGATCGCATCATCTTAACGGGTGACGTTCCATCGCCAATCAATCCTCCGACAGGCTGTCATTTCCATCCTCGTTGCCCAATGGCTATCGAAGATTGCAAGACCATCGTCCCGCCATTGGAAGAAAAAGTTCCGAATCATATCGCTGCCTGCATCCGAGTATAAAGAAGTCTCTTTAACTCTCCGATAACTCCTTAGATTGCTTGTCACGCCATAGCTTTAGCGACGGCGGAGGAATCTAAGGAGTTTATGAAAACCCAAGGTAAAGTCTGGATCATTTATGACGCTGAAACAAAGACGCAGTCTAAGCCTATGTCTGTAGTACAGGCACAGGTGGCGCTTCTTTCTTTAGCTAATAAAGATCACGGCAAGTTCTTCTTGTGGACTCCGGGTTGGGAAGAATGGGTTTGCATTCGCGAATTTCTTGAATCCGACCAAAAATATTTCGTGATCATTCAGCCACCAAAGCCAATGGATTTACCGGGTGCTGATGAAACAGTAACTGCAACTCAGAATGCTCCTGCGACATCCAATAATGACAGTAGATATACTCAAGTCGTTGTTGGCGACTTGCCAATAAAGAAAACTGAAATCGGTGGTTATCACTCTAAAGATTTCAATGGTGATGAACTGGATTTAGCAAAAATTAAAAAGCTTAAGCCCGATGCCATGGGCAAAAAGAAAGTCGCAGAACCAGTGGCACCTGTTGAAGAAGACGGAGCTGACCGTCGCCGCGATCCTCGTCACAATTTTAAAATTGAAGTGGTACTAGTTTCCAAGATCCGTTCATTCAGAACATATTCACGCAATATTTCTTTAAGTGGAACGATGCTTGAAGATGAAATCCCTCGCGATTTCTTAAATAAGCCTTTTGATTTAATTATCGTAAATCCATTTGAACCAGATCCATCGAAATCAAGATTGCTCTTCCGAGCTAAGATCGTTGGAGATCTTCAAGATCCTCGCCGCTTGATGTTCGTTGAACAAGACGTTGCGATGACTTTAAGACTTGATGCTTTGTTGAAAGCTTACGTTGCTTATCAAGATCAAGTTCGCAAAGGCGCAAGTTAGTCCTTACAGTTCTAAAATAAATCCCTTTACAAGTGTTCTGTAGAAAAGTTCTTTCTTATGATGAGTGTGCGTAATGCGCTCCCATCTTTATAAATCGTAATGCTTAAAAGGACTAGATTCCTCACATTTCGATTAAGAGACCTAAATATATCACCGATAGTTTTATCAAGAAAACTTGTTCGGGAGAATTCATGGGAAGATTAAAGAACGTTTTGCTTTGCGGAAGTCTTCTGGCGCTGATCGCATCTTGCCAACCCACTGTAGAAGAAACGCCTGCTTCGGAAGAAACACCGGCTGATAATGAAACCGTTGCGACCAAACATCTTTATGTAACAACGGGACTTTGTTATTCCGGAAATGGCATCACTACCTTCACAGCAGCAACTGCGAGCAACTTAATTCTTAAGTTAAATGCAGATACAGGCGTAAAAGAAGCCACCATGGCGGATTTCTGGGCGGCTCCGGCGGCTGCCGGCGACACTCCAATTTCTATTATGGATTGGGATGATGACAACCTATTAGTATTCGTACGTAACGGTGCTACGGGACGATTAGAAACAATGCCTAAAGTTGGCGGAGTTCGAAATACATTTGGAACCACGCCTGCGATGAGCACGATCATTTCATCAAACCCAGCTAACATGGCAAAAAGTTCTGATGGCGGCGTATTGATGATTCGCACAGGCTTCATTGAGAAAGTCACATCATCAGGTATTCGTTTAACGACCCCCCATGTGAATAGCAACTTAGGGGCTACGTGCGGAACTGCGAATGCCTTGTTAACTAATATTGCTGTGTCATCAACGGGAAGAATTATCACTGCCAATGCAGCTGCTTCACCAAATAACCGAGTGATCAGCGTTCCTGCCGCAGGTGCTACAGGAAGCTGTTCGGCGGGTATTGCAGCACCCGCTGCGACCACTTATGCGACGGCTATGGTATTTGATAAAGTGAATAGCAAACTTATCGTTGCCTACGCGGGTCCTACAACGGCGGCAAATGTGAACAGTATCCATGCTTATGATTTCGATGAAGCCACTGGTAACATCACAAATGATCAAGTGATCTATGATGCAGCATCCTTCCCTGCCACTTACTCTTATTTATTGTTTGGTATCTCTGCAATGACGTTAGATGAAGATACCAACACATTATATGTAGCAACTGCGATTTCAAATGCGACGACAGTTGTAAACTATGCGATTGAAAAGTTCGCGTATAACGCTTCTAAAATTGGAAGTGTGAATGCCGAAGTTCTTACTCGCTCTGGCTCGGTACCTTTCTATAACTATGGTGTGGATACAAAATGTATCTCTGCAATGAGTGTCGTTTCAGAATAGGCGAAGTCAAAAAGCCTAAAACAACCCCCGCATTCAGCTTGCGGGGGTTTGTTTTTTTATAAATACTAAGATATGGCTTTTACCTGCTTTCGACTCATGGATATTTCTCAGTTAGGTTCTAATAAAGAATCTGGCGAAGAATTATTTCAAACCTGCATCGCTGAAACTTTTTTGAAAAACCAAGAGGAAGATGTTTTAAATGGATTTAACTTCCCTAAGTTTTTCGAAACCAAGAACCGTGCACTTACTAGTGATGACGCGTTTTTATTCGCGGTAATAGTCGATAACAGTCCCGCCGGATTCGCCTTATGGAGTAAGAAAGATAATCTTACCGCGACACTTGATTTTATCTATGTTAAAAAGGTATTCCGAGGCACTGAGGTTTCGAAAGAACTTATGTCGGCGGGCCTGTTATTGCTTAAGAAAAAGGGCTTCGAAGCAGTGCTTTTAAACGTCTCTAAACACAATAGTTCCGCCCAAAAATATTATTTAAAACATTCTTGGACTAACGAAGGCCAACACCCGAAGTACCCGTCTGCTTTTCTTTATAAATTAAAATTGTGATTACGGTGTCCCAGTGAAATTCAGGCTCCAACGAGTCAAAGTTCCGGTGTGCGACGACTTGCCGTCAATAACCTTTAATGTCCAACTGCCTTGCGAAGTTTCCTGGAAAAAAGCGTTAGTCAAAAACACTTCGCCTTCATAATCGGCGATATTTTTTAATGAATTGTTCATATTAATCACAATGCTTTTTGTTCCGGACGGAGACGTAAGCTCCAAAGCCAGATCCGCAATATTAGTATGAGTCACCCAGATCTTTAACTGCACAGATTCGATCTTTAGGTTTGTATTTACAGTCATCGAATTAGATCCGCCAGTAGAGCTAAAATCAGGAATAGCAACGTTTAAACCACTAGCATCGTCGGCCCAGTTGGTTTCATTGTAAGCCCCAAATGGTGAGGCGAAGCTTTTAGCTAAGGCCACAGCTGCATCCACATTCACTCGACCGAATCCATACCAATTATGAAATTTAAAACCAGCGCCATTAATTATCCAAGCTTGCTCCCACTGCGCACCACTTGGAACTGTTTCCCCTGTTTTTGGATGTTTAATAGACCCCGTGGTCGAAAAATTCACGGGTGTTGCAGTCTTAGCCAAAATGTATTTCACGTCGCGCCAGCTTAACGAAGGATTCGCTTCTAATAATAAAGTAATGGCGCCGCTTAATACCGGAGCTGCTGAAGAAGTTCCATTAAAGGTCGCAGTGTAATTACATCCCGTATTACCCTCTTGTCCCTTATCAAAGGCTACGTTTTGCACGGTGGACTGGGAAAAACCGACAGAACATCCGGTGCGATCGGTTGTGATCATGGCCGGCGAATCCTTACCGAATTCGCCACCGAAAGAGGAGATCCAAACATTCGATCCGACCGAAGCATAAGATGCGGCTTCGCCCGAAGCATTTAATGCCGTTGTCAAAATTGTGTAAGGACTTGAATTATCAGCATCGAAGTTAGAATTACCCACGCAGTTTTCAGTCGTAGAACCATGACAGTAGACGATGAAATCATTGCCCGCCGCCTTCACATAAATCGAACCTTTGCCCGAACGACCCGTCGTCACACCTGATTTTAACTGTGTAAAGAATGAAGCCACAGGTGAAATTAGATTATTCTGGGTCGAACCCCAGCTCATATTGAAAATGTCGTAATCACCATCAGCTTGGTCGATTAACTTGCTTTCAGTCTGAGTCACTTGTGAAGAAAGAAAATTCGCAGAGACTAAGGAAGCTTTATAACCCACACCCTTCGTGCCCAAACTGTTTTGCCCAACGGCTGCAATTAAACCCGCCACGGCTGTGCCATGACTGTCATCGCTAGCTTTTGGCGCGGCTGTGGCTGAAAGATACGGAAAACCCGTTGTATAATCCTTAGAAACGCCTGTCCGAAGAAAGTTATCAGAAAGATCTTCGTGGGAATCTTCAAGGCCATCATCTGAAACTAAAACAGTGATGTTCTTTCCAGAATACCCCTCACTCCAAGTGTTTAATAAATTCAGATCGACACCTGCAGTACCAGCTTCTGCTGCAAATACACTTTGCGCGCTATTACTTAGGTGCCACGCCAGAGAAATAAACGGATCATCGCCAACCTGACGCTGATTCTTACCTTTAAATCCGTTTTCAGCACAATTTGTAAAGCCCACTGCGGTAACAATACCCATCAGAGACAATGACAATATGGCTTTAGTTTTACGACTAAAATTTATCATATTGTCGACTCAATATTTCCAGGCTTACTTGCTCAACGCCTTGATGATGTTTTAGTTCTTGATACAGCTCTGGAAGATCAAAAGGTTCCTGCAAAGCAGTGACGAAATAGGTGCGAATTTTGGGAAAAGACCCAATGATTTTAATGCCGCTTTCTGCACTTAAAAAATCAGCCGACTGGCCTTCTCTAAGCACCACCGTGATTGTGCCTGTCAGGACTCCACCAATATTCAATCGAGGATTCGCAACCACTACAGGAGCTGATGTAGTGAAATTTGTTAAATCCACATTAGCTTCTGATTGAACCAATACAAAACCGCTGATCTCACTGACAATTACTTCATTTGGTGACGTTGCTGCTTTGGGTTTTGCGGTAACACCTTTCCACAGTTTCCACGGCGTATCTGCCAAAAGAGGTATTTTTTCCAACTCTGCTTTTCCTACTGAAAGCGAAGATACTTTTCTATGTGTTAAAGCTTTATCAATCGTACGGTTAGATACTACTGGTTCATTAGAACTGGTTGATGCAGATTCTGTGATCTGAATGGGTTCAGGATTTTCTGCAGCTACAGATGTCACAGATTTAGTATCGCCATTTGAAGATTTTAAAGACGCAGACTTATCGTTTGTACGTGATAAATACAAAACGACAACTCCCAATAAAATTAGAAAGAAAACCACCGCAAATCGACGTGCCATGAGCCTTTAAGTTTAACCAATAAATGGGTCTACAGCTCACTATTTTCTTCTAGAAATGTTTGAAAAGTATGGAATAACGACGGCGTCCCATTTCGAGACAGACTTTTGTCGCGGAAGTAGCTTCGTACCGCAAGCTACTCGTTTAATTTTAAAAGGGTGTGCACCGTTTTTTTAAGCTTATCAACATCAAACGGCTTTTTAATATAGTCATCGGCTCCGATCTCGAAAGCTTTTTTCATGTCTTCTTCAGAAGCTTTTCCAGAAACGAAAACCAACGGAATTTTTTTAAGATCTTTATGTTCTTTAAGAAGTTGGGCTAATTCAAAACCATTCACCCACGGAAGACCCACGTCCATCAAAATCAAATCAACAGAGTGATCATCTAGAACCGTTGAAAGCTCCGTCGCATCAGCAGCAAGCTTGGTAACGTAGCCTTCAGTTTCAAGAATGCGCTTCATTGCTAAACGCATTGTTTCGTCATCTTCGATAACAAGAATAATCTTAGGATCTAGTTTCTTTTTCGCTTCACGAAATTGATCTAAAGGAACGACATCTTGCCCAGCGATGCGGGCCTTGGTCATCTTTTCGATCTTATCTACTAAATCCTTGGTGTTAATTCTTTTATCCTTCATAGCATCCTTAGTGTGAAGCTTGTGCCTCTAACCATCTTTCCGCATCAATGGCCGCCATGCAACCAGTACCTGCAGCAGTGATAGCTTGACGATATACATGGTCCTGAACGTCCCCAGCCGCAAACACCCCTGGTACATTAGTATAAGTGGTATTTGGTTGAGTTACCAAATAGCCCGTCTCATTCATGTCCAACATACCTTTAAAAAGGTCTGTATTTGGCTTATGGCCGATAGCTAGGAATAAACCGGTCACAGGAAGGGTCTTTTCACCACCTTCAACAATGTTTCTGATTTTAGCACCTGTCATGCTTTTACCATCGCCCAAAACTTCAGTAACTTCCGTGTTCCAGATGACTTCCACTTTTGGATTTTTCATTGCTCTTTCAGCCATGATTTTTGAAGCACGGAAATGATCGCGACGGTGAATTAAATAAACTTTGCTAGCAAAACGAGTCAGGAACTGGGCTTCTTCCATTGCCGTATCACCACCGCCAACAACCGCGATTTCTTGATTACGGAAGAAAGCTCCGTCACAAGTCGCACAAGCCGATACACCTCGGTTAGCGTATTGTTTTTCAGATGGAAGACCCAAGTACTTCGCACTAGCACCAGTCGAAATAATGATCGATTTTGCTAAGTATAATTTCTCGCCAACCCAAACCTTGAATGGACGTTGAGAGAAATCAACTTTCGTAACATTGCGAGTGATAAAACGAGTGCCAAAGCGCTCTGCTTGTTTTCGCATGACGGAAATCAAATCAGGACCTGTGATTCCGTGATCAAAGCCAGGGAAGTTTTCAACTTCAGTCGTGGTCATAAGCTGACCGCCGGCCTCTTCCCCTTCAATCATCAATGGCTCTAAATTAGCGCGAGAGGTATAAATAGCAGAAGTTAGACCTGCAGGGCCTGAACCGATAATGATTACGTTTTCAATTTTTTGATCTTCAGTCATAGAATCCTCGTTTTAAGCGGGCCTAGGCTACCAACAAACATGGGGCTTTTCATTAGTTCTTTGCACGTTTTGGACTGCGTCAGCTACAATGGCAGCATGCCCCAAATCAGCTTTGCAAAAAACCGAGCCCCCCTTGACGTTTCCACCGGGGAAAACCTTATGGAAGCCCTCTTAAAAGCGGGTCTTCCGGTCGCCTCTAGTTGTAACGGTGATGGCGTTTGCGCAAAATGCAAGGTCATGATTATCGAAGGAAACGAGAACCTTTCCCCTCCAAATGAAACTGAAGCGTTTTTACAAGAGAAAAACTCATTACCGAATACAACGCGCATCAGCTGCCAAGTTCAAATTCTTGGCCCCATCAAAGTGGATACAACTTACTGGTAGTTATAAATTGGTTTTTTGTTGAAACGGAATTCCAGGAGAGACGGACTCATCCTCAGGTTTATCTTTGCGCACCGGAGTCGCCACGCGCTTAGGACATTCCTCGCCCTCAAGATGGCGTAAATAGATGTTTCGGCCTGCACCTTTTTCTCTGTTGCCATAGCAAGGCACCATGGAACCTCTAAGAACAGAATAAGGTTCCGCAGGCGCTATATATTCAGAACTTTCCATCGGAGGAGCTGCAACCGCAAAACTGGTTGCTGCAAAAACGAAAATCAGCAGGGGATTTTTCAGAGATTTCATGGCAACCTCCACTTATCTATTCTAAACGAGATTGCCATTGTCGCGATGATTTGTGCTAAAGAACGCTAGACTGGACTAAACCTTTTGCAAGCGAACCAAGTTGATCTTGATTCCTTCGCGCAAAAAGATTTTTTCAAATGCAGTTTCAAAATTTTCGCTCTTCATTTCAGAGTTATGAAGATCTTGAGTTTCAAAAATGATTTTATACGGAGACTGACGGATTTCATCCATCGCCCACAAGAAATAAACCAAAGAATCAGTTTTAAAATTGATGAATGAACCAGGCTTTTGCAGGCGGTGCAAGATTTCTAAGTTCTGTTTGCACACGAAGCGGTTTTTAGGTTTCTTTGGCGAAGTCCATGGATCCGGAAAGTGAATGTAGACATTGTCTAACTCACCTTCATTGAAAAGTTCTTCGATATTGAAAGCATGAAAGCGCGCGATCGCCGCGTTCTTACAACCATCATTTAAGGCGCGACGGATAGATTGAACTAGCGGCTTATATTTTAACTCTAATCCAACCAACATGCGATTTGGGTTGGTTTTTGCGTGATGAGCAAAGTAAGTCCCGTTGCCTGTTCCTACTTCCAAATCCATCGGCAGGTTTTCTTCAACTTTGAAAATCTCTGAACGCCATTTGCCTTTGTTCAGAGGCGCTCTGACTTCGTCAAAAGCGACGTGGGAAAATTCACCGTTTAATGCCAGCGTGTAGGCATTTTGGTTTGGAAGGTCTTTAGTTACATTAATTCTTCTGCGAGGAATCGGGCTTGTCATAGGGCCCTTGATTAGTCGGACGAGGGCCTCCGGTCAAGCTTTTCACCGTCGGAAGGCGCAACTCCTGAAACGGCAGCTGCCTTATTGGGCAATTTGGCATGTCGCAAATCTGGCAGTAGGATTTTTTACAGGGGTCCAAGTGAAACGCCAACTCCCCGTCAAATTCATAATCCCGCACGACTTCACTTTCATAGTTATGAGTGAAACTATGAACCTCTGCTACATCCCAATATTCCGGTACAACCAAGTGGGCATCGACGTGATGAAATCGTCCAGAACGAATGATGCGCAGATTATGAATTTCAATAACACCGGGTTTGCGATTTTTTCGAATGGAAGTAGCAAGATCTTCAAGCACATTTTCATCTTGTTCGTCCATTAGCACACCCAAAGATTCGCGACTGATTTTGTAGCCAGAATAAGCTAAGTGCGCACCCACTAAAATCGCAATCAATGGATCGATCCAAGTTTTGCCAGTCACTAAAACCAACACTAAGCCTACCATCACACCCACTGTCGTCAGTACGTCAGACATGACATGGGCTCCACTGGCTTTTAAAGCTTCTGACTTATGGGATTTACCGACACGCTTAAGATAAAGTCCTAAGAATAAATTCACTAACGCTGCAGCACCGACGATCCATAAACCTGTTTCCAACTGACGTGGTGGTTCTTGGTAGAAAAGCGCTTTCGCACTTTCACCGATAATCATGATCGCGGCAAAAAAGATCAAACCACCTTCAAACGCAGAAGAAAAAGATTCAGCCTTGCCGTGTCCATAGGGATGATTGTGATCTGCGGGAATTGCCGCAAAACGAATGACAAAAAGAGCCACCGCTGAAGCGATTACATTCACGATACTTTCTAAGGCATCTGACAAAACCGCAGTGGAGCCTGTAATGCGATAAGCACCAACCTTAAAAAGAAACACGAGGAGACTGACAATAACAGAAACCCACGCGGCACTTGTTCTAATTTTTTCGGCATCACTAGTAGAGGTATCAACCATGTACTAAGGGTTTCTGATCCCTCAGTCTTCGTCAATATTTAAGAATTAACCTGCAGCTTTACGGCGTTTTTGTGGCGCGTTTTTAAGCTCAACCACAGGCGCAGCTTCGGGTTTGTAGGAACAAACTTTATTACGGCCACCACGTTTTGCTTCATACAAAGCATGGTCAGCTCTGCGAACTAATTCGCGGGCGCTGATATTTTCACCGGGAATAGTAATGGCAAAACCCAATGATGCCGTCAGCTTGATTGAATCATCACCGTTTTTAAATAAGGTTTTTTCGATATTTTCACGAAGGCGCTCACAGAAATGCTGTGCACCTTGAGCATTCGTTTCCGTTAAAACCATCAAGAATTCGTCACCACCATATCGGGCAGGAATATCAATGTTTCGGGTATTCGCACGAATAATTTTGCCCACTTCAGAAAGCACGTAACTTCCAAATAAATGATCATGACCGTCATTCACAGTTTTAAAATAATCCATGTCCATCATCACCACGCACACGTCACGACTAAAGCGACGTCCACGCTCCATCTCGAAATCCAGGCGATGATATAACGAGCGCATGTTGTACAAACCCGTAAGGTCGTCAGTATCAACCAACTCTTTTAGTTTTTCATTGGCGTAAACAAGTTGCTCAGTCAAATCACGCAAACGCAATTGTGTGCGGATACGGGCCAGTAGTTCTAAGGGAACGAAAGGTTTTACGATGTAATCATCCGCTCCGGAATCAAGAGCCTCAATAATCGCTTCAGTACTGGAATTCTCAGATACGAAAACGCAGGAAATATGGGAAAGTCGAGATCGCATCGCCTTTAGTACGCGAAGTCCCGCCATTGAAGGCGCCATCCAATCCAAAATAACAACGTGCGGAATCCACGATTCCACAAGCTTATGGGCCTCGGCTTCGGAAGTGACACCACGGGCGTCATATCCTTCCCAGCGCAAAGGCTCCAAAAGGATCTCTAAGCTATCCTTGTCGTCATCGATCACTAGGACACGACGACTTTTAGGTTGTTTAAAGCTGTTGCTATCAAAACTCATACTACATACCAGTGTAACTTGAGCTTATCTCATCGGTTAACGCTGGGATTTATTGAGTCTAAAATCTAATCAAAGGCCGTGGAGACATAATTTCCCGGACCTAAGGCGCGCCCCATACTGCGCTAGTATATTCGTTGTATTAAAAAGCCTTTTTAGTTATCTAAATAGCAGTGAATTTTTTGTTCTAAATAAGGGATGTAACAATGAGTTTGAACTTCACTGAAATCGAAGCAAAGTGGCAGAAGAAATGGGACGAAAGTAAGGCTTTCAAAGCTGAAGATAATAGTCAAAAACCTAAATATTATGCCCTCGATATGTTCCCCTACCCATCGGGTTCAGGCCTGCACATTGGTCACATGGCCTCTTACACTCCTGGCGATATTATTTCACGCTATAAGCGCGTGAACGGATTCAACGTTCTTCACCCAATGGGCTATGATGCTTTCGGTTTACCTGCTGAACAGTACGCGATTCAAACTGGCATTCATCCAGCTCTTACAACTCGCAAGGCGATTGAAAGCTTCCGCAAAACTTTGCAGTCTTTCGGTTTTAGTTTTGACTGGAGCCGCGAGATTTCCACATGTGAGCCTGAATACTACAAATGGACTCAATTTATTTTCTTAAAACTTTATGAGCGTGGACTTGCATACCAAAAAGAAGTTCCAGTGAACTGGTGCCCGGCTTTAAAAACTGTTTTAGCCAATGACGAAGTTATTGATGGTAAGTCAGAGCGCGGCGGTCACCCGGTTATCCGCGTTCCAATGAAACAGTGGATGCTTAAAATCACTGATTACGCTGAAAGATTATTAAACGACCTAGATAAACTTGATTGGCCAGAACGCACTAAAGAGGGTCAACGCAACTGGATCGGAAAAAGTGAAGGCGCTAGAGTAACGTTCAAAGTAGATGGACATGGGGATTCATTTGAAGTCTTCACTACCCGCCCTGACACTTTATTTGGCGTCACTTTCATGGTGATGGCGCCAGAACATCCACTAGTGAAAAAGATTGCTTCATCAGCGCAAGCAAAAGCTGTTGAAGAATACATCTTTGCAACTTCTAAAAAATCTGAAGTGGATCGTAAAGCAACTACAGAAAAAACGGGTGTCTTCACTGGTGCCCACGCTGTTCACCCAATCACGGGCGAAAAAATTCAAATCTGGATTGCTGACTACGTATTAATGGATTACGGCACAGGCGCTATCATGGCTGTTCCGGGTCATGACGCTCGTGACTTTGAATTTGCGACGAAATTCCAAATTCAAATCAAACGCGTTCTTGAAGGTGGCGATACTTTGCCATTTGAAGGCGAAGGCACTTTGATCAATTCAGATTTCCTTAATGGCCTTTCACAAAAAGACGCCATCAAACAAATGTTGTCCCACTTAGAAGCTAAAAAACTGGGTGTACGTGAAGTTCAGTACAAACTTCGCGACTGGTTATTCAGCCGTCAACGTTACTGGGGCGAGCCGTTCCCGATCGTGCAGTTTGCTGATGGCAGCCGTGGCGTTCCTGTAAATGAACTTCCGGTGATTTTGCCAGAAGTGGCTGATTACGAACCAGCGGATACAGGTGAAGCTCCCCTAGCAAGAAACACAGACTGGGTTCGTTATATATCTGCTGACGGAAAAGAAGGTCGCCGCGAAACTGACACTATGCCAGGCGCTGCCGGATCTTCTTGGTATTTCCTAAGATACATTGATCCACACAACTCGGAAGCTCCATTCAGCCCTGAAGCTGAAAAATACTGGATGCCAGTGGATCTTTATGTTGGGGGACCAGAACATACGGTCGGCCACTTGCTATATTCAAGATTTTGGATGAAGGTTCTTTTTGACTGCGGTTTAGTGACCCATGATGAGCCATTTAAAAAACTGGCTCACCAAGGAATGATCCTCGGTCCTGATGGCGAAAAAATGTCGAAATCCCGCGGCAATGTAATTTCTCCGGAAGACATTGCAAAAACCCACGGCGCGGATGCGATGAGAACATTTATCAGCTTCATGGGGCCCGTTGATAAAGACAAACCTTGGGCACCAACTGGCATTGACGGCGTGAAGCGCTTCTTGGATCGCGTTTCTCGTTTGGTGGTGAACGATGAAGGTCAGTATGTGGCAACGAAAGACGCCTTAACAGAAGACATTCAGAAATTAGTTCACAAAACGATTAAAAAAGTCACAGACGATATCGAGTCTATGGGCTTTAACACCGCCATCAGCGCCATGATGATCTTGGTGAACGAGCTTTACAAAACGGAATGCCGTTCTGAGTTGGCTCTGAAACCGCTTGTGCAAATCCTGGCTCCTTTCGCGCCTCATTTGGCCGAAGAGCTTTGGGAAAAAATGGGTGGCGAGGGACTTTGCTCTTTGGCTCCATGGCCAAAATATGATAGTAACCTCGTCGCTGATGACACTGTGACAATGGGCGTGCAAGTTAACGGAAAAATGCGCGGCACTATTGAAATTGCGCTTACTGCTTCTGAACAAGAAGCCGTGGCAGCGGCCTTGGCCGTTTCGACAATTTCCTCAGTTTTGGCTGGAAAAAATCCCGACAAGGTGATTTATAAGGCCGGAAGAATTTTGAATTTGATCGTTAAGTAAACAATTATCGAGGCCGATCAAAAAGGTTCAGATGCAAGGCGGAGGATCTTTCGCGAAACGCAGGCGTGCTGGTAGCACGTCGGAGAGAAGCGAAAGACCGCACAACGCAGTCAGATGGGCCTTTTTCAGCGGCCGGCGGAGTGAAGAGATGTCAAATTGGTCTCCTGAAAAAAGCGCAGAGTTGTACGGCATTAACAACTGGGGTAACGGCTACTTCAGAATCAATAGCGCTGGAAATGTTTCAGTAACTCCGATGGGAGCTGAAGGCCCTGCTGTTGACCTTCACGAATTGACACAAGATCTTTTAGACCGCGGCATCCGCGTTCCTATCATGATCCGCTTTCCTGACATTATTAAATCCCGCGTGGAGCTTTTAAACGGCTGCTTTAAAAAAGCATTCGCTGACCACGGTTACAAAGGGAACTACAACGGCGTTTACCCAATTAAGGTGAACCAACAACGCCACCTTGTTCAAGAGCTTGTAAAATACGGTAAAGACTACAACATGGGTCTTGAGTGCGGTTCTAAACCTGAACTTCTAGTGGTTCTGGCTTTGATGACTTCGCCAAACTCTTTGATCATCTGTAACGGCTTTAAAGATACTGAATACATTGAGACTGCGATTCTTTCTCAAAAGCTAGGCCGTAACACGATCATCGTTGTCGACCGTCGCGAAGAGCTTAAAATGATCGTCGATGCGGCGAAGAAGTTTAACACTCGTCCAAAAATCGGTTTCCGCGCAAAACTTAATACGCAAGGTGCTGGTAAATGGGTTGATTCTTCAGGTGCCCGTTCTAAGTTCGGTTTGACGGCTCCAGAGATCGTTGAGGGTGTTGAATATCTTAAAGCTGAAGGCATGTTAGATTGCCTTGAGCTGATGCACTATCACATCGGTTCACAGGTTCCAGCTATCCAAAGCATTAAGTCTTCTTTAAAAGAAGGCGCACGCTTTTATACTGAGCTTTACAAAATGGGCGCGGGCCTTAAATACATCGACGTGGGTGGCGGTTTAGGTATCGACTACGACGGTTCTGGTCACTCTGACAGCTCTGTGAACTATTCAGCACAAGAATACGCAAACGACATCGTGTCTGTGTTGCAAACTCTTTGTGATGAAAAAGGCATTCCACATCCAAACATCGTGACTGAGTCTGGCCGCTTCCTAGTAGCCCATCACTCAGTCCTTGTGTTTAACGTACTTGGTATTAACGATCTTCATCGTCATGAGCCGCCTCGTCCTGCGACGAAAAGCGATCCAGCGATCATGCAAGATCTTCAGTACATCTTTGAAAAAGTAAATAAAGATAACATCAACGAGTGTTTCAATGACTTAGAACAAGCTAAGCAAGAAACCCTGCAGTTATTCACTTACGGCGTTCTTTCACTAGAACAACGCGCGTGGTGTGAAAGCATGTACTTCACTGTCGCAACTAAGATGGTGAAACTTGCTAAGACGGTTCCTGATACTGAAGATATCATCGCGGCCCTTTCTAAAGAGCTTTGCGATACCTTCTATTCAAACTTCTCTTTATTCCAGTCGCTTCCAGATTCTTGGGCGGTAGGACAACTATTCCCAGTGACTCCGATTCATCGCTTGGGCGAAGAGCCTGTGCGTGAAGGTACACTAGCTGACTTAACTTGTGACTCTGACGGTGTGATTGAAAAGTTCATCGATACAGAGACAGGCGAACCAAAAGAGACAGTTCGTTTGCATTCGTTTGTTGATGGCGAGCAGTACTACTTAGGCGTGTTCTTAACAGGCGCTTACCAAGAGATCCTAGGTGACCTTCATAACTTGTTCGGAGATACAGACGCCGTTCATATTTCTTTAAGCAACGTGGGCTACACTATTGATCACTACGTACCGGGCGATACAGTAACGGAAGTTCTATCTTATGTTCAGTACGGCCGCTCTGAAATGGTTGATAACGTTCGCCAAGCAACTGAAGACAGCATCCAAAAGGGCTCAATCACAAAACAAGAAGCAAAACTTCTGATTAAGCACTACGAAGAAGGCTTATCTGGTTACACATACCTGGAAGAAGCTGAGTAATAATAGAAAGATTCAAAATAAAAAAAAGAGGATGGCCAAAACCATCCTCTTTTTTTTATCCATATAGAGCATGTAAGAGTAAGAGCTAAAGAAAAACATCACCTTCTTATAAAACCTCCCCAACCAACAACTTAGGCGAATCAAAAAGGTCCATATGCAAGGCGGAGGATCCTTCGCGAAGCGGAGGCGTGGCAGCGCCACGTCGGAGAGAAGCGAAGGACCGCACAACGCAGTCAGATGGGCCTTTTTCATTCGCCGCCGAAGCGTGTGAGGTGCAGCTTGAGAATGTATATAAGAATGACAAAAACATTCCTAGCTTCAAGCAACTCACAAAAGACCTAACCACAATCAACCTCCAGAACCTTTCCTTAAGAAAAATCTTACGAGGCAATTGTAAATCAATTGTGAAGAGACCAGAGACTTATCAAATTAGGACAGAAATTTTAGATAAAAAAAAGGGACCTTGATGGTCCCTTTTGCTTTGTAAGTCTTTACGACTACATTTTCGCGTCGAAAGCGTCTCGAACTGCGATACCGATGTTGATTAATAAAATTAAAGTCACAAATAGCGCTGTCATCGGACCCCACACCAACCACTCAGCGATGGTGAACCATTTCTGAGCTTGGGACATCAATTCACCCCATGACGGAGTCGGAGGTGTTAAACCAAGACCCAAGTAATCAAGCATAGAAAGCGTGTACACGTTTCCAGAGATTACGAACGGAGAGAACGTGATGATCGGAGTTAAACCATTCGGCAAGATATGCTTAGCGATAATACGTTTGTGATCAGCACCGATGGCTTTCGCCGCTTCCACGTATTCACGTTTACGCAAAGAAAGGAACTGCGCACGCATGTAAGCAGAAATCCCTGTCCAAGCAAAACACGCATAGAATGCAACTAGCATTGGTAATGACGGAGTAAAGATCGAAATCATAGTGATCAATACGAACATGATTGGCGTACTTTCAACGATCTCTACGATACGTTGCCCAACAAGGTCCGTTTTACCACCCAAGTAACCCATCAAAGAACCAAGCATGATACCGATAGCGTAAGCTAGTAACCACGCACCCAATGCAAAAAGCATTGTGTAACGGAATCCGTAAAGAAGACGGGTCATAACGTCACGACCACTTTCATCTGTACCGATCCAGTTTTGCTTCGTTGGCGGAGACGGATAAGTTTCAACGGTTTTATTGCTTTCGTAAGCGTCCCATTGAATCACTGGCCAGATAGCCCAGTCATCTTCGCCCAACTCAAGCTCACGATAATCCATCACGTAGATATCATCGCGACCGAAATCAGTCGGGTGATAATCTTTAACTAGAGGGAAGTACAACTCCCCTTTGTATTTTAATACGTGCGGATGGTTGTTCGCCCATAATTCAGCGGTGAAGCTAAAGAAGAACATAACCAATAATACCCATACAGAGATAACTGCTGCGCGGTCTCTTTTGAAGCGGCGGTAACGCTTAAGGGTAAGTTCATTTTTAATAAGGTATTTTTGAATTGGATCCATCATTTGAAATCAATCCTTGGATCAATAAGAACGTAAATGATGTCGCTGAAAATACGGCCGAACATCAAAAGCATTGAAGAAATAAATGTCAGACCCATGATCACGTTATAATCGCGGGAAAGAACTGATTGGTAACCAAGTAAGCCGATACCATCCAAGTTAAACATTTGCTCGATAATCAAAGAACCCGCTAGGAAGGCACCGAAGAAGCCGCCCAAACCAGTAGCGATCGGAATCAAAGCATTACGAAGAGCATGTTTAAAGATAACGATTCTTTCAGATAAACCCTTCGCGCGTGCAGTGCGAACGAAGTCAGACTTAATCACGTCCAACATAGAGTTTCTCATAAGAACAGAAAGCTCTGTGAAACCACCGATCATATAACAGATCAAAGGCAGTACGAAGTGATGCAAACGGTCTGTGATTTTTCCCCAGGTTGTGAAGGATTCATAATCATCAGATTGCAAACCACCCAGTGGGAAAAGATTCAATTTACCCGCAAGCACAACGATTAGGAAGATACCTAAAATCAATGGCGGGATTGAATAAGTGAAGTTCAGAATTAATGTAGTAATACGATCATAAGCGCCACCCGCCTTGATCGCTTTTTGCACCCCAAGCGGGATACAAACCAGGTAAGTCAAAAGTAACGAAGCAATACCGAATTGCAAAGAGACTGGGAATTTACTTTTGATTACGTCAATAACCGGTTCTTGGTAAGTGAAAGATTCACCAAAATCCAAACGGCTTAGGTTTTTTAACCAGATGAAGTAACGCTCATGAAGTGGTTTATCAAAGCCATATTGCTTTTTTAAAGCTTCGATAACTTCTTCATTTACAGAGGTATCACCACGGCTGTTCACACCGGCCGCTCCCCCACCGCCGCCACCGCCTGCAGAACCAAATCGGATGGCTTGCAGCTTTTGCTCGATAGGGCTTCCTGGAGCTAGGTTAATAAGCACAAAGGTAACAAGGGTGATCCCGAAGAAAGTGGGGATCATTAATAGCAGTCGGCGAATCAAATAAACGATCAAAGCCTTATCTCCCAATAACAAAAAACTGAGACACTATCCTGAAACGCAAAACAGCCGGGTGCCCGGCTGTTTTGAACAGTAAAAGAGGCACTCACTATTGAGCTGGTTTCATCCACCAGTAGTCTGTACCAATTTCGTACTTAAATGTCTCGCCAGGAGTTCCGATGCGTGAAGAATTTGCATAGAATACATACCTGTCGTTGAATAGGAATGCATATGGAGCGTCTTCAGCGATCTTTTTGTAAACTTCTTTCAGTTTCGCGATACGTTTAGCTTTGTTCGGCTCAACGCGAGCGTCGTCGATAAGTTTGTCTACTTCTGGGTTTTTGTAAGCGATGAAGTTAGATCCACCAGCTACCGCACCAGAAGAGTGCCAGATTTGTTTTGGATCTGGTTCAACAGAACCGCCACCCCACGCCATAGTCACAGCGTCGAAGTTACCTTCATCAACAAGTTTCAAGAATGAATTCCACTCTAGATACTTAAGTTCCATGTCGATACCGGCTTTTTTCAAGTCTTCGCGGTACATAGTCCAATATTTCTCTACGTCTTTATTTGGGTAGATCAATGTGAACTTGAATTCTTGTTTTTTGCCGCCAGCAGTTTTTTCTAGAACACCATTTTTATCAGTGTCAGTCCAACCAGCTTTACCCAAAAGCTCTTGAGCTTTTTTCGGATTGAATTCTAAAGCCTTATTACCAGGATTGAATTCAGAACGGATGTAAACAGCACCGTTAGCAAGATCAGACATGCCGTAACGGAACTTTTTGTTCATCTCTTCGCGGTTTAGTAAGTGCGCCAAAGCAACACGTACGTTTTTGTCCTGGAAAAGTTCTTTACGGAAGTTCCAGCCGATGAAACCGTAAGACTTCGGAGCGCTGTTTTGAACTTTGTGTTTAAGAACTGTTTTGCCCCAAGGAGCGCCTTCAGTTTTCTTCATGAAAGCTTCGATACGTAGATCGATGTAATCCAATTCACCTTTTTTAGCGCGCTCAAGCTGAACGTTTTCATCTTTATAGAAACGCATAGTGATTGAATCAAAGTTGTAAGTCCCTTTGTAAACGGCGTCGTTGTTACCCCACCATTTGTCGTTTTTCTTCAATGTGATTAATTGACCACGATCGAATTTTTGCAAAACGTAAGGACCAGAACAGATAAGCTGTCTGTTCATTTTTTTAGATTTTTCAACATCGCTGTAAACGTGTTTTGGAATTACAGTCAAAGTCGCAGCAGATTCGAAGTTTTTGAAATACAAATCTTTAGCTGTGAATTTGATAGTGTGAGCGTCGATAACTTCCGCTTTAGCCAAACCTTCGTAATATGGACGAAGGTGAGCAGCTTCGTATTTTGGTTCAAAGATAGCGTCAAAAGAGAATTTAACGTCTTCAGCAGTTACAGGTTTGCCGTCATGGAAAACAGCATTTTTACGAAGGAAGAATGTGAAAGTTTTGTTGTCTTTGGAGATTTCCCATTTTTCAGCCAAACGTGGCTTCCAATCGTAGGTCTCAGAGTCACGAGTTACTAAGCCTTCGCACACGTAGTTTTGTACGTCACGGCTGTAAGCATCTGTGCTTGTGATCGGATGAACTGTCGGTGGCTCGCCACCTAAGTTGATTACGAAATTTCCGCCTTTAGGTGCAGACGCATTTGGTGCAGTTGCAAAAGCGGGAGCGGTCAAAGCTGAGCTCAAGAGTAGAGCCAGGATTCCCTTCATATTCATTGTTATCCTCCAAAGAATTTCGCTGGGAATTTAAGTAGTTCCCAAAGTGGGGTTAAAATCGGTTATGGTTGAAAAATAATCAAGTTATTGCTCGATTGACGCCACGCTTAAATGATATATACCCTAGGCTTTTCAAGGAGAAAACTATGTCTGAAAAGACGGTGAAATTCGATCCCACAACAACCATTTCTGCCGAGTACGGGATCTTCGGCATTCCCATGTCTGAAGAAGAATCAAAAGTGGTTCTTGTGCCTGTTCCTTGGGAGGTTACAACTTCTTACGGCGAGGGCGCTTCGAATGGTCCTCAGATCATCCGCCAAGCCAGTGAACAGATTGACCTTTTTGATATCGAAGTTGGTAAGGCCTACGAAGTCGGCTACCATATGCGCGACTTCCCAGAAGACCTTAAGCGCATGAACGATAAATACAAAGCAGTTGCGCAAGAAATTATCGAAATGAAAACTAATTTGAGCGAAGACGAAGCCAAGATGAAAACCTTGTCTGCTCAAGTGAACGAAGCTTGTGAAGAAATGACTCAATGGGTTTATGACCAATGTTCTGATGTACTTAAAAAAGGCAAACTTTTAGGCCTGGTTGGTGGCGACCACTCGACCCCGCTTGGCGCCATCCGCGCAGTAAGTGAAAAGTACAAGGGCGAGTTCGGCGTATTGCACATTGATGCCCATGCAGATTTGCGTGTTGCTTATCAAGGCTTTAAACAATCCCACGCATCGATCATGTACAACGTCATGACGGATGCTAAGAAACCTAAGAAGTTGGTTCAAGTCGGTATCCGTGATTTCTGCGAAGAAGAATATGACTTCAGCGAATCACGCGAAGACATCAAAACTTTTTATGATCTAGAACTTAAGCGCCGCCTGCTTAAAGGTGAAACGTGGGAAAAAGTTTGCCAAGACATCATCAAAGAACTTCCACAAAATGTTTATATCTCTTTTGATATCGATGGTCTTGATCCAGTTTACTGCCCGCACACTGGAACTCCAGTGCCAGGTGGTTTGACAGTTGATCAGATCTTCTTCTTATTCCGCGAAGTGCATAATTCAGGTCGCAAGATCATTGCTTTTGACTTGAACGAAGTATCAACCGGCGGACTTGATCCACATGAAGTGGAATGGGATGGAAACGTCGGCGCGCGCATTCTTTATAAAATGTGCGGATGGTTGGTAAAAAGCCATGCTTAAGGTTTACGAGTACGCGAAGTGTTCTACTTGTGTGAAGGCGCTTAAATATTTAGACGCAAAAAAAGTGAAGTACGAAAAACTTCCGATCGTCGATAAGGCACCATCACAAAAAGAATTAAAAGAAATGCTTGCCGCTTTAAAAGATAAAGGTGGCAGCATTAAAAATCTTTTTAATACTTCTGGTGTTATGTACAAAGAACTGAAGATGAGCGAAAAGCTGCCGTCTATGTCAGAGGCAGAAGCTATCAAACTTTTGTCTGAGCATGGAAAGTTAGTGAAGCGTCCGTTTGTGATTGGAGATAACACTCACCTTGTGGGTTTTAAAGAAGATGAATGGAAAAAGGTTTTCTAAATTAATCCTTGCGGGCTTTGAATAAAAACAAAGCCCCAAGCTAGTACCAAAAGAAATTCAACGACAGCATCCCCCAAGTAAACCTTAGAAATAACTTTTTTTGAGACATAGTACACATCGATAATTCCTAAGATAAAAGCATCCAGCACCGCTAGTGCGATAATTTCTTTTGTGATACTACCAAAGGCTGCCATCAGCATAACAATCGCACTGATTGTGATAAGCCATCCTACAGTGACCACCAGCCACTTATCAGTTTTAGAGCCAGTGAGTTTCAAAAATGATTTCAGGTGAATAACGGGCCAAAGACCCGTTATCAAATAAAATACCGATTGAAAAACCAGCAGGCTTTTCATAGCTGTCGGTTGTTTTCAGGATTTCTAGGACGACCTTGGTTTTCACTATTACTGGTGTAAGGACGACGTTGGGTGGCTTGAGCATGTTGTTGAGTGCGTGCTCCACGATGTAATGCACGTTCTCGATTCATCCTGTAAACGAAGTACAGCCCTGCAAAGACCAAAGCAAATATTAGGATGGTTACGGTTAAACTGACCATAAAAGCCTCCTGTCACCAGTTATTTTACTCTAGATTATTCGCCTCCCCTATTGCGATTTCTCACCGCTTGCCAGGCGGCAAAGTCTATGAATGTAACTGGGATTAATATCAGAGCTGATTCAAAATCTAAGAATGCTTAAAGGTCTTGTATCGATTTTCCTCATTATAGGTCTAGCCAGCCCTGAGACTGCTGAAGCGAAAAAAAAGCAGACTTGCAGTCGTGTTTATCAAATAGGTGTTAGCAACTTTCCTCCTCTTTTTAGTCGCGACCAATATGGCAAACCCATTGGCATTGATAATGACCTAATTACGGCGATATTGAAAAACTCAGGATGTCGTTTTTCCATGCGATCGTTGACCCGTCCCGAATTAGCAAGTCTTTTAAATCGTGGTCGCATTGATATTGCGCTTACCGTTTCAAAGCAGCCAGTCTATGAAGTGAATGGCGAGTTTGTTTTATTGTTCGAGATCTATCGCGAAATCGCCGTTAGAAAAGAAAAAGTAAAAAATCCCTTCGCCTCTTTTAAAGAAGTTTATAACCAAAAAGATCTAAAGTTTGGAAATCTTATCGGCAGCACAGCCATGATGAAACCCGAGGACGAAGCAATTCTTATTAAAGAAAAACGTCTAGTCAAAATGCCTGACGCTGAAGGAATTTTTAAACTGATGGCTGAAAAAAGAATTGATGCCGTTGTCGCAACCCCACTTATCACTCGTTTTTTTAGAGATAAGTTTAAACTTGAAAATGAAATCGTTTTCTTTAGGGAAGATGTGAATCCAGCACCTATCGGAATTATTTTGTCTACTAAGACCCTTTCAGCTGAAGAACGTAAGCAGCTCAAGGATTCCATCAAACAGTTGCGCGCAAACAGAACGGTCATAGAAATTTTGAAAAAAAATTTAAAGACTGACGATTTTGCACCGTCAGTCATTTCTGATCTTCGCCCACCATTGAATCAACCGAGTTTTTAAAATTTTGAAAGAACAAGGCTTCGCACAGATATCGTCGGAATTAACAACGAATTGCAAAACCACGATCATGATAGTTAAAAACGCCATGCCAGTAGGGGCCAATGCCATTGCTGGAGGAAGTCTTCCTAATTCCCCTTTTTGCAGTAAACTAATGACAACTGCTTGTATTACGAAACAATGTTGCGATCAGAAGACCTGTTAGAACAGTTTTCTTCATAGCGTTCCTTTCCCAAAAGCGGTCATCTTTGACACCACGTTTGTTCCCGTAAAGATAAAGAGCAATGTTAATGCCAGGACAAAAAAGGACCATGGGCAGGAAACTCAATGTAGGAAAGGATTTGCTTAAATTGCGAAGCGCAATTGTGAATCGTCTTTGTTCCTAGATTCCTTATTTTGTGTAGCCAGACGAACACCAAGTCCAATCAAACGCACGGGAACGCCGCGACGTTCCCAGGCACGGCTTAACAGTCTTTGAAAATCCTGAATTTTTGGAATGCCGTGAATAACTTCTTCATGGGTGGTTTGTTTAAAGTCATGGAACTTTAATTTCACCACGATACCTTTTACGCGATCCTGATACTGACCTTTTTCAAGACGGCGCATGAAATCTTCATAGAGTGCTGGAATTTCTTTAAGACACTCATCCAAACTTTGGCGATCCTTGTTAAAGGTTTCTTCGACGGTTAAAGATTTTCTTTCCCATTCAGTAACGACTTGGCGATCATCCTTACCCACAGAGAAATCCGAAAGCTCTTGAGCCCTTGAACCAAACCAATGATGCAACTCTAAGACACTGTATTTTTGAATGTCACCGCACGTATGTAATCCCAAATCATGCATCTTTTGAGCAGTGACTTTGCCAACCCCGAAGATTTTTTCCACCGGCAGGTCTTTGACGAAGCCAGCAACGTCTTGAGGACGAATTACAAACTGCCCGTTAGGCTTTTTCCAATCACTTGCTACCTTGGCTAAGAACTTATTTGGCGCAATTCCGGCTGAAGCCGTTAATTGAAGTTCGGTGAAAATAAGTCGACGGATTTCTTGTGCGATCAACGTAGCACTGCCACCGAATTGTTCGCATTCAGTCACGTCAAGGTAAGCTTCGTCCAACGACAATGGTTCGATTTTGTTTGTGAATCTTTCAAATATTTCGCGCACTTTTCGACTTTCAAGTTTGTATAAGTCGAAATTTGGAGGAACTAAAATAAGCTGAGGACATAACCGCACGGCTTGTGAAGACGGCATTGCCGACCGCACACCGAACTTACGAGCTTCATAACTAGCAGTACACAGAACACTTCGTGAATTTGGAGGTCCACCGATACCTAATGGTTTGCCTCGCAGCTCTGGGTGGTATTTCACCTCTACGGCCGCATAAAAACAATCCATGTCTATGTGGATAATCTTCCTCATTTACATATTATTTACATATCAACTAAGGCAAATCAAGTAGATTCTGTTTCAAACTCGATGGCTGCGGAGTCCTCTTGGGGAGCGCCTTTTACGGGAACAAATTTAGCCGAAATCAAAGCGTGAGCCTTGTCAGCAATCAGGCCACGGTCATCTTCAGTTGTGCAGAAGATTTTTTCCAAGAATTCAACTTCAGCATCCACCGATTTTAACGTGAGAGATTTCCACATCGCTGTCACAAACGGAATATCGCCGTACCAACAAACATGGTCACGCCACTTTAAGGAAAACTCTTCGTCATTAATCTTACGGAAATTAATAACGATGGGTTGAATTGGAACTCCCGCGTAAGCGGCAGCCATGATCAATGTTTTCTTAAACGGCAAAACCTTTTCGCCATTAGTTGATGTCGCTTCGGGATAAAGCACAACTCGGTAGCCACGCTTTAAAACGGCGCCGATGGATTTCATTTCTTCTAAAATCTTCGTGCGACTGCGGCGCTCGACGTACATGCAGCCTGCCATTTCGGTCAATAATCCTAGGAATGGCGTTTCTTTCATTTCATTTGAAGTTACAAAGACCACCGGAAAACAGGAAGCCAACATCAAGATATCAACAAATCCCATGTGATTACTTACGGCTAAGAATTTTTCTGAATCACCTGGACGGTTGGTGTACTTAACTCTGCAGTTAAAGACTTTAAGCATGATTCCGCTAGTAAAACGGCTGTTGTTTGAAAATGTACGAATTCTTTTATCGGGATCGCGAATAAAGAGATGGCAAAAGAACGACCAAATCAGAAAGCTAGAAATGATTAAAACAAATAATATAAGTCTATAGCCGCCGCGCAGCCCGGTACGGATTTCTTCCACACCTTATTAGAATCCAGCAACCGGGCTTTGACAATGAACTTTAATTACAATCGACTTCGACGATATCTAAATAAAGGCTTCGCGTATATGCGCGCGCTTTGCCAGTACCAATTAGTGTGGCAGCCAAATTTCCTCTTAAGATAGCCGAACCACCGCACTCAGTTTCAAGAATCGCTGCTTGCTGCAAAGACTTGCTGATTCGTGACGTACGATCGGTTGATTCGGTCTCAACAACTTGTCGCTCACCTTGCTCACCGGCTTTGAAAAGTTCTAAATCAACACGAGCCTTTGTTTGGGAGGGGTATGCTCGTAAACTTGTAAGCTGATGGCTGTTTGCAACGATGATTTTCTTTCCGGCGGCTGCTTGAAGAGTCACTGCAAAGGTGCAGGCTCCGCGTGCTACTTTTTTATCTTCTTCTTTTTTCACATATATGCTGTTTGGAATTAAATAACGATTTTGTCCCACTTCAGTCAGCTCGTGGGTTCCCACTGATGCTTGACAGGCACTGCCTGCGATTTCTACATAACCAAGTTGAGCTGCCTCGGCTTGTAAAACAAAGAGAACACTAGCTGCTAAAATCATAACGCTCTTACCCATAACTCCCCCTTGTGGTTTTCTGGAAGCTTTTTGCCACCAGATTCTTCGATATATTTTTCAGTTTCAAAAAAAGTGCCAATAAAAAACCAGGCGATTTGCACCGCCTGGAAAGATAGTAATATCGAAATTTTTTTTCAATCACATCACAAGTAATCTGCAACACAACACTATGCTGCCGATGAAACTACGGGCTTAAGAATATTGATTCGCTGCTCTTTTTTGAAGAAGTCCTTCCATGGGTCCACTTTTCTTTTACTTAAATGTTTAATAGCGTTTTCCAAAGTGAAGACGTCAGGCCCTTCAATGGTTTTCAGCTCTTCCCAAGTGATCGGCATCGCCACTGCTGACTTCGCCCGTGCCCGCAAGGAATAAGGCACGACAGCTGTTGCCCCGCGACCGTTTCGCAAATAGTCCACAAAGATTCTTTTCCCGCGAACTTTCTTAGCCATGTTCACTGTATAACGGTCAGGATTGCGCGAAGCCATTTCCTTACCTAATGTGTGCGAAAAAGTTTTAATCTGATCCCAGGAATATATCGGCGCCACAGGAATGTGAACATGGACCCCTTTTCCGCCAGACACCTTAACAAAGCTTTTCAACTGCAGACCATCTAAAATTTCTTTTAAAGAAAATGCAGCTTCAATAACTTGCTTCCAATGCACACCAGGACCCGGGTCGAAATCCATCACGATCTGATCTGGATTTTCGATGGCATCACTGTGACAGTTCCAAGCGTGAAGTTCAAAAGCATTCATTTGCGACAAAGACAACAACCCTTCTTTAGAATCAATAGTCAAATACGCCTTCGGCCCGCTTCTTTCGACGATGGTGACGGGAATAAATTCTAAAGGAACTTTTCCAGCGATGTGCTTTTGGAAGAAACAAGTTTTCTCTGAACCTTCCGGGCATCGCAACAATGCCAAGGGGCGATTCGCAATATGCGGCAAAATTACTTCAGCAAAATCTTGATAATATCTAGCAATCTGCAGTTTCGTTATTTTTTCTTTTCTATATAAAATTTTATCCGGATTAGTGAGCGCTAATTTCTCGTTATCAGCTTTCTGTTTTGGCGAGACTTTCTTTTTCGGAACTATTACTGACTTTAACGATTTTTTATTCTCAATATGAATTTCTTTAGCAGGTTTATCTTCACGCAGACCATGAAACACGGCGGTCCGTAAAATCTTATCTGAAGTCCACTGCCCAAAACTTACTTCCGCAACAAGTCCCGGCTTAATGTAATGAACGCCGCGCCCTTTTGGCGAAGCTATATCAAACGGGCTTTTTGTCATTTCCCGAGGCTTTAATTTCTTATGTATGTCCATTAAAGAACGTTCTGTAAAACCCGTCCCGACTTTTCCGACATAACGAAGCTTTCCATCCTCGTAAGCTCCTAACAAAAGGGCACCAAATCCCCCATTGCGCGAGCCTTCACCCACCGTATAACCACCGATCACAAACTCCTGATGAAGTTTGCATTTTGTTTTTACCCAGCCACTGTTTCTGCTGCTGCGGTAAGGAGCATCAAGATCTTTAGATACAAGACCTTCCAGTTGATAATTACATGCAGCTTCGAAAAGATCAGCACCACTTCCGTCGACGTGCTCACTATATCGAATGATCCTGTTGTCAAACTCTGCCAGGATTTTTTCCAGTCGATGTTTTCTTTCTTTAAGTGGAAAGGACCTACAATCGACGCCATCCACGTATAACAAATCAAAAACATAGTAAATCAAACGTCTTGATTCTTTGGCCTTCAAAGAATTCTGCAATTTTTGAAAATCACTTCGCCCTTGATCGTCTAACCATACGACTTCACCATCTAGGATGGCATTGCTCACGGGCAGATCCTTTAATTCAGATGCGATGGTTGGATATTTTTGACTCCAGTTAAGACCATTACGGGTGTAAAGAGTTACCTTTCCACCTTCGATGTGAGCTTGCGTACGATAACCATCAAACTTAGTTTCATGCACCCAACTTTCTCCTTCAGGCGGCTCTTTGACGAGCTCTGCTAGCTGAGGAGATATGAATCCTGGAAGCTTTTTTACGCGGGCTTTTTTTTTTGAAGTCACCTTTTTCGCGGCAGCAGCGGGTTCAGCGGTTTTTCGGCGCTTACTTACTTTTCCAGTATTAGGATCTTCAATGGGGACTAACGGTTCTGTGTTGGCATAAGCATCGGTCCTTTTAACAAGCAACCACTGCGACTTGTCGCCGGAAGCTGGGCGACTTGTTTTGATAAGCATCCACTGACCATGCAGATGCTTACCTTTAAGTTTAAATTCCAAATGCCCTTTCTTTAAACCCTCACGGGGATTCCCTATCGGCTCCCAAGTGCCAGTGTCCCAAATGTAAACTCGGCCCGCACCGTAGTTGCCTTCAGGAATCACGCCTTCAAAATTTCCATAGGATAAGGGGTGATCTTCTGTTTCAACGGCCAAACGTTTTACTGTCGGGTCATTGGAAGGACCTTTGGGCACAGCCCAGCTTTTTAAAACACCGTTGTATTCAAGGCGAAAATCATAATGCAACCTAGAGGCATGATGTTCTTGCACCACAAACATCAAAGGATGATCCTTGGATTTTGATTTCTTAGGAGCATGTTTTGGTTCTGGCGTTTCCCTAAAATTTCTTTTTTTATTATACTCGCGCAACGGCATTAGTGATGTCTCCTAGAAGCAGATCGACCATTGGCCGCTTTCTTTGTTGGCGGTCTAGACATTTTTGGTATTTTCTCTTCTTTGGGCTCTTTGGTTTTCTTGCCTTTTGCTTCTAAGCTTTTTCTTAATAGTGGCAAAAGATCGACCACGTTAGATGATTCTTCGACGCGTTCTTCTTTAACTGGTTCTTCGACAAATTTGCCTTTGCCGGCTTTAACCTTAGCTTCGATTCTTTTCATGATGTCGTCATAAAAAGTATCTTTGTATTTTTCTGGTTTCCATTTCGCTGACATACCCTTGATAAGGTCTTCGGCCATCTTTAATTCTCGGTCAGAGAATTTGACGTTGGGGTTTACTTCTTCAAGATAATTAACTTCATCGATTTCTTTGACCTCGTGGGCAAAGCGAAGAATTTCTAAAATAAGGTAATCTGATTTGGGCATTATCATGCAAAGATGTTGTTTAGTGCGAATCACGATTTTTGCAATTGCTACTTTACCTGTATTTTCTAAGGCTTGTTTAAGTAAGAAATATCCTTTTTCAGCACCCTTTTGCGGAGCCAGATAATACGGCTTTTCAAACAGCATCGTATCAAGATCTTCTTGTGGGACGAAATCTTCGATAT
Source organism: Bdellovibrio reynosensis (assembly GCF_022814725.1). Taxonomy (NCBI): domain Bacteria; kingdom Pseudomonadati; phylum Bdellovibrionota; class Bdellovibrionia; order Bdellovibrionales; family Pseudobdellovibrionaceae; genus Bdellovibrio; species Bdellovibrio reynosensis. Next base: position 2,194,550 of record NZ_CP093442.1, read on the forward strand.
CAATGGTTTTTGTAGCTTTAACATTCGCACGTTCGAAATCTTTATCTTCCATGATAACAAACTGGCCGGGTTTGTATTGAAACCCTTTTACGATGCGATCATAGGGAACCTCTTTACCGGTTTTAGCATTTATTTTTTTGTATTTGATATGCGCTAAATCTTTTTCATCCAACATTGAAAAACTAAGGTCTTTGGATTGTTGGGCGCTTTGTAAAGATACGGGAATGTTCAAAAGGCCAAAACTGATGCTCCCTTTCCAAATATTTGATCGCATATTCCCCCCTACCACTAAGGTAATCGCGTTCACCGGGGACATAAATGAAAAGGCAATGTCTTGGTAAAACTCAGGATGAAAAAATGACCCAGCACATACCCTCAGTACTTGGGTCGGTTCCTAGATTTAAAATGTGAAATCCAAAATGCTGGAATTTCATATTCATTAATCGGACTAAGTCGAATTAAACCGACTTTAAGCCTGGCAATGGGATTGCTTATTGCCCTGATGGATTATTAGAAAAGGAGATTTTCATGTCCAAAAATATGTACCGTTTGACACTTATATTGGTTTCGCTTTTTCTAGCCATGAATTTGGGATGCCAAGGAAGTTCATCCGGCGAAAAAAAAGAAGCACCCACTGGTGGCGCCCCTGAAGGACAAACCACCAAAGTGTTCCCGAATGGAATCATGATCGATATCGCAAAACTCGTTGAGCTGCGAGAAGATCAATCGAATTTTCCAGAGTTCAAAGAAAATCTCAATGTTTTTCAGGCGCGAATTTCTATTCCTGAAACTCTTTATAAAGCTTCCACTGAAATTAGACGATCCCACAAAGCAGATGCTGTAAACCCAGGCTATGAAGTAGTGCCAAAAGCTTCCGCTGAATATAAGGATGGTTATTACGTTGTTACTGACACCTTTCGTTTATTCGAAAGAAGTTTAGTAAAGTCTTCGGTCGCCTATAAGGTCTACGTCGATGAAAAGGCTGCTGCCGGGAACACTGTCATCTTGCTGCCGGACCTTGTAGTTCCAAAAGTGACAGATAAAGCGCTGACCCTTGATGCGCTTGGAATGGCAAGCGGCAAGTACGAATTTGGCAACCTTATTTTAGAACGGGATGCTGTTCTTTTCACTCAAGGCGCAGAAATCCAATTATTCACTAATCGCCTTATTTCTGATCAAGCAAGAATAGAAACGTTCAGCCATGAAGAAGCTATTAAAGCCGCAGATGATCTTGATAACGGTCGCAGTGGCGGCGCAATTTACCTTCAAGCTAAAACTGGAACGGGCTCTTTACATGTAGAAATGCGTGGAACTAAAGGTGGAAAAGGCGCCATTGGTGATAATGCTTCGGGCACGGGCACAACTGGAGGTACGGGAGCTGATGGAGTTGCTTACACTGAATGTGAACCTCATCCAAGATTCGCCGTTTCAGTTCCTCGCGAGTCTGATGTTCTTATGATGGTGAATAGACCTATCGAGACTCAACGCTGTTATAGTTGGTGCGAACGTAATCCTGGTTCCGGTGGCCAAGGTGGCAAAGGTCCAACAGGTGGCAAAGGAAAAAAAGGCGGTACGGGAGGAAGCTCTGGAACTATCAACATTCTAGTTAATAAAGCCCAACCCAATGTTCAGATCACTGTGAACCGCATCCCTGGCGAAGGCGGCGAAGGTGGCGAAGGTGGTAAAGGCGGTAGTGGTGGCGCTGGAGGTGCTGCAGGATCTCAGCCGAGAAGCTGTAAAGCTGCTTCGGCTGGAGCTACAGGACCAACCGGGGATCAAGGACCTAAAGGCGACAGTGGTGACGTCATTGAACTAGATAACACTAGCAGCGTCATTGTTGATGGAAAAGAAATTCTGTAGGAGACGAAAATGAAAAAACAGCTAATAACATATTCGACAATTCTGGCAATGGTTACTTCGGCTTGTTCTCCGCAAAACAGTCGCGAAGGAAAAGTTGCGAAAGCTAACGCCGCAAGCTTTGAATCGAAAGACTGGATTCAATTTCAATCTTTGATTAAATCAGAAAATCCAAATATCGCCCTGGCTGAAGCCTTAACCATTCTAATGCAGGAACAAAATTCCGAGCTTGCTGTTGCCCTCCGCAAAAAAGTTGCTGAAGGTGATCTGTTAATTCCAAAAGAAGTGAACGATGAATGGATTATAGCCAAACAAAGCATGATCACAGAAGGCGCCACAGCCATTGCTGATGGCGAACTTTTAGCTAATTCATTGAACTTAAATTTGGATGAGGTTCAGCGTAGCAACGCTTTTAATAATCAAATTAATATTAAGGTCGCAGGCATTGCGCAATCGTTGGCGATGCAACACCTGCTGCAAACATTTGACGAACAGATCAAGAAAGATGGCGGCGATATCGCTTCTGACATGATTGATCAGATCGCAAAAAAAGATCCTAAAGTTCTTGAGAAGATTAATTCAACCCAATCTGAAGAAGACTATTCGAATAAAATTCAGGACATTATTAAATATCTAAAACAAGCAGATTATGTCCTGCTAAAGTATGACTTTGCCAAAGACGATCAAACGAAGATGGTCATTTATACAGCAGCTGCTGGAGCCATCGCTTTACATTTATCCAAACATCCCACCGTTCAGAATATGATTAAGGTGGGAAAAGACTTACAAGAGCTGCATGAAAAAGCAAAAAAAGTTATCTCTTTAGCTAAGTCTATTGAAGAGTACGGCAAACAACTTAAAAAAGATGCCGATGACATGGGTAAGTCTGCCAAAGGTGTTTTTGATCAACTTTCTAAACTGAACGTAGAAATTAATACTTCTTTAAGTGCTGACGGCAAACAGAAAGCACGCCAAGTGCTTGATGATATTTTAAATGGTCGCGCTCCTACTGACATTCCTAAAGATCTCCCTCCGGAAGTGGAAGAACAGCTGAAAAAAACGGGCTTCTTTCAGCGCAGCCGTGAAATCGAGACTAACGTAAACACTTTCATTAACAGCGCTAGCAGCGCCTCGAAGTCATTAGAAAACATCGTGACTGCAACATTCAACATCACCAATGCACTTGGTGTTAAACTTGATCCGGGCGTTCAAAAAGCGATGAATACGGCTGTTAAAATCAGTCAAGGTATTCAAGTCGTAGGTGCTGTCGCTAACGCGTTTAAATCAGGTGGTTTTGTTGGCGCATTGACAGCATTCTCTGGCGGACCAGCAACCATGGCACTAGCGGCCTTCGGTGGCGGCCTTGGCGGTGGTGGGCCCGATCCTGCGATCATGGCGGAACTTGCAGCTATTAAGCAAAGCCTTGAAGAAATCAAAGCCATGCAACGAGAAATTTTGGAAAATCAAAAAAGAACGATGGTCATGATTAAAGACTTGGCACTCATGATTGAGCAATACCATCGCGAAGAAATGATGGCCTTAGTGGATATTCGTGAAGAAGTCTTAAATGTAAGAGACGGTATTTCTGAAATTAATGAAGAAGCTTTCCGTTCTTGCCAGGCGATGACTTCATTTGCTCTTAAAAAGTCGCCGCAGTTTACATTGTTAAATAAAAAGAAGTACGAACAGTTCAATGCTTCGAACATGGATTTAATTAAGTCTACTATTCGTGAGGTGAATACAAGTCCTCGTGCTCTTACAGCATTTATTAAAAACGGTTCAAGTGAACATTTTAGAACCTGCCAGCGTGAAATCAGTATGGTTTTCATGACGACAGAAAATGGAAAGTTCAACCGTGCTCTATGGAGCGATAGGGCAACCAAGGGCAGTTCTAGAAACGGCGGAACCATCGCCACCAATTACTATATGCCAGCCTTAGAATATTTATCTTCCATTGTTGAAGAAAAAGAAGGGCGCTGGCAGGAACTAGCATTGCATCTTCCGGTACTAGACATGAAGACACTTTCTGGCAAAAAGGCTTTCTATCTTAATCAATCCGGCGATGAAAGTAATCTTGAAGAGCTAAACCAATTAACTGCGACCCATAAACTTGAACACTATGTGACAGGTTTATTGATTCTATATCCCTTCCTTACTATCGATATGGAAGATTGGACTTCGGGTCTTGATAAAGTGTATGTGTCGGCAGTCTCTGATGAAACCCATGAAAGGGCTCGCCAATGGCTAAGTAATGCGTTTGAGCGCGTGCGTATGGCAATTGCTCAGGAAGCTTTATTGGCAGGTGAACCGTTGTTGCCGAATCTTTATGAAAATTGGCAAAACATCACTGCAGAAAAAGGCGAATGTGATGTAGAGCAAAAGCCGAAATTCTGTTTTGTGAAAATGAACAACTTAATGATGGATAACTTGATTAGCTATGTTCTATTTAAGCGTTTAGAAACTCCGCTTGCTAAAGGGCAAGAGGCGCGTAAATCAGAGCTTAAAGCGATTTATGACGATCAAAAACGCTTGGCACAAGTATTAGGCGTTGCTGCTGAAAAGGTAACCAAAGATCAAAACGGACGTTATATTTTAAGCTTCGGCGAAAGAACTAAAGTACTACTGCCTGATTTTGAAACAGTGGCATCAGGAAAAATTCAGTATACAGAGGCGATGGCGCGAATGGTGCGTTTAGAGCATAAAGTTGCTGATGAACTTCTGAAAATTTCACCGAACAGTTACCAAAAAAGTCTGCAAGACAAACTTGCGATCAGTTTATTCCTTAAAAATTAACAAAATTAAAAAGGCCAAGTTAAAACTTGGCCTTTTTTTATTGGTTTTCATCCATTTTATATTTTCGCCATAAACTGCGATTCAAATCATCTCTTTGCAAGATGGTTAAGAAATCGATGCAGTTAAATTCTTGGTCCCAAGCTGGTTCCCCGCTGATGGAAGCACCCGCTTTCAAATAAGCGCGACATAAAGGCGGGACAAGACTTTCCGCTTCCGCTCTCTGAGTCTCCGTGAGAGGGTCGCGTATTTCGTCCATAAACTGATGTAATAAAGGCATTGTAAATAAAAGTGTTGGCCTTGTTCTGAACTCTTGCAGAATACGACCTTCTTCTTCAAAGTAACGTGTTAACAGTGCGGCCTTGCGCGGATCTGCTGTCATGACCGTCGCACAACCGAAAACAAGTTTCGCATCTGAAGCTGCCATATATTCAGCAATTCCACGCCATAGTAAAGAAATCAGAATACCACGGCGGAAATCCTTATGAATACAAGCTCTGCCAAGTTCTAATTTGACCCCTGGTTGAGCGAAAAGTTTACCGATCATAAACTCTTTTCCAGAATAAAACTTTTCTGTGAATAAAGAACAGTTCAAACGATAAGTACCGACGATGCGGTTACTGCGCTTTTCTTTGATGACTAAGTGGTCGCAGGCAAAATCGAACTCGTCGACATCAATACCTTCTGGATTTGTTTTTCCCATCATCTCGCGATGAAAAACTTCGTACCTTAAGGCTAAAGCTTCTTTTAGTTCTTCGCTGTCAGAAACAGTTTTTAGTTCAAAGGGGCCGACCTCAAGCTTTATATCAATCTTCGCTTTAAACTTATGGATGCGGTTAAGACGAAGTTGATAGAAAGACTGAAGGTTCATTGAAACTCGTTCAAGACTTACAGCGGCTGCTAAGGAGCTAATCATAAGCGGTCCCCCCTTGATAGTTAAGATTCTATCGGGAACCCCGTGTTAAGGTTGTTAGAAGCTTCTTAAGATATTGTTTTGCCGTCTTAACAAAAAACGAACTTAAACGATTAAAGAGGCCGCTTTATTCAAGCGATCAAATAAAGATTCCCAGCGTTCGCCCACTTGCTGGGAGGTGCGGTAAAATAAGATGCAGTCTTTTCCTTGCAAGGCAACTTCGCGAAGTTTTCCATAAAACTCGCGGGTCGCTAATAAAGGATCGTTTGAAAGCTTGAGAACAGAATGGCTATGAATGCCCCCGGCAGGTTTGATAATTTTGATACTTTCAATTTCATCTGGAAGCTCGCCAAGCTTTTCATTTACTTCTTTAAGAATGCTTTCAGCAGAACGGTGTTCTTCTGTACAAACGATCAATGGGACCGGTGGCATATAATGATGTTTCATATGGCCTGGAGATTCGCGTTTATCTATCTTTTCGATAAATTCAAACGTGAAACCCTTATCTGAAAGGACTCTTTCGATATCAGACTTAAGAACGAAGCCGCGTCTTAGGATTGATAGCTCGACCTTTTCTGGGCGGTGACGAACCAACAACACAGTTGATTCAATACCAATATCACAGTCCCCACCATCAACCACAAACACATCTTCTTTTTTAAATTCGGTGCGCACGTGGGAAGCTGAAGTTGGCGAGGTTCTTCCGAACTTGTTAGCACTTGGTGCTGCTAGTGGAACCCCAACTTGCTGAAGGATTTCTAATGCCAACGGATGATTGGGCATCCTGATTCCCACATTGTCTAATCCTGAGGTGATCATCAAATTTATTGAGGGATCTCTTGGTAAGATCAAAGTCAATGGGCCTGGCCAGAATGTTTCTGCTAAAGCTTGGGACGCCGGTCCCCAGTACGCAGTGACTTTCTTAGCTTGTTCAATAGAAGCCACATGGACAATCAATGGATCAAAGAACGGGCGTTCTTTAGTGATAAAAATCTTTTCAATGGCTGCGGGTATATCGATACGAGCCGCCAGGCCATAAACTGTTTCTGTAGGGAAGCCAATGACTCCCCCTTCATCCAGAATGTTTTTGGCTTTTGTTAAGGCCTCGTTCACCGTCATTATTTTTCCTCGCGCAGAACACCCAATGCACTTTCTTTTACAATATCCAGGCTTGCAAGGAAAGAAATCAATAAACTAAATGCAGTGATGATAAGAACTGATACCAGTGGTTGAGCCCAAGAAAGCTTAAAGTCACTTTCAAAAATAAAGGTATTCAGCGAAAAACTCACAATAATGCTAAGTAACGACCCGGTTAAAGCAGCTAAAAAAGCTAAGAAAGCGAATTCAGCAAGAATGAAGCTTGCGACTTCACTCCAAGATGCACCCAGGATTTTTAGCATGTTCAGTTCCCAACGACGCAACTTAATCTGACTGCGCACGATCGAAAACAGCACGATATAGCCAGTCACCAAAGCTAACGCTGCCATTAATTCAAGGGACCAACTCATTTTTTCTGCAGTTTTTAGAACTTCATCCACAGTTCGAACTACATCGACAACAGATATGTTTGAAAACTGTGATGCGATTTCGTTCTGTAACTGGGTTCTTTTAGCATCCGGTAAGGATGGAATAGCTGTGATAAATGTTTTCGGCGCTTCGTCCAAGACGCCCGGCTGAACCAAGATAAAGAAATTGGGCTGAAAGCTTGTCCACTTTACTTTACGAAGGTTCACGATCTCGCCTTCAACTTCAACACCTTGCACATCAAACACAATGCGATCGCCGATCTTAAATCCCATGCGTTCAGCAAATCTGTATTCAACTGAAAGTTCGGCAGGCTTATCGGGATCGGCGTAAGGACCGCTGATCGGCCTGCCATCGGTGATTGTTTCTGAAGTCGAAAGATCCGTACGGTACGAAAGATTCACACCGCGATTGCGGAAGCGCGCTTCGCGTTCTTCTTCACGGGTTTTGAAGCCTTGAGTTTCAATCTTTCTTTCATAGTCCATGCCGTTCACTTTTAAAATTCGCGCACGAATCAAAGGCGAAACTGCTAAAGGTTGAACCTGGTTTTTCGCAAGGGTTTGCTGGACCCCATCCATCTGCTCGCTTTGAATATCAAACATAAATAGCGATGGAATTTTACTTCTGCCTTCGGTTTGGAATTCCGCCTGCAGGGAATTTTTTAATTGCGGAAGGATATTGATTAATAGCGCTCCCAAGCCTAAGGCAACAAAAATGGCAAGACTTGCCCCGGCTCTGCGGGAAAGACTTAAGAAGCTAAATTTAAAAAACCAGCGGTTAAACCCTTTTATCAATCCAGCCAACTTCACGGTTAAATATCCAATCGCCAGAAGACTTAAGATCACAGCGATCATTGATGCTGTGAAGATGCTTCCTGTCTTAATGGAATTAGCCTGATTGATAGCTAAGAAGTAAAATAGAAGTAATGAGGGAAGGAATGGCCAAATACGTTTTGGTCCCTCACCCACTGAAAACTTTTCTTCGCTAAATAGTTTTGCCGCTTTTAAGTCGAATATCTTAACCAGGAACGGAAGACTAACCACGAAGCTGCCGAACACTGCGGTGATGATACAAATTAATAAAGCTTCTGCGCTGATCTGTGGTTGCAAATCAAATGGTGTGAAAGAATTTAGAAGTTTGCTTAAAAACGGCAGTAACAAATAGCTAAACACCACTGTAGGAATTGTGGCTAACAAACCTAAAAGCGATGCTTGAATAATATAGACACTTACTGCCTGCACACTTTGCAGGCCTAACGTACGAAGGATCGCAATTTCTTTCATCCGGGTTGATAAGAACAATCTATATAGGTAAGCAGCCCCCAAAGCCGACATGAATAACGCAATGATAGCCACTAAACCTAAATAGTCAGATAGATAACCTAGCTGGCGGCCCGAGTCCTCTCCTGCTGAAGATGGGGTATCAATATTGATCGCAGGATCAGGCAACACCTTATAAAGGTCTTCGCGAACTACATCTGATTGGCCTTGTTCTGGAAGTTTGAATAAGTGAGCCGCCGTAAAGGTACTGCCAAATTGAATTAGACCTGACTGGGGCAATAGCTCGCGGTTCACAAATACTCGCGGAGCCAGGGTCAAAGCACGGAAAGTTTGCGTGGCATCCTTTTTTACCAGATCCGCAACTTTTAAATTCAGGTTTCCAATTTTAATTTCATCGCCTACATCGATTCCAACTTGGGATTTTAATTCTGGATAAATCCATGCTGTTTCAGAAGTCAGAATTTCTTTTTCAGATTGTGCATGAATGGTTTTTCCGGATTGCAGCTCCATTTCGCCATAAAAGGGATAACCCTTATCAATGGCCTTCACTAAAACAAGTCGCGACCCTTTGCTAGAATTCATCATCGCAAAGAATTCATAGACCTTAGAATCTTGAGTTCCAGCAGGAACGGCCGCCTTCATCTTAGCCACTTCATCTTCATTCAGCTCACGTCGCGCCGACACGGCTAAATCCGCTGATAAGATGGCCTGGGCATTTGCTTTAATCTGATTTTCTAAAGCCTGATTAAAAGCCTCTAAAGTAACAAAGCCAGTTAAACCCAAGCTTAAGTTAAATATAAAAAATAAACCAAAACTCCAGCTGCGGCGAAGTTCACGTAAGGCCAGTCGCAATAGCATTAGATTTCCCTCAACTGACCTTCTTCAAGGCGTAAGTTTCGTTGGCAACGTTGCGCTAAAGCTTCACTATGGGTCACAAGAATGGTGGTGATTTCATGTTTGCGCACGATCTCGAAAAACACATCCATCACTTTATCACCGGTGTGTGTATCTAAGTTCCCACTTGGTTCATCGGCTAAAAGAATTTTAGGTTTTACCACTAAAGCTCTAGCAATAGCGACACGCTGACATTCCCCGCCGCTTAATTGGCTTGGAAAATGATCCAAGCGATGTCCTAAGCCTAATTCTTTTAATGCGGCTTCAGCTTTTTCCCGTGTGTCATCCATCTTTAGAATTTCTAAAGACAGCATGACGTTTTCAAGCGCGGTTAAATGCGCAATCAGATGGTACTGTTGAAAAACGATGGCGATGTTTTGCGCTCTGAAGCTTGTGATTTCTTTTTCACTTAAGCCCACAAGATTTACGTTATCCACAAGAATTTCCCCAGAGTCAGCACGCTCTAATCCCGCTAAAAGCGATAGCAGCGTGGATTTCCCGCTGCCTGACTGACCGACGATCGCGACAATTTGTCCTGGTTCAATATTGGTTTGCAGTCCCTTTAGAACTTCAATTTGCGAATCACCTTGCTGAAAACTTTTACGAACATTTTTTAGGATTAAACTCATAGGGCACTCTTCAAGGTTGAAAAAATAGTTTCAGCGATGATCTTATGGCCTTCTTCATTGGGATGAATGCCATCAGCCAAATTGTATTTTGGATTGCCACCGACTTTTTCTAAAATGAATGGAATGAAAACAAGCTTGTACTTGGACGCCAAAGATTCATACATCTTTTTGAATTGATCAGTATAAGCTTTTCCATAATTCGGTGGCATATACAGACCGCAAAGAATCACACGAACCTTTTCTTTTTGTGCGTATTCAATCGCCGCTGCCAGATTTTTCTGACTGTCTTCGATCTTTAAACCGCGCAGTCCGTCGTTGGCACCTAACGCTAAAAGCACGACATCAGGTTTCGATTTAAACAGCCACTTCATTCGCGTAACGCCAGATGCAGTGGTTGAACCGCTAACGCCAGAGTTCACGACTTTCCATTCTTTTTTGCCGATTTCATGAAGCTTTTTTTCTAAAAGTGATGGGTAGGCAGCATCCTTGGCGACACCGTAGCCCTCCGTAATGGAATCACCCAACACGATCAATTTTTTTTCAGCGAATGCTAATGAGGAGAAAGTAAGAAGTATGAAAAATAAAAAAGGTCTCATAGGGTTACTATGAGACCTTTTGTTGTTTTCTAAAACAAGTCTGAACTCGTCACAAAAATCTGCGGAGTCCGAACAATGTAATTAGCGCGGGCCGCGAGGACCACGATCGCCGCCGAAACCACCGCGACGAGGACCACCGCCATTGCGATCGCCACCGAAACCACCACGACGTGGGCCACCTTCACGAGGAGCCTGTGGGCGAGCTTCAGATACATTGATTGGACGACCGTTCAATTCAACGCCGTTAGCTCTTTCGATAGCTTGATCAGCCGCAGAATCATCAGCCATTTCTACAAAGCCGAAGCCTTTAGAACGACCTGTTTCTCTGTCCATGATTACTTTCGCAGAGTCTACCGCTCCGAATTGAGCGAAGTGTTGATGAAGAGCTTCATCGTCTACTGAATAAGGCAAGTTGCCTACGTATAATTTCTTTGCCACAAAGACCTCCTGTGGAATTTCTTTTAAAAACCCGAGGAAGCCTTCGAACAACATAAAATCGAGAACACTCGCACGGGAAAACTTTTTACTGAATTTAGGCTAGCAACGGCCTAAATAGTGTGCAAGCCCATTTTTACGGGCGCATATTATTATATTGTAAAGGAATAGAAAAGTTCCCACCACGTACAAGGCTGATACATTCCTGCAGCTCATCAATGCTTTTTGAGGACACTTTGATTTTATCGTCCGCAATTGCAGGCTGTACCTTTAGCTTAGAATCTTTAATTAATTTAATGATGTCTTTCGCGACTTCTTTCTCAATACCTTGAACTAAAAGAACTTTTTGGCGCAGCATTCTGCCGCCGGCCTCTTCTTTTTTCTCAAATTTGATGGCTTTGATATCGATGCCGCGACGATGAAGTTTCGTTTGTAGAATCCCACCCATCGCTTCAACTTTATAATCATCTTCAGCTGTTAGGATAATTTCTTTTTTATCCCATTGAATTTCAGCTTTGCTGCCTTTGAAGTCATAACGCCCTTCAACCTCTTTGCGGGCTTGGTTAACGGCATTATCAACTTCTTGAACATCAATCTCAGAAACAATATCAAACGATGGCATATCAAAAAATCCTAAATATTTTTGAGAAAAAATAAACCGAAAATCAAGGGTGAGTCAAAAAGGTTCGGATGCAAGGCGGAGGGTTTTTTCCGCAACGGAGGCGTGCTGCTAGCACGTCGGAGAGAAGGAAAAAGCCCGACAACGCAGTCAGCCGGGCCTTTTTCACTCGCCCGCTTAGTGACCAGAGTTACCGTGTAGGCCGTGTGGATGCCCATGCAACACTTCTTCAGTAGTTGCTTCACGAATCAACGCCATCTCAACGCTGAACTCAAGATCTTGACCAGCAAGAGGATGATTTCCATCTAAAGTTACATGGGAGTCTGTGATTTTAGTTACGCGAACGATGTGCGCGCCTTGGCCCAATTCCAAACGCAAGTGGCTGCCGATTTCAAGTTGCGGCAAGTGAGCTAGCTCTTCTTTAGGAACATCCATGAACATATTGTCGCGAACTTCGCCGTAAGCATCCTTCGCAGCAATCTTAACTGTTTTTTTATCACCCTCTTTAAGGTCTTTAATTTCTTCTTCCAATTTTGGGATGATTTGACCAGCACCTTCTAAGAAAGGAAGTGGTTGTCCACGCTCAGAAGCATCCAAAACATTTCCATCAGGTCCTTTTAAAACGTAGTTAAACGCCAATACTCTTCTCATTGTGATACCTCCTAAAGTGGCTATGGGGGCGGGTATCCCATTATTAATTGCGTTTAGCAAATAAAAAGGCCTGTTCTTTTCAATATTTAAGACGGGGGCTTGAAATCGTCCTCGGCTTTTCGCTATAATTATTAGTAGATCGCACCTTTGAGGGGGAAGCATGATGCAGATGTCCTCGATACGGTCTTTATTGCTCAACTCAAGTTATGAACCTATGCGGGTTGTGAGTTGGCAGAAGGCCTTGGTTCTGTGGTTTCAAAACAAGGTAGAGATACTTGAGTATCATTCTGCCTTTGCCCGATCAGTACATCATCGGTTTCAGCTGCCGAGTGTTCTGAGGTTAAAGAGCTATGTTAAGCCTCGAACCTCGCACGCCATACGGTTTTGCCGAGAAAATGTTTATATCCGCGATAATTATACCTGCCAATACTGCGCCACCAAACTTCCTGCCAAAGCACTTACTCTTGATCACGTCGTGCCGGCATCTCATAACGGACCTAAAAATTGGACAAATGTTGTTTCTGCCTGCAGAGACTGCAATCAACGAAAAGCCAATCGCACACCACGAACTGCAAATATGCCTTTACTCACAGAGCCGCGCGCTCCATCATGGTTACCAACATTAGCACTGGAGATCAGCGCAGATCATGTTCCACCTGACTGGGCTCCGTATTTAAATTTAAGGCTTAACACGGGATGAGTTTACAGTACGACATTCGAAAGATTTCCACCGCTGAAACTTTAGATTTACGTCAGCGCGTTCTGAAACCTTTTCTTTCCAAAGATGAATGTATTAATCCGGGCGATGATTTAATAACCACCAAACATTTTGGCCTGTTTCACGAATGCAAACTTGTTTGCATCGCCACTTTTATTTTAGAACCTCATCCTTCGTTAAGTTCCGGATTTCCCTATCGCTTGCGTGGCATGGCTACTGACGAAAAATATCGCGGCCAGGGCTTTGGCCAAATTCTTTTACGCTATGGTGTCGAGTATCTTCGCCAAAAACGTTGTGACCTTGTTTGGTTTAATGCGCGCATCAAAGCTTTTCCGTTTTATGAAAAACAGGGTTATCAATATTTCGGTCCACTGTTTGAGATGAAAGACATCGGCCCCCATAAAGTCATGTACAAGCCTTTGATTCCTAGATAACCTCTGCTGACAGGAGGACTGGTGAATACGGCAGTTCACTCTCAACTCACGTCAGCATTGACAAAAGTTATCAGCGAAACAAATGGCATTTCGCTGTCAGATACTATCGACCTGTTATTATCCTCTGATCTTCAGCAACGACACCCAGAAGCTTACCAGCAAGTTGCAAACTTTCGTGAATTGTTAAATCAGTTTCAGATCAATCAAGTCACAATCAGTTCTTTGCTAAAACATCCTTTATCAGCGGCTTTAGCTGAATTCTTCAGTCACTTTCCGCTGAAATACAATGAAGAACACATCCACTTAACGGGTGCCATCAACGCTGAATTTATTTACCCCCGCCTGAAAAAACTTTTAGAAGGTCCCCACAAAGCCATCTATGAAGAAAAAATCAAAGAAGTGTATGGGGAAAATGCTTTACCAATCCGATCAGTTGCTGACGTTGATAAACTAATTCGCCTGCAGGAAAACGAAGGCTTTTCGCGCTATCTTAAAATTTTATATTTACCAAAGTTGATCTTTATTTCCCGTGAGGCCCATGAGGAAGCCGCCTATCACATGGCTGAAGAGCTTTATCACAAATACAACGTTGGGAAAATCCGTCTTAAGTTTTCATTGTCGCGTTCGACGGCAAGTTCTTCAGAACAAATTCCTGGCATTGATGATGTGACTTCTGAAGATGTCGTGTTGGGATTATATGATGGCTTTAAAAAGTTTCAGGTAAAACATCCTGACTTTGATTTTATTTTATCCCCGTCATTCCGTAAGGAATCAAATCACTTTGATGCAGAAAAGTTTCCGAATCGCCAGGCGCATTTCATTGAGCAGATTAACCAGATCATCGCCCTTTTAGATCAGTACCCGTTTTTAATCAGACATCTTACGGATGTAGATACCGTGGGTGATGAGCGTGAACTTTACCGCAAAGAGCATTTCAATGAAATGCAAGGCGGCTTTAGAAAACTGCAATACCGCGGCTTCAAAATCAGATCCCATCATGGTGAAACTTGGTACACTTTGAAAAAAGGAATTCAAGCTGTGGATAATGCTATGAATATTTGGCATATCGATACGCTTGAACATGGAATCAGTTTAGGGATTAATCCAAATAAATATTTTCACCGCATTTACCAGGACATCCACGCTAAGAACCAAAAAGGTTTAGCAATCACCGAAAAGGATCCTCTTTACCGTGAACTTTCCGAACTTGATTGGGGCTTTAACCGCCACGTTCTAGAAAAGATCAAAGCAGGTACTGTTCTTAGTGCGGAAGAAGATATTTTGTTCGTTAAGGCAAAGTTCCACACCGCTCGCGAAGTTGAACATTATCAGCACGACGTTTTGAATCGCATGATTCAAAAAGGTGTGACATTGGTGTCCTTGCCCTCTTCAAATAATAAGCTTACGGGTAAGTTTGAAGATTACAAAGATCATCCTTTTTCGTGGTGGGAAAAAAAGGGAGTGCAACTTGGTGTCGGCACTGATAACTACGTGACATTGAACACCAATTTTATTTATGAAATGTTAATCTTGCTTTACACTGATTGTGTAAACCTTAAGATCACAAAATTATTAATGGTAACAACTGGGGAAACCCGCCGTCCGTACATTAGCCATCTATTGTGGACGATGAGAAAGAAACTTGGAAAGAGCAACTAGTGACCACATCTGCTAAAAAATCGAAGCCTTCTTGGATGCAAACTCTTCGTGCTGTAACCCGCCCTAAAGTAGCCATCATGTTAGCTTTAGGTTTCTCTTCGGGCCTTCCTTTCATGCTGGTCGGAAACACTTTGGGATTCTGGCTTCGCGAAGCAGGGATTACTTTAGCTACTATCGGCTTTCTTTCTTGGGTGGGACTTGCTTACTCCTTAAAATTTTTGTGGGCGCCACTGATTGATAAAGTGAATGCTCCGATTTTAGGAAAGATGTTAGGGCGTCGCCGCGGTTGGATGGTGGTATCGCAAGTTCTAATTGCAGGTGCTTTGATCGGCATGTCCATCGTCAAACCCGAAGGTGGTTTGATGCTCTTTACAGGTCTTGCTGCTTTAGCGGCTTTTGCTTCTGCGACCCAAGATATCGTTGTTGATGCTTGGAGGATTGAAGTCTCTGATGCCAGTGAAGATATGGCCTTACTTTCTTCAGCTTACCAACTGGGTTACCGTGCTTCCTTGTTAGTTACTGATGCCTTGATCTTGATCGTTGCAGCTTCTGTGGGCTGGGCCGTTTCATACAGCGTGATGGGTGCTTTAATGGCTGTGGGTCTTGTGGCAACGTTCTTAGCCGTGGAACCAGGTCGCAACCTAGCTGCACAAGTCACTGAACACAAATGGAGCGCTCGCGCTGTCTTTGATGCGGTTGCTGGACCATTCATTGCCTTTTTTAAACAACATGGTTCGAAAGCTTTATTGATTTTAGCAGCTGTTAGTTTGTATCGCCTTTCAGATTTCATGATGGGCCCCATGGCTAATCCGTTTTATGCAGATATTGGCATCACCAAGGAAACTGTCGGAGCTGTGCGCGGTTCTGTGGGGTTGATTGCCTCTGTGGTGGGAATCGCAGCTGGCGGTCTATCAGCTGTGCGCTTTGGTTTTATCACGACTCTTTTAGTCGGTGCGGTGATCGGACCCGCTTCTAATTTAGGTTTTTCGCTTTTGGCAATCGTCGGTCCGAGCAATGAAGTTTTCACGACAGCGATGATCATTGATAACTTTGCTTCTGGTTTTGCTGGAACTGCGCTTGTGGGTTACATGTCGAGCTTAACTACATTTGGTTATACCGCTACCCAGTACGCATTATTAAGTTCCTTCTACGCTCTTCTTGGAAAAGTTCTTAAAGGTTTTTCCGGCGTTATGGTTCAGAATTTCTCTGAAGGTCGCACGCTAATGGAAGGGTACGCTTTATTCTTCATAAGCACCGCCCTCGTTGGTATACCAGCTTTGCTCCTGTGTATTCTTTTAGTTCGCAGCTACAAATCCGTTGGTACAACAGCAGCTGTTAATTAACCCTGGACCGGAAAACTTTATCCGGTCCCACTTTCCTGTCGGATGCTTTGAATACCTGATGATTCATAACACTGGATCTACTCAGGGACATGATAGGGCCTTTAGCCTTTTTTCATGTACTTAGAAAACTTTAATTCAATACAACCGCCGTTTCATAATAACCAGTCTGAGGGCCTTAAGTGGCTCGCTGCCGCTTACAAAGTTGCGCAGAAGGATCAAAACTACTCTGAAGAAGACTACGCAAAACTTCTGCAAAGAGTGGCTTGTTCTGAATCGCAAATAGCGACCCGCAGATTTTTCCTGCCAGATTCGCAACACACCGAATGGGAAAAGCACGAGATCTATCCGATCAAGGATAGTCCCCGTGGCGCGACGATGTTGCAAAGGCATGAGTTCTATCACAAGACCGTCAGGGAAATTTTTGATAACCTTTATGAAACAAGAAAGTTTCCTGATGACATCATTCACGTCAGCTGCACAGGTTATATTTCCCCAAGTGCTGCACAACGTGTGGCGGTTAAAGCGCCTAAGACCGTAACCGTCACCCATTCTTATCACATGGGATGTTACGGTGCCTTTCCTGCCCTGCGCATGGCCTCGGGCTTTTTAAGCAGTCACGACGTCTTAGGTAAAAAGAAGTCGGTGGACCTAGTGCACACCGAACTATGCAGCCTGCATTTAAATCCGCAGGATCCAACCCTAGAACAAATGGTTATTCAAAGTCTTTTTGCCGATGGCGTGATTGCTTATTCGATGACTGCGGAAAAACCTAAGAAGGGTTTCAAACTGATTTCTTTACACGAGGAATTAGTCCCAGACACAACTGAAGCCATGGAATGGATGGTTGCGGATTGGGGCATGAAGATGACCCTTTCTAAAGATGTGCCCATGATGGTTGGCAAGAAAATTAAAGACTTTACTTATCGTTGGCTCAGTGGTCGCGACATCGACATGAACTACATCAGAAAACATGCGATCTTTGCCGTGCACCCAGGTGGACCAAAAATCATCGACCAGGTCGTAGCGCAACTTGAGCTTAATGAAGATCAAGTCAAAGGCAGCAGATCTATTCTTAAAGAGCGTGGCAACATGTCTTCAGCGACACTTCCGCATCTTTGGGAAAAACTGCTTAACGATGACAGTATTCCATCGGGCACACCGATTATCAGTTATGCATTCGGACCAGGTCTAACAATCTGTGGTGGGTTGATGGAGAAGGTATGAGCCTTTTTATTGTGGCCTCTGCGATTCAAGGGGCAGCCATTTTGTTTGATGAATTCTTTTTTCATCGCAAACGTGGGCTGCCTAAGTGGGAAGTCATTGGCCACCCCATCGACACGATGACCGTGATAGCTTGTTTGCTATTCTTAGCATTCGCCGATAAAACCCCAACAAATGAAAAAATATTTTTTGCCATGGCTGTGGGCTCAAGCATCTGTGTGACTAAGGATGAATGGATTCATCGCAAGTACTGCAGTGCTGAGGAAATGTGGCTGCATGCGGTTTTATTTATGATGCATCCCCTAGCTCTGTATTTAGGCTATCGTGAGTGGGAAGATTTACGTCCGACATTCCTAGCGGTTGCCGGTGGTATTTTTTGTTTCTTAATTTACCAACTCGTCTATTGGAATTTTAGATATTACCGCGTAAAAAAGGCCGCAGAAGAAGCGGCCCTTATGAAACGACAATCTGATGAAATGTATGAATACTTAAGTGAATGAACGGGCTTGGCTTTTTGGTTTAAACTTTGGTTTAAAACCAGGTTTGGCCTTTGCGCCATTTTCCTGTGCAGGTTTAGCGGACTTTGTCTTAGCTTTGGCTACTTTTGGCTTTCGCAGTTCTTCGGGTGCATGCAGGCGCTTGCCGTTTTTATCCTTAAAACGCGTTTTTAATTCCTTTACGCCTTTACCTTCAAGCTTTGCGATTAAGTTCAGATCTCGCTCTGTTACCAAATTTACGACTAAACCTTCTTTGCCCGCACGCGCCGTACGACCTGCACGGTGAAGATAGTTTTCCATGTCTTGTGGTAAATGGAAGTTAATAACTCGTCCCACATGATCCAAATCTAGACCGCGGGCGGCAAGATCTGTGGATACAAGAAGATTCACTTCACCTTTTCTGAAACTATTTAAGTTGCTGCGACGCTGTCCCTTGTCCATTTCGCCGCGATAAACTACGCAAGCAAAACCCTTTTTTTCAATTTCAGCGGCAAGTTTATCGCATTGCTCACGGGTGTTTGTGAACACGATCGTCCCGCCTTCTGGTTTTTGCTTTAGAAGCTTTTCAAAAATAGGCCAGCGAAGACCGTCGATCACAGTTTCATTTTTTGTTTTTAAAGTTTTAACAACTTTACCAGCTCCGCTAGAGCGAACCACTTCCGCCTTTTCAAAAAGAGAAGTCATAAGCTCTTGCACACGTTTAGAAACAGTTGCAGAAAAAAGAGCTAGAGGGATGTCGTCTGGACAAGCTTTTACGATCATTTCTGATTCGGTTAAAAACCCGTCGTCCAGCATCTGATCGGCTTCATCAAATACGATCATGCGCACGTCAGAAAAGTTAATCAGGTCCTTTTCCATTAACTGGGTAAGGCGGCCTGGGGTAGCTAATAGAATTTCAAAGGCACCCTCGATACTGCGGCGACTTTGTTCAAAGGTTGTTCCACCCAGTACCGGGCGAACTCTTAAACGGGTGTCGTGGGTATATTGCTTAAATACTTTAGAAACTTGTTCACCCAAATCTCTTGAAGGTACAAGAACTATCGCGCGTGGCATGGCCGCTTCTGTTACCGAATTACCTTCGTTTTCGAACGATTTTAAAAGATGTAAGATCGGAAGAGCATAAGTCAGGGTTTTACCACTGCCTGTTTCAGAAACCCCAACTACGGACTGGCCTGACATCAACAACGGGATAGCGTTTCGTTGAATCTCGGTAGGAGTATAAATTTTAAGGGTTTTTAAGGTCTTAATTAGGGATGGCAATAAGCCAAAATCAGGAAATGTATTCATAGGCCCGGAGTATATCTGATTTCACCTCCCCAGCACCCACTTACCCTTCAGGGTGTAAAAAAGGCAGGTAGTGACCAATCTCAAGACAGCCCCGATAGGCATTTTTTTCTTTCTAGTTTCGCTCGAAGGGCCCCCATGGTAAACCTGCTCATCCATTTTTCCCAAAAAACGAAGAGGTTCGCCGTGAAGTTCGAAAAATTCCATCTATCTGAAGATTTAGTCCGTAACCTCAACGACAATGGTTTTTTTAGAACAACGGATATTCAGTACAAGGCAATTCCATCGATCATGAAGGGCGAAGATGTTCTCGCGATCGCCCAAACCGGTACTGGTAAAACTGCAGCCTTTGCGATTCCGATTATTAATGAAATTCATAGCAACAAAAGCAGCAAGCGGTCTTTAGGAATTAAGTGCCTAGTGATGGTGCCAACCCGTGAGCTAGCTCAGCAAATTGGTGAAGTATTTAATCGCCTTTCTAAACACACAAAAGTAAAACCCTTCGCTGTATTCGGCGGGGTTGAACAAGATGCGCAAATCAAAAAACTGGAAGACGGTATTGATATTCTTATCGCCACCCCAGGGCGTATGTTTGATTTGATCAGCCAGGGTTTCATCGATATCAGCCATATTGAAACCTTGGTTCTTGATGAAGCCGATCACATGTTGGATTTGGGATTCATTGAAGACATCGAATCTATTAAGCGTAAAATCACTCGTCGCCATCAGACTTTATTCTTTTCTGCGACGATCAATCCTGAAATTAAAAAATTAGCTTTTTCCCAAGTACGCAGTAATGCCATTCGTATTCAGGTTTCCCCTGAAGATCCAGTTTCTAAAAATGTCGCGCACTTTGTGATGTTTGTGGAAATGGATGATAAGCGCTTTTTCTTGGCGGAATATCTTAAGCAAAACGAAGAAGGAAAGTTTATCATCTTCGTTCGCACCAGAGTCCGCGCTGAACGCGTCGCTAAGGCATTAGAACGTGCAGAGATTCAAAGTCTGACAATTCACGGAGGCAATGATCAAGCAGACCGCGCTGAAGTTATGAAGGCCTTCCGCAATGGTGACTGCAAAGTTTTGATTGCTACTGACGTGAGTGCTCGCGGTATCGATATTCCTGATGTTACGCATGTGATTAACTATGACCTTCCTGAAAAGCCAGAAAACTATGTTCATCGCATCGGACGAACGGGACGCGGTTTCAACAAAGGGATTGCTGTGTCCTTCTGCAGCCAAGAAGAAAAACCTTTGCTAGAGGATGTTGAGACTTTGCTTACGAAAAAAATTGAAGAAATCAAAGTTAGCAAAAATTCTTATCAAGCCATTGTAGCTCAACCCGATTTAGGATTAAGCTTACAAGAAATGGTGTTAGCGGAAGAGGCTCGTTTTTCGAAGGGTAAGAAAAAGAAGTAACATCCTATGTTGCAGTTAGCTTTATTCTTAATTGCAAATTTAATTCTATGTTCAGCATTCGCCAGAACGGTTGTTATAAATGGCGAGGACGACTGGGCTCCGTATTCGTTTGCCTCAAAGGATTATAAAAGCGTTGAAGGTCTGGCTCCTCAAATAGTGCGAGCAGCCTTTAAAGCCCAAGGTGTCACTGCAGTGATTCGTCCCGTTCCTTTTGCTCGATGCCTACATGAAGTCGACCAAGGAAAAGCCGTCGGTTGTTTTGACACTGTTATTAGTAGTGAAACCAAGGATAAATTCATCTTTCATCCGACTCCGCTTTTTAAGGCCGACATTGTCGTTTATGGCCCGTTAAGCGAAAATCCTCGGTCCTTCACTTACAAAGATCTTGAAGGAAAAACTGTTGGGATTACTAACGGCTACACTTATCCTACGGAACTCATCACCAACAAAAAAATCATTCATGCTCCCGGTCCTACCGAAAAGTCACAGGTAGAAAAAGTAGCGAACGGCAGAATCCAATATGCGGTTTTATGGGGCCTTACTGGCATGCATCTATTAAAAGAACGTCCTGATTTAGCTTTGAAAGTAAAACCTTTGGGAGTCATCTCTTCCACGAATCTGTATTTAAGTTTCTCTAAAAAACATAAAGACGGCGCAAAATACGCAGACATTTTAGAAAAAGGTCTGGGGAAAATTATTGCAGACGGCACCTACGAGCGAATCCTGAAGGATTTCAACGCTCGCTATAACCTACAAGATTAATTGTTATCTAAAAGCACTTTGAAGTTCTCTAATGGACGTCCTATAACTGCCACGCCCTTTCCTTGCAGAATGGGACGTTCCATTAAATGCGGTTCTTTAGAGAGTCTATATGCCACTTCTTCTGCAGAATTAACATCAAACGGAGCTTCAGTAAAATCATGTTCCTTTGTTCGCACTAACGAAGATAGCGAGCAATTCAGTTCGGAAATTAATCCTGTAAGCTCTTCTTGTGTAAGTGGATTTTTAATATAGTTGATGATGTGAAAGTTCACTCCTGTTGTTTCTAACAGAGTTAAAGCTTCGCGACTCTTGCTACAATTGGGGTTGTGGTAAAGCTTCCATTGATTCATTTTGTACCTCACGACATCCTATTTATGATCGTATTTTACTAGACCGATGTCGACTTTTCATTCGCGATGTTAAAGCGAAGGTCTTTATTTAGTCGAGTTTAAAGTTCATCTGAACCTTGTTCAGTTCCGCCCTTGCTAAGGTGTTTTTTTTAAAACCCATGGAGGGCTTCACATGTCAAAATGGTCGAAGAAATATTTTACGGCACTAATGCTGTTTGGATTCTTATCGCCTGCATTAGTAAATGCTGGTGTAACTTCAGTGAGCGGCACGACAAACTACGGTCAGGTCACCATCGGCCAGTCAAAGACCACAACTTTCACTATTAAAAATATCGGCAGTCAGAATGTGCGTTTGGATAGCCACTGGTTTTCGGGCTCAACTGAATTTTCTAAAGTTGGCGGTACTTGCGGGTTCAACACGACAAGTGGATGGACTTTAAAGCGCGGCAAATCGTGCACTGTTTTAATTAAATATGCTCCGCAGGTTGCAGGAGCAGTTTCTGGAAAGTTCACTTTCGGTTACTACTTAGGATCTGGATGGACTTGGGAAGAAAACTCAATTTCCTACACTGGTACTGGCGCAAATCCTGTCGTTGTTAATCCAACACCAACACCAACACCGACACCGACTCCTGTTCCCGCAACAGGCTGGTTGAATGTTGTTGGCAACAAAATCGTAAATGCAAATGGACAGACAGTGATTCTGAAAGGTGTGAACATCGCCGATCCAGAGCACTTAAATTTAAAAACGTGGGAGCGTCCTGGAGTTTCTGCTCGCAGTGTTGCGAACTTAGCTACAGACACATACAAAGCTAAAGTTATTCGTTTGCCGATTCTTCCTGGGGATCCAGCGTATCCAAACGAAGGTTTCTTCAGTGCTACGAATGGTTGGGATAAATACTTCAATAACCATATCGCGCCGTTGGTGACTGAGCTTACTAACAAAGGCATCTACGTTATCATCGACCTTCACTATGTTAGCAACTACGACACGCTTTATTCCAAAGTGGAAGCATTCTGGAAATACATGGCGCCGAAGTTTGCGAACAATCCTTACGTGATTTACGAAATGTTCAATGAGCCAATCTATCCAGACAACTGGTCTACTTGGCGTACAACGATTGCTCAGCCAATCGCGAACTTGATCCGCAGTTATGCACCAAACAACTTGTTACTTGTTGGTGGTCCATACTGGTCATCACACATCGCAGGAGCTGCTACTGATCCGGTTCTAGGTAAAAACATTGTTTACGTAGCGCACGTGTATGCGAATCAAACAATTTCGATGTGGGATTCTCGTTACGGTGCCGTTGCTGATAAATATCCTTTATTCATCACAGAGTGGGGATTTGAATCAGGCGGTACAGAAGGTGGCGACATCACTTACGGTCAAAACTTCGAAACGTGGATGAGAAACCGTGGATTAAGTTGGACAGTATGGAGCTTCGATATCCTGTGGGGCCCGCGAATGTTCAATTCCGATTGGACACTAAAACCCGGCCCTGGCGGCATGGGTGTATTTGTTAGGGATTTGCTAGCTCAGTAAATTAAGTTAATCAGAGACAATCAACTAGGTGCCAAGGCGAAAGCTTTGGCACTTTTTTTTGGAAATTGGCGGAGAGAGAGAGATTCGAACTCTCGTTAGGGATTAACCTAAACACGCTTTCCAAGCGTGCGCCATCAGCCACTCGGCCACCTCTCCGCAAACAGGAACGTTTTAAAGAACAGCCAACATAGCATAGTGCATTGTGGCAAATCAAGCAGTCCTTCAGTAACGGACCGTGGAGGCGTTTCCAGTGATGTTTCGCAGTTTGAATTCCATTTTTGGGAAGACGACTCCGCCGCCGAAACCTAATTTAATGGCGATGTGGAAAAGATCGTGGGGACGATTCTTTGCTGGTAACCATGAGCCTTCAAGACCTAAGAAGGCTTCTGCCACTAACCCCAGTCCCCGTCCATACAAGGCGCCGTGCAGTTCATTCACGGTTACGCCACTAGGGATGAATGAAAACATCCACTTGTAGGCAACTTCGAACTTAAGACCGCCGTTATGAAAATCACATAGGAAAAGTTCTGGAACTTTTACGGGCTCGCTGACTCCAGGAATGGACAAGACCGCATCGAAAAGCCAGACGTCGTGATCGAATAATAAAGCTCCGTTCATTCCGGCAGCGTAAAGATAACCTCTTACGGGAATTTTTTCGCCAGGTTCAACTTTGAAAGCTTGTTGCAAAGATAGAATGAGTTGATCGATTTGTTCCTGATTCAAGCTGGTGTTCTTTTTTAAAGAATCAACAAGTGTTTCGCGGCTCATACCCTCATCAGAAAAATTGGCGCTACTTACACTTTGAAAAAGCAAAACTAAAATAAAAACGAAGCTGATCAATTTTTTCACTTACGTACTCCCGTTTTTTTGATGATACACAGATTTGCCGATAGCAATAATCCAATTTCAACAGATCAATGAAAAGACAACAGAACACGCGCCACCTTGACTGAATCTTCAAAACACTCCAGCCTCATGCTGTGAAATCATTTTTAATCTTACCTTTCTTAATACTGTTTAACTTGGCCGGTGCCTCTGCGCGCAAAGGACAGACTATGACTTACCCTTCCCGGCAAATCACAACTTCCATCAACCGCTCGCCAAGCGAAGTTTATGAATTCACTGCCAATCCTGAAAACATGCCGAAATGGGCTGAGGGCTTAAGCAAATCTAAAAATGACCAAATCTGGTGATTACTGGATAGCAGATTCACCGATGGGAAGTGTTAAAGTAAAGTTCACAGAGAAAAATAAGTTCGGCGTGCTTGATCACGATGTGACTCTTCCAAATGGCGACGTAAATCACAACCCCCTACGGGTCGTAAAAAATGGCGATGGTAGCGAAGTTATCTTTACACTTTACCGCCTGCCAAAAGTTTCTGATATCGATTATGAAAAAGATGCCTCGGCAGTGAAAGCAGACTTGCAGAAGCTAAAATCAATTCTAGAAAAATAAAGCTCTCAGCCAAAAAAGGCGAAAGCCCCGGCGGGACGGCACGGGGCTTTCTGGAGGAGAGTCACAATTTTAGGACGGGAAAGGTTAGGCAGTTTGAATTTCAATTTGGCGGGGTTTTGCGGAAGCAGCTTTTGGAATAAATAGTTCTAACACTCCATCTTCATAACGGGCTTCGACTTTTTCTGCGTCTACTGAAGACGGAATTGTGAAGCTGCGTTTGAAGAAGCCATAGGATTTTTCGTAACGTTGTACTGTTTCTTTTTTTTCAGAAACTTCGCGCTTACGTTCTCCTGAGATGGTTAAAAGTTTATCTACCAACTCAATTTTAATGTCGCTTTTTTTCATTCCCGGCAAATCAACACTTAATAAATAGTGCTCTTCTGCTTCGGAAATTTCACAAACCGGAGAGAATGATCTTTCATCATAGACCGGCTGTGTGAAGAGTCTGTCCATTTCTCCTAAAAGATTAGAAGACAGAGTTCTTGTTGGCCAATAGGTTGCTAATGTTCTCATTTCAAACCTCCTTCAATGAGATTTCATAATTGAACTTGTTATCTTTATTTAAATTGTCAATGTTACTTCTGATTTAACTTCTTATGAACAGAGTGAAAAGAGCCATAAAACCCATCATAACGATGAACCTATGAAGAGTATTGGCAACTTTTGATTGCAGTGAATTACGCCTGTACTTCATATGTACGTCCCCTTTCATGATCTAAAGATCTGTTCGAAATAAAAAGTGTCAAGGCGACGTCAAAAATTTTTTTTAAAAATTTTCTTCTTTGCTTTTTTTGCAGAGCGTGGACAACGGTCCGTTTAAATTTGATACTAACCCCATAGGAAGGTCCTGATGCGCAAAGTCTCTGCTTTCAATTCAATTTCTTTAGATGGCTATTTTACTGACAAAAATTCGGACATGAGTTGGGCCCACTGTGCACCCCCTGATGAAGACTTTGATAACTTTGTAAAAGGGAATGCTGGAGGCGGTGGCACACTATTATTCGGAAGAAAAACTTTTCAGATGATGGAAAGTTTTTGGCCTACAGAAGAAGCAAAAAAAATGATGCCGGAAATAGCTGATGGAATGAATAGAATGGAGAAAATAGTTTTCTCTAAAACTCTTTCTGATGTCACATGGAATAACAGCCGACTTGTAAAAGGTGATTTGGTTGAGGAAGTTCGCAAACTTAAAAACCAAGATGGAATTGATATAACAATTCTAGGAAGCGGCTCGATTATTTCCCAACTTTCTGAAGCTGGCTTAATCGATGACTACTCAGTCGTAGTTATACCCGTTGTTTTAGGCTCAGGAAGAACTCAGTTTGAAGGTTTACAAAAAATCCTTAATCTAAAGCTGACAAACTCGCGCACATTCAAGAATGGGAATGTTTTTCTGTCTTATTCCCCATCGTAAACGCCAACCCGGACTTAGGGCTTGGCCCAAAATCCGGCTCTTTTGACAGAATTTTTAAAGTTAGCAGCCCAGAGTTTTCTTGTTATCAAATTCTAGTTATCCTTTCTTTGTGATTCACCAT
This sequence comes from Bdellovibrio reynosensis, assembly GCF_022814725.1. Classification (NCBI taxonomy): domain Bacteria; kingdom Pseudomonadati; phylum Bdellovibrionota; class Bdellovibrionia; order Bdellovibrionales; family Pseudobdellovibrionaceae; genus Bdellovibrio; species Bdellovibrio reynosensis. The sequence goes on from NZ_CP093442.1 coordinate 2,220,958, forward strand.
AAAAAATCCATTCTTGGGCTGGCGGTGCTGGCTTTCTTTTTTTCTATCACTCCGTTATCGGCAAAAGCTGGTATTCCAGATGTACGTTGTCAGTTGATCAATCAATGTGACAGCTCATCTCGCGGAAGCAGTGGCGGAGACGGTGGAGCCCCAAGCACTGGATCGAAAGTTAAGATCAATCCTGCGGCAGTTCCCACGGAAAAAGGTTATGGTATCGAATCGATTTTTTTTAAAAGCGAAGGGGACCTTTCGTTCGTTCGCGGGACAGGGCGCTTCGGTGCTGCAATTTCCCCGTCAAACAGTGAAGATACCTTTTTCGGCCAACCGGGTTTTGAATATTCCTTTCAAACTCAAGACCGCAAAACAGAGCGTGAAAAGTTCCCAAATAACAAGATCACTTTGGCAACAGCCTTCAATCTTTTAGAAAAAACGGGTTCAGGTCTTAACAATTACTCTGTAAACCTTGGTGTGATGGCTCGCTACAATAAGATCAGCTACGGTACTACGGGCGGTGGTGGTCTGAATGGTTCGCTTGGGGCTTTCTCGTTTGGATATTCAGTTTATAACGATCAAAGTGCAATGTCCTATGATGATGGCTTTGGCGGAAATGCTTATGACGTCGTCAAGTACCAGGTTCACACTTACAATCTGGGTTTATTCCTGCATTCATTGTCTTTAGATTATTCAAATCTAAAAGTCCTAGTTCCAGATTATGTCGAACCGGCGTTTGCAACAGTGCAAACTTACACTGCGACTTTATCTACGAAAAGAGCCATCTTCACTCTGTCTCAACGAGTGGAGGAATCTCCAACCATGGCTTATAACTATGAAACCAAACAGATGGAGAATAAAAGCGTCAAAATTGAATACTTTGGCGGAGTCCGTTTCGGCGTTACGAAGAACATCATGCTTGGCGCACTTTACAATTACTACCTGTTACGAGAGTTTTCTCTTTCAACGACGCTGTACTTTTAATACCGTATTCCGCGACAGTTCATGAATCCTGAGCCGGTTAACCACTTTGCGATTAACACACAGGCACCGATTTTTATGTCAATTTTACAGTGATTTCGCTGTCTTTTTTGAATTTTACGGTAATTCGCAGGCCCTTCTTTGAGGACCTATTTAGGCGTGCTAGGTATATGCCATGGCAAGCTTTACTGATTCAATCGCAAATCTTATTTCGCTCGTAGTTCAAACTCCCCACTTGGAATCTGCATGGTTAAATACGCTTTCACATATGGAGCATTTAGCGGCAGAACAAATCATGGGTAACATCTCTAAGTCGACCCCAAAAGAATACATTCCAGAGATTCAAAACCACGCTGATGATGAATACCGTCACCGTGATGTGATCTTAAACTTACGTCCCCATGCAGAGCCGTTAAACGAATCTTATCGCCTGCTTCGCCAAAGACTTAGCAACATCGCTGAGTCCTTCGTGATGGGATATTTCGCCAATCCAGTATTGGTTCAAGCTTCATCTCGATTCACAGCTTATGTTCACGGCGCTATCACTATCGAACAGTTCCCTTTCCAAATTTATTCAGTGTATATCGATGGCACCCGCGATCCAAAAATCCGCGAGGCCATGAAACAAGTTTTGTCTGAAGAAAATGCCCATATCGCTTTAGGAAGAAAGTTCCGCGATTCTTTACCAGCTGAAGATCAAATTTCTTTGCAACAGCTTCAAGCCATTGAAAAAGACATGTGCTTAAAAATGGTTCTTAGAATGACTGACTTGGTACAAGAATTCATCGACGCCGATGAAAAGAACTTAGCTGATCTAAAACCAAGTTCGCAGCTAGTAGCGATGATCTCGGACCGTCCTTATGCAACATACGCTTGGACTTATGCTTTAGCTAACGGCGAAGAAACCGCTGCACGACACATGCAAAGAATCTTCAACGATCGCAACATCCCGCAACCGCCTTCTATGCAAGAACACGTTGATGATGAAATCCGTCATACACAGATGTTACAACGTTGCATCCTTTTGGATCGCCGCGTGTATTCAAAAACGGACGTCTATAAACAGCTTGAAAAGTCGATGATCCGCGCTTCCAACAGATATCTGCTAGGTTATTTCAGTGCGCTTATGAAAGAAATCAAAGAGCCTGAAATGCTTTATCTTTACGGCGCTTGGGGCTTAGAGATGAGAGTATTTAAACACTACTCTGAAATTCAACGCACTACTGATAACATGAGCCTAGCCCACACCATCGCTGTCATCCTTAACGATGAAGCTGAACATACAAAAATGGTGAATAACAACCTGACAGAGAAAAACTACTTCGATCCTGAAATTCTGAAGTTCGTAAAACAGATCGAAGAAGAACAGTTTGAAAAATTCTGCGCGCAAGGCGTTCATTTAATTGTTGAAGCCGAGGCAGCAGGAAGTTTCGTTCCTCCATATAAAGTTGTAGAAAACCAAGTAAACTCAACACCGACTTTGGCATCTTCCCCAGTTATGGAGCTGCAATAATGTCCGTTGCTTTTATTTTTCCTGGGTTAAATTCGTTGATGCGAAAATCAGATCGCGCGCGATTCCTTCACCTTCCAGAGGTGCAGGATTACTTTGCCCGCGCTGAAAACGTCATTAGTGACCGCTTTAATAAGAAATTTGATTTTAAAGAATTCCTAGAGCTGCCCGCTGAAGAAATCTATTCTTTAAAAAACATCAGTTTAGCTGCTGTGGCTATCTGTTCTATTCAGTCAGGCGTAGCGCAAAGATTAAAAGATAAAGTCGGTGAACCTGATTGGGTTATGGGTTGTTCACTGGGTGACCTAGCTCGCGCTGTATTCGCAGGAGCATATGCTTTTGAAGACGCCGTTTTTAATCACATCTGGTTCACGCAAAGAATCGATGGTATCGACCAAATCGGTAAAAACATCGGTGTTCTAGCACCAAAGGGCGAAGTTTTCGGTGCAGAGGACTTTGCGTGGTTTGATGAAACCGCTGTGGATGTTTCTTGTCTTACACCAAGATTTTTAAACATTGGTGGCCGCTATGCTGACCTTAACAAGGTTGAAGAGCGCGCGAAGGAAAAGAACTGGAATGTTATCACTATTCTAGAATACCCTGCGCACTCTCGTTACATCTTGCCTTACGTGCAAGCGGTTGAAAGTGATTTTCATGAAGTGAAAGCGTTTAAACCGAAGATTTCGGTTTTCTCAAGCCTAAGCACCCAACCATTGGAAGATCCCGAACTTATTAAGCAGGAATTCCTATTAAGCATCACTCGCCCTATTCATTGGTCACAAGCGGTGCAACAGTTAGTAAATGATAAGAACATTAAACAGTTCATTAACATCGGCCCTTGCCGAAGTTTGTCGGGCTTAATGCGCGATATTCCTGTGCAAGTTGAAACAAAAGAAGCTTTTGAAATTTTAGCGTAATAAAAAAGGCTCTAGTTTCGCTAGAGCCTTTTCTTTATCTTTTCTTTAAAAACCCAGATCCGGATTTACCGTGCCCACTCGATTTTTTGTGGGGACTATTTTTAGCGAATGTCTTTCCTGCTAACGGAGATTTACCAGATTTGGGTTTGTATTCTGGCTTACCCGCTTTAGGAGCAGAACCTTTTCGAAAGTCTTTTTTATCTTCAGGTTTACCACCACGAGCAAACTTCTTTGAACGATCAATAAAGGTGAACTTAGCATCAAGCTTAACTTCATCAGCGCCTTGCAAATAAGCTTTAATCTTTTGATACATGCGATGATCAGAAGGAGTTACAAATGTAATTGCCTGGCCTGAACGGCCCGCGCGCGCTGTTCTTCCGATTCTGTGAAGGAAGTCTTCTGACTGAAAAGGTAAATCAAAGTTAATAACGTGATCAACGTGAGGCACATCAAGTCCCCGAGCTAAAAGATCCGTCGCAACTAAGACGCGAATATCGCCTTCGCGAAACTCACGCACCACGCGGTTGCGTTGTCCTTGCGAAAGTCCGCCATGAATCAAATCAGTTTCATAACCGTATTCTTTTAAATGAGCCCCAAGACCTTCACAACTTTCCTGGCTTCCAGTGAAAACGATAACTCCACCTTTAGTAGCATTAAGCTCATCTAGGATGTGATCGTTTTTCATCGTCCGATCTAGGAACACTACTTTTTGCTTAAGACTCGTAACTGGCTCTTCTGCTTTTCCTGAACGAATCATAAAAGCATTGGATTTCATAAATAACTGGGCAATAGATTCGACAGCCTGGCCGAAACTTGCTGAAAACATCAATGTCTGAGTATTCCCACGCAAAGTATTTTGAATGAATTTAAGTTGTGGGGCAAAACCCATATCCAACATACGGTCTGCTTCATCGATCACAACGATCTCAACACCTTGAAGTAAAAGTTTATTTCCTGTCAGGTGATCATTCAGACGACCGGGAGTTGCTACAATAAGACGAGGATTTTTCTTAAGCTGATTTGCTTGTTTTGAACCCGTACTACCGCCAATAGCAAGACAAACTGAAACCGGCATCTCAACACAAAGCTCTAGGAAAACCTTATAGATCTGCTGAGCCATCTCGCGACTAGGTGCTAGCACCAAAGCGCGTGCCTCAGGCTTTTTATGAAGTGTGGTAAGCAACGAAAGCGCAAAAGCCAACGTCTTGCCACTTCCCGTTTGCGCAACAGCCACTAGGTCAGATCCTTGTAAGCTGACGGGAATAACCTCTGCCTGAACCGGCGTTGGTTTTTTTATAGCCATTTTTCCAAGAGCTGTTAACAGCACCGGAGCTAATGACATTTCCTGAAAGCTATTCTGACGTAAAGTAGAGGTTTGAAATTTCATAGGGAAGGATCTAACACATCCACCCTATCGAGGTAAGCCTTTTACGAACGAATGATAAGAAATATCGCTAAAGCAAACGTGGAAATCAAAAACAACCAGCGCCAGGATTCTGCTATAAATCGGTTCATATTTACATAATCTAGTGAGGAATCTTTTGGTTGTCATGCAGAAATAAAAAAGCCCCGCCATAGGCAGGGCTTTTCGCTAGAACAAGGGTAATTCTAGTTGCGAAGTTCTACGACCGTCTCGCACACTTGTACGTCTTCTTTAACAGTGTACTTAACGCCGTAATCATCCGTGTACGGAGTTTTCAAAGTCGTCGTCGTCACTGTCACGCCGTCTTTACGTTTTTCTTCAACAGTCACGTAATCACGGATCGGCAGGTAAGAGTTATTATGTTTTACTGATACTTCGCGGGACTCTTTACCTTTAACTTCTTCAATTTTTACGTTTGAAAATTCACTGGTGCGAGTGTCACTTTTTCCGTCGGCACTTTCAAATTGATAGCCGTCTTTACCGGTTTGAATGGTTTTTACTTTCACAGAAGTTTTCTTATAGCCTTCACCCAACTTGGAAACTTTTTTATCCGTTAAACTTGTGTAGCTATAAGCGTACTTACCACTCAGTTCCTTGTTTTCTCCTTGGGCTTTATAAATCACAACAGTCGTTTCACCCGAAGTCGAAACCTTTTCTTTACCTTCACCAAGCTCTACAACTGTTCTGCGAACCGTGGTTTTACTGTCATTGATTTCTGTATAAGAAGTGCCGTCTTCAAGAACGATATCGCTGGTAGTTTTAAACGAACAATTTACTTTTTCAGTGCGGGTTTTTACCGCTTTGGCGTTAGCCACTGTACCTAAAGAAAGAACCGCCACACAAACCGCTAAAGCAAGAGCCGACTTATTCGCTTTCATACCCGTTCCTTGTTAAGTTAAATCTGAATGAAACCAGGTATAACAGATTTTGTTCGGACGCCGTTGAACAAATCACACGGCTCGAAAAGGTTTTCATGGATGTCAAAAAGATCGACAGCACGGATGTGCTAAAAATGCTTTCTTCTGGATGTCTGCATCAGCTCTTCTGCAGCTAATACGAGCTCATGATGGTTGGTGGGATGGTCAAACCAGTCACCATTTAAAAATAGCGTGGGCGTATTGATGACTCCGCTTTTTACGCCGTCCCTGTAATCACGTTCAATTCGTTTCATTAAATCAGGGTTGGCCATGTCCCCTTGAAACAGTTCCATATCAAGGCCAATCATTTGCGCGAATTTATTTATACTTTGTTCATCAATGGTATCGAAGTTTTGAAACAACATATGGTGCATTGGCCAAAACATTCCTTGGCGGCTAGCCGCTTCAGCAGCCATAGCCCCGATGATTGCGTGACGATGTAAACCTTGAACCGGAAAATACCGAAACGAATAACAAATGCTGCCCTTAAGTTCCTTTAAAACATTTTCAATTTCATAAAAGGCTTTAGCACTATAGGGACATTGGAAATCACCATATTCGACCAAGATAATAGGAGCATGAAGGGGGCCGCGATAATGATCTTTTTCGCTCACTGAAGAATTCAATCTCATGAGTTTCTCCTTCGAATTTAATCTCGACGGTTCAGGGCATCCACCGCATTCAAAATTGCATCAGCTTTGATTTTAATGCCTTCAGGTGCCAAATAGCTCCACGAAATCACACCTTCTTGATCAATCACAAAGATTGCCCGGTCACAAACGCCATTATTCTCGTCGTAAATCCCGTATTTTCTCGCAACCTCTCCTTTAGGCTGAAAATCAGCCAGTAGCGGAAAGTGTAGTTTCCTTTCATTACTAAATGCTAAGTGGGACCAAGGTGCATCGAGTGAAATAGCCACCAGTGCAGAGTCGCACTCTTGAAGTTGCTGAAGAATGTTTTCACATACATCCAAGTCCTCGCACTGAGGACTCCAATCTGCGGGATAAAAAACCAACACCAAAGGTTTGCCTAAAAGATCTTTCAAGCAGAGCTTCTGATCCGGAGCAGAGGCTAAACAGAAATCCGGTGCCTGATTTCCTGGAGAAAGAATAGTGGTATATCCGTGACCGTATCTTTCGGCGGTATGCATGTGCACATTCCAGTTTTAGATTTTTGTGAACCGATGTTGGAAGTTTAAATGTTCATTACAGAGCGAAGAATAAGAAATTATTTCTTCACTAATAATACAATCTTTCCAGTGTGTGCACTGGATTCCATCAGTTCATGGGCCTCTTTTACCTGACTAAGGGGAAAGGTTTTGTATATCACTGGTTGTAATCTTCCATCATTTAACAGGGGCCACACTCTTTGCAGAAGTGAATCCGCGATTTTTGTTTTTTCTTCGGAAGATCGTGGGCGCAAAGTTGAACCCATCAAGGTCAAACGCTTTGCCATCATCACTCTTAAATCAAGTTCCACCGCAGCGCCTTGAATCGTTGCAATTTGCACCAGGCGACCCTTAAGACTTAAACAAGTTAGGTTGCGGCGAAAGTATTCCCCACCCACCATATCAAGGATAACGTCGACCCCTTTACCGGCAGTTTGGTCTTTAATAACGGTGACGAAATCTTCTTTTTTGTATTCGATGACGACATTGGCGCCCAACTCTTTACATTGCGCCACAGACTCTTCTTTTCCTACCGTCGTAAAAACTTTTGCACCAAAAGCATGGGCAAGTTGAATCGCCGTAGTGCCAATTCCTCCAGAACCACCATGAATCAAAATGCTTTCTCCGTTTTTTAATCCGGCACTTTCAAAAACATTGGTCCACACAGTGAAAAAAGTTTCCGGCAAGGCAGCTGCTTGCACAAGATCCATATCATCAGGAATCGGCAAACATTGTCCCTCAGGAACGGCGACGTATTCGGCATAACCTCCGCCATTTACTAATGCACAAATGAAATCGCCGACCTTCCAGCGCTTCACTTCTTTTCCTATCGCCACAATCCTTCCTGAAACTTCTAAGCCAAGAATGTCTGAAGCGCCCGGTGGCGGAGGATAAGTACCTTGCCTTTGCGCGCAGTCAGGACGGTTAACGCCAGCAGCATGAACTTCAATCACAACTTCTTTAGGACCGGGTTCGGGACGAGGACGTTCGACGATTTTTAAAACCTCGGGTCCTCCGGGCGAACTGACTTCAACTGCTAACATACTGACTCCTTCACGACGAGACTTTATGGTTCATGGAACCCTTGGGTCATTCAACGAATACTTCTACATAGTTCTAGTCCAATGACCAGCAAGAAAACCTTAAGTCTCTGTGCTAATCAGCGATAAGGAATAGATGGCACTGTGGAGACGTTTAAGTATTTCAATTTTATTTTTTGCCGTAAATGCATGGAGTGATGAAAGCTCTGTCTACACCTGCCGTTTTGCCAATGACAGCCATGGTTTTTCATCGGTGCGCATGAAAAAGTTTTTTAGTCCCACCGACAATATGGAGTTAGGCAAAGTTGATCTAATCCAAAACTTTATTGTCGTCGAAAGCACCGCAACCAAGATTTACCAAATTCCCTTATGGGAACGAGATACTTTTATTCAGATGTGGTATTCCCCCACAGTGCGGGTTGATGCCCAGCTTTCCCATTCGCAAGGCCTGGCGGAGTTTTCTGCCACCTATAGCAAAGGGTCCGATAAATTTGCCCTAGTGTGTGTCGAACTTAAATAGCTGATCTTTTCCACGGTTTTTAAGAACATTTAAGCTTCAGGTTTGTTAAAAATAAGTGAAAAAAACCAAAAAATGACGAGGACTTCCCAGTCCGATTAAAAGTATGCAATAAATACTTCAATAAACTAAAATGAATTGTAAACTCCAGTAGATTTCAAGCATAAGGAGTGCATGGAAATGTCTAGAGTGAAAGTTGAAATCGATGCTGACTTGCAGGATCTAATTCCCCAGTTCGTCGAGAATCGCAAAAAAGATATCGCGACCCTTGAAGAACTCGTTGAGAAGAACGACCTGACCGCTATTTCTCAACTAGCACACAAGATTAAAGGCGCAGCGGCTGGCTACGGTTTTAACGAGCTTAGCGACCTTGCTGCGCAAATGGAACAGTCTGCGAAAGCTGGCGACAGCTCTCCTCTAAAAGACCTAGTGAAAAAGATGCGCATTCACTTTTTAAGTGTCGATATTCACTACGTTACTATGTAAATAACTGTTCATGTCACAACGGAGCCGCCTTTTTCTATTTACTGCCACATTGGTGCTAGGCACGCTCCTCCTAGCTTCAGCAATTGGATTCCAGATCGGTGCTTCGACCCTCGAAGAAAACTCCATTGAACGTCTGCGCCGCGCCAGAAATATTAAAGCTCAAGAGATTCTTAAAGACGTTGATTACCTAAATTCGACTTTAATCACCTTCACTGAATCCCCAGTCATCAAGAATTTTTTAGAAAGATATCCTTCTGCTCAGTTGGAAATTAAGAACTGGTTAAGCAAACACAGCCGTGAAAGTGACTGGCGCGCGAATGTTTTAAATAACTATCAAGCCTTGAATTATGCCGAGCTTAATAAAGCGACGGCGCAAATGTCGAACCTTTCGCTTTTCCTGCAGTCCCAATACATCCGTGCGGCAACGGTGGAAAGTATTCCGATCAATAAAGTTTCACTCCCTAAAGGCGCTCCGGCGCTTTCTTATTTTAGAAATGTGGCTGACATCCAAGGTTTTCTAAACGGCCTGACTGAAAAAACTAAAATTTCTGATCTGATTCTTTTAGACCGTGAAGGCAATGTCGCGTTCACCGTAAAGAAGTCTTTGAATCTGGGTGCTCATCTTGGGGCTGGCTTGTTTGCAAATACCAGAATGGCGCAGGCCTACCGTTGGTCGCTGGCTGCACAACCAGGTGAAACTAAGTTTTTTGATTTTGCTCCGCTGGTTTATTTCTGGCCAAAGCCTGAAGCATTTCTTGCGGCACCCATATTTTCTTCCAATCGATTTTTGGGAACACTTCTTTTTCAAATCTCTGTCAGCCGCATTGATGGAGTTCTTAGCAACGAAGAAGTTTGGAAAACTTTAGGCCTGCAAAAAAGCGGAGAGGTTGTTGTCTACGGCCCAGAAGGTTTGATGCGAAACACTTCGCGCCTGTTCATAGAAAACTCCCAAAGTTTCTTTAAAAAATATCCGAAGCTTTCTGACCAAACAGCGTCTGCGGCTGCAATTCGTAAAGCGAAAACAACAGCGCTGCTTATGAGTCATCCCCGTCAGAAAATCGACCGCTACCTAAGCAAAGGCAGCGCTGAAGAAATCGACAACGATTATTTGAATAACCGCGTAGAGCTTTCAGCCAAGAAAATTGATCTTCCCGGCGGCACCTCTTGGGTGGTTATTGCCAAGATCAACCAAAGTGAATATTTAAATCCCGTGCGCGAAAAAATCTATCCGGTCATGGCTCTGGGAATCGCCTTGCTGGGTATTTCAGTAGTGGTCGCGGTGCAAATGTCGCGCAGAATGTTTGCGCCGATGCTAAGCCTTAATGAAGCTTTAGAAAAATTTAAAAACAAAGACTTTAGTGCTCGCCTTGAAGTTCCTAAAAAAGGCAGATTCAAGAATATCATTTCCAACTACAACACGTCCCTTGAAGATTTTAAAAACACCCACCAAACAATGGAATTCCTGCGCACCGTGTTTCAAAATGTCGACGTGCCAGTATTGATTGTGACTGCGGCACAATCGGATGTTGAATCTTCAGGTGAGCCGTTATTGCAGATCTCTGAAGTGAATTCTTCGGCGGCAAAAGTTTTAGAAATGCCCCAGAACCTTTTGAAAAATTCAGATTTGAAATTATGGATCGATGCTGATTTTGTTTCTTTCATTTCAGCCTTAAAAGGCGAAGAAGTAAGTTCGCAACCCTTCGAAGGTGAATTCAAAAAACTTTCTGGGGAAAGACTTCCCTTTGAGATTCACTGGTCGATGATCGGCGATAAGAATTCTAAATACATTGTTATTGCCGGCCGCGATGTGACTTGGAAAAAGCAGTTAGAACATACTATTGAGCTTAATGAACAATTGCTTAAACAATCCCAGGAACTTTCTAAGACGGGTTCTTTCCGCTGGAATATTATGGCGGATAAATCCTTCTGGACCGAAGAGACTTATAACATTTTAGGTGTAAATCAAAACAAGCAGGCCACCTACGATTTATTCCGCAGCTTAGTTTATTCTGATGATCTTCCTTTACTAGATATTGCATTTAAGGAGGCCCAGAAAAATCGCACGCACATGAGTTTAGACTTCCGAATTCGCCGTAAAGCCAACGGTGAAGTGATCTGGGTGCGAATGCTGGCGCGTACTGAATATGATGAATACGGAAATCCGATTTCAACTTACGGTACCATTCAAAATATCAACGACATTCGCCGCGTGGAACAAGCCCTGGTAGCAGCGAAGAATGATGCATTGAAATCATCGCAAGCGAAGTCTGAATTCCTGGCTCGCATGAGTCACGAAATCAGAACGCCGATGAATGCCATCATGGGTATGGCGGAACTTTTAAAAGAAACAAAGCTAGACGCCGACCAACAGTATTACGTCACCATTTTCTGTAAAGCTGGTGAAGTACTGATGGCGCTTATCAATGACATTTTGGACCTATCAAAAATTGAGGCCGGCGAAGTATCTATTGAAAACATTCCATTCGATCTTAAGAAACTTATGTTCGATGTGGAAGAAATGATGAAACCTAGAGCGCTAGAAAAAGGACTCAATTATTCTTTCTCTATCGCGCCGAATTTAACTCCTTTCCTAATGGGTGACCCTACAAAACTGCGTCAGGTTTTAATTAATATCGTCGGAAACTCGTTAAAATTCACGGAAAGCGGCTATATTCGCGTGGCCGTGGAAAAAAGCCCATCACGCAAAGACAGTCTGCTTATCAGCGTGAGCGATTCGGGCGTGGGTATCCCGGCAAATAAACAGCAGTTGATCTTCCAGAAATTCAGTCAGGCCGACAGTTCCATTACACGTCGCTTTGGCGGAACAGGCTTGGGGTTGGCGATTTCTAAGAGCCTCGTGGAACTTATGGGTGGCCAGATCTGGTTTAAAAGCCAAGAGAGCGCCGGAACGACGTTCTTCCTGACTATTCCATACCGCGAACAAGTTTATCACCCTGTGACTAATAAGCCTCTGCATCAGGAAAAGCCAGAAACGGAAACTCCACCGCCTAAAAAAATCCGTACCCCAGGCAAAAAAATTCGCATCCTTGTGGCAGACGATACCGAGGACAACCGCACTCTTTTCATTCATTATTTAAAGAACGAGCCGTTTGAAATAGTTGAAGCAGAAAATGGACTTATGGCGGTTGATAAGGTAAAGTCAGAGCAGTTTGATATTGTCTTTATGGACGTACAAATGCCTGAAATGGACGGTTATGCGGCAACGGAAGCGATCCGCAATTGGGAAAAAGCAAATAACAAACCGCCGATTCCAATTGTTGCCCTTACTGCCCATGCACTTTCTGAAGATCGACAAAAATCTTTAAGAGCAGGCTGTGACGATCATATTGCGAAGCCTTTTAAAAAGGATACACTGTTAAAAGTGATCAATAATTTTGCCTAACCCTAAGGAGTTTTATGGCAGCCCCAGAAGAGAAAAGCCGACTACTTATCGTAGAAGACGATTCTGATATCCGCGAGCTGTTAAAACATTTCCTAAAAGAGTTCGTAGACGAAATCGTTGAAGCCGAAAACGGAGCCGCCGCACTTGAGATCGTAAAGAATCAAGAATTTGATACCATCTTATCTGACATTGAAATGCCACAAATGAATGGACTTAAGTTTTTAGCTTACGTTCGCTCTTTGGGGCAGATGACTCCGTTTGTGGTGTTAACGGCCCATGGTGACCACTCTAGAGCATTAGAAGCTCTTTCTCTTGGCGCCTTTGACTTCATCACTAAAGACTCAAAAAGAAAGTTAGTTATTGAAAGCGTTTGTGCGGCTTTGAAATTTGGTCGCGAAATGAAAGCTTCCAAAAACGATCCTGTTCGATCCACTCACTTACGTAAAATCTATGCGGATATGTCTAAATCTTCCGAGATGAGATTACGTAAAATCATCGAGGAAATGTCCTCTTAGTCTCCGGAGCTAATTAATGGTTAAAATGACTGCAGTATATCAGGGTGAAAAGCACTGCGAACTCACCCATGGCCCTTCTAATGCGCAAATCTCAACAGATGCACCTAAAGATAATAATGGTAAGGGTGAAGCGTTTTCTCCGACAGATCTTTTAGGGGCTGCTACTGGCAGTTGTATGCTTACCGTGATGGCGATTGCTGCGGAAAAAGATGGCGTGAATCTTAAGAACGCTTGGGTGACTGTAGAAAAAGAAATGAGCACGGCTCCACGCAAAGTTGCAAAGCTTAACGTGGTTCTGCACATGCCCCAATCCATTCCTCAGGATTATCGCAAAAAATTAGAGGACATTGCTTTAAACTGCCCGGTGAAATTAAGTCTGCATCCAGACCTGCAAATGCCGGTTTTGTTCCACTACGACATCTAATCACTTCACCAGGACAGTCACGCTTTCTAAAGTTTGATTGTCTTTGATAAGTTCAAATACGTGTCGCCCCTTTTGGGGCTCCCACAACTGCCTTGAGTTTGCTGAAATTTTCTTCCCGTTGATTTTCCAGAACAGTTTTTCTTTTCCTACGGATTCAATCACTAAAGGGACTTTTTGGTTTTCATTTGGTATTCCAGGATCTAAAGCTAAGATCATTCCATCTTGGGGATATAGGATTTTGGCGCGAGGATAAGTCTGTGGATTTGTCTCTGAAGGTTTCTGCTGAAACGAAAGATTCTTTTCAGTGGAAGGAAACCTTTCATCCAGATGCTGCATGATCTTTTGCCAAATGGGTGCCGCGCCGGTAACACCCATGACGTTCCACATAGGCTCACCTGTAAAGTTACCTACCCATACAGCCACGGTGAAGCGTGGGTTGTAACCAACACACCAATTATCACGCATGTCTTTACTAGTTCCGGTTTTTACTGCGGCCCCGTTAGCTGACAGACTTGAATCTAATCCAAAACCTAGAACGCGATTTTCTGAATGGCTTAGGATCTCTGTTACCTGACTGGTTGTACTTTCGGTGAAGACCCTAGAAGAAACGTTCTTTTCTGCAGAGCTTGTAAATTTAAGATCGCTGTAAAGACCGTTACGGGCAAGGGCTCTATAGGCTTGGGCTAAATCTTCTAAAGTGATATCCGCTACGCCTAACGCTAAAGCGGGGCCGTAATAATCGGGATTCTGCAATGACCGAAAGTTTAAAGCCTTTAGATTTTCCCAAAAGCTTTCGTCATTTAAAAGTTTAAAGACTTTCACTGCCGGGACATTCAGAGATGAGGCTAAAGCGACTTTTGCCTTCACCCAGCCATAATATTTGCGATCGTGATTTTGCGGTTTATAAACTCCGCGTTCAAAAACGATATCGACAGCTGAATCTTCAATCCAAGAGTCCGGCGTAATTAAACCTTTTTCGAAAGCAGTGGCGTACAGGAAAGGCTTTAGCGTCGAACCTGCTTGCCGTAATGCTTGAATGCCATCGACGTATTTGTGTTCAGGGGAAAGACCACTGCCACCGACATAGGCCCACACTTCACCGGTTTCATTTTCAATAACAATAGCTGCGGCTTCATTCACGTTTTGTTTTTTAAGCGATGAGACATGGGATTGAATTAATTCTTGAATGTAGGTTTGCAGATCACCGTGGATGGTTGTTTTGACTTCTCCGGCTTGGAAGGTCTTATTAAGTCTTTGTGCTAAGTGCAGAGCAGATTGGTACTTGCTTCCTGCAGAACTTTTTCGAACCAATTCTGGAATAACATTTTTAAATTGCTCACAGTTTGTCGGGCGTTGCTGACATGCCCTGCGCACCCATACTGTTTGATCAGCGTTTGGCGATCTGATAAGCACGGCAAGGGCAGTAGCCTCCGTCAAAGTTAATGAGCCTGGAGATTTTTGATATAAAGCCCATGAAGTCGCAGCGATCCCACGATTTTCTCCTCTTAATGGAATTAGATTTAAATAGGCTTCCAGGATTTCGTCTTTAGACCAAGACTGTTCAAGGTTATAAGCATCTCGAACCTGACGAATCTTGCCTGTAATCCCTGAATAATAGTTTCGGTTTTTAGATAGCAGCTTTAGAAGCTGCATTGAAATCGTACTACCACCGCGGGACGAGCGTTTAAACACTCTTTGATAAAGACTGGCCACTAGAGCTTTGTAATCAACGCCGCTATGGTGGATAAAATTTTTGTCTTCTGACTCAAAAACTGAATTTATCAACGCAGGGGATGCTTGCTTTAAAGACATCCACGTGAATGAACGCTCCTGGTTATCAACTCGCATCTGATGCAATAAATGACCGTTGCGATCCTTTAACCATAACTCTGAACCTTTATGGCGAGTTTTGATGAGGTCATATTCAGGAACTGCGGGTGCCTGGGCAACAAAAACCCCCGCTGAAAAAATCAGCGACGGAATTATAAAGCTAAGCACCCACTTTGTTCTTAATTTCACTCACTCACCGTCCATGTTGTTTCTGGCAGATCCGCAAAAATATCTGGGCTATACATAACCTCAGCATGGGTGGCTGGCAGTTGGTACATGCCTGATTGGTTAAAGCGCAAAGTGTATTCGTAAACTTGCTCACCGCTAAACCATTCTTCATAAAACCGCACACCTGTTTCCATTCTTTCCACCGCCGAAGCTAGCGAAGAAGTCAGGACACTAGCACCTGCTGGAATCGGATCTTCAAGCACTAACCAAGGATGGGTGGTTGCGGACTTCACCTTGATTTTCACTTGGGCAACATCACCGATGCTCCATGAGCCTGGCCTTTTTTGTTCTATTGCGGTTATGGTTTTTTCTAATTGCAGTCCTGCGAATACTTTTTCAGATATAGGAACAGCGGCCTTCATCGAGACGGTAATCCATGGTGCCCCTGGTCCCTTCTGAGCCAGAACAAGATTTGATTTCTTTTCTTTTAACGGAAGTTCAAACGTCCCCATCGGTTCAGTCCAAGCGTGAGTTTTTGTTTCACTTCCTAGTTGTACGATAACGGCACCTTCCACTTTTTCTTTTGCGAATGCTGTTTGGAACCGTTTATTGGCTAGAACTCCCCAGGCATTTGAAGTTGTTAATAACCACGCCCCTTGTTTCTGTTCAGACAACGCTGCCGTGTAAAGGCGAGGCAAGTCGGTTTTCCATTGTTCTAAGTCAGCAGCAAGTATCAGTCTTAACAGGGCTGATTGCGAATCACGCATCAACCAGGCCATCGCTTCACGCTTATCATTTTTAATCTGAACTTTTTTCGAGGTAACAATAAGTCGGCTACGAATTTGTTGAGTGATATCGTTAAGTTTTTTCCCTCTGTTCTGTATTGATTTTTCTCTTAAGTGGATTTGATACCATTCTATCAATGTGTATAGAGGCCACTGTCCCAGTTGTTCATTGATAGAAGTCAGCAAGTCAGGTTTTAACTTCCCATATCTTGATAAGACCTCAAACGCAGAAACCTTTTTTAGTGGTTCGTCTAACGAAACTGCTTTTACCTCTTCGCGGGTTCGGCCTTGGGCGTAAGCGGAAATACCGTCAAGCAGACGGGTTTCGTTTTCCTGACTTAGTTTAAATCCTGCTTCGTGACTAATTGCTAAAATATATGAAGTTAAAGCGACACTCCCCATGGTTTGATCGTTAGGGAAATAGCGAAGAAGTCCGTTAGCGTCTATATAGGTGCTAAGCTTATCCTCGATTTTCTGCCACAGCTTTTTATCTGCTAGGGACACAGATTTTGAAACTTGTTGTTCTAAGCAAGTGTAAGGATAGTTTTTCCAGAAATCCTTCTGGGATTCCTTGCTAAGTCCGATTGAGTTTTGTAGCTCTACCAACACTGATGACTGCCCCGTCACAGCCTTCGCAGGCTCTTCAATATTAAGCGACGTAAATTCCGGCCATAATCCCATCTGGGTCTGTAACACACGCGGTATATAGACCGGTAAAACCTTCTGAACTTTTTTTACCTCATCCAGAGTTTTGCCATTAGTACCTACTGCGCTAACAACATACTCAAGACGATTTGTATTCACCTTGATTTCCCAGAAGATTTCTTTGGATTCACCGGATTTAAGGTCGACTTTCTGAGCAGGATATGAAGTCTCAGCACCATTTACTTTTAACTTTAGATTTATGCTATGAATTTGCGCGGTATTATTGCGCACGGCAAATCCGGCTTTAAAAACATCTCCTAATCTTGCTATTCCTCCTAACCCAGGGACAATCATGATGTCTTGGGAAGATTGAATTGAAGTAAAACCATGTCCGAATTTATCAGCGCCATCTAAAGCCACAGCTACGAATCTAAAACTTGTCGTTGAATCATTTAGCGGAACTACGACTTGGACTTGTCCATTTTTATCTAGCTTCACTTGGGGATTCCAATAAAGAAGAGTATCAAAAAGTTCTCTTCTTAATGCTCCACCGCCGTCACCGCCGATGGGTAGTGCCTTTAATCCGAAGTGGCGTTTACCGATCACCAGAGTTTGGCCAGAAGCCGTAGTCACTTGATGAGGACGAGGTTTCATCATCGCTGTTAATAAATCCCAACTTTGGTTATCACGAAGTTCCAAGAGTCCTTCATCAACCGCGACAACGGCAACTTCACCTGTTGCAGGTTTGTTCAAAGAGTCTTTTACTGAGATTGTAACAGAAACTTTTTCCCTGACCTTGTAAGCTTTCTTATCCGTCTGAACTTGAACGCTTAAGGTGTTATCTTTTGTCCCCACCTTGATTGCCGCCATCCCTAATTTTAAAGCGGGTTTGCCTAAATCAACCAAAGCCGTTGGCAGGGGTTCATCAATTCTTTCACGAATGGCAAAGGCGGAAACCACCACATTCGGTGCATATTCTGCCTTGATAGGAACTTTGATAACCGGTTTATCACCTTTTACGTCCACAATCTGGGTATGCAGCACACCTTCCCGCTCAATGGTCACAAGTACTTTACTTTTAGCAAATGGTGTTCGCAGTTGAAACTCAGCAACTTCCCCTGCTTCATAGGATTTTTTAAACGGAATTAGATCCGCACGGTCATGGTCATCAGATCCAAACCACTGCGGGCTTCCTTCTTTAATGATCCAATGATTCACATTCGCATAACTATCACGACCTTCTTTATCCTTAGATCGAACAACCGCAATAACAGAACCAGCCACTTTGGATTTACCGACGCAGTTAAAGACACCCTTGGAATCTGTTTCACCTTCACAAAGCTCGCCTACTTTTTTAAACTCTCTAAAGTCTTCAAAAGCGTAAAACCCACCGACCAATCTTTTTCTGTGGGAGTAATAACGACTGGTGAAAAGATCCACTGCAACCTTTTGCTTCGCTAAAGGTTTTTGCTGCAGATCCATGGCCACAATACCGAACTCAACATTGTCCGGTCGAGTCCACCACGATTTAGCTTTGATGCCCAAAACCACACTTGATGGCCACATCATAAAAGAGCGAATCACATTTTGAATTTCGCCATTAGGATCTTTATATTCAATCTCGCTGCGTAATCTTTGTGGGCTAGAACCATACTTTAGATCTTTAAGGTTTACCTTTGCCGAACCTGTGTCAGAAAGTTTTAACTCTTGCGTTCCACTTTGTACGATATAGCGGGCACTTTCGTCTTCACCGGTTCTGAATAAACCTTCTTTTACAACACCATTGGCGAAGCTATATTCAACATAGTCGTCAGATTCAGGTTCAAAATAACTAGGCTCTACACTCCAGCGCAATTTGGCTTTTAGATCCGATGCAGGTCCGCCAGCAAAATATTTTCCAGTCACTTCTAGCGGGACAGATTTATCTAAGACAAAAAGGGGTTTCTGTGAAAGAAGGCTTATTTGAATTAAAGGAACTCGGAAGCTTTCTACAGAAAACCCACCCACGGGGATCGATTCGTTTTTATCCTTTTGCAAAGATAAACTCCAACGGCCCATCTTTGCGCCTGCTGGTAACTGGAAGCTGAAAACCGCGGTGCCATTTTTTTCATTCCATTTTAATGGCTGCTTAAAACTTTGCAGACCTGAATCGTGGGAAATATTAATAGTGCCAGGATATTCTTTTGATGAAGGTATTTGTAGTTGAGCCCTGTCGGATCTGCGCAATACTAATTTTGCCGACAAAGTTTCTTCAGGTTTAAATAAAGTACGATCTAAAATTCCATGGGCGATATATTTATCTGTACTTTCAGCATAGCCCAATTGATAGCGCCATGTTTCGATCCCTTGGGTCCATGATGAATGGGCAAAACTAAAATCATTTTCTTTTTCCGCGACCGCAAAGAAGCCGTCATAGTAATAAGCATCATCCTTGCGCTTCCAATCCTTTAGCGGCTGCTTAAACCGAAAGTATGCTAAACCCTGGGAATTGGTTGTACCTTTAAGAACTTCACTGCCATTCACATCAAAAATACGCACTGTAGAATTCGGCACGACCTCTGCTGTCTTAAGTTTAGTAACCCAAACCCAGGCCTCATTTTCAGAATACTTTAAATGGACCGCCATCGAGGAAACTAAAGCCGTGGTTCTTACGAAGTACGGTTTCTTTTCATCAAGCAGCGCAGTTCCCAATACGGGGCTTTGCACTTCTAAGAAATAAAAACCATTTTGCTTTAAAGGGATGCCGACGACTTCAGTTTCTGAAGGATTCAACGGTTTTTGAATAACTATGGATTGAGCCTTAGCAGTCTTTAGAATCTCTGAACGAACGGAGCTATCCGGTGATCTTTGCACTTCATTCAGAATCTTTACGATGTTCTTAAATTTAGAAGCATCAAATTTCCCAGTAACACCGGTGAATTTATTAATTAAACTTTTTTCGACTCTTCTTAAGGTCACAGCTAGGGCGGCTTCTGGTCCAGCTTCGACAACACCAAAGTTCGCAGCAAACTTCAGTAGCGGCGGATTCACACCCGTTTTAACCTTTAAAGGAAACTGATTCTGATTAGTAAGTGCTCTGCCATCTTCATCTTTCAATTTACCTGGAATATGCAAAACGTAACTAGAGTTGGCTGCAAAAGGCCCCTTAAATGTTAAATAAGAAACCTTCACTTCATCAGGACTGATCTGTGCTGGAAATTTCTTGCCATCAGATGCTTGAAGATAAATCTTTTGTGCCTCTGTCAAAGCAACTGAAGAATTAAACTGAAAGCTCATATCTAATAGCGGAATGCACGGCTTTCCCACAGCTTCCCGTTGGCAAGAAAATTCAGCTTTAAAGGCTTCAGCGACTTCAAATTCAAAAGTTTCATCCTTCGGGCTTGCCGCACCACTTTGCGCCTGGACACCTTTTCCCCATACAAGACTTACGCGGCCGCCAGCAGGAAAAGTCCTTTTGGCTTTCACAACGACCGTTTCGCCGACCAAGGCTTCGCTATCGTATTTGAATTCTTCTTTTGCTGCTTCGACGATCTTTTCTTTTTCCCGACCATCAATCACTTCGACAGGGATTTTGTCACCCAGTCCTTCGATAACAAAGTAAACATTGTCTTTGATGGAATCTTCTTTAGCGGCAGCATCGACCATCAAGATAAAACTTTGATCAGTTTCAACAGCGCGATATTGGCGAGGAAAGGTATCCTTAACACTCGGACCACCGGTGTTAAATTGGTAAGTTTGTCCTGCAACTTTAACACTGCACAGAAGCCCACCCGGCAAAGCATCGGTAAAATCGAAAACCCAATTTTTTGTATCTAACCAACGGCCTTGGCCTTTTTTAAAGCATTCACTTTGCGCCGGTGCTGCAAGCTGCAGATCACCAAATTGAACCATGGGCTGCGCAAACTCAATACGTACCTGCTCTACTGACTTGACGTAGCCCTGTGGACTAAAGTTTCTGACTTGAATTTTTTCTTGAGCAAATAACGGCGCAATAAAAAGAAGGCCAAGAAAGTGAAGCATGAAGAAACTCCTTTAATACCTTCAAGCTTCCTCGGCCTGCTAGCGATATGTCATCTCTTTATGCCCTATGACTTCGGATCATCCACGAAGCCTTCTCGTGGAACGAGATAAGGTCTTCGTAAATAACAATGGCATGTACGTCGCCAGTTTTTTCGGCCTCTTCCCGATGTTCTTTAATTCGAGTAGCTAGTGCTAAGTGGTCTTTATTCAAAATTTCAATCATTTGATGAGGCGTAATTGGGTCTGACGGAGCTTCATCGATCAATGCTGTTTTTAAAAAATCCCTGAAACTGCCCGGAGCCTTACTTCCATAAGAGCGAATGGTTTCAGCAATGCTATCTACTTTTTCACCTAGACTCTTGTACTGGTGACCTAACAAGCTGTGCATAGAAAAGAACAATGGACCTTCGATGTTCCAATGAAAATTTTGGGTTTTTAACATAAGAACATATTCTTCAGAAAGAGTTCGGCTAAGCGTTTGCACAGTTTTATCAAAACTATTGTTGAAGCTGGTTTGCATCTGTCCTCCACAGGATTAAGCTATATAAGAAATAGTTAAAATCTATTAGTGAGGTCTGGCTAGCTGTGAGATAATTAACATATCTTGCAGCTCTAATCAGTTGCCCCCATAAGGAGGTAGTTGTGACGACGTTAGCGACCCGAGCCCTACTAGCCGCAAAAATACGCGTTGGCCGCGTAGTCCTTTATTTTTACCTGATCACTTTTATCATTGTGGGACTATTCGATTATCTAGGTGACTAATAAGTTCCTGACAAACACTAAAGCTTCCCGGATACTCGTGTGTAGAAAATCACAATCCACATCAAGGAGTACGTATGAAGAAGTTGATTTTATCGGCCCTGGTTTTGTTAAGTGTTGGTTGCGCGCAAATGAAAAAACAATCAGCGGAACCTGCACCCGTTGAACCTGCTGCTGTTGTTCCAACCAAAGCTCAAGCTGTTTTAAAACCGGCACCAGGATACAAAGTAAAAGGTATTGTTCACTTTACGACTGAAAATAATTCCACAAAGATTGAGACAAATATTGAAGGTCTAAAAGCGGGTCCCCATGGTTTCCATATCCATGAAGTGGGCGATTGCTCAAAGCCAGATTTTTCATCTGCGGGTGGCCACTTTAATCCGACTTCAGCTAATCATGGTGACGTTCACGGTGATAATCGCCACGTTGGCGACCTAGGAAATATCGTCGCGGATACAAAGAAGAAAGCTAAAACTAATATGACAGCAGAAGGTCTTTCTATGTCAGGCGCTAATAGCATCATTGGAAAAGCAATAGTCATCCATAAAGATAAAGATGATTTGAAATCTCAGCCAGCTGGAAACTCTGGCGCAAGAATCGCTTGCGGTGTGATCGAAGCACTTTAATTTGCGATAACACAGAAAATAAAAAAGGCGGAGCAACTAGCACCGCCTTTTTTTTTAAAATCTCAAGAAACCTTTAAACCGACTTCACCTTCTGGAAGATTCTTCCAAAGATGCTTTGCCCCTGAATATTAAACATTTCCATTTCAACGGTGTCCCCGTTTTTCATAAATGGAGTTTTAATAGCGCCAGTTTCGATTTGTTCAATCATGCGTTTTTCAGCTAAGCAGCTTGATCCGTTTTCATGTTTGTCATTTGAAACAGTTCCGCTACCAATGATCGAACCCGCTGCTAAGTTTCTAGTTTTAGCTGCGTGGGAAATCAAATGGCCAAAGTGAAAGTGCATCGCACCTGCGTTGGCTTTACCAAAGAATTCTCCGTTGTATTTCACGTGCAATGGTAAATGAATTCTTCCTTCTTTAAGCGCATCACCTAATTCATCACTAGTCACTGCAAATGGTGAAAGTGCTGAAGCCGGTTTACTTTGAAAGAAACCAAAGCCTGCCGCCAATTCTTCAGGAATCAAGCCACGTAAAGAAACGTCATTCACTAAAACAAATAAACGAATGTACTTAAGCGCTTCATCTGGAGTAGTGCCCATCGGGACAAAATCAGTCACCACAGCCACTTCACCTTCGAAGTCAGTGCCGTGAGCAAAATCACGCTGAGGGATGTCTTCTGTTGGAGCCAGGAACTGCCCGCACTCCCCTTGATACATCAAAGGCACAGTTTCAAGTGTTTCAGGCAAAGCGGCCTTACGCGCCATACGAACAAGTTTTATGTGATAAATAAATGCCGAACCATCGGCAAAAAGCCACGTGCGCGGCAAAGCAGAATGGAAATCATTTTGGTTTACTGCAAATGATCCCGTTGCTTTACCGTCATTAAGGTCTTTATAAATTTTTTGAAGTGTTTCTTCGTGTTGCTTCCAGTTTTCAAGAGCGACTCGCAAACTTGGAGCGACCTGAGTCGCCTTAACAGCGGTCTTCAGATCACGACTGACAACACAAAGTTCCCCGTCCATAGACTGCGGGGATTTTAACGAACCCAGTTTCACAGAATTTCCTTAGTCAAAAGTGATCATCAAGTTTGCGCCAACAGCGCGAGATTTTTCAATGCCTGCGGCAAGTTCATCACCATTGTCATAGTAAAGGACTGCACCCATGTTCGGAGCAAACTTAAAGCTTGTGCCAAGAACGATTGGCAACATTGGTGATTTCACGTCTTCGGCATTTGTTTTATCGATATTTAGACCCAATTGGAATCCAAAGAAAACACCAATGTGTTCTTCAAATTTGAACATCAAAGCCAATGGGACATCAAGGTAGTTCACTGATACTTTTGTTTCAGTCGCGCCACTTTCTACGATAAGAGGTCTTTGAGTGTAAAGCATACCTGTACGGAAATGCCATTTTTCACCAAAAGGCATATGAGCTGTCGCTCCGAATTGCATTCCCATTTGGCTTTTTGCTGTTGCTGGAGCTTCTACATCTGCAGATTGTTGGCGCACGCCCACTTCAAGTTGGTAATCAACATCTGCCATCGCAGCAGAAGTCATCACACCCAGGGTAGCGAAAACAACAAGAGCTAACTTTTTCATTCTTCCTCCTAAAATCGACTAAAAGTCCTAAACCTAGTGGACCATAAGTTTATTTATTTATCAAAACACCATACAGCATTCAGGGCCATCTCGTTTACAGCCTTATTTAAAGACACTTCGCTGTGCTCCAAACGCAGATGATGGGGTTCTACCGTGCCACGGGCCGCCAATGCGATAAGAATTAACGGCAAAGCAATTCGCCAAAAGATTTCAAATCCATTGCCAGCTTGTGGCGAATATTCATCTTTCCATTCTCCAAAACGAATGGCTTTAACAAGCATATAACCAAGGCTAAATAACATGACTGTGATTACGCAAAAGATCAGAGTTTGATTGTTTTGCAGACCTTGCGCTTGTTCTAACAACGTATCAAAGGTCCAATTCATGTAACCTTCAAATCTTAAACGCACGCCGTGTTTTGCGAAGTGAAAGAAATCAATGAAAGTTAATACGCAGATAAGAAACCAAGCCAAGCCAAAATAGATTTTATAAAAAGCAAACATCCAGCGGGGCCATTTCTGCGTTATGGCCTGCCCAATGATCAGGAAATAAAGTGGAATAAATAAAAATCCGAAAACCAAAATATCAAAACGCAAACCCGCGATGAAGGAATGAACGATTTCGATGAAATCCACATTCGCTGTCGCATGGAAAACCGACAAGAAGTAAAGATTCATGCGAAACAGGGTCATGAAAAGAATCATGGCAACACTAAGGATCGCTAATTTTAAAAAGACTTTCGTAGAAAAACGCAGAGAAAAGATAAATCTATCTGCCACTGAAGATCCTTTGACTGAGAAAAAAAACCAGACTCAAATAATCGCTAAGGAGATTATATGGCCTCATTGATCTTATACAACTATTTTCGCAGTTCCACCTCGTACCGCGTGCGCCTGGCGATGCACGTGAAAGGTTTGGATTTCGAATACAAAGCCATCAATCTTCTTAAGTCTGAACAAAGATCCGCAGAGTATTTAAAGATCAATCCCCTTGGCGGAGTGCCAACACTTCTGCACGACGGGAAATACATTCCTGAATCCATGGCGATCATCGAATACATCGAAGAAGTTTTCCCAGAACCAGCACTTCTTCCTAAAGACGCCTACACCAGAGCTAGAATCAGACAAGTTTGCGAAGTCATAAACTCGTTCATGCATCCCATGGGCAATCTAAAGACTTTGCAGTACATGGAAAAAACCCACGGCTACACCCAAGATAAAAAAGAAGAATGGGCGCAACACTGGCTAAGCCAAGGTTTAGAAACTTTAGAAGAAACCATTAAAGAATTCGCAGGCACGTATAGCTTCGGCGAAAAAGTAACAATGGCCGACCTATTCATCGTGCCACAGTTACTTACCTGTCAAAGATTCAACGTAGATATCTCAAAATATCCGACCCTACTAAAAGTAAACGAAAACTGCCTAAAGCTAGAAGCTTTCCAAAAAGCAGACCCCTTCATCCAAGTAGACACACCCGATAACTTAAAAAAGAAATAAAGGGGGCAAGGGGCAAAGCCCCAAAAAAAGCGGCGGCAAAGCCCAGCCAACATCCCCCGCAAAACAGAAGCGGTCAAAAGTGGTCAGCCGCGAGGCGGAACGGTGTTCCCGCAGCGCAGGCGTAGCAGCGCTACGTCGGAGCGAGGACAACGCCGTTCCAACGAAGTGGATGGCCGCTTTTCACCGCTTCCTATGTTTGAAAACTAATTAGAGTGGATAAATAGGAAGTTCCATTTATCTAAAACTGGGATGACGATGAAGACGAGCATCGAAACGTTGAGCCACATAAAGAAGGCCAACCATCTTTCGGTGCCGTTTGATTTATAATAGCGATAGAACTCTTGCATAACTTTAAATGCAAACGGGAATGCTAAAAGCGCAAACATCCAGCTTGCATGAACAAACATCGGTGCTGCCAACGCCACACCTACATACACGAAAGTGTATAATCCGATATGGAATAAAGTCTTCTGCATACCTAAAGCCACCGGCAAAGTAGGAATGCCTCCAGCCGCATAGTCATCTTTATAACGAATCGCTAAAACCCAAAAGTGCGGCATCTGCCACAAGAACATAATCAAAAACAAATACAAAGATTCAGAATTCCAGATATTGGGATTCGCAACCGCGTATCCGATAGTCACTGGTAAAGCACCAGGTAAAGCACCCGGAACCGCAGCCATCACCCAACGACGTTTCCAGTACATGGTGTAAACGAAGTTATAAAGAACAACGCAAACTAAACCCACCCAACCTGCTACAGGTTGAAGTGTGAATAGGAAATTTAGACCAACAAAGATGAAGCTGACTGCCAAAATGCCAGCAGCGGCCGGTTTGATTTTTCCAGCAGCGATCGGTCTTTTAGCTGTACGAGGCATTTTTTGATCTAATTTCCATTCTTGAACTTGGTTTAAAGCCAACGAACCAGAACTAAGGAAGTAGATACCTAGAAGAGTCTCAAGGAAGATTTTCCAGTCGAAGGTTTGTTCAACTTGAAAACCAGTGGCATAGCCGGCCAGTCCTGCAAGAACTGAGAAAACGACTATGCCAAACTTAGTAAGATCTGCGTATATGCGTAACACTATCTTATAGAGGGCTAATTTCCAGTACGCGAGTTGCGATATCAACTGCGCTGAAAACGAAAAGCACTAGTAAGAAAAAGAATCCGGTCGCAAAGATCGCTCTGTTCATGTTTGTGTCGTCCTTCAAATGCATGAAGTACAACAAAACGAATGCTGCTTTAACCGCAGCGATAGCGAAAGCTACTGCCCCCGCTAAAGCTCCCATTTGCTCATGGAATTGGTGCGCGAATACAGTCAAGAATGTCAGACCGAACAACGCTCCAGCGACTTTAAGGTAAGTCGACATTGGAGTGATGTGCGGATGAAGTGTATTTAAATCGTTATTTGCGTTTGCTGCCATTTTTTACCCCACCAAATAAAGAAGAGGGAACAAGAAGATCCAGATCAAGTCGACGATGTGCCAGAAGATACCAACACCTTCAACCGGCAACCAGTACTGAGAGTGGAAATCTCCACGGATAGTTCTGATTAAAAGCCAAGTGATCAATCCCATACCGATCAACACGTGAAGACCATGAAGACCTGTCATGCAGTAGTAGAAACCGTAGTACATACCTAGGTTGGCATGTTCAGCACCTACTTTAGCAACATCAAGGAAACGACCTGGGTACAAGCCCAAGTGGAACTTATGGCTGTACTCGAAGTACTTGATACACATGAAGACCGCGCCGCAAAGGATGGTCGTTGCCATCGCCATTGCTGCTTGTTTCGTCTTATTTTGTTGAATAAGAGAAATCGAAATCGCCATGGTGAATGAAGAGAAGATTAGAACCAGGGTATTGATGAAACCCATCTTCCAATCCAAAGACTTCGCGCCTTCTTCAAACATATCAGGATAGATGTGATGGAAGATTGCATAACCAACCAAGATCGCACCGAACATCAGGATCTCAGTTACCATGAACAACCAAATACCCTGCTTACCGCTGTCGTACTCTTGAGTCGCATCTTTAAAGTGATGCGACACGTGAGCTGCTCTGAATCCGTTTGCTGTAGTAGTGCTATCTGTACTCATAAGGCCCCGCTGTTACAATTGGTTCAACTGCAAAGTTATCGTGAGGAGGAGGAGACGCCGTTTGCCACTCTAGAGTTTTAGAACCCCATGGGTTAAGCGGAGCCTTTGGTCCATTTCTTAAACCCTGAACGATTACCCAAAGACCCATCAAGAAACCAGTCAGGATCAACCAAGAACCGATTGTTGAAATCTTATTTAGGTTTTCGTAGGCAGGAATGTAGTCGAAATAACGACGTGGCATACCCATCGCACCCAAGATGAATTGAGGGAAGAACGTCACGTTGAAACCGATGAAGATGAATACGAAAGACAAACGAGCGATTGATTCGTTGAACATCTTTCCGAACATTTTCGGGAACCAGTAGTAGAAACCACCCATCAACGCCATCAAGGTACCTCCCACCATCACATAGTGGAAGTGAGCTACCACGAAGTATGTATCATGGAAGTGAACGTCAATTGGCAATACCGCAAGCATGATACCAGTCACACCACCGATTGCGAAAAGGAACAAGAAACCAAGAGCGAACAACATCGGTGAATCAAAAGAGACTGAACCTTTGTAAAGAGTCGCTACCCAGTTAAACATCTTAATCGCAGTCGGAACACCTACTAGCATCGTCAAGAAAGAGAAGATGATACCTGCAGTTGCTGACTGACCAGATACGAACATGTGGTGACCCCAAACGAAGAAGGAAACCGCTGCGATACCTAGTGAAGAGTAAGCAATCGCTGTGTAACCGAAGATCACTTTCTTAGAGAAAGTCGTGATCAACTCAGATACCACACCCATCGCTGGGATGATCATGATGTACACCGCTGGATGCGAGTAGAACCAGAAGAAATGTTGGAACAATACCGGGTCACCGCCCAATGCAGGGTCAAAGATACCCACACCGAACAATTTCTCTGCCGCTAACAACAACAACGTGATCGCAAGAACCGGAGTTGCAAGAAGCTGAAGGATCGCTGTTGAATAAAGCGCCCATACAAACAAAGGCATTCTGTGCATAGTCATGCCAGGTGCTCTTAATTTGTGAACAGTGACGATAAAGTTCAAACCAGTAAGAACTGAAGACATCCCCATCACGAACGCGCCCAAAACCATTAGAACAGTCGCTGTTCCAGTTCTGATTGAGTAAGGAGTGTAGAAAGTCCAACCAGTATCGATTTTCTTAAAGAAGAAAGTCGCAATCGCAAGAGCCGCACCCGCCATGAAGCAGTACCAGCTAGCCAAGTTGATTTTCGGGAAAGCCACGTCCTTCGCGCCGATGTGAAGCGGAAGGAAGAAGTTACCCAGGATCGCCGGGATACCAGGAACGATAACCATGAATACCATGATCGCCCCGTGATAAGTCAGAACTTGATTGTAAACGTCACCGTTTTTAAGAACGTTACCCACGTTTGCTGCCGCGTTTGGAGCAAAAAGCTCTAAACGAAGAAGTAACGCCATGATACCGCCGATTAAGAAGAAGAACATAACGGTCGCCATGTACATAAGACCGATACGTTTGTGATCCACAGTCGTTAACCAAGACCATAGACCCTTTTCAAAATTAATGTAGTTGTCACCGTGATGAGCTGATTTTGTAGCCATGTGGTGCTCCTTATTTCAATTCCTTGATGTACTCAACAAGCGCGCTGAGTTCATTTTCATTTAACTGACCCTGGAAGGTAGGCATAACACCTTTAGGGAAACCTTTAACAATGTGCTTATTCGGATTCAGCATAGAATCGCGAAGGTAGTTTTCATCGATAGTAACTTTAGAGTTATCATCAAGAACTTCTTCTGTGCCGAATTTTTGGAATAATGTAGGACCTACCTTTACCGCAGGGGAATCTACAGAGTGGCAAGAAGCGCAGGCTTTAACCGCGAAAAGTTTTTCTCCGCGTTTTGCCAATGGCAAATTGCGTTCTTCCTGGCCTTGTTCCAAATAACGGTCGAAATCTTCTTTATTAACTACTTTCAATTTTCCGATCATGCCTGAGTGCGAAGTACCGCAGTACTCTGTACAGAAGATATGGAAATCGCCAAGCTTATCCGCTCTGAACCACACTGCTGTATATTGTCCAGGAACAGCATCTTGTTTCATACGGAAAGAAGGTACGAAGAATGAGTGAAGAACATCCAAAGATGAAAGGATCAATTTCACGTCAGTGTTGATTGGAACAACAAGTTCATTCACGGTTTTATAACCGTTCTTGTATTCCATTTCCCAAGCCCATTGCTTACCAACTACGTTGATCTCAAGAGCGTTCTTCGGCATGGTTCTCATGTCGTGGTAGATGTACCAGCCCCAAGCAAATACACCCAAGAAGATTACTAGTGGAATGAATGACCACACGAACTCCAAGAAAGTATTGTGGGAAATGTAAGCAGTCTTATCGTTAGGTGTTTTACGTCTGTATTTCCATACAAAGTAAATCATCCCGCCGATTACGAGAGCGCAGGCAATAAAGCTAGTAATCAACAAGAAACCATAGAGATTGTCTACCTGCTTTGCAATCTCAGTTCCTTGTGTGGGCATGAAGGATTGGGCCTTCGCTAAATTAAACCACATCATGTACTTTTATCTCCCCGCCTCTTTGGACTTCGCTCTGCGAGAGCGAATATAAATCGGCAATAACCATAATACCATCACCAGAACCATCAGCGCCCCGCCCAGCTTCATTACGTTGAAGGCAGCCAGGGTGTACTTGCTCTGTTGTGGGTCATACTTAAAACAATAAAGCACCAAGTGCTCGACGAAGCTGCCGATTTTTCCTTCGGTCGCTTCATTAAGAGCTAACTTGATGTCCTTGGGATCAAACATGATCCCGTGCAAATAACGAGAAATCGTGCCGTCTGGAGTGATAACCACCGCTGCAGAGGCATGGGCCCATTCCTGAGCTTTCTCGTCCCATTTAAATTTAAAACCCAATGACTGAGTGATTGCCTGAACAGTGGCTTCGTCAGCGGAAAGGAAGTGCCATCCCTGCTCAGCGCCTTCGCGGTCATAAAGTTTCATGTAAGTCGCTTTTTTCTGGGCTGCCAACTCTGGAGTTTCTTTTGAGTCAAAACTCATAGAAAGAATTTTATATTTCTTTCCGACAGACCATTCTTTTTCCATCAATTTAAGGCCATCAGTCAGACCGTTAAGATGGAAATTGCAAAGCCCCGGGCAGGCAAAATAAACCGGAGAAATAATCACCGGATGTTTGCCATCAAAGAAAGAGCCCAAGGTCACTTCCTGACCGTTATCGTCTTTCACTTTCAAATTCAGATCGATTTTCTGACCAAGCTTTTCATCAATGCCGATGCCTTGAAGTTCTTTAGGCTGCTCGCTTGCAACCATCGGCGCTGGTTTACCGTCGTAAGCTTGTGTTTCAGGCAATGAAAATAAAACGAGAACGGCTCCAGAGAGAGCCATACCCATTGTTTTCATTTTAAAAACAAGCTTATTAGAAAGCATTAATTAAATCCCTAATTATTGAGCAGTTTTTGCAAACTCAGCTACTTTTGCAGGATCGTCTTTTGATTTATTTTCTGTGATAGATTCAATGTACGCCACTAGAGCCCAGCGATCAGCCGGTTTGAAGTGAGCATAAGAAGCCATCGATGTCCCTTTAATACCGTTTGTAAGCACGTTAAAGTGAGCGATAGCGCCGTCACCTTGAGTCCATTTGCCTTCAACAAGGTTACGAGGTTTAGGATTCAAACCAGCACCCGCAGCACCGTCACCTTTACCTTGATCACCGTGGCACATAGCGCAGTTTGTTTTGTAAACTTTCGCACCATAAGTCACTAGCTCAGGGGTAGAAACCCATGGTTCTTTCACGTCAGTGATATTAAAGACAGGCGCAGCTCCTTCGACAGCTGGAGCATTTGGATCAACGACGTTTTCTCCTAAATCAACACCCTTATGAATCGCTACAAGGTAGAAGAAAAATACGAAGCAAAATACCATGGAGAAAGCAAAAGCAATCAAACCACCGCGATTATATTCATCTCTAGTTTCAGACATAGGCTGGCACTCCCTGGGGGACGCAAAATAAGTTTTGTCACAACATTGTAATGTATTGTTCGATAACTAACTGAAAATGAAAAAAGGGGCAACTAATTAAGCCGCCCCCCTTTATGATAACCGACCGTCGCCGCAAAGCATTAAGTCGTGGTTAGAACAGATATCTGTTAATGATATTCACTAACTTCTCTGGCGCTTCAACGTTGGCGCAATGACCTTGACCTTCAATAATTTCAAAACTTCCTCGGGAAAAAAGTTTCGCCAAATTCTGGGAATCTGAAACAGGCAAAAGTTTATCGTGTTCTCCATGCAACACTAAAACTTCGTGACCGACATCTTTTAAATCTTCACGAACATCAAGCCCATCAAGGGCTTCAAGCACCCAGTGCCCAACGGTTTTCACGGAATGAAAAGCGTCTTCAACGATGATGTGATTAAAAAATAGGCTGTGAGGGTTATTATTATGAATCGTTGAACCGATCACAGCTGCCGTCAGATTTTTATCTGCTTTCATCTGTTCAAAGGCGGCAATCATGGATTTATCAAAGGTAATACCTTGCGCACCAACAGGATCTAACAGCACAGCTTTTTTGAAAAGCGACGGCTCTTTCGCCAACATTAATGCTGCGATAAGTCCCCCAGTGGAATGTCCAACAACATGAACAGATGTCTTATTTAGCGATTTAAGGACGCGAATAAAGTCGTCCGCAAATAGATGCAGGTCGACTTCACTGGAGTCTTTTGGCGCTGCACTTTTTCCACAGCCGCGAAATTCAGCGAAGATCAATGAACCTTTATGGTCTTTTCCTTTGGCTTCAGCAGCCCAAACTTCGCCCGCAGGATACCACCAGCGGTTTGAGGATAAGTTGCCATGAATAAAGAAGATGTCTTCAGGAACTACGTTTTCTTTAATTTCGTAGTTAATCATTCGCGACCCACTTTAATAACTTTGTCGCCGTTCTTAACTTCTCCACGGAATGGATAACCTTCAAAATCTTTTCCGCCTTGGAATTCTGGATTTCCTTTTACGATTTGATAAACCCACGCAGCAGAAAAATACGGAACCGCTTCGACCATTTTGTGTTCGCTGCCGTTGATGTAAAGACGACTTGCTCTGCTTGCAACAGGAACTGCATCCCAATATTCATCAAGCACGCTCGTGTTGATGTATTGATCCTGTCTAGCAATCACAAGATGCAAAGACTTTGCTGGGATACTTTGTGTGTGATCAACGGGACGGAATTTACGAATTCCTTGAACCAGGCGATATGTCGCTTCTAGTTTAAATGGATTTTCTAAAACGATGGGCTCAGCTTGCGGGTAAGTTGCGTAAATAATTTGATGAAGGAAATAATCATAAAGATCATCATCAGAGGCTTTATTAAATGGAAACATCTGACGAGTCGCCCAGATTTGTGATTTAATCCAGTTGTCTTGACCATCAAGTGGACGAGTGAATGGCGCCATCATAATTAGGTTTTTTACTAACTGCGGATATTGAGCTGCAAAGCCTGCGATGATACCGCCACCATAGGAAAGACCTACTAAATGATAAGGACCTTTCAACTGCATTTTTTCTAATAATGTTTTTAGATCACTCACCTGATCTTGATAAGGAATTGGCGCCAAGATTGGAGCATACTTTAATAAAGTCTGCCCTTGTCCAAATGGATCGTAACGAAGAATGCCCACCCCACGTTGAAGCAATGGCTCAACAAAACCATTCCACTGGCGCGTGCTATAAGTAAGACCGTTTACTAAAATAACTGTTGGTTGATTTTTTTCTGCAGGAACGTAGTCGACGTAAAGTTCACGCTTTGCTGCAACAGCGACGAAACCTTTGAAGGCTTCAGTCTTTGCATTAGCTTGAAGCGAAATAAAAATACTAGATCCAAAAACAAAGAAAGCCGAAAACAGAAATTTCATAACCGGTCCTTTATAGTTAATAGTTTTTTTATAGAACAATTCCACCATCAACGCTGAGAACAGCGCCGTTGATATATGCCGCCTGATCACTTGCCAAGAACAAACAGGCGTTTGCAATGTCTTCAACTTCACCTAAACGCACCACAGGTACTTTGGATGCCATTCCATCTAAAACTTCTTTAGGCATCGCTTTTGTCATCGCTGTTAAAATAAAACCTGGAGCGATGGCATTTGAAGTAAAGCCTTTACGACCTAATTCCTTAGCCCACGTCTTTGTCATACCAATCACACCTGCTTTTGCAGCGGCGTAGTTCGTTTGACCAAAATTTCCATAAAGACCAACTACTGATGAGATATTAATGATGCGCTTTTGTTGAGAGCTTGGATTAAATTTTTCTAACAAAGTCTTTGTGACATTAAATAAGCCCGTCAAATTAGTATTGATAACTGCATCCCAATCTTCAGCCTGCATTTTTGCGAAAGATTTATCGCGAGTGATACCAGCGTTATTCACAAGAATATCCACAGCCCACGGTAAAGTTGTTGTCGCTTTATTTACTGAATCACGATTTGTCACATCCACTTGCGCGAATGAAAGTTGTGAAGCGTACGCTGCGAATTCAGCTTTTGCATTTTGCAAAGCTTGTTCGGAATAATCCCAGATCGCAACGTTGCCACCAGCTTTTAAAAAGTCCAAAGCAATTTGGAAACCAATTCCGGAAGCGCCACCTGTAACAACTGCATTTTTATTTTTGAAATCAAAATTTATATTTTTCATAAACACGACTTACCTTCATTTGCCCCACCTCCGTCAAAGAAAATCGCACTTTTTCGCTCTGTGAATAGAGTCAGAACTCTAATTTTCTTTTCTTGCAATCAGAGAAAAAATGTTTTGAAGATAGCGCTTAGAAACGATCAAAAGTGGTCGAGCGCATCCGTCCAAACACCGTCGATCGCGCTATTTTATCGCTCTGTAGGAAGGACATATATGAAATCGTCAACTATCGTTGGAACTGGAATGTTCGCGCCAGAACGAGTGATCTCAAATACTTATTTTGATGAACTTTACAAAAAGGACATCGGCCGCTTTTTAAAAGAACAAAGAAATATCTCTGAAAGACGTTGGATGAAGGAAGACCAACGTACTTCTGACCTAATCATTCCAGCAGCACTTCAAGCCCTGAGGTCAGCGAATATTACAGCGTTGGATTTAGATCTAATAATTGTAGCAACAGACACGCCTGATTATCTCTCTCCATCTACGGCTTCTGTTATCACTTATTTATTAGGTGCCGACAACGCTGGTAGCTTTGACGTGAACTCCGCTTGCGCAGGATTTGTGACTGCTTGTGATATGGCTCACAAATATATAGTGGCCGATCAAAAGTACAAAAACGTGCTTGTGATCGGCGCTTACGGGATGAGTAAGTATTTAAATTTTGACGATTACAAAATTGCATCGTTGTTTGCTGATGGCGCCGGCGCCGTAGTTATTCAAGCGACAGAAGAAGAGGGCTTTTTAGAAAGCCAAATGTTCACTGAGGGCCAATATCATGACTATATGGGGATTTATGCTGGCGGCACAGCTAAGCCCGTGTCCCATCAAGTGATTGAACATAAAGAACATCTTCTTTCATTTCCAAAAAAAATTCCGCCAGAGACAAATGGAATCCACTGGCCGAAATTGACCCATGCTTTATTAGATAGAATTAAAAAACATCCTGAAGATATTAAGCACTTCTTTATCACTCAGTTTAATGTGCAAAGCATTTATGAAACTTTGGATAAACTTAATCTGTCTAGGGATCGTGCGCATTACATTATGGATCGTTACGGTTATACGGGATCAGCTTCCATTGCCATGGCTATCGCGGATGCTGCCCAAATGGGAAAAATGAAAAAAGGTGATTTGGTCTTTATGTTAGGTTCTGGCGGTGGTATGAGCATGACGGCCTTAGCCCTTACGTGGGGATATGATACTTAAAGGTGTTTTTATGGAATTAGATTGGCTTAAACACTGGAATTTAGAAACTCCGAATAAGATCGCCATCAAAGATGGCGATTCTGGGAAAGAGATTCCTTATGCTGATCTATTCCGTCTTTCCAATCAGGCCGCGCGATTTTTAATTAATACTTACCAAATCAAAAAAGGCGATCGAGTTGCCGTTCTTTCAACCAACGAACTTGAATACGTCTTTTTATTTTTCGCGCTTCAAAGACTGGGCGCGATTTTAGTTCCAATCAACTTCCGACTAACACAAAGGGAAGTTGATCACATCATTTCGGATTCACAACCTCAGCTGGTTTTATTTCAAGAGGCTTTCGGCGGCATTGTGGAAAATCTTGAATTTAAAGTTCAGAAGCTTTTGCTGCAGAAACCTGACAATTTAGTTCCTGAATCAGATAGTTTTGCAGATGTAATCCACCTGCAACCAAATGATGAAGTTCCATTTACAGCCACCGAAAATGATCCGGTGATGATTCTTTATACTTCAGGTACAACCGGCGCACCAAAGGGTGCTTTGTTAAGCTTGAAAATGATTTACTGGAATTCAGTGAATACGCAGTTAAGACTGAATCTGCAGTCTACAGACTGCACGGTAATATTCTTACCGTTTTTTCATACCGGTGGTTGGAATGTCTTAACAACTCCATTCATTCACGCTGGTGGAAAATTAGTTTTCTTAAAAAAATTCGACGCTGAACAAGTTTTAAAGCTAAGTGAAAAAGAAAAAGCCACTATTCTATTTGGTGTGCCTACTACAATGGACATGATGGCGCGCACACCGGTCTTTAAGAACTATGATCTGCAAAAAATCCGCTACGCCATTGTGGGCGGTGAACCGATGCCTGTTGAACTTATTAAAACTTGGGCTGACAAAGGCATCCCCGTTCGCCAAGGTTACGGCCTAACTGAATTCGGTCCGAATGTGTTCTCACTAAATGAAGAAGACGCCCTCCGCAAGATCGGCTCCATCGGTTTCCCTAATCATTACGTCGAAGCCAAAGTCGTCAATGACGAAGGCCAAGAGTTAGCGGCTGACGAAATCGGTGAATTGATCTTACGTGGCCCAGTCGCGATGCAAGGATATTGGAATAATCCAAAAGCCACCGAAGAAACTTTACGTGATGGCTGGCTTCACACCGGCGACTTAGTCCGTAAAGACAGCGAAGGATACTTCTACGTCGTCGGCCGCAAAAAAGACATGTTCATTTCCGGCGGCGAAAACGTTTATCCCGCAGAGGTAGAACAAATCCTACGCAGCCACCCCGGAGTTTTAGAAGCCGCCGTCATCGGAGTAAAAGACGAAAAATGGGGCGAAGTCGGAAAGGCTTTCGTGGTGACCCGCGATGAAGAGTTAACGGCGGAAGCATTGCGAACTTATTGCTTGAAGAACCTAGCTAAGTTTAAGACGCCCCACCATTATGCTTTTTTACCTAACCTACCAAAAGGTGACAGTGGAAAAATTCTAAAACGCCTGCTTTTGAATGAAGGCTTCCCTTCTAAGTAGCAATATAATTTCGGTTAATTGAATTCTCTCATCTCCTGTCTCCTCTACTCATCTATACATCTACAAATCAATTATCTACACATCAATTCACAACTCTATCAACTCATCAAACTAACCAATTCATCAAGTGACCAAGTGACCAACTCATCAATTCATCAATTCATCAATTCACAAACTCATCAACTCATCAACTCATCAACTCATCAACTCATCAACTCATCAACTCATCAACTCATCAACTCATCAACTCGTCAACTCATCAACTCGTCAACCCATCAACTCATCAACTCGTCAACTCTATCCATCCATCCATCCATCCATCCATCCATCCATCTATCCATCTATCTATCTATCTATCTATCTATCTATCTATCTTTCTATCTTTCTATCGCACCAATATAAGTACATTTTATTCATCAATCTAATCTGTCTCACTTATTGCGTCTTCACGTGGTCAATTATTCAGATATAAAAAAGTGGAACGGCGAAAAAATAATTCAATCATTTCACTACCGCTTCGGTTACTTGAAGTGTCATATCTAAATTGTCATGAGTGAATTTCTTGACCGGATTTTCTTAGCCTTAATTTGCCCGCTGTTTGATCATTTTCATTTCGAATAATTCAAAAGTATTTTTGGGAATGATCTCCCTTTATAACTGATTTGTGTGCGTTTAAACTTATGTCTTGGTTTACTCGTTCCCTTGCGAAATCAGCATCTAAAAAAACCTGTGTTATACCTCTATCAATCGCGGAGGAATAATATGAATCCATTATCTCGTTTATCAAATCATGAACTTGAAAACAGTTTGAAAGATCTGGTTCAAAAAGAACGAAAACTTTTGCATGTGATTTTGGAACACATCCGTGAGATTGATGCTCGTAAGCTTTATCTCGAAAAAGCATATTCGTCGATTTATGAATACCTGACTAAAGAACTTGGATATTCTGGATCGGCAGCCATGCGTCGGCTTGAAGCTGCTCGTCTGATTCGCGAGCTTCCGGGGGTTGCGACTAAAATTCAAGAAGGCTCGTTGAATCTTTCACAAATTGGTGAGCTTTCGCGAGCTATTAAAGAGAAGGAAAAATTAAGTGGCGACAAAGTTTCCTCTTTG
Organism: Bdellovibrio reynosensis; assembly: GCF_022814725.1. Classification (NCBI taxonomy): domain Bacteria; kingdom Pseudomonadati; phylum Bdellovibrionota; class Bdellovibrionia; order Bdellovibrionales; family Pseudobdellovibrionaceae; genus Bdellovibrio; species Bdellovibrio reynosensis. The sequence continues at coordinate 2,258,828 of NZ_CP093442.1, forward strand.
CAGAAACAAGAACTGGTTGCTGTTGTTATTGGCAAAACTACGCAGGAAACTCAGCATGAACTATCTCGCGCTTTGGATTTGCCGATGAAAGAATATGACGTACAAAAAATCCAAAAAGATGAATCCGTAAGATTGGAACTGACTTTATCGAAAGATCAATATCAAAAGCTTTTGAGCTGTAAGGATTTAGCGGCGCACTTGCTGTTAGAAAAGAATCAATCTATTTCTATCCCCGACGTAATAGAGTTTCTAGCAAATCAATATTTGGATGAACGATTCAAAAACCCAAAATCGAAGAAAATACCATCTGTAAATAAACGAACTGAGCAGTCCTTGAACAATGAACATGTGCTATTTGAAAGCAAGGTATCTAATCATTCGAATTCACCAAATGCATCAAACGATCACGAAGGTTTCCAATCAGCAATAATCACCACCGATGCGGTGGTGGCGAAAAATAAATCGGTTACGCCAAAAACACGTCGGCTAATTATTGAACGTGATAAATGCTGTCAGTATGTCGATAAGAAAACAGGAAAAGCTTGCAAGAGTACGTTTGCTTTACAAGTAGATCATAAGATTCCACGGTGGGCTAACGGTGATAATTCATTTAAAAACTTGCAGGTTCTGTGCGGCAATCACAATCGCTATAAGTATAAAAAAGAAGCACGACTTCAATAATCTTGTTGAGAGTTTGGGATTTTTTACTAAGTCTCCTCCTTGGGAGCATTCTATCTATCTCCTTCTATGGTTATATATTGTAGACTTCTATCTGTTATCTATAGACTCAAGGTATCTAGAGCATCTACGCATTTATGGCATCTACGCATTTATGGCATCTACGCATTTATGGCATCTACGCATCTATGGCATCTATGGCATCTACGGCATCTACGGCATCTACGGCATCTACGGCATCTACGGCATCTATTCAATAATCCTTTTAATTTTTTATTTAATTCTTTTTTCGTTCTTGGAACAGAATTGATGTAGTTGGTCTGCAAAACAATCACAATTCGCGTGGTGCTTCCAGTAGTGACCTGGTCCCACAAAGCAAAAAAGCAATAGCCATTATGGGTGATACCTTAATCTAAAAACGAAGGCGTTAGTTGCAATAGCTTAAAAAGTCGTCCTAAATGTTAAAAATTCACCGTGCTCTCATGGCTTGTTCGGCAATCGCTAGCCGACTCTCATCTTTCAAGTCGGTAGGTTTAGCTTTGTATTCGGACGAATCTATGGACCTTCCTAGACCAAGGCTCAGGAATATGAAAATCTCAGTATCAAATCGAGACCACCCCACAAACCTACTACATTTTTTTCCGTTTATTCCGAATGAAAGAATATGAAGTGGGTCTACTTTTTTCTATTATCTATTCTTGTTTCTTTAGCTGCATGTACTAGTGCGACTCGTTCGCCTAGTTCTGAAATGTATGACGATCAAAGAGCGAATAGAATTCAAGAGATCGATTTAGAACTTTCTAAGTACTGGAGCAACGATTGGCGGGCAAGCCAAAGAGTTTTTCAAACTCAGAAAACTTCAGCAAGCACTCCTGTTTTTGATGGTGCGATGGTTTCAGATCCTGAAGTAAGAGCCCAAGTTCAAAAGCTTCTTAATGAAAGACAAGCCCTGGTAAACCAACTTTCAGGCAAATTGCAATTGCGAGAATGGTCAGGCTTAGGTCAATGGTTTCAAGCAACGTTCCGCGGTCCTTTATTTGAAACTGAAGAAGTCATTAGCATTAAAGACTTAGATCAATATAGAATTAACGGCCCGGGTCGCAATCCATTCCCGTTAGAACACCGTTTTTATTCGAACTACACTTTAAGATTAAGAAACGATCTGCCAGCAAAAGACAGCGACAAATCCCATGCAGGCCGTGGCCAGGATAATAATCCTTCGCAAAGTTATCTTAAAGGCCGCATGGAATGTAATGCCGATATCATCTATGATTCTGGATTTCTATTTTTCGGCGGCCCAAAGCGCAGCCCAGTTTATGAATTTAACTGGTACTATAATGAAGTGAACGGCCAGCGCCTGAAAGTAAAATTTAGCAATAACGTGCGCCGTTGCGTAGTGAAGTTTTTTGATCCAGAGATTTCGAAAAACTACACCCATGCTTTTGAACTTGTTGATTTAGCTGATGCCAATAAAGAATGGTACAAGCTGACTAATCAGATTGATATTTGTGCCCGTCCTCAAGGAAACTTCGGTAACAACCCGACTGGTTTCTTCTGGCAACAAGATTATAACTTCTCTACTTGCCCGCAAACTTACGATAAACTTGTGAACTTGCGTGATCCGTATATCGCTACAAACCAAAAGGTTTTAGCGCTAACGGGCTCCCCGCTTTCGCGCAAGGATTTCAATGATAAAAACCCATTAGCGAAATTGGATTTTTCAAAAGCTCCCCATTTCGATGTTATTTGGGTTTCGTCACTGAATTTCTCAGCGGACTTTTACGGTATGGTTATGGCCAGATCCCTGCGCTATCATGCAGAACGTGGCACGCAAATCCGTATCCTAGTTCCTGAAGTAACTATGACTAAGAAGGATAAAAATATCTTAGACTGGTTGCAAATCGGTGTGCCGAACGTCAAAGTTCAGTATTATAAATACCGCCTTTCAAGCGCTGACGACGGCGGCTGGTTTGATAAATTCCACCGAGTCAATCATACGAAGTTAATCATCGGGTATTCTGGCAGCAATACCAAAGATAGCTTCTTAATAACAGGTGGTCGCAATATCCGTGACTCTTATATCTTTAGCGATACGCCATTTTACAAAGCTTATGCCTATTTAAAAAACTATGGCGACGGCGAAGAAAGTTATATCTATTATAACGATTTCGAAATCGAGATTCGTGGTCATGAATTTGTTAAATCCGTGATGTCACAAATGATTTCCTTTTGGACAAGGGAACCAGAAAGCAACCGTTTCCGTTCTACGAATATCAATATCCCACAGTACGCCTCACCAGAACAAGTGTCGCGCCTAAGCAATTTGCCGCAGCTTCATCCGGTGGTCCGTCATATTGTTTCGTTGCCATTCTTTGATGGCTTCCAGCTAGAGCGCTATTACATTGAAATGTTTGATTCAGCCCAATCTGAAATCTTGCTGACTACACCCTATTTCCGTCCAAGCGTTGCCATCAGTGCAGCATTGGATCGCGCTGTTTCCAGAGGCGTAAAAGTGAAAGTCATCACGCGTATTCATTTAGCAGGAGATGGAACCCCGCAAATCGCTGAAGACGTTAATAAGGAAGGCGTGAACCGCCACCTAAGAAACGTTGAAATCTATGAGTGGGCGGACCAGCATTCGATCTTGCATGCTAAAATTTTAGTGATCGACACCAAACTTAGTTTCGTCAGTAGCGTAAACCTAAACCGTCGCAGCTTCATCCACGATACTGAAAGCGGAGTTTTGATTTTACATCCAAAAACAGCAGAGATTCTAAAGGCCGAAGTAAACCAGTTCCTGCGCCAGTCGCGCAGACTTACGGCTCAAGAAAGAATTTCTTGGATCAATAGCACTCTTATTGATTGGGGCGACACGTACTTCTAACGAAATACTGCCATTTGAGGAACTAACTCTTCGGGGCTGATTTCAGAAAACGATAGTGGCCGGCCCTGTTTCAAAAAGTTCGTATAAAGGGATGACTTTACGTTTGCGAATTTCTGTAGTTTTAACTCATCAATAGCAATTGAAGATACTTTTTTGCATGAGTGATGCTTCGTACATTTTTCCTTAGATTTAAGTAGATCCTTATTTAAGCGTTCAAATACGATGTGCTTAAACCCTTCAGAACTTCGCCCCGTAAGAAGTGCTGCTCTGCCGACCTTACTTCCCTTGTTAGTGACCATAAGCGCATCGATATGGGTGATCAGTTTAAGATTTCCTTTTAAAGGATTTAATTCTGTGTGGGCTTTCATGCGTAAATGGGAGTTTCGAAATTGATCAACCCATTCAAAACGTAAAATTCCTGTTTTAAGTTCAATCCACATCGACCAACCTGCTGTGGAATGAGCACCCAAATAATCGCGGTCTCGTCTTAAGTAAATCGTAAAGGGCGTTTGGTTTTTAACTACAACATCCAAACGGTGATCCCACGCGGGAAATTCATTTTTTTTAAGCAAAGGCTCAGTACGAAATTGCACACCTTCAAGATATTCGGACATGTTAGAAGTGCGGCGGCACGCTGCAGGGATTTTTAAGCGGTCCCTTTTAGTCCATTGCGAATCAAAGGATAACAATGCATGCTTTTCTAAAACGCAAAGGATCTCTTCCTCGCGCAGAATTTCAGCTGTCAGCGATTCGACCCCGCCTAAATTTTCATTAGCCCATGTTTCCACCTCGGGAAGATGCTGCCAAGTGGTGATCATAAAGCTAAAAATCCATTCAATTAACATATTAGCAACTTCTAATGGGAAAGCAGATAAGGGGCAAACAAATTTCTATTTGTTTAATATTTTGTTTTAATTACCCGGTACTATCGTCTAGATGGTTATATAAATAAGAGGATCTACTGCAATCTTGTGTAAACTAAAGGAATGATACGGAAATTCGCTGTTGCTTCATTTTTAGTCTTTGTCTGCGCCTGCAGCAAAAATTCGCCTACTTTGGGACCTGGAGATGAAAACCAACTAGCTAGTGCAGCTGAAACCAACTGTGGTTTTGTGAGCAATTCATACGGGCAAAGAGTTTCTTGGAAAAAGAACATTCCCCTAACTTTAAAAGTATATAATGATTTCCCAACTGAATATCTTGAAGTTCTAAATAAAGCGGCAGCCCACTGGAATGATGCTGCCGGAATGACACTGCTGATGTTCGAAAATACAGGCACCTCGTTAGCGGCAACGTCCAAAGATGGCGCAAATACTTTATTGTGGAAGCAAGAATGGCCTGAAAAGTTAAGCAAGCTTCAAGGTGTCACCAATTTATATTGGAATAATAACGAACTTACAGAAGCTGATATTCAAATTAATAATAAAAACTTTAATTTTTTCACTGAATCCGCGACGACCCCTTACGATCTTCACTTAGAAAGTTTGTTGATTCATGAATTAGGTCATGCCCTAGGTCTTCGCCACCAAAGCACTGTTCCTAGTGTGATGTGGGCCATTCTTAATGGCGGTGTTAAAAGAATAGAAATTTCTGCAGCCGATCGCGAATCGATCAAGTGCGAGTATTAACATGATGAAGAATAAACCTCCATTACAGAAGATGTCGCGATTCATCAGCTTAATTCTGATATTAGCGACCCTCCCTTTTGCGGTGATGTTGTTAAATAAAAAGATTTCTCAATCTAGAGGTATTGCGACAGATCAAGTTGGTTACCAAGAAGATTTAAATTACGATCTTTCAGAAGCTTCTGTGTCAGAGTTTAAAAAAGCTTTTAAGTACCAACTTCTTAAAAACATCCTTGTCGAAAAAAACTTAGAAGGAGTCGTTATCACCGTTGGCGGCTTTCAAATGAAAGACAGCGCTGGCAATAAGGTGTCGGTCTGCGAACTTTATCCAACGATTGATTTCTTTCTTTCTGCTGAAGGAGTTGCATTTTCCGGGGAAATTCCGCAGCTGATTGTTCGCGCATCGTGCGTCCCATCAACTGATCATAAACACATTTCTTCGTTCCCTATTCCGTTTCAAGAAATTTTTGAGACTCAATTAGACCAAACGATGCTAACTATTGAGCCAGGCCCCACACATTTAGGTGGAAAAGTTTTCTTTAAAAATATCGTGGAATTTTGGCCGGCACAGTGGGTTTTAAGTGGCATTAAACTTTACCCACGGGATTCACGGCAAAGCACATTGGAAGTGAATGGTTACGAAATCATTTCTGTATTGGGTGCGCCGTTATTTATTAACGAATAGGTTCAAACTCTGGAACGTAACGAACCTTATCCGTGCCTTTAGCTTTTGCTTCAAAGTCTTGATAAGCGCGACGATGATCTTCAACGTCTTTTGCGATCTGGGCATCGATCTCTTTATTTCGTTCTTCGTTACGGGCATCCATAGTCACAGCTGACTTAGCCACTTCCGGTTGCCACTCATCACCTACGTAGATAGCATTTCCATCAAAGAAATGAACTTCTTTTTCAAAGCGCAGATGTTGATCATAAAACACATAGGTCCAGCGGTCTTTGCCGTGGAAACGCTCAGAGCGGCTTGGGGAACCCATTAGATCAAGAACGTCATCTTTTTCCATGCCCGGTTTAACTTCGTTAAACTGCTTAAGCATAGATGTCTGACAGCCTGTCGTTAGAAGCAATATTAAAACGACTGGAATAGCCAAATAACGGATCATAGATCCCCCATCATCTTAAGGTATCAGGTAAATGAATGCGCTTAAAGATGCCGTCTCAATTTGGCACGAAAAACGGTTTGAAACTTCTATTTTGACAGAATAACCGGATCAATTAGGCTTGGCTCCGGGGCTTTTTTCTTCAGCGCGTGGCTACCATCAGGTGTTTGGGGTTTTTCTTTAAGTCCATACTGCGAACGGACCTTTTTAAGGGTGCGCTTCACCGTCGAAGTTAAACTCATCTCCCCTTCCATTTCTTCAATGGATTTAAGGTCGATGCGTTCATAGACTCTTCCCGCAGCCTGGTTTTTTTCAGGATAGCGGTACTTTAATAGGGATCTTTGTTGATCGTATTCTTTGATATTCGCTGCTAATTCGTGGTGAAGATGAATGATCTGCTTAATGATCTCATTTAATTTCTCAGGATCTTTGGTGGTCTGCTTGGCGATGATCAGTTTATTAATTTCTTCTTGGCCAGTGCGAACTTTCGCTTCTAAACCAGACACGCGGGCTTGAACAACGTTAAAGCTATCTTCGTTAGTTTTGATTTCTTTGGCAGGGGCGGCCGCCGCATCTTCCTTGCCACCTTCAGCAGGTTTTTCTTCCCCACCACTGGCAAATGCAAGCGAAGTCGCTGTAAAAAAGCTAAGCAAAAAACTAAGAACTTGAGAGTACATCTTGCCTCCAAGAAATTTTAAAAGGCAGATATTTTATTCGGTTGATTAGGATGCTAGCTTTAGCCGGAGACAAACGTCTTAAGACCAAACGACCGCCACCCACTTCATTTAAGAGTGCATTCACATCCCAGCCAAAGCGGGAATCGGTCATGGCTTCTTTAAGTTGTAAAAGCAGATGGCTGGTTTCAATTCCATCGATCACTACTAAATATGATAAAGGCCCCGCTTCTACATCAGCATTGGCAAAATCTGTGACGTCTGAAAAATCAGATGTATCTAAATTAGAAGGCTCTGGTTCTGTCACCGCACCCAGTGGCTGATTGAAATCATAAGGAGCAGGCTCTTCGGTTTGATAATGATTTTCTTGTGGAGTTTCAAATTCAGATCCCGGTTGAATTTCTTCAGCCGGAGTTAAATACGGATCTTCTTGCGGAGCCATTTCGTCAGGAACTTCAGTAGGAATATCACCACTGAAACTAGGTTCAGGAGAGTTTTCAAAACTTGCTTCAGAATTCCCGTAACCAGAAAAATCTTGAACTGGAGGCACTTCAAATTGAACGCCACCTTCAAAGTTAGCGCCACCCTCAAAATCAGCACCGCCCTCAAAGTCAGTGCCGGCTGCGATATCCGGTTCCGGTGGGAGCGATGGTTCCTGCATTTCCGGAGTTACTTCATGTTCAACCATTTCAGGCTGACCATTCCAATCAACAAAGAAAACTGCATTGCATTGGGGGCAGGTAAATAATGTCCCCCAGTGCTTTTCAAGAATCTCTACGGATTGATGGCAACTCGGACAAGAACTCAATTATCTTTTTCCTTTACCAGGTTTTTCCATGCGACGACGTTCTTCACGGTTCATTGGACGGTCATCACGAGGTCCGCTTTGGAAAGTCATTTTACGTTTCTCTGGTTCAGAAGAAGAAGCGTTCGCTTGTGGAAGGCTATGTCCGATGTCAGCTTCAGACGGAGAACTGTAATCAAGTTCGCTTAAATCAGCTTCTTCAGGACGAAGGCTTTCAAGCACTTCTTCTTCTGATTGTTGAGCTACCAATTGAACGCGCATCACTTTTTCAACCGCGTCTGCTTTGATCGTGTTATTAAGTTTTTCAAAAGCCATGAAAGCTTCTTTTTTATACTCAATTAAAGGATCTTTTTGAGCGTAACCGCGAAGACCAATACCTTCTTTAAGTTTATCGATAACATAAAGATGGTTTTTCCAGTGATGATCGATACTTTGAAGCAGGATCATTTTTTGAACTTGTTCAAAGAAAGGTCCCATTGAAGATTTTTGTTTTTCAAAAACTTCTTTCACACCTTTTTTAACTTCTTCAGTCACTACTTCAGCATCAACTGGTTTACCAGCAAGATCGACTTTGAAACCGAACATTTGGCCTAAGGAGTTATTTAAGCCTTCAATGCTCCACGCTTCTTTTTTCGCACCTTCAGGAAGATAAGTGTCTAACAAGTTAGATACTGAATCGCCCAACCAATCCAAAGTTGTTCTTTCGATTTCTTGGCCTTCAAGTACTTTTCGGCGCATAGAATAGATGGCGTTACGTTGTTGATTCATCACCGTATCGTATTCCATCAAGTTCTTACGAATATCAAAGTTGTGACCTTCAACTTTACGTTGCGCACCCTCGATGGCATTCGTCACCATTTTCGCTGTGATCGGTTCATCTTCAGGAATGTTTAACATTTCCATGATTTTTTGAATGCGTTCACCGTTGAAAATTCTCATTAAGTTGTCTTCAAGGGATAAGAAGAATTTAGATTCCCCTGGGTCCCCTTGACGACCAGCACGACCACGCAGCTGATTGTCGATACGACGAGATTCATGTCTTTCAGTACCGACGATGTACAATCCGCCCAAAGCTTTCACTTCAGCACGTTCTGCTTCCACTTGGGGCTTAAGAGCATTGTATGCTTCTTCATATTCAGGCGTACCTTCAGCAGCACCTGACTTAGCTTTCGCCAACATCTCAGCATTACCACCCAACATGATGTCTGTTCCACGACCCGCCATGTTCGTGGCGATTGTCACAGCACCTTTACGCCCCGCTTGAGCAACGATCTCTGCTTCGCGTTCGTGGTGTTTTGCATTTAGAACTTCATGTCTGATGCCTTCTTTTTTAAGGAAGTTGCTTAAAGACTCAGATTTTTCAATCGACGCCGTACCAACTAGGATCGGTTGACCTTTAGCGCTGCGTTCTTTGATGTCAGCAGTGATTGCTTTGAACTTCGCTTTTTCAGACTTATAAACGACGTCTTCTTGGTCTTTACGTTGAATCGGTTTATTTGTCGGAATCACGTTTACATCAAGTTCATAGATTTTTTTGAACTCTACTGCTTCTGTGTCCGCTGTTCCCGTCATGCCTGAAAGTTTATCATACATGCGGAAGTAGTTTTGGAACGTGATGGTAGCCAAAGTTTGGTTTTCACTTTTAACTTCAACACCTTCTTTAGCTTCGATAGCTTGGTGAAGACCATCAGACCAACGACGACCTGGCATCAAACGACCTGTGAACTCATCCACAATCACGATTTCGCCATCTTTGATCATGTATTCAACGTCACGGCGATATAGATAGTGGGCCTTTAAACCTTGGTAAACATGGTGAAGAATTTCAATGTTTTGTGGGTCATAAAGATTGGATAGACCCATTAACTCTTCAACTTTCGCGTTTCCGTCATCAGTCAAAGAAGCTGTCTTCGTTTTTTCTTCCATCGTGAAATGCACATCGCGCTTCAGGTGCGGGATGATCGCATTTACTGCCAAGTATTTTTCAGTAGAAGATTCGGCAGGACCAGAAATGATCAGCGGAGTTCGCGCTTCATCGACTAGGATCGAGTCACACTCATCCACGATTGCAAAGTAGTGACCACGTTGTACGTAATCAGCTAAATCAAACTTCATGTTATCGCGCAGATAATCAAAGCCCAATTCATTGTTCGTGCAGTAAGTGATATCGCAAGCGTACATCTGTTTACGCTGTTGATCGTTCAAACCGTGAACGATGATCCCTGTAGTCAGACCCAACCAACCGTAAAGGCGACCCATCCATTCAGCATCACGACGAGCAAGATAATCATTCACCGTTACAACGTGAACACCGCGACCAGTAAGAGCGTTTAGATAAACTGGCAAAGTTGCTACCAGAGTTTTACCTTCACCCGTACGCATTTCAGAAATATTTCCGCGGTTTAGAACGATACCACCGATCATTTGCACGTCATAGTGGCGCATGCCTAACACACGCTTTGAAGCCTCACGACAAACGGCAAAAGCTTCAGGCAGGATGTCGTCAACTGTTTCACCTTTTTTTAAACGCTCCTGAAACTCAGGGGTTTTGGCTTTAAGTTGTTCATCCGTGAGAGCTGCCATAGCAGGTTCTAATGAAGCGATTTTATCCACCGTTGGTTGGATTCTCTTCATTTCACGATCGTGTTTTGTTCCAAAGATTTTTGTAAGAATTTGTGTAACCATAGTCATAAAGAATAGACCCAAAGCCCTCTATGCGGCAAGGCAAGGGGACTATTCGCGACTGCGTCATTGACGCGTATTCATTTGGAAAATTTAAAACCAGTCGCGAGGGTGCAACAATGTACACTCCTCGACTAAAGGCTATGGTTTTTCAGAGGAGAATGTCATTTGGCGAACACCTTCATAAGCAGCAATCGCAACACTTGTCGCAAGATTTAAACTGCGCGCGCCTTCACCTAACATCGGAATTGTGACTGTTTGATTGGGAAATTTTAATAAAAGATCCGGATCTAAACCCTTCGTTTCTTTCCCGAAAACAAGCCAATCCCCGTGTTGGTATTGGGGTTCAAAGTAAGTTCTTTTAGTTTTTGTGGTGAAAAGCCAGATGCGTGACGGGTCTTCAACCTTCCTCCACCAGTCTTCAAAAGTCGCGTGACGATGCCATGTCAGATGAGGCCAATAATCAAGGCCAGCGCGCTTTAGATTGGTGTCATTGATTTCAAAACCCATCTTGCCGACCAAGTGCAATTCACAGTTAGTGGCAACACAAGTACGCCCGATATTCCCCGTATTTTGCGGAATCTCGGGCTCAATAAGAACAATGCGGAATAACTTTTTTGAATCAGGCAAGATGCTTAAAAACCTCTTGGCCAAGTTTTGATAAAGCCAAACGGCGACCTTTATCCACGATAAGTTCTAAATTCATCAATTCGCGGTAAAGAGTTAAATCAATGGGTACGATCTCTCGGCCAGTAGAGCGTCCCAATTTTTGAATATAGGTCGACTGCTTTTCAGTCAAACGAGTAATCAAAGGAGGCTGCTCTTCCATGGATTTTCTCCAGTCCCCGCCCGGGATCACCGAAGCACTGACTGGAAGTTTCAATGGATTTAAGAAATAAACCCAAGCTTTAACCGGAGAAGAGGCACCTTCTGGATGCACATCGATTTCTTCTCTAGAATAAAGGCTTTGATCAGGATTATTGCGATTGTAGCCAAAAAATTCATCTAAAAGGCTGATAAGAAGTTCTGAACCTTTAAGCTCCATAAGTTGGCCAGGAACCAGGTCAGAACCACCTTTTACGATAGCCGGAAAGCCTACCTTTAATCTGTAAGCAGTGGCTTTGGCGCGCGCAAATATTGAAGATTCCACGAAATTTTGGATCTTTGAGAAGTGGACCATTCCGTCACACAAAGAGCCGTATACGAAAAAACGCGTTGTAGTCATTATCCCCCCCGAGTACGACAACAATTTGGCTTTTCCTTAAAAGCGGACCCCTGTGTAACAAAAACCACAGGCCTCCGCAAGCCGCTTTAAACATAAGCAGCTATTTTTTCAAAAAGACGCACTTACTGTTTCGCGTTATTAGTAATTAAAAATATAAAATAACTTTTTCCTGATTTTGCATTCCTTAATTCCTTTGTTAGACTTTTGCAGAATTTCTTTTGAACTTATTCAGCACAAAGAGATGCATGAAAAAAATTGAGGCCGTGATCAAACCCTTCAAGTTAGATGATGTGGTCGATGCTCTGTCAGAGGTCGGCGTAGAAGGAATCACTGTCTCAGAAGTTCGCGGTTTCGGAAGACAAAAAGGTCGCACTGAAGTTTACAAAGGTGCGGAATACGTTGTCGATTTTCTTCCAAAAATAAAAATAGAAGTGGTTTTACCTTCAGCACTTGTTGAAAGCGCTGTGGAGGCCATTCGCAAAAGTGCACACACAGGAAAAATTGGTGACGGCAAAATTTTCGTAATTCCCGTGGAGTCAGCGTTACGCATACGCACTGGCGAAAAAGACGAACAAGCAATTTAGTTTTTTAGATTTACAATGGCTGGGAGGCCCGATGACGACAAAAATCACGACCGCAAAAGACGTTTTGAAGTTCGCGAATGAAAAAGGCGCGAAGATGGTTGACCTTAAGTTCTGCGATATGATCGGAACTTGGCAACATTTGACAGTACCACTTCATCAACTAACTGATGAAATTTTCGAAGAAGGCTTTGGCTTTGACGGAAGCTCCATCCGCGGCTGGAGAGGTATTGAAGAATCAGACATGATCATCAAGCCAGATCCAACAACGGCGATGATGGATCCATTCATGCAAGTGCCTACACTTTCACTTATCTGCGATGTGTGCCTGCCTGAAACTCTTCAACCGTACAATCGTGATCCTCGTCAGATCGTGAAAAAAGCCATCGCTTACATGCAATCTACTGGCATTGCTGACACAGCTTATTTCGGACCAGAAGCTGAGTTCTTTATTTTTGACGATGTTCGCTACGAACAAACTGGCAACTCTGGTTTTTACATGATCGATTCTGACGAAGCTGCTTGGAACACAGGCCGCGACGAAGGTGGTCGCAATCTTGGTTATAAAGTTCGCCCTAAAGAGGGTTATTTCCCAGCTTTACCAACCGACACTCAACAAGATCTTCGCTCTGAAATCTGCCTAGAGCTTGAAAGATGTGGCATGGTCGTGGAACGTCATCACCACGAAGTAGCATCTGCGGGTCAAGGTGAGATCAACTTCCGTTTCGATACTGCGCTTAACATGGGCGACAAAATGATGTGGTTTAAATACATCGTTAGAAACGTAGCGAAACGTTATGGTAAAACAGCGACGTTCATGCCGAAGCCACTTTTCGGCGACAACGGTTCTGGAATGCACATGCATATGTCCCTTTGGAAAGATGGTAAAAATCTTTTCGCGGGTAACAAGTATGCTGGCCTTTCTGAAATGGCACTTTACTACATCGGTGGGGTTTTAAAACACGCTCCAGCTCTTTGCGGAATCATCAATCCTACGACCAACTCTTATAAACGTTTGGTTCCAGGCTTTGAAGCTCCGACAAAACTTGCTTACAGCTTTAAAAACCGTTCTGCAGCAATGCGTATTCCTAACTCTGGTCCAAATCCAAAAGCGAAACGTATTGAATTCCGTACTCCAGATCCTGCAGCAAACATTTATTTGGCTGAAGCAGCGATTTTGATGGCGGGTCTTGATGGAATCATCAATAAAATTCACCCAGGTGAACCACTTGATAAAGACATTTACGGTCTTCCTCCACAAGAAGCTGCTGCAATTCCTTCAGTTCCTGGAACTTTGGAAGAAAGTTTGAACCACTTAGCAGCTAACTGCAGCTTCTTGAAAAAAGGCGATGTTTTCAGCGATGACATCATCGATACTTGGATCAACTACAAAATTGATAAGGAAATTCGTCCGGTACAACAAAGACCTGTGCCTTACGAATTCCACTTGTACTACGACTGCTAATCGCTCTAAGATTATTTTTCTTTGTAGATAGGAAATAACATGGGTTCAGAAGACGTTAGAAATTTTATGGGTTACCTCTGGGTTCGCCAAGAGGATGGAATCATCACTATTGGTATTAATGAGGATGGCTTAGAAGATTTTGAAGAAATCAGTTCCGTGGAACTTCCTGCTGAACAAGAAAAAATCGACGCCGATGTCGTTATCGGAACTTTGGAAACTGACGATGGACCGTTGGATATTTATTCACCGGTTTCTGGAACAGTTTTAGAGATCAACACTCAGGTTGTAGAAGATCCTTCGATCATCATGGAAGACCCGTATGAAGAAGGTTGGTTGGTTCGTATTGAAGCCGACGAAGACCTTGAGGACGAGGATGAAGACGAAGAAGATGATGACGACGATGAGGATGAAGACGACGATTACGAAGATGACGAAGAATAGTCATTAAAATAAAAAAGCCCCGAGAGGGGCTTTTTTTATTTGAAGTTTCAAACCTTCACCGGTGCCCTCTGCGCCCACCAATAATATTGATAAGGAAGCTGACAACAGCAAGTACCAAGAAAACGGTAAGTAATAGTCTGCCGACTTCCATGGACATACCTGCGATACCACCAGCTCCGAATAGGAACGCCACGATGGCGATCACAAAAAAGATAATGGCTGCTCTAAGCATAAGGACCTCCTTTCGATACATTTAAATTATCTCAGATTCTGAAAGATTTGCGACATGACCCTGAGCCAGGCTTTTGTTACATTTACGAAGTCATGCTAGACTTAGCACCTTTCTGACTGGACTCAAATTATGTCATCGCTATTTGAAAACCTAATTTTATACAGTATTTGCACCCTTATCTGGGGATCGACATACTTTGTAATCACCTTTCAGATCGATTCGGCATCGCCAATCACTTCCGTATTTTGGCGCTTCTTATTGTCTGCTGGCATTTTGTTTTCGTACGCTTTTTTTAAGAAGCACAATCTTTCATATTCACGCCCGTATCATCTTCTGTTTTTCTTTCAAGGCGTGTTTATGTTTTCAGTGAATTACATGCTGACCTATATCGCTGAAACCATGATTAGTTCGGGGTTGGCGGCCTTGTGTTTTACGGTTCTTGTTTACTGCAATATGTTCGGGATGAGATTAATCTTTAAAACTCCCATCACAAAAAAAGTTATTCTTGGCTCTTTACTAGGGGGACTTGGGATTATTTTTATTTTCATGAATGAGATTTTAAGTTTCACTGATAACCCTAAAACGGTGTTCGGATTGATAATTGGATTCTTTGCAACGTTAGCCGCTTCGATTGGAAATATGATCGCGCAAAAAGCTTATCGTCTTGAAATTCCAATTGCCGTGACGAATTCATGGGGCATGCTTTATGGAAGTATCTTTACATTAGCTATAGCACTTTTGTTTAAACAGGATCTTAGTATTCCATTAACTCCTCGCTTTTTGGGTGCTCTTTTTTATCTTGCGCTCTTTGGAAGTGTGATCGCTTTCGGCGCGTATTTGTCCCTGGCTGGAAAAATTGGCGCAGAAAAAGCAGCCTATACAACTGTGATATCTCCAGTAATTGCTCTAACCCTTTCAAGTATTTTTGAAAACTTTGTGTGGTCTACCTACATTCAAATTGGTGTAGTATTGTGTCTATTGGGAAATGTTCTAACCCTGTATACGAAGGAAAAGACGTCTTAAGCTTTTTTTCTATTGTTGTTACCTTATTGAAAGCTTGATTGCCTCAAAGTAAAGGGACGAACCCTTATTCATAGAATATCAAGTCTCCAAAATAACCAACTATATAGGAGACTTTATGAATATCTTGGCGCGTCTTGCGATCGCTCCGGTGATTGCTTTTTCCTTCCAATCCCACGCAGCCCTTTTAAAACTTGAAAAAGGAACTCGCTCTATTGAGGGCGTGAATATTTCTAAATCAGCAACCACTGAAATCGATAAATCAACAACGGAACTTGGCACTGTAGGTGGGGGTCTTCGTTGGAAAAAAGTTTTATTGATGAAGACCAAAGTCTACGTGGCGCAACTTCTTGTCAGCAGCCCTGAGCGCTTCACAAAAAAACCTTCAGACGCTTTAAAGTCTTTGGATGACAGCACGATCGCTGCAATTCAAATGACTTTCCTAAGAACTGTTGAAGCCGATAAAGTTCAAAACTCTTTCCGTGACGCCTTAAGCATTAATAAAGTAGACCTGCAAAATCCAGCAATCAAAGCTTTCTTAAGCGCCGTTAGCAACGGTGGCGACGCTTCTTCTGGTGGAAATCTGACGGTACTAACGCAAAAACATAGCGATGGAACTGAAACAGTTATTTATGAAGACACCAACGGCAAGCAAACTGCAGTTAAAGGCGATCGCGGTCTGACGCAAAAAATCTTTTCAATATGGTTAGGAACTCCTGCAGATGATGGGGTTGCTTCTTTAAAAAATGACCTTCTAGGTTCATAGGAATTTGCACATGAAAACAGTTTTAAAAGTTTTATTTTCCCTTATTATTTGTTGTTCGTTGCTAGCCTGTGGCCTGCACGAAGCTTTAGAAGGAACAAAACAAGTTCCAGGTAAAATGGATCAGACCAATGGCAACATGAAAAAGATGTTGGAAGAAATGAAGACCACTAACAAAGGTGTTCATGACCAATCCCTTCTTTTACCCTTGGAAAATCTGATTAAAGAAGAAAACCACGATACTCTTGCACCGGTTCCGTTTAAGCTTATGCCCTTTGGTAAAAAGTTTGCTGAATCCGCAACTGCTGAAGAGCTGATTGAGCTGACATATCTTTGGTTGAAAGAAGTTGATGAAGCTTTACCAGCTAAGGATATCGATGAAGCCACGGGTGATGAAGTCCCTTACACTAAAAAACAAGTTCATAAAATCAACACGCAAAAAATTGCGAAGCTGACGGCTTTACAAGTGATAGCTGGTTTTGCACCTCAGGAAACCGTGCAAGAGATTATTAATAACTACATCGTTGCTAATAATCGTGAAGGCGGCCGCCGCTTTGAAGAAACAGGATATGCTTTTTTAATGTTAAGAACGGTTTTTATCAGAGACGTTCTACTTAAAGAAAGCATCATGGCGACTTCAATTGATAATATCGGAAAGCTTGAGGAAGCGATGAAATACATCAAGAAATTGGATGCTATTGCACGCCTTCGTTTCACCGACAAGATTCGATTTAAAAGCCGTGGTCTGATTGATTTTGAAGGAAGACAGTTATCTGCTGACATGCAACCTTCAGAAAAGTTTGATCGCAAAGTCGCAGCTGACTTTTGGGCTTCCATTTATGAAAAAGCTCAGTCACAAATGCGTTTTGATGAAAGAAGCGTGGGCGGTAACCAATCAGAAGATAAAGCTTTGATTGATAACGAAAAGAAAAGACTGCAATACGATCTGCAAATTATCGAACAAGCTTTGCACTATTGGAAAGCACAAAACCTTCTTTTGATTCAGTTCTAAAAATTCAAGCCGTGCGCATAATAAGGTGATAACCGAACTTTGTGCGCACGGGTTTTTTTGAATACTCCCCAACTTTCAAACTGAAAGCTGCATCCTCAAAGTCCTCATCCATTCTACCGTGACTAAAAACACCCAGATCCCCGCCATCTTTAGCCGAAGGACAGCTAGAATATTTCATTGCAAGTTCTGCGAACGACTTTCCACTGTTTAATGAACGCAGAATGTCTTCCGCCTCGTACTGATGTTTAACTAAAATATGACTGGCCCTTATTTTCAAACATATCTCCGTGTAATGAGTTGACCAAATTTCCTTAGCTCTCTAAGGTGCCTAAGTGAACACGATCTTGTTTCTTTTTATATTTTTCGTCAGCACTTTCGCTTGGGCAAAACCTATCTCAGTAAAAGTAGGTGGCTATGTCTTTGCCCCATATGTTGTAGACAATAACGGAAAGTACAACGGCCTTTCACTGGATTTGCTTCAGCTGCTAAATCAAAAACAAAAGAAGTTCCACTTCAGTTTTATTCTAACCTCTGCCACTCGCCGCTACCAAGATTTTAACGAAAAAAAATTTGATGTGATTTTTTTCGAAAGCATCAATTGGGGTTGGAAGCCAGATCAGGTCACATCCTCAAAAATTTTCCAGTATGGCGGTGAAGTTTTCATCACCCATAAAGGTCCAGGTAAAAACCAAGGATACTTTAGAACGTTAAAGGGAAAATCGATCAAAGCCACTTATGGCTTCCACTATGCTTTTTTAAATTACTCTACGGATGCTGCGGCAATGGCTGGGTATAATATCGAGCTTACAAACTCACAAGAAGCGAATATTAGAGCCATTCGCAATAATCGCGCAGACCTTGCGATCGTGACTAAAGAACATTTGGCGCTGTATATGAAACAGCATCCAGAGGCTAAAGATGATTTATTCGTTTCTTCAGAAATGGACCAAATCTACAGATTAGGGGCCTTAATCCGCAATAAAGATAGCGCCATCACTGTTGGTGAGTTTAATGACCTAATCGATATGATCATCAAAGATGGTTCATGGCAAAAAATTATAGATGCTAAAGGCATTGATAATACGCCTCTTTAGATATTTCCGAAGACGAATTCAAATTTCACAAAAAAATTATAAAGTGGACGGAAGCGGGTTGCGCGCTCCCAAGCTAAGACCGGGTTGACCTCTAAGAAAATCCATTTTGTTGGCAACTGGGTTCTGTAAGTAGCGCCTAGGCTGGCTCGATCTCCGTAAAGAAGTCCCGACTCAATCCCGGTGACCATTCTTAAATCATACGAAATCGCACTTTGTTCAGAAAGTTGATGTATCAATGACGGCCCATGGGTCGTCACAAAAACTTCATTGGTCATCGCCCAATCTTTTTCATTCACAAAACGAAAAAGCAAGTTTCTGGTGATTGCATAGTCAGAAGCTAAAGAAGTTCTTTCTTCCCATTCATTTTTCTTGGACCACCCGATTTGTTCATAAAAAGAATGGATGAATTTTCCTTTAAAGAAATCCCGACGTAAACGCAGGCGTAAAAAATAATCCACCGGATCTGCAACGATGAATCCGCTTTCTTGGTTTAAGTCCCAGCGACTTCTTTCATCTTCAACTGGGGCTTCTTTACCTGCTGCCTTACCTTCTTTTGTTTCTTTGTCGTCAGAAAAAGCATTCTTCACGCTATCTGAGACTTTCTTTTCGATTCTTTTTAAGTTTGGTAAATAAAGGTTTAGGCTCGCCTCAAAGTTGTCTCCGCCGGTGACTCCATCTTTATTCCAAAAACGCTGGCCCAAACGTAAGGTACTTTTATTTCTGCGGTCATCGGCGCGCCGATCGCCAAATAGCGAATCGATGGTGTTTGAAAGACGAAACACACGCTTAGATACGTTTTTTCGGGTTTCTTCAACGGAATAAGCGCTTAAAAAAGATTCTTCTTCTTCTTCGGGGGTCATCGTTGCCGGATCGGGATCGAACTTTGGATCTTTTTCTTCGGCAAGCTGGATAGGCTGTTCCGGCTCGGAATATTCAAAATCATCTTCTTCCAAGGGGTCTTGGGCAAAAACGGGGCTGGCTATTTGCAGTCCGAATAATATTAAAACAAGCAGCCCAACACCGGTACGTTCCATGATTTAAGGCTAAAAATAAATCTAAAGAATGTCATCTAAGAAGAAAACCTCTACTAAAGGCTTGTACTGTCTCGAAATGGGATTTTGAGTGACTATAAATTGAAGTAAACCCCTAGAATTCCGATAAGTTATGCATGGGATTGTTCTGGTTTCTGTTATTACTACTTGCTTTAACCACATCGTGTACAACGAAGAACGATCTCAGTCTTATTTTTTCTGATTCGAACACTCCGACGTTTTCTTTAAGCCTTAATAACCAACAAAAATACACAGCCAACGTAGCAATCACTGCTGCGGTCGAATCGGAAAAAGAAATTTCAGAAATGGCAGTGCATGTGGGTGCTAGTTGCATTGACGTGTGGGAACCCTATGCTGGTTCAAAAGCTTTGACACTTTCTAATCTGGAAGGCGAACAGTTTGTGTCGGCAAAAGTACGGACTGTAGAAGGTTTTGAAAGTGAATGTGTAAAACAATCCATCTTTTTAGATAAGTCAGGGCCTACAATTTCAGGGTCACTGACCTTAAAAGCCACTCGTTCTTTGCTAGATGTCTCTCCGATCCTAAACCCGCCGACAATTTCTGACTCGCTGTCGGGTGTTTCCAAATACGAAATCAAACTAGTTAAAACTGCCGGGAATGTTGTCTTAAAAAATTGGACCGAAAAAAGCAAAGATCAAATGTTCTTTGATGGTCTGACGTTAACTGATTCTGATGCTGACACTTATTTTTACATGCTTAAAGTGACCGACAATGTCGGAAATGTCAGTGAAGAAAAAACGTCACCTACTTTCATCGCCGGACCGATCGTCACCATTATTGCGGGTCCGGCGGGCGATGCGTTTAATACTCAAAATGGCATGGCGAACTTCAAAGTGGCATTGTCGCGTTCTACGACCGCTGAAGTCACCGTGGGGTTAAAGGCTATTTCAGGATCTGCTATTGCAGGAATCAATTTTTTCTTTCCTGACATTGTTCCACAAGAAATTAAGATTGCTCCTGGGGCGACGGATGCTATGGGGTATTTCTCAATTTTGTCATCGTGGATTCCCGGCGCTGTGAACAATGAAGATAAATCTTTTGAACTGGAAGTTGTCAACACCGCAAATGCAATTTCCACTTTACCTAAAAAGACTTTCACTTTACGTAACACCAATCGCAATCTTTTAGGAGATTTACCGAAAGTTCCTGCAACAGGTTACAAAGCAGTGACGGGGGCTAAAGGGCATATGTGTGGATTGACCACTGCCAATAAACTAGAATGTTGGGGCGGAAATGTCTATGACAACGGTAAAACTGTAAATCAACCTTTACCTTCTGAAGTCACAGGGGCCGTGAACATCAGTAAACTGGGTGATGGCTATTCCTATCATACTTGTTACGTTAATACGTTGGGTGACCTTTATTGTTTTGGTACGAACTCTGTCGGCGAACTCGGGAACAACACAACGACAAGCTCTGCCGTTCCATTAAAACATCCTACACTGACCAATGTTAAAAAAGTAACCACAGGAATCAACTTCACCTGTGTTATTGATTCTAATGATAAAGTTCAGTGCTGGGGTTTAAATACCTCTGGTCAGGTTGGAAAACCGAACACCACTTCTGCATACCTAACACCACAGCTTAATACCCACATAACTAAAGCCATTGATCTTTACGCTGGCTACGGTCTTGTTTGCGCTATCGATGAAACGGCGCCGGGCAATAGAACCGTCAAGTGCTGGGGTAAAAATGATAGCAATGCTTTTTCAGACACTCCCACGTCCATCACCGGCATTCCTAGTGATATTCAAAGTCTTTCAGTCCAAGGCAGTTTTAGTTCTAACACACGCCACGGCTGTGGCTTAACCAGTGCACAAAGAATTTTCTGTTGGGGAAGTAATTATCTTTACCGACGGGGTACTGCAGCTTCGACGGCATGGTCAGCAGCTAACGAAGTTCTGTTAGGTGGTGGAGTCAAAGCAACGAAGATTATTGCAGGTCCGGACAGCAGTTGTGCTTTAGGCAATGATACCTACGTGTATTGTTGGGGTCATTCCATCCCAAGTACGAGTGATAATGAATTAGTAAATACTTATGTTGCCAGAAAATTAACAACTCTGGGCGGGAACATCACAGACATAGAAGTGACAGAAATTCTTTCTTGCGCTACTGATACCGATACTAAGCTCAAATGCTGGGGGAACAATCTTTACGGCGAGGCTGCAACGGGTGTTAATGGAGCTGTTTATCGTAATATCAGTTTTCCGGTGGGTGACCTTTCCGTAAAATACACGCAATTAGCTTCTGGTTTTATGTCGACCTGCGCTTTACGTGAAGACAAGACTGTAAATTGTTGGGGTAATAATTCTGATGGACAGCTTGGTAATGGGACCAGAAATAATCTGCTTAAACCTGTTACAACACTTTCTATTTCTAATATTAAAAAGATCGTGGGTTTATCCTTTAACTATTGTGCTCTTGGTGAAAACGGCAGAGTTTATTGTTGGGGCGCCAACAAAACGGCGCAAACCGGAAATGGTCTTTCAGATGGCAACGAAGTTTTAACTCCGACTGAAATTCCGGTAACCTATGCCGGTAACAATGCTGGATTAACTGCTGCCATCGATGTGACCGTAGGGTACTTGCATGCATGCGCTGTGCAAAGTGATGGCGTTGCAAAGTGTTGGGGAAATAATGCTGACTACCAAACCAGTGGCACAGACAATACTCTTTATTATATTTACCCCCAGGCCGTTCCTTTAACTTCAGTAGAAACAATTGCTGCCGGCGCCGCCGCTACTTGTGCCGTCAAAGTCAATGTTGCAGTAAAAGAAGTCTACTGCTGGGGCAGTGATTCAAATGGAATAGTTGGCAGTGGTGCAAGCACTAGAATTCCACGCCTAATCGCTTCGATCACAACGACGAAGGCTGTGAAGCTTTATGTCGGTTACGAAAGTGCTTGTTATATTCATGATGGTGAAACGAAATGCTGGGGCACGCGCACGGCTAATAAATCACTGCCATTGAATGTTGCTGTAAATACAGTTGTGAATACCCCTACAGTGGTACCTGAACTTGCCGGGGCCACAGAAATGTCACTTAGTTTCTATTCTGGATGTGCGACGTTGTCCACTACCGTTAAATGTTGGGGGGCAGATATTTCTGGGTTGGCTTCAAGCAATCCGACCGTATTGAATGTACCAACGAATTCGTATCCATGGAGTTACGGTGTGGCGACCTCTATCACAATCGGATCACCGCTAGATGTAAATATGCCAGTCCATGCGTGTGGAATTACGAATCTTGGTGATTTAAAATGTTGGGGGATGTCTTTATCTGGTGAAGGTCACGATGCTTTTATCCTGAAGTCGCCGACTCCTGTGATGAAGCAGTAGACTAAAATAACCAGCCGTAACGAATTTCTAGATGGGTTTGAAAGTAAAAGACATCAGAGTTGTCTTTAGTATCTGAACCTGAATGTTTTCCTTGAAACATAGTTCCGTAAGAATATATTCCTAGGGCTTTTTCGTATCCAAAGGGCCTTGCTATACCTAAACTTCCTGAAAAGCCTATACCGCTATAAGTGTGATCAAGACCTAGATGAAGCGGATGAAACCTTAAGGTGGCTTCGGTGTACCATTTATTATTATGGGAAAAGAGTTCAGCATAGCCCCCGGCCGCTACACTTAAATGCTGGCCTACGCTTATTGATCCTTCGGTAGAACTTAAAATCACAGCGTACGGTCGACGTTCAAAATTGGCAGACCCTAAATACCCGTATTGAACTTTAAATAAACTATTTTTGTAGTTCCAGTGCCTGCGCGTGAAGGTGACGTCAGTATTTATATCAATCACTCTTTCAGCCCCAGCAACATCTAAGAAATTATTGAATTGAAAAGTACCGGAATGCGCGAATACACGAATGGATCGATCCACCTTCCAATTCCATCTTTTTTCAAACGATAAATTATCAAAAGTAAATGATGAAAGATCCAAAGTTGTTTCAACGGGACTGGTGTCTTGCTTTTGCACTGCCCCCATCAAGCCAACACCCGCCCACATCAGATCACGGGTGCAAAAGTCCCGACCTACCTTATCTAGATTCGGATATGCTTCAGCAGTCATTTCTTGATGTACATTACGTACGTGAATTAAATAGCGAAAACGATCGGCACCATAAAACTCTAAGGGAACTGAAATCATATTGGCTTCTTCAGGGACATTCACGGAAATCAGGAAATATCCGGTTTCATTTTTTAAGGGCAAACTGATTGCAGGCAGAATCACCGGCTTTAACGGTTTTTTATTTTTATCGTAAAGAAGAATCCGGCGACTCCAGAATCTGACATCTAAATTTTCCAGTACTTCCCCTGATATTTTTAACTGCAGTGCGGATTGCGCCTTAAAGCTAACAATTTCAATTTGATCCCACTGAACCTGAGGTTCACGTAAAATATTTCGGCAATCTGTTTGAAACGGATGCAGGCCCTTTTGCAAAGATGAAAACGGAACCACTTTAACAATAGCCTTGTTCAGCTCTTGCGCATGAGCGGCTAAGCAAAAAAAACAAACAATCGAAATAAAAAGAATTCTACTGGGAAACGCCAAAGTAGAATACTCCTGTTTCACTCCAAGCAGAGGCTTGATATTTGTTGCGGCCCTGAACGCGGAAGTACCACTGGCCATTTTTTATTGCTGACTTTAATACGTATTCTTGGCCCTCAATTTTGTGCTCAATCGGATTCTTAAAGCTTGGATTTTGCGCCAATTGCAAGGTGTACCATTCATTGTGTGGGGATTCAGTCCAAGTAAATTTGATCGACACAGGAACACCCTTTGGCACCAGGAACACTTCCTTGTTTTTGGGGGTGACTAGTTTCGGGGTAATTAAATTCCCAGGCTTAGAAAATGAAACAGCTAAAATGGATGTTGGAGCTAAAAGATACTTTTCCGTGTCACCAAGAGACCACACCCTAAAGTAATACCAACCTTCTTCATTAACCTCTTTAAAGAATTCTACATTGTCAGTTTCATAGCTCTGGGAATTTGCTAGTTTTTGATCCCGGCTCATTTCGACGCGGTACTTTTTGCTTTGGTCGCGATGAGCCCATAGTAAATGCAATTGGGGCGATGTCTCTGGTTTTTCGTAAAGCGCTGGTAAAACTTCTTTTCTTTCAAGGAACGGACCTTTTAGAAGACCTTTGATTTTGAACGCCTGGGACGGGAGTGAATACTCCCCTTCTGAAGACCTTGCTAACACCCGCATGTAGGTTTGTTGGGGTAGGCTGTGACGAAGAACATAGGGTGATCGGGCCACCACCACGTTTTTTACAATCGTCCCAAATTTTGGCGTTTCAGAGAGCTGAATTAAATAGTCCACTGCAAATGGAACGTCCGTCCATGTCAGTTTCGCTTCAACCTGATCACTATTATTTAAGAACTCAGGCTGCTTTTGCAATTCCGGAGACGTCAATGGCGCTCGAACCTGCAATCTAACCGGAGCCGACCAATCTGAAAGATGTCCGCCTTCATACACTTTCCTTAAGCGTATAAAGAACTCTCCGTTTTCATCAATCAGACTTTTCATGGGTTGGGGCCCCTGATATTCGTCGAAGATATTTGTGAATTCAGAATTACGACTTACTTGAAAATGAAACTGTTCGCCGAACTTGGCATCTTTAACTGGCAACGTAAGCTGCCACTTGCCTCGTTCTTTGAACTGCAGTACGGGTTTACCGGCCTCGTTGCCTTTTAAAATCTCGACACCAAAAATTCGAATTTCAGAAAACTGTGGGATATTATTTTTAACTGCGATAATTCGCCAGTAATATTGCCCCGGCTTTAGTTCTTTGGGAATTACAGTCTCAGATAGGCCTGTTACATCCATCCTCACAAGATCGGTTAAGAAATCCGGGCTTGAGCTGTATTCAAGAGTAATTTTTGCTTCCTCTTGCGGTTGCCATTTGAAAAACTCCAACCCCTGCCCATAAAGAACTTTTTGATGGGGTGGATTTAGCAATTGAATTTTTTCATTAACAACTTCAGCTATTTCAATTTTTGCCGGTTTACTAGATGGAACTTCGCTATCAGATTTGGTTTCTGAGGGGCTCTCGACTTTAATAGCTTCCCCCACGCTTAGGACGCGCTTCGTATCTCCAGATTTTAATTCTAAAGAACCAGATGAAACCGAAAGAGTTAATACACCAACATCATCTTTTTTAAGAAAAAGACCGAAGGATTCATTTCCTGAAAGTTCAAGATCATTCCCAGCGATCCTTAATTTTAAACCCTTGCCTACGCCGCCACCTATAATTTGCAGCGAACCCTTATCTAAGTTTAAAGCTAGACCACCCGGCGCCGTTGCGTCTTCGCTTATTCGCAAAAGGGTTTCCTCTGGCACATGAATGCGGTTCTTATTCTTCATTTCGATCATCGCATTAGAATTTACGCCGGTGAAAACTTCTGTTCCATTGAACAACTTCTGATTTTTCTGGGCTTCAGCCCAAAAAACCGCAGAAGAATGTTTAAACTTTAACTCATTGCTTAGTTCTTTGACTTCAGCCAAAGGAACACCTAAAGCGGACTCATCACCTTGACTGTGAAACAGATAATCCTTTGCCAAAAACAAAGACAAAAGAGACAATCCTATGAGACTCGCGAGGATGATTTTTTTCATAGATGATTATTCAATTATGTCTGAGATGGTTGTTTGATGCCAATTAAATTAAAGTTCTTAGTAATCACATCTGTTCTTCTGGTCCTCTCGTCGTTGACGATATTTCTAATCAATCGCGACGCCTTTATGTCGGATAAAAGATCATATCTTTATTCGACAGCTTTGGATCGCGTAGAAACTGAATCATCGAAGTTACAAAAAGATTTTCAAACCAGCTTTGAGAAAATTAAAACGGCTTTGCTCTTTTTTGATCCAACAACCTCTGTATTTAATCCGCAGCTGAAAGAAGTTGCGGTCAAACAAAACTGGGGACGAATTTTTCTGTATAGAAATGTGCAAGGCTCTTTACAACTCATGGATTTTATTGGAACTGACTTTAGCCTAGGGCCGGTGCTACAACAAAAGCTTCTGAGACTTCAAGATCAGCAAGTACTAACAGCAACAGATTTAAAAAAGCCAGAATGGTTGCAAGTTTTCTTCCGGCAAGGAGAATTTTACATTTACGGAGAGATGCAGTTTCCCTATTTGAAAGAGGCCCTGCAAAATCCGCAGTTAGGATTTTATTCCCCTGCTGAAACCCAATGGCATTTTCCTCCGGTTTTTTCAGCGCTTTCGCAGTACAATTCTCAGCTTGCTAGCGTCTTAGATCAAAAAAGTGGTGTTAAAGAAATCAAACTAGGCGCAAGAAGCTATCTTATTTCTTTCAAATTCGTCGCACAGATTAATTCCTATGTCTTTCAAGTCTTTGATAAAGGCCAAGTGTTTGCAGTTGTTGAAAAAACGATGAACAAAACTCTTTTGGTTTCAGTGATTATCTTAATCATTGGATTAGTCGCGATGTTCTTTGGGGTTGATACTTTGACTCAGAATCTTTCTAAACTTGCGAGTGGCATGAGCCAATTCACCAAAAGTGGAACTGCAAGGCCCTTGAAACTCCATTCCCAAGATGAAGTTGGCAAGATGGCCGATGTTTATAACTCGATGCTTGCTAAAATTGAAAGTCTGCTTGCCCAAACGGCCGAAAAAGCCCGCATGGAATCAGAACTTGAAACTGCTAAGGAAGTGCAAAGCACTTTGCTTCCTAAAAATAAAGTGGAACACGATCTTTATAATGTAAAAGGTTTTTACAAACCTGCATCAGAATGCGGTGGTGATCTTTGGTACTATTATTGTGACGACAAAAAAATCTTTCTTTTCGTTGGCGATGCGACCGGCCACGGAGTTCCCGCAGCTTTGATCACGGCCGCTGCAAGATCGGTACTTTCTCTTTCCGTGGATGAAGACATCTGGGATCCTGCAAGAATTCTTGGAATGTTAAATAAGGTTCTTTGCGATGTTGCCAAAGGTGAAAAGATGATGACAGCATTCGCCTGCGTCTACGACATAGACCAAAAAAAGCTTACATATTCTAACGCCAGCCATGACGTTCCCTTTGTGGTCCCCGTAGTTGAAAGCGGTACAAAGATTAAAAAAGGCGATCTTAACTTTTTAACAGAAGCTAACGGGAAACGCTTAGGTCACGAACGAAGCTATGAATATATCAATGAATCCCTGGCTTTTACTTCCGGACAAAATCTTTTAGTTTACACCGATGGTTTAGTAGATGCAGTAGATAAAGAGGCCAAAGCATTTAGTGAAAGAGGCGTGATAAAAATGGCAGTGGATTCGGCCAATAAAAACTCTCAACGCAGTTTACATGATCAAATAGCCAGAAGGATTTCGGAATATACTGAAGGGATCGAACAGCCGGACGACATCACCTTTGTAAATATCTTCTTGAAATAAAAAAAGAGAGCTTTAGATAAAGCTCTCTTTTTTTATATATCTATATTTAATTAAGCCATTCTTATATTCGCAACGGAACCATCAACAAGATCTGCAATACGGATTGAACGAGAATTCAAAATCGCTTCTACTTGTTTGCAAATTTCTCGGCGAATTTCAGCCGATTTCTTCCTTTGCGGAATCATAACCATATCAGAAAGCTCTCGCTCAACAACCATAGCCTTTCTTTCCGGCAAAGCAGCAAGCAATCTTGAGCTTAAAGTGGCATGGGTTTTAAACATCGCTGCATAAAGTGCTTCCACTTCATAACTGCTTAGAACTTCAGACAAGATGTCAGATGGCACCAGCTTTAAGTCATCAAAGATTAAGATCGTACGACGTACACGCTCAAGCTCTTCTGGATTATCACTGGCAAATAGTGCCAATACATCCATTTCTTCTTCGGCCGTCATGCCACGAATGACCTTGGCAAGTACTGAGGCACCTTCTACTTTAGGCTCTGGTTGAACACGCAGATCGGTCAGTCTTTGATTAAATGACTGAACCACCTTCTGCACGACATTGTGCGGAAGCTTTTCAATGCGCGAAAGCTCTGCCATCACGCGAACTCTTTTATCCGGATCTAGATTCGCTAAGATACCCGCAGTCACTTCTGCAGGGGCATGCAAACAGAAAACAGCAATGTGTGCCGCGGTTTCTTTATCTAAGATTTGCTGGCGTTCTTCTTCTTTCATTTTTAATACGAAAGAAAATGGATTGCTTTCATCTTCTGACATTTCATGTTCGATATAAGCTGAAAGAATGGCTTTATAGCTTTCACGCACAGCTTTTTCTGTGTGCTGCTTCGTCAGCTCTTCCTTTCTTTCTTTTACGGCGTGGCCGATACGGGCCCAAGCCATTGCTGGAACTTCACTAAAGATTTTTTTAGATGTATCCCAACCTAACCATTCCATCATGATGGTTGCATTATCAGCTGACTCATTTAAACAGTACTCTGTAATAGCTCTTGATGCCATGGCAGGGTACTGTGCCGCGATCGCGATGATATGGGATTTTACAGCATCCATATTAAATTCATTATATTCAATTTCAGGAGCGGCTGCTTCAGCCACCGGAATTTCCACAGGTTTTTCCACTGTCGGATCCTGATCTTTGGGCTGATGTTTATATTCATGATTTTCAAAAACGTCTTTGTTTGGATCACGTGCTTTGCCACGTCTCCATGCCCAGAACATCAATCCAGACAAAGCAAGCAAGGATAAAATCACAATCAGGGTCCACATTTTCCAAGTAAGCTCTGGTAAAGTTTCAGGTCCCGGCTCTGCAGGCACAGGATCGGAAGGTAAAGTGATTCTTCTGACGTTGACGGTATCACCAGCAGTGGCATCTAAATGCAATTTCGAAGTTAAAAGATCTTTGATCACCTTTTCAACTTCAGGGCTTACATTGCGCGAAAGCACAACACTAATATCAGTGCGCGATTTCATTTCATGAAGTTTATTTGTTGCTTTAGGCGCTGCAGGCAGGTCCCCCATCAGGGGCATGCCTGGAAGATATTGAACTTCCACCTCATCCTGGAATTCTTTTAATTTTTTATCATCACGATCTAAATCAATCGCAACCACCAACGTGTAATCGGTAGGACGCAGAATCGTATTTAACACTGATCGAGCACGTGTTTCGTAAAGATTTTCAAGCGAACCCATTTCTTCAAGGTATTGCGCTTGCGCAAGAACCGGCGACAGTAAACCTGTTATCAGGATGAATATAAGATTTTTCATCGCGCACCTTTTCCACTGGTTAAGATATTATTTGCCAGCATTTTTATGTGTGGATACTGAGTTTCTTTTTCGATTCGCTCCACATCACTGCGGAAATCATTAATACAATCCAACTCTTTTACACCAATCAGGAAGGCATCATTCCATTCCTGCTCTTTATTTCCTGCCATCTCTTTAAGATATTTTTTAAGATCGCCTTTAATTAAAGAATGATTAACCACTAGTTGCTTATATATCATTGGACGCAACGGCGCGGGGTAAGAGGTATATTTTTTATAAACTTGATTCAGAAGATCTTGTTGGGCTTCGGGATCTTTCACCTGTCCAACCAATAACAAACCTTGGGTGACATCATTTTTTGAATTCACCATGTTTGAAATAATTGATTTGCCAGCCGCTGATAATGGAATACTTCGGATAAGTGCGTCAGCAACGACATCGCGCTGATTGCGATTTTTACTGTGGTTATAGAATTTTTCTAAACTCTTCAGTTGATCGTCAGCAAGGGGACCAATTTTAATTAGTACTTTAGTGGCATAACTATAGACTTTAGCCTCTTCGCCGACGACATCTGCTCTGTCTGCTGTTAAATACTCAACCAACCTTTTTTGTACAGCTTGGGCCTGATCTTTTTCTTCTGGCTTCCACTCGGGGTTAATTTGATCAAGCACAAAAATACTAGCCTGAAAGAAGTTACGGTTGTCTTGCTGACTTTTATTTTCCCCGAACATTTCTAGAAGTTTGGTAAAATTGCGGTCTTGCCAAGCTTTTCCGGCAGGTGATCCCATATGGGTATTGACCGCTAAGGAATGGGACCTTTTCAAATCTGCCCAGTTATCTTTCGCGGATTTTTTTGCAGCAAAAGGATTCACTGTTTTAAAACGATCTTTTAGAAGGATGCCGCCTCCTAATACCGCAACTAAAGCAATGCCTATTCCCAACTTCTTTTTCATATTCATTATTCAAATCCCACGAAGCGAATACCCGCAAACAAAGTCATAGAGTTATAGGTAACGGCTTCATCCTCTGAAGCCGCTGAAGTCAAACTAGAACCTAGGGCCACTTGGCCAATGATAAGTAAATCAGAATAAAGAGGAACTTCGACTCCACCACGAACACTTAGATCTAAAAGTGAAGCATTAAAACCTTCAACTGCAAGATTACTTAAGCCAGCATTAATGGCTATAAACGGAGTCGGACGCCACACCTTAGCTTCCGATGTACTATCCATAACAACTCTGACACCGTTAACACCAAACATATAATATCGAGCCCCGACGGCAATGCGTGTGAACGGCAGCTGTTGGCCTCCGCCACCCGCAGCCTCCATAAAAGACAAAGTCATGGCTGTGTTTAAGGATGGATTATTTACGCTGTAATTTACTTCAATGGTAGATGAGGACTCTAAAGAATCATCAACAAGATTCGAGTACTTATACTTTAATGATGTCATACCCATGCTCACATCCCAATCCGAGGTCAGATAGGCTTGAGCTTGAACACCGATCATTAATAAAACTATAAGTACTAATACTCTCATTAACGAACCTTATTCCGTTTTTCGATTTCTACCGCAGAGGCAGGATAACGCATTTCTGCCCCCGTTTTAGGAAGTGGCTCCATACCTAGCTTCTTATAAACGTCTGAAAGATATTGATAAGCAACTTTATTATACGGATCTAACTTCAAAGTTCTTTCCCATGCGATCTTCGCGCCATTGAAATCTTTTTGCAGATATTTGATAGAGCCTTTTAGCAACCAAGCATTGTTGCTGTATTCATCTAGCACCAAAGCTTTATCAATCTGTTCAATGGCTTTATCGTATTGACCTTTCATAATAAGCTGCTGACCCTGAAAAATATGGCCCACAACTCTGTCGCCACGATCACGCTCAGCTCCTGGCATGCCACCTGCTAAACGCGGTGAAAACAAAGCATCCTTGGTAAAAGAGGCTGTGTTTTCTAAAAGCGCCACGCGAAGTTTCAAGTCTTGAAGCTCAGCAAGCATCTCATCCATCTTTTTATCTTCGGGCTTTTTCTTATCTTCAGGTTTTGGTTGCTGAGGATCTTGTTTTTTATCATCGTTCTGAGCTAACTCTTCAGCTTTTTTCTCTTCATCTGAAAGCGGCTCTAGACGCGAGGCCACAGCAAGGCTTTCACCTTCATTGACTTTCACCATCACTTCTTTAGTGCGGTAATTTTGTTTTTCAAAGATTAAAAAGAAAACGTCACCTAGCTTTGATTCTTCTTGAACTTGCAATGGAGCAATTCCCAGAAGTTTCTTTTCCTGACTTTGCACATCTTTGATGTACACTTTCGCACCGGAAGGGTACGACTTGATCGAATATTTTCCTGCACATGCTGTGAAAGCCAATGGAGTAAGCGCAGCACAAGACAACACCAATAGTTGCCGCCTAAAAAACATCACCGAATTCCTCCATCCATAGAGTCCGCGTTAGTTGACTTATTACAGTTTCCGTTCAAAGCTTGAAAAAGAACATATATATGAAAAACATACTAACCTTGGTCCTACTTTTAACTGTTCCGCAGTTCGCATTTGGTGAATTCCAAGCGCCAGTCATTCGCATGAAGCTCGGTATGTTCAACACCATGGTCTCTGCCGGGGAACTCGTCGATGAGGAACCCCTTGCTGCGATGATGACACTCCAGCCTTCCGTCCTGTGGGACCTACCTTCGATGAACTCCCGTATTGGGGTCCATTATATTCTAGATGTTGGAAGCCCGTTTGGTATGACCGCGATCTCAGGGATTGGGGTTAGTGGGTATTATTATTTGCGCGGTCTTTCTTCTGCCTATGAAAGCTCTAACGATACGCTGGTACAAAAATCGAAACCTGGCTTTTACACTTTCGCGTCTTTGACGCCAGTGAATTTCAATCTGAACAAATATGATCCCGCTGATACGAATCAATCATTTTCATTCAGCTCATTGGTTTATGAATTTATGTTGGGCGCTGGATTTGAATACCCTTTCAGACCCAATTCTTTAATTAGCATCGAGCTTGCAACCCGCGAAGGCAGCAGCTCTCAGGGCGATACAGCCCTTCGTTATTCCGGCATCGGCTTTTTCGTCGCTTTCACAACATCTTATTACTAAATAAAAAACGGAGCCCTAAGACTCCGTTTTTAGTTTTAACTTATTTTTTTCACTTATTGAGGCTGGGTTGGAGCTTGGTTCGTAGATGTTTTTTCTTCAAACTGTTTTGCTTTTGATTCCAAATTCTCAATTTGTTTTTCTAACTTAAGCAAGGCAGCTTCACGTTTTTTCTGATCTTGCTGTTCACGAAACTTTCTTTGCGCTTCTTCTAAACGGTTCTGGGCAAGCTTCATTTTTTCTTGCAAAGAAGCCTGTTTTTGCTGCTGTTCAATTTCCTCTTTGCTTAACTGCTTAGAGAATTGCTTTTGCTGCAAACGATAAAACGCTTCAGGATCCATCAGTTTTACTGCAACCACTACGCGACGGTTTAACGCCTTATTGGCAGGAATATCTAAACCCTCTTTATCTTCATTGGGTGCAAGAGGTTTTGCCGATCCATACCCTACTGCCGAAAGAAATTTAGCTTCTATTCCGCTTTCTTCAAAGTAACGAACGACAGAACCTGCGCGTAAAGAAGATAGTTCCCAATTTGATTTCACTAAGCCACTTGCGATTGGATCATTATCAGTATGACCTTCGACGTTGATTTTTTCTACACCTTGAACGGATCTTAATGCAGAAACAACTTTACGAAGTTGGGGCTTAGCTTGTTCTTTCACTTCAACAGCGCCAGATTCAAATAAAACTTCACCGTCAAACTTTAATAGAAGAGTGTTTTCCTCGGGGCCTTTCATGATTTCGACACCATTCATGTCGCCAGAGCCTTTAAGAATGTTCACAATCTTTTGTTCGGCCATTAATACTGCGCTAATTTCTTTAATGTTTCCACCAAAGTACTTAGCAATTTCTTTACGAACTAGATCGAACTTATTGCCGTCAAAGCGAGTCAATGAATACATCAAAACGAAGAATCCAAAAAGAAGAGTCATCATATCAGCGTAGCTGACAAGCCAGTTCGACTCGTCATGAACCATTGTATGCGGCTTTTCTTCTAAATGTATTCTTCTGCGTTTGCCTTCGCTTCGTCCCATGTTATGCCGCCTTCTTCGCTGATTCTCCGCGAGCCGGGGCACTTGATTCCTGACGTTGGTTCGGAGACAAGAAAGACTTTAAGTATTCTTTTATGAATAAAGGATGCTTTTTTTCATGAACTAAAAGAATTCCTTCTTTAATGATCTCTCGTAAAGTCACATCCGAATGCGACACAGTTTGCAATTTTTCACTGATGGGAATTAAAACTAAGTTTGCTACAACTAGACCGTAGAAAGTTGCTACTAGAGCTGTTGCCATCGCAGGACCGATGCGATCTTGAGCGCCAGGATCACCCAAAGTTTGAAGTAACGAGATCATACCAAGTGTCGCACCCAAAAGACCGAATGCCGGAGGGAAGCGAGACATTGTATGCCATACTTTCATTTCTTCTTCGTCGCGTTTCTTTTTACCACGTAAAGAGTTCGTAAGTACGTCATCAAGTTCTTCATAGCTAAAGCCATACTCGACTAAAAGCTGTACACCGTCTTTAATGAACGGGTGAGTTGTAGACTTTAAAACAGAAGGAACACTCTTTGGATCACGGCGATACGCCTCTGAAATCTCAACGATTGTTTCAATTGTACCGTGATAGTCGACTCTTTCTCGACCCAACATTTTGCGAGTGACGATTTTTAGAGCGTTCCACAGGCTTTTAAAATTAAAGCTAAGAAGTGCGACGGTAATCGTACCACCAACCACCAGGACTATCCCGTGAGGGTCTGCAAAAATTTTAGGGTTTTTCGCAGAGTCCAGGATCGAGAAAGCAGCAATCGCAATTGCTGAAATCAAACCAAATATACCGGCGAAGTTCATTGTTCCTCCGAAAAAGGTGCTAATCTTCTTCTCTATTTTTCGTATTAATATTCGGAACCCTAAACTGGGCCTTGGCTTAGATTTGGCGGTGTTCCGCAACTCTTGTTAAGAAGCTGTTTCTTATCTCTGATAAATTAACTTAAAGGAACAAGGATGGGCCTATGAAAGACGTATTTATCACGGTATTTTTGCTAGTTTGCGCTGTCGAGGCCTTTTTTATTTTTAAGGAAGCGTCCCGCATGAGAGGCGAATCGAAGCTGGCAAAGCTCCTAAAAGCGGCACAGGCCGACGTGGCAAAATTGAAAGATCTTTTATCGGCTTCTGAAAATGCTCTAGATTCTGCAAAAAAAGAAGTTCAAGGTATTTACGTTTTATGGAATCGTTCCATTGAGTCGGAACAAAAGATGCGAAAAGAGTTGGATATCGCTAAGACCCAACTTACTTACCTAGCGAAAAAAGTAGTTCGTAAAGACGGTCCTCAGCAAGAAAGCGCTGAACCTCACGGCAAAGCGCCAACTTATTGGAATTTGTCACAAGGGCAAAGCTTTGAAGAAAAGCCTGTTATGAAAAAACAGAATCTGTCAGAAATTCACCAAAGTATTTTATAATCCGCATTCTACTAAAGAATAACTCAGTGGAGCAGCTGATTTGTTTGCGATAAACATGTGGCGGTTCCCTGGAAAGATCTTCCAAAGACCTTTAGCAGTTAAAGCTTTCTCTGCGTTTTCATCATTTAGCTCAAAGCTTTCTTTGCTTCCATCAGCCGACACGTGACTTAAAATATATCTATTTAGAAAGCCCCACTTTTTCCATTTCTCTGCAACCCAGAAAGAAGTGGATTCAGGCTCGCCGAAGACACTATAATCCTTCTTAAAGCCCAGGGGATGATTGATGGTAATATCCTTAATTGGGCTTTCCGGCACCATCAACGGTTTTAAACTCCATTTTTCATTTCGATCCAACCAATCACTGATCTTAAAACCGATGAATAGATTTTCAGTCACAAAAAAATCTGAAAATTGTTCTGTCTTGAAATTCATTTCTAAGGGCTTTAAATCCATCTGTTCAGGCTGAACCTTGTAGGCAGCTACATTTCTTGATTCACCCGAAGAATAAGCAAGAATTCCTGACTCAATTCGCACCCGCGCTTTCGTATTCACGAACTGGTTCTGGCAGCTTTCAACCTTTAATACATTCCCGGTTTCAACACCCATTAATGTATCAGGAGATTTAGGCATCTCTCGAGGAATCAATTCTGACAAAGAACCAATGTTATAAAATCCCAAGCGTCCTTTGGAATCCCAAAGCACTGCTACTTTTTGATTAAGTCGGGTCAGTTTTGTTTCGTCTTCCCACTTCGCACCACACAGACCCAAACTTGTGTGCATAGCGATCCTTCCGTCTTTAACTGAAACCGGTACTATTCGACCTTGCCCGGTTTTGACGAAAGCCCAATCATCATAATTGCCGATAAGTTCATAGGTGTTTTCACCCACCGCAGTTAAGTAATTTTCTTTAGTACTTAACGGTTCCAGATAAGGGGTGAAATCAGCGCTAAAAAGAAATTTGCTAACAAGCCACGTGTCTTTTTTGGGATTCAACATCGCGGCTATATATTCACCGTTTTTATCTCTGAATAAATGACTGATTAGTGAGGCCTCTTTGAATTCACCGTGCTTTTGAATTTTGCAAGACTTTAAAGGTTTCTCTTCAGGCATTTCTTCAAAAAGAATTGTAAATACAAGGATCAAAGCCAAAAACCCTGCAGCAATTGCTGGGATTTTAATAAACAACGGAAGAGCATTCTTTGAAGTTGTCACTTTTTCACCTTATCGCAGCTAAGCCTTACAAGATCTTTGTTTGATCCCATGATAACATCTTTAAAAACACAAGATTTGTCGACACGAATTTCGTAAACACCTTTGCCTAACACCACTGGAAAATTGGTCAGATGGTTTCCTAAAAGCGCGACCTTTCCGTCATACACATAGACCCCACGAACTTTGGGATCATCGACAATAGCGGCCCCCGCTTCTTCAATATTGTAAACATATTCGGCGTTGGGAATAATCAGGTAGTTATCGATGACTTTTTCAAAAAATGGTTCTCGGTAAAATCGCAAACTCCAGCGTCCTTGCGGCAAGGCGACGCGGACATCACTGGTAAATTTTCGCACAGCTTTCTTATTTTTATCTAGAAGCTCAATCTTCATCAACTTTTGCATAAAATTGGCTTGAAAATATCCGTCCCCTTTTACCCTCAGTGTAATTTTCTTTTTTGCGGGGATTGTGAACTTTTGAAACTTGTATTTTGGCTTTAAGTTTACAATGGCGACGTAATCTCCTGGCGGCACTTCAATACCTAGGTTGGCTGGGAACTTCCGATAGATAATATCAGGGGAACTTGCCTTAAATAAAAAAACCGTGGCTTTAGGTTCCGGACTTTCGACAAAAAGATTCTTATTTGGATTTAACTTCTTATCAAGATCCTGAAAAAGTTCATCCAGCTGTTCTTCATTATCTGCTTGGTTCATATCGCCAATGCAGGCTAATTTTTTTAAAGTATCCAGCTGATCACGCAGACCAAATGCGACCACAAAGAATTTTATATCAACTGTCGATGCTTTCAACTGCTCAACTGTCTTACACGGATCTTGCCCACAGGTTTCTTCACCGTCAGTAAAAAGAACAATTCTTTTTGGACCATTGTAATCTTTAAGATCCTTGGTAGCATCGCGAAGTGCAAACGCCAAAGGGGTCATGCCAACGGGTTCAAAGCCCTTTACCACACCTTCAATAGCGCCCAAATTTCCTGACTTTGGCGGAATTGCTAAAAAGTTATCCTTACAATCTTTTTTTCTTCTGCCACCAAAAACACGAAGTCCGCTGGCTGCTTTTTCAGTCCACTGAGCCATCAGGTATTTGTTTAAGATTTTCTTTAAAACATATATCTTAGTTTTTTTACCGGTAAGAATCTGTCCCATGGAACCCGAACTATCGATAACATATTCCACCAATGGCGGAACTTGCTCTTTAAGTTCCTCTGCCGCCACTTCCCCGGTTAAATTTGCAGGGACATCTATCGGTTTGAAATCCATCTTATCTAAAAGATCCGAAGACTTTAGTTGAATAATTCCCTGCGGATCCACTGGTTCATCGACAGCGGGAATGTTTGCATCTGAGCCTTCTTGTGCAAAAGCCACTGGAATAAAAGACAATAGAAGAGGAATAATGAACCATGATTTCATCGCGGTTTTAATGCCTTTCCAATATAGTCATCCATTCGCAATCCCAAGGTCAGCTTAATGAAGTTTTGAGTTTCATTATACGTTTGCCCCTCTGGAATTTGCGTGAATCCATCCACCGGATCAACGGTAGGACCACTAAAGCTGAACTGGCTTTGATTGACTCCGGTGCTTAGATCCAAAGACCATCTTTTGAAAAACGGAATGAAGCGTAAATGAAATAAAAATATCACACCCGCCTTCATTTCAAGGGCTGTCCCCGATCCACTGTCACCGCGAGTGACGCCTGTGTCTTTCACGGTATAAGAAGGAAAGTACGCGAGTTCAAAATAAGTTTTATTAAGTGACCAATCAAATCTTTGAATGGATTTAAAAAGATTGTCATTAAAAAGATAATGGAAGTTCGTCCCGAATCCCATGCCTGAAGCAGAAGAAGACATCACGTATTCATCATCATTTTCTGTAGTAAAAGTAGAATTCTTGGAAATTAATTTTAATGTGGGACGCAGTTCTTTCCAGATAGGTAAGAAACGGTAATGAATGGCTAAGGAGCTTTCCTTATAACTGGTAGCCTTTGAAACTCGATTATAGGATTTCACAGGAACGTTGCCACCAGCGGCCTCGTATTCAATTCCGTAGCGCCAGACAAAATCAAAGTACCAAAGAAAGTGCGTAGATACGAAATCGTTGTTAAATATTTTATATTGGTTTGCGCTGTTGGGTGATTGACTTTCAAATTTCCCTTGATAGGGACCAAAATCCAAAACCATATACCCTGGTTCATAGGGATCCGGAACATCCTCACGAATTTCTGGAGACTTGTCAGGAGGAGGCTCGTCAAAAACTTGTGGATTTAACTTTGCTAAGGAAACAACAAGGTCTTTTGCTTTTGGGAACTTCGTGACCGAAGCGCCATCCAGTAAGATCAACAGCTCATTATTTTGGATGTTTTCAACACTTCCCCGAGCGATGACTTCGATGTTGTCTTCAGAGGGTCTTACAACAACAACGAGCTCGCCAACTTTAATAAGTTTGTTATTCGGAATGACCGCGACATCATCCATCATTCGACGGATAGGAACAGCATTTTTCTTAATAAAAGAGGTGTCCGTTATGGGATTTGCAACGGCGGTGAAACTTAAAAAAATAAGAATGAAAATACAAAGAAGAGGCCTCACTGTTTAATGGTATGAGGCCCCTATGAAAGAAACAATGTGAAATTAGCGAGCTTTGAAAATTCGGCCCTTGCCGCGACTGACAAGAACAAGTTGCCCTGAAGAATATGCGATAATACTATCCACAGGGTCTTGAACGGAATTTGTGTACACATTGAAATTTGTTAAATCAATAGTGAACACTTGGTTTGAATCGCGCATTGTGCCGATCACCAGACGATCGTCTGCTTTGACCACCAAACGTTTGCCTGCGCCCGGCACGTCAAATGGTGATGAACTAATTTCATTCACTCCCACAAATTGAATATCGCCAACAACCGGTGTTGTTGCACCGCTATCAGGGAAGGTCGCAACACCACCCGTTCCAGATAACAAAATGATCACACGATTGGTAACCGGATCAATGGCAATATCGGTGGGCTTACAATCTTCGTGGGCGGGCACACCGTCATAAATCGGCATTGATGATAGTAGTACAGCAGCTGCCCCTGAACGAAGTGGTGCGACATTAAAGACATAAATTTTATGCGCAATCGATGGTGCAGTTTGCTGGGTTGTTACGTACAGTCGATCTATCGCACGGTTTAATGCCATTCCAGAGACTTTTTCAGTACCGAAATTTCTAATCAGCACTGGCGTCGCTGGAGTCAAATAGTCGTAATAAAGTTTATCACGGGCATCATTAGCAAAAAACACGTATAACGAATCCATTGATGCTGTTAAGCGATCATCAGAGCTAGCGTCACTTGTATAAAGCTGCAATGGACAATCACCGGTACATTTATTACCGCTGCTTAAAGCTAAGGTGGTAAAATCTGTGGCTGGGATACGTAAGGCTTCAGTAGTAACTCCGAACGGACCCGCTCTAGGAACTTGCGAAGTTAAGATAACATCAAAAGTAGTTCCAGTGGGTACTATCGCCATTCGATCCGTTTTAGTTCCGCTTAACCATGGCAAGTCCTCAAAGAAGTTCCACGGTGGATTTGACAGCGAACCATTTGGCTTAGTTACAGTGCCGTTTACAATCAACAAGTCCCAAAGGAAATGTTTCACGAAGACGCCAATCTTATAACTTCCAGAAAAGATAAGATGATCCATGGAATCCGTTCCTAGTGTTGTCGAGTGGGCGACTTCTGCAAGCCAGCTTAACTCATACGGATTTTGCGATGGTAAGCTTTGTGGGCGCGCGGTGAAAATATCAAAAAGCGTTTCACCCAATAAATAAGTATTTCTGATACGAATATTCCAGGTGCGGGAAGTCATGAAGTTTCCATCTGTCACTTCAACGCGGATTTTATATTCTCCTACTTTTAGTGGACCCGTTCCATCTGGATCTGCAGAACCATCCGTATCAGAAGGCTTAAATGAGTAGGTTGAGCCTTCGTCCGATTTTAATTCGTCATTTACATACCAACGATAAAATAACGTGTCGTTTGGATTTGGATCCGATGCAGTCACCGATAAATTTAATAATTCCTTTTCCGCTACTAAAACATCAGTGGTTGCTGGTAACACTGCAGATATAACCGGTGACTCTTCAAATGGAGTTAAAGGATTTTGAACTTTCAAATAGAAGTGCGCGATATCTGAATCGCCAGTCACTGTATCTCGGACCTTAACGCGCACTAGGTTTCCTACTCCGTCCACAGGTGTGATGTCCCCTGGGTAGGCAGGATTCCAAGTGATGATACCTTTCTGCGCGTCGATACACATTCCATTAGCTTCACCGCAAGCCCGTGGCGAGTTTAACAGTGTATATTCTAATGGATTTTTTTGCGAATTATTAGCGATCACTTCATAGCGGAAGGGGTTGCTAGCCATGTTCGCTGATGTATGAGGCATAAAGTGAACTGGTACATTTGAGATGTTCACTCTTGGGCTTTCTAAGAATACTGGTGAAATAATTTTAAACCGTAACGGAGTCGCACTGACAGCCCGTGATAATGCCAATCCATCACGATTCGTATCGCCATTATCATTAACAAAGATTTCAGCAGAAAACTCGCCGATATGATTTCTTTGAGGACACCATTCTAAACGGTATTTTTGTTTTAGAACGCCATTTTCCACTTCCGTGGGCCCAATCGCACTTAATTTTGGAACTGCTAAGTCTGCAATGACAGCTCCGCCACTTGAACACTGTGTGATCGACATATTTTTCTGATAGCCAGGCTCAAAGGTCGTAAGCTCTTCTGCCCAGTATGCTGAAGTCGCATGACACACAAATGGATCTGCCGAGGCACCATCTAAAGTGGGATGCAATACTGTATTAGAGTTTGAATCCCGACATAATGTTAGTTTTGTCGCAAAAGTTCCCGCATCAGGAATGTAGGCATCATTGTCATAAAGATAAAAATCTTTAGTAAAATATGTATCAGCATAAATAGTGAACTTATTGTCGGTAGCGATGGCACCAATAGTTGGCACCTGGTTATTATTGATCACTTTTATTTTATAATACGCGTAAGTAAACGTTTGCGCGTCAGGCATGGTCTTAGCATCATAAACTTTTACTTTGATAACAAAACCGTCATTGCCAGCAAATTTTTTCGCGTCTGCATCCGTTGGCTTCCAGACGATCTTGGCCGTTGTTTTACTTCCTGATGAAGCCGTCAGATTTTCACGCTTTTCAATATCAATTTTTAAACCTGCTGGGGTTGGACGCCAAGTGGACGTCTTTACATCCCATACTTGAGAATCCAAATCAAAGTTGACGGTTTTTAACTCGCCACCTTTATCTGTGTCTTTTACATAAATACTATAAAAAGATTCCGTGTTTTCACTGTACTCTCCGACATAGATCGGATTTGTGTGAACAGTTCCAACTCCACCACCATACGCGTTGAATGCGGAATCTGTTATGATAGGCGTATCATTCACTTCTTTTACATAAAGAGTTAAATTCGTTGATGAAGTTGCACTTCCTCCGTAAGCAAAATGCTCTCTTATGGTCATCTTAAAGCTAAATGTGCCAGAGTAGTCATTCACGTGCGGAACGTAGCGCATATAACATTTTGCACTTTTAAAAAAGAATCTCCAAGCGACCGCCGGTGGATTCACGTTACACGCCGTACAAGCAGCAGCAAAGGCCCCCGGTTCGCGACAAAATTTATATGTTCCTGACGGTGCCGTCCCTTGCGCGACGACATCAAAGCTATAGTAATCGACGCTGTCTTTGGGATACCAATACTCATCTAAACTTAATAACGGAACTGGGATAGCTTGCGATGAATCTGAAACTTCAATTAGGCCACCGGTTAAATTCACTCCTTCAGAAGCCTCAATCACCGGAGTTGAAATTAAGCGCGTCGGATTGTTTGAATCAGTGAAGCGTACTGTGATCACTCTTGAGTTCGCGTAAGGGGTCGAGGTTGTTTGCGCCAAGTTATCAATACGGCGAACCCAGATGTTTTTTAAAGTTTCGCCTGCGTTCATGATTAAAGCTTCCGCTAACTCATATCTCGTCATGTTCGCAGTGCGAAGCACAGTTCCCACAGGCAAAGTAAATGACGTCGCCGATGATGTGCGAGTAAATCTAACTTTACCTTCGTGAACTATGATTGCCGTGTTTGTAACTTTTAAGGTCGTCGCTTCAGGTGGCAGAGCTGCATCAAATAATGTGATCGAATTCGCGGGAGCTCGATATCCATCTAGGCCACGAATTCTTAAAAGTTTATTTATCGTCGAAGCCGCTGTGCCAGGATTTCCTTTGCTTTCATTAAAGTCTATAAGGCCAGAAACAGTTCTAGCAGTCATTGCAGGGCCAGCTATCACAGCACCTAAATTTAAAAGCTTATCGGCAGTCAAATTTAAAGTTCTTCGCCATACAGGCACTTTCATTTCTGATGCACCAGCTGCTGCAGCAAAAGTAAAATCTGTCGGCACTTCGAATTCTATGCTTGGGTTGTTATTCGTTTTAACTATTGTGCCTCTTGGAATCGCGACGGCACCGCCAGCAACCGTACGATAGAATGTCACAAGTCCG
The DNA here is from genome assembly GCF_022814725.1 of Bdellovibrio reynosensis. NCBI lineage: Bacteria > Pseudomonadati > Bdellovibrionota > Bdellovibrionia > Bdellovibrionales > Pseudobdellovibrionaceae > Bdellovibrio > Bdellovibrio reynosensis. The sequence goes on from NZ_CP093442.1 coordinate 2,301,747, forward strand.
CGATCATCAATATTAGCTTCATTTTTAACTTTTAAATTGGCATCGCTCAATGCGGGAGTAATTAGATTCACGTTATTCACTGTGGCCGTGCGGTTTTTGCCTTTCACCGGCACGTAAATATCTAGATCGCCTGGTTCTACGGTCACGGCATTCATAGTCTCAAATTCCATGACATAACCATTTTCAGCAACAGTTGAAGATAAAACAAAACCTTTAGGAATTGTCCTGTTCGCCGTATCTTCAGTCAGACGCGAAAACTTGACGTAACCTGCAATTCCGCCTGCGTTTGTCTCTGTGTTATAGTGAGTTCTAAAACACATTGTTGCCGCATTTTTACGGAATGTTGGTTCTGACATCGTAATATTACGTTTTAAAGTAATCGGCTGACCCGCAGTACAATCTTCAATATGTTTAAGCGCATCTAAAGAATTGTTACTAACAAAGCCATAGTACTCTATCCAAACCGGGTCCCCGTCGCGGTCAGAGCTACTGAAGTTACCCTTATTATTGGGATTCAACTCATTCAGGCTTAAAAGGAAATCCGTCGCTACTAGACAAGGCTTTGTATTTCTGTTTTCGGCTGTCAAAGATAAGCTAATCGGTGGAGTTACTCCACCATGATTATCCCTTAAACTGACGATGAAAGTTCCCTTTAATAAAGCATGGGTCGGCTTCCACATGAAAGTTTGACGGATACGATCGGCTAAAACTACGGGATCCCCGACTTTACTAATATTGGAGTTAAGATTTCCGCCAGTAGTAAAAGTAATCTGATCTGGTGGGTTTGACGGGATATCCGCGACATTATCGGGATCTTGAAAGTCTAAATAAAATTGATATGGAGCAAGTCCATCCGTACTTTGCAAAGCGCAGTAGTCAAATTCAACAGCGGCATCAGCAATTGGATTAACTCCACCCAATAGGATCGGTGACTTGTTACTGTCACTTACACTGACTGCAAGAGTCGCCATTGTTAACCCGGCATTATCATCTAATAACTCTAAAATAATTGAATTTGATTTTTTGCGCGCGTCTTCATTGTTCGGAGTCCAGCGAACTTGGATCTGATTTTTTCCGGTAATTTCAACAGGGGCTGCTTGACCGTCGATGTAAACTGGATTTGAACCTGTAAGGGCATCAACTTTTAATTTTATACCATCACCATCTGGATCGCTGTAAGAAACACTGCAAGTCCACTCTTCATTTTCTAAAGCACTTAATGTACATGAATGGGAAAATACGGGACGACGATTTACGTTTTCAACGAAAACTGGCCAGTCTACCCGGGCAATTTTACCGCCATCAGAAACCAACACGCTTAGTTCATAGTTATCCGCTTTGCCATCTTCATAAGATGGTTTAATGCGAGCGACACCTTCTTTAGCATCCACCAATGCGTCATCCCACATCCACGCATAAAACACTTGATCCCCATCGGGATCACGGGCAGTCGCTTTGACTTCTAAAACTTTTTCTTCCTGAACACGTTGCTGAACTACGCGAGTGGTTGATTTATCATCTAAGATTGGAGCACGATTTAGAATTCCGAAAGGGTATGGTTCTGATAAAACATCACCATCAGTATTAAAATCATAATTCAGGCTGAATTTTTTTAGGAAAGTCAAAAAGCTGGCGTCATTAGAAAGGCCATTTCTTAAAAAACGATACAAATGATCAGGATTGTAATTTTGATCGATTCCAAATAAGGCCATTCTTGAAGACTTGAATTTTTCAATCTCTACTAGAATTTCACTTACTTCAGAAGCTGTGAAAGTAGCAAGATCCCGATCTGGATAGGAAGACAGAAGATTATAAACTAAGGTTGTCTCTAGGGTCGGCTTAATAATTTGTTCTGGATAAACTAGTGCAAACCACGGCGTGGTTCTATATTCCATGACGATTTTCGCGACTAGGGCTCCGCTGGGCTCAAGGCCTTTGGGCATAATCTGTTTAATCAAACTTGGTTTGTTGTCAGTCGTAAGATCTAAAAGATTTTTTGTTTTCTTATCTGCTTGAACAAATTCAGTTAGATACAAAGAATATTTATTGTCACTGACTTTGTTCACCGTGGAAACATCAAGTTGAATGAGTCCGCCCGGAGGAATGACGATTTCACTCGACTTCCCCGATTCCTCTAGACACCCTGTTGTCGACAGGGCTAATAAGAGTACGACCACCCATTTTCTTAACATAAACTTGTAATCCCCCAAGTAACGTTCCACTAATACAACATAAAGAAAGTACCTATATTGATCCCTTTTAAAGGATCAAATCCATCATGGCGTGACGAAGGAACCATAATATCTAAAGTTCCATCCCCGTTAACATCACCCGAAGATGTATTTGAATAGAAATATTCCGGCTGCACTTCTGTATCTTCAGATGAGATAATAAACGGCTTCACTTTACCTGAACTGTCAGTGACTACGACAGAGTCAGGATAATCTTCAGAGTGCAATCCTGAATTCGATCCAAAGAATACAACCCCACGACCTAAATTCGTGACAGAGTTTATTTGATCATCCCAACCCATTGCTCCTAAAATCAGGTCATCAAAACCGTCGCCGTTGAAGTCAGCTTTTTTCGCGCGACCACCAAATACGGTCAATCCGGTGTAATCGTATGATCTTGCATCCCAAGCATAGAAAGCTTGCGGAGCAGGCTTCGCAGTACCCGATGAACGCACGCATCCTGGCAGTGGTGAAACAGCAATATTAGGATCAGAAAACTCAAGCTGCTTATTAAGGTTATCTTCAAGATAATCCCACATGGTGGTTACGTTGTCAGAGCCACAAATCGGACCATAATAAACATAACCAGTTCCAGAGCGATCCAATCCCGCTTTAGGAGTTTCAAACGGAGCAGAGACGAAAAGATCTTCGTAACCATCGTTATTTAAATCGCCTGCGGCTGAAACTTTCCAACCAAAATGGCGTCTAGTTTGATTTTGAAATAATGATCCATCAAATAAAGGTGGCATCAGTGCGCGCACACCATTTGATAAACCATCTTGATCTAAGGAAGCATCTAGGCTTTGCCATAGGTTATCGTCTGTACATGAGTTCGCATTATAATTGTTATTATAATATGAATCTCTGGAAGCAGCTATAAGACCATTTGCGCTTCCTTTATAAATGAACACGCGGCCATAGTTAAAACGCGCATCCGTGTCGATATCATAATAACAAGCGATATCTTCCCAACCTGGCGCTGAAACGATCATGTCATCATAACCATCCTTATCGATATCCAAAATCGCTACACTAGCACCGAATTGATGTTTCATGCGGTGATAACCATAATCCACGTTTTTAATCATTGGACTATACAAGAATTGCATTTTACACGTGTTTGCTGGTGCACCACTGCACGGCTGACTTGCGACGGGAACGCCTTCAGTACCGTAAGTATCAATCATGTAAGTCGTATTTGTGGAAGCCAACGCATTCGTGACCGAAGGTTCATCAGGATATGTTCCATTCGAATATCCCTTTGTGCGCGGAGTTTGCACCCCGTTAGTTGAACCATAATAGATCCACACACGTCCCATCTGGTGAGCATTAACTCCATTAAGACAGTCAGGATCCGCTTCGGGTAAACACATCCATCCAGAGTTTCCTGCCAATGCAGTGCCATCGGCTCCCGTCGTGTCTACCCATCCACCAGTGCGATTCATATTATTAAATGCAGACGCTGTCGGATTTGTGATAACGATGTCAGAAACGCCGTCACCATTAAAGTCCCCAGCATAAACGATTTCACGGAATTGAGGATCCAGATCATCTAAAAGATCCACGTCAGATCCCGTCATTCCCATCCAACGTTTAGAAATAATTTGCGGATCACCATAAGCTGGAACCCACTGAGGATTATTTACAGCTTGCAGGCCACCACGTGATCCGTAGTAAACCACTGCCTGCCCATTGGTATTATAATCAATGAACATAACATCAGCAAAACCATCACCGTTCGCATCGTTAACGTTAAAGGCTCTTTGCGCCCAGCTCGCTGACATATTGGTTGGTTTTGTAATAAGCTGAGGCAAAGCGATATCTTCTAACGTCACACCTTGCGCAGGAGCGCTAGAAGGGAAACAATACACATCACTTTGGCTTGTCGGCTTAAAGACGCGAGTCAGATTTTCTTTACAGAATGACGTTGTCACTAAACCAATCTTTGAACCGTAAAACACAACAGCATCCGTCGTATAAGTAGTGCTGTTTGCTGACGGACGAGAAATCTTAGCAACAGCATCTGCATAACCATCGCGGTTAATATCGCCTACGATTCGAATAGATTCATAACCCAGATTTTGCGAGCTTGCTAAACTATCAGTCAAAGTCACCGAAGGAACCGAGTTTACCGACGACAGTGGTTGACCACTGCTATAATAACCATAAACTGCACCGCCACCATTTTTCGTAGACTTATCTAAAAACGCACCAGCCATAATATCATTTAAAGGTGTCGTCCCTGTAAAGTCGCCGTCGAAGTTACCAACCGTCACCGAACGACCAAAGTAGTCGTAGGCTTTGGCGTTGGTATTGTAAGAATGTAAGAAGTTCGATGTCAGACCCACACCAGTTAAACTTGTAAATGCAAATACCGCCCCTGAATTTGTCGCACGGGTAGCATCACCAACAGCCCCAACAACAACGTCTTTAAGACCATCCCCAGTGATATCACCCACTGCCATGGCCTCTGGATCTTTTCCAAGAAGTGAATTGGCAGCAATGGAATTAGACCGAATCAAAGTAGGTGCACACTTCTGTTTTGTTGCGTTGTTATTCACAGTGAACGAATCACACTGTGCAATTGTATCGTTCCAATCCAAATCTTTGTTCGTCGGCGACACCGCATCGATTTGATAGAAAGCATTGTAAGAATAATATTTCCACTGATTACCGAAATAAACCCACAAAGCGCCAGAGTTTGTCTTTTCAAAATTGCTAAAGTAGCTGGCAGAAACCACGGCTTCAGCAAATCCATCAGCGTTTGAGTCTGACTTATTAGTGATAGCTGTGTTCGTCGCATCAAAACGACTTGAATCACCCACAAGGGCTACTGAAGTACCAAAGCCTGCACTTGTTAATTTTTTGCCAGTGCCATCATCTTTATAATAACTGCGTGGGAACAAGACGCGGAAGCTTGAAGGATCAACAAAACACGACAAGTGAGTTGGGGTATCCATCTTGCGCAATCCACACTTCCAGAAGTTAGCGCGCGATGGGGTTTCAATTGGATCAGCAGAACCCGTAGCACCACGTCCAAAATAAACATATGCGGCGCCAGGTGCAGTACCAATAGCTGAATTCGATCCATTCATCGGCATGCCATAGTAGTTGTTACCATTGGCAAAGGCGGTAGCGCCGTTCCAGCCACCATCAGCAGGCGTGATCGTTGTACAATTTGGACAGATGCCTTGAACTTTTAATTTGAAATTAGTTGCACTTGCATTTGGATAACGGTCGCCTGGTGCCCCAACGATAAAATCAGATCCACCAAAAAGTTTATTATCAGAACGGCGAACCCTGTAAAGGCCATCGACGTCAGCGCCGCCTGAAATAGAGTGACCAAAACGAGCCCCATTATGCGGAGCCGGAGCGTAGATCTTTAAGAAACGAAACTTTGAATCCGACCCAGACGGAATCCCTGTGGCAAATGGAGTTTCGTAACCTACACCATCTTTAGATCCAAAATACAACGCCACATAACCCGTTGCTAGTTCGTACTTCGCATCCCCTGGTAAACTTGGTGAAGCAACGCCATCCCAGTCGCCTTTAGGAACACCAATACCAATGTCATCATACCCATCGGCATTGATATCGCCGATAAAACTGACTGAATATCCAAATTCAGGATCATCAGTGATTTGAACTTTTTTAGAATCATCCCAATAAGCAGCAGGATAAAGTTTCATGTTTGCCCATAGCTGAACTGCAGAACATGTCGCACCTTCGACCAAACCGTTACATGTTTCTACGTTTTGCTGAAGATCCTTAATTCGATTCGGTGATTTTAAGCCTTGAGGACTACCGAAGAAGGCAAAGGCAGTACCATCATAACGAATATTATTGCCGGTGATATCAAAACCCGGAGCACCAACAAGCAAGTCTTGGCAAGCCTTACCTAAGATACTGTCGCCATTGATATTACCGCTACCACTTAAAGACTTACCGAATTTTGAGCGATGGGTTAAATCTTCAAAAGTAATAACTTGCGGGTCTTCACCCGGCTTCACTGGATTTCGCGACGGAGTCGGAGTTGTTTTCAAAGAAAACTGAGATGAACCACTTGGTTTATAAGAATAATAAATATAAACCGCACCCGCAGATTCTTCTTTTACGCCAAGGTTAGCAATTGAAACCGACGGAAGACCGACAGCCATATCAGGATAACCATCACAGTTAAAATCCCCAGAAGTCAAAGCCTCGCCCATAAATGAAATACCAGAGTCTGCAGCTGACATCGGTGGAAGTTCATTGAATGTCGGAATACCTTTAATATAAGTGCTTAAATTATCAAAAATCAGGGTTTCGTTTTTAACACCATCGTTATAATTTACATGGATTGAAAGATCATCCACTTTGCCGATGTTCAGATTTGCTGAAGAAGAAAAAACGATCGTTCCAGAACCCACCATAGGATCGGATACAGGTGTAGAGCCTTTGTAAACACGGCTGGTATAAAATTCATTTTTATATTCTGTATTAACAACTGGAGTTACCTTTGCAAATGGCAACGACCCAATTGAAATCGGACTTAATTCATAAGCTGGGGTTGGGAACGATGAATTTGTCGAAGCTGTCACAACCTTCGTTGGACGTTCATAAGTTCCATCAAGATATTTAACTTGAACTACAAAGTGATAACGAGTTGAACCTTCTAAACCTCTGAATACATATTTTGTGTCAATCGCAGTCGCATCAGGGGTTGCCCAATTCGCCGTGTTGGTCGCAGTGGGATCTTCATACTTTTTATAAAAGATTTGATACTCTTCAACTTTATTTGGATAAACCCATGAAACCACCAGATTTCCATCTGAATCCTTGATCACTGCATCAGAACCAGAAAAAGGAGTTAAAGTGATCGCACTTAGTTCTTTATTACCACCAACAGAAGTTGAACCATCCGTACCAACGACCTTGAATGTGTATGATGTGTTTGGATCAAGATCACGAATAATAGCTTCACTAAATGAAGTCGTCACTAAAGCTTCAGAGGAAAGATTATAAAAAACTTTATACTCTCTATACCGGATATGGTTATTCCAATAAACACGCACTGCTGTTGGCGATAACACCTCTACGCCTTCAACCCCAGAGAAATCCTTTAACAAGCTTCCGGTTTCAATTTTTTCCGTACAAGCACCAGTAAAAATCAATGATATCAGTAACGCCAAGAGCGTGATATTTTTAGTAAAGGACATAGACCACTCCTGTCGCAAATGCTTTTCCAGATGGATGGCCCCGACCAGGCGCAGCCATTAGCAAGTCGGCAACTCCGTCGCCGTTGATGTCTCCACTCGCAGAACTTGAAATATAAGATCCTTCAAAAGCCACTCTTTCTGGCAAATAAATCAAAGAAGGCTCACACACAGGTGTTGAACCGCCATAACATCGTGGCGTCGGTGAAGCCGTAGCATTGATCTTAAGTCCCAATGGACCACCGTAATAAACAACGAATGCGCCAGTATCTTCTAAGATCTCTTCTAGATCATAATCTTTACCAGTCATATTCACGACGATATCGGCATAACTGTCGTTATTGATGTCACCTACGGCAGCTACTCCATATCCAAAATAATCCGTAGCGGTCAGCGCACCTAAAGAGATCGGGGCAATTCGCTGAACTTTCGGTTGAGTACCAGTCGCGTGAAGAGTGTTTTCCCCAATAGGACTGCTAGCAAAGAAGTCAGAAGAAAGAATACTTGCAGCACCATAGAATGCATACACAGTTCCCACTTGTGCCCCATAGAACGCATAAACCTTTGATGACGCGGGCCCAGAAACTACAAGGTCCGTCAATGTATCGCCATTGATGTCACCTGGAGCCACCACATCATAGCCGAATTTCTCTCCGGCTGTAGCAGGATCCATTTTTTGAAGTGGCGTATACACTAAACCTTTATTGCTTCCTTTAAATAAGTAAGCACGGCCTTTGTTGGCGTTAAATTGAGGATCTCCAACGACGAGCTCATCGGTTTCATCACCGGCTAAATTGTCTAAAGATTTTAACCCAGTTAAGCTCCACCCAAACATCACCCCGATATCCGGAGAAGCAAGAATTTGAACTTTACAAACCTTTGGTGTCGTATCCGTGCAAGGGTTTTCTACAACGACATCCGCAGCACCCCCGGCACCATCATCCAATCTTAATGTTCCATTAGATCTATTCGTCTGAGGTCCAATATTTGAACCGTAGAACACATAAATACGGCCGTTATTTGAGTTAGAGAAATCAATTCCTACTGGAATTACGCCGGCAGCGGGTTCATCTGTTGTGTTAGTCGCAATCGCAAAATCGCTATAACCGTCTTTATTAAAATCACCATAAGTAGCCGCGCGATTGCTTGTGCCGTAGTTAGTAATATTTAATGCCGAAATAGATGAAGAACCCATCATCACACCGGATGTGTGAAAGTTGGCCGTATTAGATCCGCCGGAAATCGCGAACTTCAGTGGATTTTGACCCACCGGCGCCAATGAAGGAGCATTACCTGATACAACCCCACTTGAAGATCCGTAATAGATATATGAACCGTAATAGCCAATTATCAAAATGTCATCATAAGCATCGCCGTTCACACTGCCAATGCGATAGAACTCTTTACCAAATCCAGGATCAAGATCAACAACAAGCTTTAATGGTTCACCAACAGCAGCTGGACTGCGTGCAGGATCCGGTGATGTCACTAGTCCCGAAGAGCTTCCATAATAAATTGCTAACTCTACTGTGTTTGCGACAGAGATATGCGCTGCCATGTCGTCATATCCGTCACCATTCACGTCGCCGATAATTTTCGCACGTTCAAAGTGATAGTTTAACTCTTTACCAAAGTTAACATTCAAAGTTTTATCTGGCACTGACACTGAAGAAGCAAACGAACCATTAGAATTAAAGATAAAACCAGCGCCGTTATAATAAGTCGGACTTGATTGGAAAGGTGCAGAAGTAAATAGGTCACCGGTACCATCGCCGTTGAAGTCGGCTCCGCCAGCACCGCCAAAGCCAAACATCGCGCCTGCGGTTAAATCCTTAGCATATATAATAGAAGCACCAAATGGATTTACGCCACCGCTATACCATGTACAGCCTGTAGTACATCCTAACGAATCATCATCAGATAATTGCGGAGAATCAATACGAGTTGCACCTTCATAACCTAAAGCTGAAACATCGGGCTTATAAAGATAAATCACACCGTGGTTCATCAGCTGTTTTTTACCATCACTGCTAGCAACAGTGCGATAAGGTGCTGAAACGGCAAACGAAGGAAGTCCGCGGGAAACAGATTCAATATCATCCATTGTTCCAAGTGAATATCCAAATTGAACGCCAGATTCGGCAGGACTTGTGTGAATCACTTGATTTTCACAGTGCTGTAAAGCGCCTGTTGTTACGTTGGTATTCCGGGCGTTACAGGCAATACGATTGACTGCCGTGATATCTTGTTGTGGAGCTAATATTCCTAATATGCCACCCGTTGTAAAATCATTCGAACGAGGAGTCATATAATAACCAAAAACCGCGCCCGCAGTAGTACTGCCAGACACTGTCGATCTTGGAGCTCCTACAAAAACAGCTCCAGAAATATTTGGTGTAGTATTAACCGCACCAATAATATTAGTTAACGGATAACCGTTTTGGTTTGGAATACCTAAGATGCTTGCCCCATAACCAAGAACATTGATGTGAGTCGCTTCAGGGCTTCCGCCACCGGCAACGTCCGGATAGGATTCTTTACAGGTCCAACCCAGGATTTTTTGCTTATCTGTACCTGAATCAAGCATGTCACCTTTACAGACAATAATCGAACCGCGACCTGCTGCTCTGTCAGGGACACCAATTACTAAGTCATCACACTTAGTAAAATCGTAACCTTTTTCGGCAGGAGCTGGAGTCGTACGGAACACCCAGCTTCCGTTGTTCACACATTTTCTAGAATTAAACGCAGTACCGATCGCGCCACCGAAATCTTCGGTGACACTTTTACCCACAAAGGTTCCATCAGTAAGATCACCAAGAGCCAATGATTCTGCATCAATGATCGCATGAGTTTTGGCATTTGAAACTGGCAATAAACCAAAGCGGTCACCACGCAATACATGCACTTGGCGCACTGACGTGTTTAATTGAACAGCCATTGCTAAATCGTCATAACCGTCGTTGTTGTAATCACCGAAAACGATGGATTCAACATTGTAGGTAGTTGAATTTTTATATTTAGCAGGACGGCACTTAAACGACGTTGGATCACAGGTAGCTTCATTTAAACCATATGAATTGCCGCCAGAACCAGTCACTAAACCTTTTACTGGATCACCGAACACAACAAAGACCGACCCTTCGGCAGTTTGGATTGCTAAGTCATCACAAGTGTAAATCTTTTTAATTTTATTAATATTCGCCGGTGGTGTCGCCGGAGTGAAAAGATCGTCACACAAACCGACGCGATTAGCTTTTGAATCGGCTAGATCTGTGTAACGGCTAAAACAGTCACCATTCACATTTCCTACCGACAAACGCTGCCCGAGACGAGTATTTGATGAAAGACCTGTATAATAGATCAACTGAGCATTCGGAAAAGAATTATCCGCACTTGGAGAAACATCAGTCTTTAAAGTGGGAGCCGGATCAATTGGATTTCCATTAGCATCAAATCCTGGAGGAGCATCGTAACCGTAGTAAACAACAACCGCACCGCCAGATTCATAATGGCGCTCACTAACATAAGGGGTTGCTCGCGGTGCTGCCATTGCAACGTCTTTCAAACCATCACAGTTGAAATCACCAACAGACACATTATAACCAAGCTCTTGCATTCCTAAACCGCCACCCACGAGACGAGGAATGATCGGTGCTTTGGCACCAGCACCATCAAGACTGCGAATCAAAGGCTTCGTGATGCCCGAAGATCCATCCAACAAAACGTCAACGATAGTGACTTTGCCAGTCGTATCTGAAACCTTTGCATACATATTTTTAGAACCCGGCGAAATCGGGATGATCGAACGGAAATAATCATTGCCATTCACAGTGGCTAAACGAATATCCGTAAAGCGCTCAAACACTTCCGTTTTATACGTGGTATCGCCACCTTCGGTCCAAAACCAAGGGAAGTTTCCGATAAATGCTGAATTGATTTTTACTGTCGGTAAATTTGTTAATTGGGATTGAACCAAAACACAAGGGGCTTTGGTGTTGATGTAAGCTTCGGCCATATTTGTAGGCTCATAAGTTTCATCTTCATAGTGAGCCATCACCCAAAAACAGTATTTTGCACCACTAGCAAGAGACGTAACACCCACAGTGCTTTTATCAATAGCAGTTGCTGTCGGTGTTGAAAGATCCCACGTTTCACTTTCACGTTTGGTGTAAACTTTGTAAGTGACATCGTCACCGTTTTTAACCCAGTTTACCTCCACCGTCCCGTTGGCCTGTGCAGTTAAGCCCGAAGAAGGAACACCGGTGAAAGTCGCCATTGTTTTTACGGGAATAAAATTCTCAAAACCAAATTCTTCATCAGTTAAAGCATCAACACCCGTAACAGAAAAATCATAGTAAGTATCCGGGGAAAGGCCCGTGATATTCGTCGTCGCAAAAGTTTCAACCTTCACTGGCGTATTAAAGCCTTTGCGGTAAATTCGATATTCTTTAAAGCGCGCCTGAAGCGACCAAGAAAGTTTCACCGTCGTTGGTGAAATTGCTACCGCCGAACTAAGTCCTTCGAACTTAGATGGTAACGTGGTTCCCTGCAGCCCTGCTTTTGAGCAAGATACTGCCGTCAATCCTATAACGATCCACAGTATTGTTAATAAGCACTTCATAGCTTTCATCAGTATATAGATCGGCATCTATCTATGGAATTAAACTAAGGAATTACCTCTAAATGGTACAGTCTAGGTGTTCCCCTATTTCACAGGCCTTTCGTCCGTAGAAAGAGGCAGTGTCTCAAATGTGAAATCCAATATAGAAGATTACGTAATCTCTCAAGTATTTCGTCTAGTCTGTGATTGGGGTCCTTATTGGAAATGTGGGGAACAGAAAGATTGAAGGTGAGATTAAAAGATCGCAAACAAACCAATTCCAAGCAAAAACCCGATGACAGTGGAAGAGGCCCACCCTCTTCCACTGTCTTTGTTAACTGGCTTTTTTATTTTCAGCGGCGCTCGGGTCAACACCGATTTCAATATGAAAAACTCCAAAATCAGTTTCAATAGGAATAATCAAAACAGGTTCACTGCTTTGACTTTTTACTTTGATTCTTTCACCGTAAATCACGGTCGGTAAAGCTTGTTGAATCTGATAATTTTTTTGGTTGAGCTGTTCTTTTGCTACGCCAAAAATAATATTCAAAAGTTCACCAGCCGCATCGGCATTGTCGTCACAAATGTCTTCGTATTTTTCGCCCAGCATTTGTTCAACAATCGACAAAAACAACTGCTTAGGAAAACGCAAAGCAAAAGTTCCATCGAATTTTCCACTGACAATGCTTAACACCGCCGCGATTTCCGTATCAATAGTCGGGCCTTTGCCTTTTAAATAAATCGGCATAGAACGACAGTTGATCGAAGCTTGGAGTTTTAAGGTTTCCAATGCTCCGTGCACAAAAGGATTAATAATTTCTGTATCAAACTTGATAGGCTTAACTACCGAATTGGCAAGTTCAGGAATGTCCTTCGCTTCTCTGTTCAAAATAGCCGTATCTAAACCTGATGCCCGTATACGCGACACCAAACGCTTATCCATGTTAATCCCATACGTTGGAATATCATGGCTTTTAAGCGCCTTTGATGCCACCACAAGATCCGCAAGCGGAGCTTCGTGGATATTGGGCGTATTTTCAAAATCGATCACAAAGGCCCTGAATGCGGGCTCTGCAGTCAACCCAGCTAACACATTTTTTAGCTCAGCACTGTCGGATCGATTTAAATCTTCAAGCGGGATCAGAATACAGGCCCCGCTCTTTTGAAGGACTTTTAATTTCGCCATGGACCTAGCCAGCTTTCAAAGCAGGCGTTGCTTGCGCAATCGCTTTGCTTAGTTTTTCCTTTAAACCTGCAGGAGTAAATGGTTTAGTTACATAGCCAGAAACACCAAGAACGACAGCCTCTTTCACTTGTGACGCTTCAGTTTCAGCAGTAACAAGATAAAAAGGAGTTTTAGCGATTGTTGGTGTAGAACGAACATGCTTAAGCAAGTCGATACCTTTCATCACTGGCATATTCCAGTCAGAAACTATCAAGTTATACGGCTTTCCTTCAGCGATTGCTTTTTGAACCAATTCCCAAGCCAAAGCACCATTTTCTGCTTCACTTACTTGGAAAGAACCAAGTTCAGTCAGTGCCTTCATCACAATTTTTCTCATGGAGCGCATGTCGTCCACTACTAAAATTTTTAATTCCATATTCAAAACCCCCCGGTTTTTTAAGCTGTTTTATTAAATACTGATTTAAGTTGATAAAAAATAGCGCCCATCGCGTCTTTTTGTTCGAAGTCCTGGGAAATGCCGATCATGCTTTCCCCAGCGCCCATCACAAGAAGACCATTGGACTCAAGTTGATTAGTCAGACGAGAAATAATCTCTTTCTTCGCTTCAACTCGTTGATAAATTAAAACGTTACGGCAAAGAATTAGATCAAACGTACCAACTTGACGGAAAGATTCACGCAAGTTCACGCGGCCCGTTTTTACCCTTGATCTTAAGTTAGTATTCACTCGGTAATTGCCATCACCTACCGGTGTGAAATGCTTTTGCAATTGCGTTGGAGTCAAGCCACGGCCGACTTCCAAAGTGGAATAAGTAGCTTCTTCCACACGACGAAGTGCTTTAGCAGAGATATCACTGGCAAAGATTTCATAATCAAAGGTGCTGTTGGTTTTCGCGAACTGATCACAGATCATCGCCAAAGAATAAGCCTCTTGCCCCATACTGCTGGCAGCTGACCAGAAACGAAGCTTCTGACCGGGCTTTTGCTTTATAAGGTTTGGAATGATTTCCTGCTCAATAGCGGTGAACAAACGCGCATCGCGGAAGAATGAAGTTTCGTTGTTGGTCGCTGAATCGATCAACAATTGCTTCAACTGGCCAACCGCACCTTCTTGAACTTTACTGTAAAGTTCATCGATGCCGTTAAATTTCATCGTACGCACAATTTCTTCCAGACGATTCTGCAACTGAAAGTAATTTTCCTGGGAATAGATGATTCCCAATTCTTTTTCAATCCATTGTGCAAAATAGGATAAGCGAGGATCTGTCATTAGGCCGCCCTAGGGACTGTTTTTCCCGGTTGATTTCTAGAGGTGATTTCATCTAAAGATGAATAAATTCGGTGGTATGTGCTTTTGTTTTCGGACCACCATGCTTCTTCACTTCCGTTGGCGCTGGTCTTATCAGCAAGATCCCAAAGAACTGTTAAAGACTCATCTGCAACTGGCCAAAGGTTATCCCAACCAGATTGCTCAGAGTTAGATTCAGCTTGAACCTGAATGGTAGAACAAATTTTTTCGACTAATTTTTCTGAAGCTTCAGCGCGGATAAATCTAAAGATACCTTTTAAGCAGCTAAGTTCCTTCACCAGGTTACTAGCATGCATGCGGCGATTCTCAGAATCTTCCTTCACTTGAGCCATTAAAACTTGGATTTCAAAACGCGATTCATCCAAAGGCGTTGCGCTTAAACTATCAAAAAATGCTGGCTCTGATTTTTCGAATTTAAAATCATGGTCATTTTTCAATTGGTCCGCCGCAAGGTTATGAAAGAAATCTTGAAGAGCTTGGGTTAATTGGTCAGAGTCCATAAGACCCTTTTTTATGAAGATTTGTCCAATCGGTTCACGCTGCTCATCAACGATCTGTTGAACTTTGGCTTCAAGCTGTGCCGTCCAGATATTTAAAATGCGGCAAGCACGCACAAAATCAACTTTGTGTTTAGTTTGATATTTTAAAGCTTTTAATAAATCGGCGTGGCCTAATAATCCATGCTTGTGCAGCACTTCGGGAACAGAAGGCAACACGGACAATTGCTCGATCACTGATTCAAGCAGTTGTTGTTCTGACAGAAGGCCTTTTTCTACTAGGAATTCCCCAAATAACTTCATGTAGCCTTCCTTTTTAAAATTGAACTTGATTGCTCAATTAAAAAACTTCTCATCTCTTCTAGACTCAATTGCTTATCAAAAGCGCCCGAGTCAGCGACCGCTTTAGGCATGCCATACACAACACAAGTTTCCTTGTCCTGAATTACCACGCCGCCACCCGCCTTCTTAATGGCTAAAGCACCTTCACGACCGTCCGCACCCATTCCGGTGAAAACAAAGCCCAGCAGGTTTTGACCGTAAATCTCTGCAGCACTTTCAAATAGATTATCGACGGCGGGACGAACCGACTGACGTTGGGGACCTTGATCTAATTTAATTTGTAAGTTTCCGCCTAAGCCCTTCACTACGCGCATGTGATAGTTGCCCGGAGCGATATACACGCGGTTAGGCTCTACCAGTTCTAAGTCTTTCGCTTCTGCGACTTTCAAACCCGAAAGCTCACTCAATCTTTCGCCCAATGCGGCGGTAAATACCGGAGGCATGTGTTGCACGATAAAAATAGGCACATTGATTTGAGTGTTAAAGTTGGTAAAAACTTTTTCAAGAGCCGTCGGACCACCCGTTGAGCTACCAATAACGATGGCTTTTGTTAAAAAGGTATTCCATCTAATTGGCGGATATGAAACTGGGGGCGGCGTACTTGATAAAGAATTAGGAGCCGCAGTACTTATTGTCGTCGTACTGCGGTCCGTGTGAATAAGCCCTGCAGAGAAGGCCAATTCAATTTTTGGTAATAATAGCGACCTGATTTTTTCACTTAATCCTCCAGGGGATTGAAGCTCCTCAGGGGTGAAGTTTGGCTTTTGCACGAAATCAAAAGCACCACGGTTTAAGGCTTTTAAGGATGCAAGGGCACTGCCTTTAGTAGCACCGGCAAACATAATCGTTTTCACTTTTATGTTGTGCTTATTCATAGCATCTAAAAGCTCTAAACCGTTCATTTCAGGCATTTCAACATCTACAATCGCAAGATCGATCTGCTTTTCCTTAAGCATGGTCAAAGCGATGGCACCGTTCTGGGCAGTACCCACAACTTCAATCCCTGGGGCAGCCCTAAGGGCTGCCGACAACTGGGAACGCATCACTGATGAATCATCGACGATCAAGATCTTACGCATAGTTTAGCCTTAAGCGGACTGAGCCTTGTTAACGATTGCTTTAAGTCTTTCAGCTAAGGCATTCAATTCTTGGGAAGCAAACAATGTTTGCTCTGCACTTGCCTTACTTTCGTTTGAAGCACCTGATACAACCTTGATGATTGTCGCGATGCTATCAACGCTCTTCGTTGACTCAAGAACAACACGTGATACTTCGTTCGTAGTTGCAGTTTGCTCTTCTACCGAAGCCGCAATCGCACCTGCGATTGAATTTAATTTATCCATTGCTTGAGAGATTCCAGAAATTGCTTCTACCGCATTTTTAGAATCACCTTGGATAGCACCGATTTTGTTCGTGATATCTTCAGTCGCTTTTGCAGTTTGTTTAGCAAGTTCTTTAACTTCATTCGCAACAACCGCGAAACCTTTACCAGCGTCACCAGCACGAGCCGCTTCGATCGTCGCATTTAGCGCCAACAAGTTAGTTTGTTGAGCAATGGAGCTGATCACTTTGATCACGTTGCCGATTTCCTGGCTGCTAATACCAAGTTGCATGATTGTTTTGTTAGTTTCTTGCGCGCGTTGCAATGTCATTTTAGACATTTCAGCAGATTCATTTGCTGAACGAGCGATCTCACGGATAGATGCAGCCATCTCTTCAGTGTTTGTAGCAACAGTCTTAACACCGCTAGCTACTTCACTTGCAGAGTTAGAAGCCAAGTGAGATTGTTCGTTCGTGTGAACTGCTGTGTTAGACATTTGAGTTGCAGTCGCTGTTAATTCACCCGCTGCTGCAGCCAAATTGTTTGCAGTTTCTTCCATAGACTTGATCATCATCTTAACTTGAGTGATGTCAGTTGCGTATTTAACAACTTTATATGGTCTGCCGTTCATGTCGAAGATTGGATTATAGGAAGCTTGGATCCAAATTTCTTTACCACCTTTACCAAGGCGACGATATTGGCCAGCATCAAATTCACCATTGTTAAGTTTAGACCAGAAGTGACTGTATTCCATTGAATTCACCAAAGCTGGGTCGCAAAACATTTTATGATGTTTGCCTTGGATTTCTTTCATTTCGTATCCAAGAGTTTTTAGGAAGTTCTCATTGGCCGAGGTAATTGTGCCATCCATGTTGAACTCAATAACTGCCTGAGCTTTATTAATGGCAGTAATTTTTCCTTCAAAATCCGCAGTCTTAAGTTTTTGCGCAGTGATGTCGACTGCGAACTTAACTACTTTGAATGGTTTTCCATTCATATCATAAATTGGATTGTATGAAGCTTGAATCCAAATCTCTTTACCACCTAGGCCCACGCGTTTGTATTCACCTGAGTCGAATTCCCCGCGGTTTAACTTATCCCAAAGCATGCGATATTCAGGAGAGTTTGCATAGTTCGTCTCACAGAACATTCTGTGGTGTTTACCTTGAATGTCGCGCAAATCATAACCAACTGTTTTGCAGAAATTTTCATTTGCTGTAATAACAGTACCATCCATATTAAACTCAATAACTGCTTGGGCTTTTGATATGGCTTGTACTTTTCCTTCATAATCAGAGTTCTTAAGCTTTTGCGCAGTGATATCTGTCGCAAATTTAACAACTTTAACTACCTTGCCATTGTCGTCATAGACTGGGTTGTATGATGCGTGAATGTAAATTTCACGACCGCCATTTGCATAGCGTTTATATTCAGATTGTTCAAACTCTCCGCGATTCAACTTATCCCAGAAAGCGCGATATTCAAAACCGCTCGTATAGGCAGGATCACAGAACATTCTGTGGTGTTTACCAACGATGTCCTTAAGCTCATAACCCATAGCTTTACAGAAGTTTTCATTCGCCGTGATGATCGTACCATCCAAGTTGAACTCAATAACTGCTTGAACACGGTGAATTGCTTCTACCGTACTTTTAAGATCGTTAAAGCTCATATCGTGGTTTAATTTCTCTGCTGTTGCCTTGCTCATATCCGTTACGTCCTTTTGTTGTTAAAAATTTTAATTTTGTTCTTTAATGTTTAATTCTTGATAAATACGTTCAATACCAATCACGCTCAGAATCGAGTCGTGTGTTTTATAAACCCCATCCATAAATTTCTTTATAGAGTTGTCTACAGTGTCTGGCGTTGGTTCAAAGTCAGCTTGTGATACTTCCATCACATCGCCGATTCTATCCACCAGAAGCGACAGTAGATTCCCGTCAATACGGCAAACCACTGTCATCTTTTCATCTGCATCATTTTTCATAAGTCCAAACAATTCGCGTAAACCAATCGCCGTAGCGATTTGCCCACGAAGGTTAATCAAGCCCTTAATAAAATCCGGCGCCAAACGAATCAAAGTCAGAGGCATAGGTTTGGTAACCTCTTGCACTTGTGTGACATCGATTCCGTAAAGACGGTCGGCCAAATAAAACGTGGCGAACTGGCGGGTTTCTTCATGACGTAGTGTTTGTGCCATTTATTATCCTGCCTTCTTAAAAATGTGTTTATCGATAGCCTGAATCAAAGAGTCAGGATTTAGCTTTTCTAGATAAGCATTAAAACCAGCTTCCAAGCCTTCTTTAAGACTTCTATCGTCGTATTTCGTCGTCAGAGCTAAAAGAACGATGTCCTTCCAGCTTTCGTCTTTTCTGATTTTTCCTGCCAATTGAAGACCGTTCATTTTTGGCATTTCGATATCAGATATAATCAAAGACACTTCGTGACGTGGCATTTCTTCTAATTTTAAAATTGCATCAGAACCGTCAATAGCTGTGATGACTGTATAACCCGCTTTTTCAAGGTGGGTTTTTACGTGCTTTCTAAAGAAAGCATTGTCTTCCGCATACAAGATGTTGTGGCGACGGCGTTGAATAGCATCAACCACAACTTCTGGAGTTCTAGCATCATGGCTTCTGGCTTGCGGGATAAGTTCATCAATAATTTGTAAGCTATCAACGATAACGATGATTTCTTTTTCAATTAGCACGTTACCAAGAATGCCTTTTTTATCAGAGAACGCAGATTCAACGTTCGCCTCCGTTTGCAGAACATCTAAAATCTCGGTGACCTCGATACCGAAGTATTGGCCATTCTTTCTTGTCACGATCACCGGAAGGATTTCGCCTTCTGACTTTGATGGCTCTGCATGATAGCCCAAAAAGCTATTCAATGAAATCAGAGGCAAAATAGATCCACGGTAATGAATAACTCGAGTATCCCCAGATTTTTGCACATCTGAAGTTTTAAATTCTTCAAGACGGTGTACAAGGTCCAACGGAATAGCATGACGTGCTTGAGAATTAAGTCTGAACAACAAGAACTCTTGCGTTTCAACTCCACGAGTCCCTGCACTGATTGAGTTTTGGTTTAAAGCCTCGTGTTGGCTTGACATCAGGCTAAGGCGTTGAGCGATACCCATAACATCTAAGATTAAGGCAATCGAACCGTCACCAAGAACTGTAGCACCTGAATATACATTCACTGATTTTAGGAAACGAGCCAATGGCTTCACCACGATATCCGCAGTGTCCACGACTTCATCCACAATCAAACCGAAAAGCTGTCTTTCAGCTCTTACGACGACGATGTTAATAACATCAGGAAGTGACTTAGCTACTTCATTTTTAGAGCAGAAGCCTAGCAATGACTTCATGTTCACCAACGGCAATAAGTTGCCGCGCAAACGATAAAATGCATTGCCTTGAAGATATTCAATGTGGCTTTCAGAGTTTGAATTATCAACACGCACTAATTCAACAAGCTTCACTTGCGGAATTGCGTAACGATCGTCATCGCAACGAACGATCATCGCTGGTACGATTGCCAACGTCAGAGGGATTTTAAGGCGAATCGTAGTGCCTGCACCTTGCGTACTATGAAGTTCTACGACACCACCGATTTTATCGATGTTACTGCGAACCACATCCATACCCACACCGCGACCTGAAATATTGGTCACTTGGGCAGCCGTTGAAAAGCCAGGAGCAAAGATCAAGTTATGAACTTCTCTTTCGCTTAAGGCAGCCGCTTTATCCGGAGTAATAAGACCTTTTTCTAAAGCCTTATTTAAAATTTTATCTTTGTGTAAACCACGGCCGTCATCGCTAATTTCGATGACAACTTGTCCACCTTCGTGGAAAGCGCGAACTGTGATGTGTCCCGTCTCGGCCTTACCGGCTTGACGACGCTCTTCTGGAGTCTCCATTCCGTGGTCACAAGAATTTCTAATAATATGTGTTAATGGATCTTTCACAGCTTCAAGCAAAGTTTTATCTAATTCTGTTTCAGTACCTTGAAGGTGCAATTCCATTTTCTTATTTAGGTCACGGGATAAATCGCGCACCAGGCGTTGGAACTTATTTAAAATATTTCCAATCGGCTGCATGCGGGTCTTCATCATTTCGTTTTGAACTTCAGTAGTCACAACATCCAAGCGTTGGCTCAAGTTTAAAAACTCAAGATTGTCTTCTTTACTTGAATACTGAAGAACCTGGTTACGAACTAAAACCATTTCGCCCATTAAAGTCATAAGACGGTCTAACAACGAAACTGGAACACGGATGCTGCTTGATGGATCAGAGCTATTTGCATCATCACCTTGAGCCGGGGCAGCACTTGCTGTCGGAGCCGCAGCTGCTTTTGTAGCAACTGGTTTTGCAATTACAGCTGGCGCCGGTTTCGCTTCATTCTTAACCGGCTCATGTACTGGATTTGATTTCACCTCAGAAACTACAGTAGAGATCTGTGAAATCTCTGCTTCGATACTTTCAATCAGTGACGGATCAATAGATAAAGCAGAATGATGATCTTCGGCGCTTAGGTCAGACGCAGATGATTTTTCAACCATTTCGTTGAGTTCAGCGTTTTCTTTCATTGGATGAAGTTCGCCACCTACAGACTTGATTGATGAATCCACCATTTGCGGAACGATGGTTTCTACATCTTTTTGGCTCTTTTCAGTTTTCTCTCTGCGAAGCTCGACCATCTTGGCAATAACGTCGATCCCCTTATACAGAAGTTCGATTAGATCGTTACTCAAAGCACCGTGGTCATCACGTACCGGCTCCAATCGTGTTTCCATCACATGTGCGATGTTTCCGATTGGATTAAAGCCAAAAAGAAATGCGGATCCCTTTAATGTATGAATGTCACGATAGAGCTCGTCGACTACTGCATTTGTGAAGTCGCCTTTTTCCATTAGGGCGAGGTTAGAAGAAATTCGTTCTCCTAGGTCGTCACACTCCTGCCAAAATTCTTTCAGACCTAGCTCAAGATCGTCTTTTACATCCGACATTTGTTATTCCCGTCGTCAAAGATTGAACAAAATTATACGGCAGAGAATTTTTCGGGTTTCTGTTTTAATACTTGAGTGCTAAGTATTCGCTTTTTAGCTTGGAAAACGTCGAACATTCATAACTAGACTTATGTTGGGCCTGTTAAAGATTAATAAAAAGAAATGTTAGCCATCGTACTTTAGTTCCCCGAACATGTGTCCGATCCAGCTCTGGAGCAAGGGGACCAAAATGAGTGCAGACAACGAAGAATTAAATGAATTTTTCTTGGAAGCTCGCGAGCTATTAGATTCTGCTGAAGAGAATCTTTTAAACCTCGATGACGGCCAGGAATTCAATGTTCATTATGATGCGATTTTCAGAGCACTCCACAATTTAAAAGGTTCAGCTGGTATTTTTGAACAGTTGACCCTTCAAGAACATGTGCATCTTATTGAGACAGCCTTCACACAGCAAAAGGAAGCAGGCTCACTTTCCCCTGAACTGGTCGATTATTTTCTTAAAGGTTGTGATCACGCCCGCAAAATTATTGATGATCCATCAACGGCATCGTTTGCTATGGCATGTCCCGATGGCAGCGGAGCGATGTTCTTTCAGCATGACACGGCACCAGCAGCAGTAGAAGAAGTCGCTGCTCCAGAATTAACTTTAGTAGCGACTGGAGCACCAAAGGTTGAAGCAGTTAAACCTGCTCAAGCAAAAACACCAGTAGCGCAAATCCATTCCGGCGATCCACTAAAAGCCGTGGTCGCATTAATGTTTCGCTATTACCCTGAGCTAGACAGCCACTTTGCAAGTCATGGTCGCCATGAGGACCGCGAAGTTCTGCGCTTTGAACTTCAGGCCTTATTAAATTCTATAAAAAAATCTGCCTAATTCTTATTACGGAGCTTGGGGTACGTAATCAACTTCGATCGTACCTTGATTCGTGGTGATGACTTCATCCCTCACCTTGCCTGGTTCTTCGGGATAATTTGAAATGTCGATTTGTACAGAGTCGACAGTGTTTTTTGCTTTCGGATTTTTGCGAGGACCTTGAACAATCACAGTCATAAAAACTCCTATAAAAAAAGGGTCATCTACTTTCAGCAAATGACCCTTTTATAATTAAACTTTGTGAGGATGGTCAGGATTGTCGTGCGATTTTTCCATCTTATCGCCGGCATCATGGATTTTCTGACCAAGCTTGCCAGCACCCATATCAGAAAGTTTGTGCCCTAGTTTTTCTAAGGCATTGCCAACTTTATCTGCAAAAGAACTTTTTCGTGGTAGTGGTTGATTGGGATTAGCCATAAAACCCCCTTTCACCACTTATTTTCGCACTTGATCAGAGCGCATCAAACAAAGCAGTGCGGTTTCTTGTGAATCAGCACCTAAAATTTCAGTCACAAGTTAGACCATGATCTAATATTTTAATTTTTTTTAATAGCAGTGCCAGGTTTCAAAATCCGTGACTCGTTCTTCAGTGGCATCAATCTCAATGCGCATTCTGCAGTCGCCAGTATCATCGAAATAACTTAGCTCAACGACACCTTTTATGATTGCATGATTAGGAAGCTCACCAGCTGCTCCTTCTACGTTCGTGTTATCAGCAACACAAGCCATCAGAGTTTTACGATCTTTAATCGCCGAACAGCTTTGCACTCTTTGACCGTCACCATTGGCAATCACTGTCTCAGCACCAAGCATAATGATGTGCTGTTTGGTTAAAGCGGCTGATGCAAAAGAGCCCAGGAATAAAGTCGCTGCACAGGCCAACGCAGAAATATACTTCATGGATTTTCCTCCCCGATGATTTTTTTAATTTTTAATTTCTATCACGAAGAAGAAAGGCTGATGCGCAGATTCAGATTTTCAGTAAAGATACAAATTTCAAAATTGCCCCTCGGTAATCTGGATTATTCAAAGCGCCATGTAACAAAAAAGAACGTCAATTCGCTAGTAGGCATAAGTCAAAATCTTCGTCATTCAATTGGAACTAGAAGCTTATAAGCAGGCCCCACCCTTGCAATACTCATCACGTAGAAACCATGAAGAGCATCATGGCTCAAGGGGATACAGTGTTTAAGAGCTTATTACTTTTATCGATCTCAGTTCTTTGTCTCAATTTCGCACAAGCTCGTGTCCTGTGTTCTGCTACTTCTTGCAAAGCAGAAGCGATGCCCCTTTTAAATCAGATGGATAAATCGATCACAGCTAAATACAAAAATATGGGCTGCATTCCGACAGCCAGCGCTATGATCATGGAAGAAGTTTTTTCGACAAAAACAGATATTGAGGCGGGTACCCTTTTAGATCGTATGTATAAAGCCAATCCTTACCAAGAAACCCTATTGCTCGGTCAGGATATGAAAACGACGGCAGTGAATGGCACTTACATGAATGATGCTGCTGAGACTTTTAAAAGAATTGCGACTCAATTTAAGCGCGATGCTGCTGCCGTTTACGTGCAAAGTAAAGATAAAGAAATTACTGCCAATGTTCTTTTTAGTGAAATGAAAAACAAAGCCGTATTACAAATTTCTCGTGGCCTTTATCAGCCTAAATGCACAGTGATGGCAAGCGGTCGCAAGACTTGCAGTTTTACTCGCGATGGTGGGCATGGTCTAGCGGTTAAAGAAGCTTCTGCAACTCAAGTGACATTCCATGACCCAGGTAATTTCGCACCAGTTTCTAAATTGCCGCGTTTGACTGAAGATCCAGTCTTTAAAAATGTAACTTTGGTTATGTCGTACAGACACCCAAACAGTTCAGCAAGAATCATGTTTCCTGCTAATAAAGTTTATCCAAACAATCCTATTCGCTTAGTAGAAACTTATACTGGTATCAGAATTCGCTAATTCCTAATCAGGATCTTATTTGCCTCTAAGGTCCCGATGAATTTCATCTGCTGACTGCGGGAAGACCGCATACAAAGTAGATACAAGGTTAGAGCGCATATTTCTGTTCTGCTGCTTTCGCAAAACTTCCTTCACTCCGGACGAACAAGACTTATAATCCTCGCAGTTCTTTAGATAAATCTCAAAAGCCACGACAATTGGAATGAAGCTAGGATCCGTTGATAAAGCTCTATTTTCCTCTGCCTCACTTGTAGCTTTTTCGGCGTCACCGGTATCAGGCGGTGCAAAAACAATAGTTTCTTTCAAAGCCGCATCGGCAATTTCTGGATCTTTGACATCTGAAACCATTAAATCTAAAACTTCCACTCGCTCAAAACTACCCGCACCCCTTGCTTGCAGCTCGCGATAATAATCCCAAAGTACTTCTTTATAATTTGGTAAAGATTTAAGTTCATCGCGCAAGGCCTGAGCCTCATCTGCTTTTTCTGGATTGTTAGTAAGACCGCGGGAAATAGTAATGAGGCTGATAAGTTTTTTTCTTTCTGAAGCGAATGGATGGGAAGGCGCAACTTCACGAACAGCGGAGGGAACGACTTGATCTTTATAATTCGTTTCTAAGACCGAGTTTTCCTCTGTAGATATTGAAGCTTGCGAAGATACGACCTCAGACTTAGGACGATTCCAAAAAAAATATCCAACCAGAAATATTACAATAATGAAGACACTTATACGCATAGCTCATTGTACGGATGAATCCTTAAGGCTCAATAAAATTTGAGCAGTAACAGTGTGCCTTTGTTGATATTTACCATCCGTAGCTTTGCAGCTGTGACTATTCAAAGCGACTTTCGGCATAATGGAACAGAGCGATCATCAACTTTAGGAGAAGCTATGAATTCATCGAACTCAGGCAACAGCAAGTCCGTGTGGATGACCACACAGAAAACACCTAAATTCTCGAAATTGACCCAAGATCTCAGTGTAGATATCTGCGTGGTTGGCTCTGGAATTGCGGGTTTAACTTCAGCCTACCTCTTGATGAAAGAAGGTAAAAAGGTCTGTGTGCTTGAGTCGCTGGAATTAGCAAGTGGGCAATCAGCCAGAACGACTGCGCACTTTGTAACAGCTTTAGATGATCGTTATTTTGAAATAGAAAAATATCATGGCGAAAAAGGCGCGCGCCTAGCTGCCGAAAGCCACAGAGCTGCGATAGCGAGAGTCGAAAAAATAGTCCGTGATGAAAATATTGAATGCGAAATGCAACATACAAATGGCTATCTCTTTGCACAAAATGATCCAGATACTGATGTGTTAAAAAAGGAATTAGATGCTTGCTTGCGCGCAGGTCTTAATGATGTGCAACTGGTCGACAGGTCCCCGATTGAATCCTTTAACACAGGCCCATGCCTTAAGTTTTCAAATCAAATGCAGCTTCATCCAATGAAATACCTATTGGCGTTAGCTGAAATCATTGTGAAAGGTGGCGGCCTTATTTTCACAAACACCCACGTTAAAGAAGTTCATGGAGGCGAAGAAGCCTTCGTAAGAACCGAGGACGGTAAACGCATTCTTTGTGATTCTGTTGTTGTCGCTACCAATACTCCAGTGAACGATCTATTTGCCATTCACACTAAGCAGGCACCCTATCGCACCTACGTATTAGGAATGAAAGTTCCAAAGGGCTCAGTTCCACATGGACTTTACTGGGATACCCTAGATCCTTATCACTACATCCGCTTAGAAAAAGGCGAAGAAGCTGCAGAAGAAATTCTGATCGTCGGCGGCGAAGACCACAAAACAGGGCAAGATGATCACCCTGAAATAAGATTCCTGAATTTAGAATCTTGGACTCGCGAAAGATTCCCGATGGCCACTGATGTGGTCTACAGATGGTCGGGACAAGTCATGGAACCTGTCGATGGCATGGCTTATCTTGGCCACAACCCGATGGATAAAAACAACGTTTTCATCATCACCGGAGATTCAGGTAACGGCATGACCCACTGTACGATCGGAGCGATGCTGATTGCCGATCAAATCATGGAAAGAGAAAATCCGTGGGAAGACTTATACAAGCCCAATAGAATTTCTTTGAAAGCCACCCCTGAATTCTTAAAAGAGAACGGCAACGTGGCAGCTCAGTACGCTGACTGGTTTAAGGCAATGCCGATGCCGCACTTCAATGATCTTGCGCCTGGTGAAGGAACTGTTTTTCGAGACGGTTTAAGAATGATTGCTGCATACAAAACCGAAGACGGAAAAATGGAATACATGTCTGCAACCTGCACTCACTTAGCCGGAGTTGTTCACTGGAATGGTGTAGAAAAGTCTTGGGACTGCCCGTGCCATGGTTCAAGATTTGATGCCCATGGAAATGTCATTGAGGGGCCCGCAATAAGTGATCTTAAAAAATTAGATACAAGTCACGAAGAAGTGTTAAATGAAAAGGTTATCTCAAGAAAACAAAAAAGTAATGTCGAACAAAACATACAAAAAGATAAGCCAACAAATTTTCACTAACTAAAGGTTGACCAAAGTAGGTTTACTAGGTGTGATTTATGTACTTTATAAAAAGGAGTTTTAGTATGTTGCGTTCAATGGTTATCGCATCTTTGTTGTTATCTGCAGTTGCGCAAGCTGCTCCAGAAGAAGGTAGTTCCCACGGTCCTACAACTTATCAAAGCGAATTCTTTTTTCAGTCTCCAGCGGGTCACAGTGATATCACTCCAAAGATTGGATATACTGCTGCAACAACTGAAGAAGAAAATGCTACTGACGAAACCACGAGCTCGGGTTATTCATTAGGCGTAGCTTATGAATACGGAATTAATGAAATGTGGGCTGTTGAGTTCGGTATTAATTATGCAACCGCAGAGTACGAAACGGGTGCAGTTAAAACAAAAAACACAGGCATAATGAATCCAGAACTATTATTCAAAGGCACATCTGCAATGGGCTGGGGAAGCTTGCACTATGGAGTTCTAGCGGAATTTGCAATCGAAAATGCCAAGGCTGCATCCGCATCAGATGATGGAAATCTTTCTACGGGCGGACATGCGCTAATGCCTTACGTGGGTGCTGCAATGGGCGTTGGCACTGGAATTCTTGGTGGTCGTTTAAGCTACGAATACAAGTTAGACAGAACCCTTGAGGATGCCGCTGGTAATGAAGTGACAATCAAAGATGGTCATGAACTTGGCTTGGCTGTTTTCTACGAACAAATGATGGCCGACGTATTGTTAGGTGCTGCTATTACGCAATTCTCAGAAGCCGCTATCAATGATGAGGATGGAAATGAACTTGAAGAGTCTGGCTCTATGACTCGCTTGTCATTGTATTCAAGAATCCCAATGGAAACTTGGTCACTGATTCCACGTTTTGATTATGACTTGTCAAAATCACACCACGACAAATACAACGTAATGCTATTCACAGTAGCAGCACGTATCCCGCTATAAATCGAAGAATATAATTAACGATCCAAAAGGAGCTGCATGGAAACTGCAGCTCCTTTTTTTATTTTTATTTACTCGAAAAATTTATCCTTCACCCTAGGATACAACCCAAAGGAAGCACCAAACACTAAGTGCGCAGCCCAATCCCACATTAGCGGCACTTCTTGATTCCAGAAGTCAGCTCCGTGCAAAGTCTTCATAAGAAACGGAATCAGAATAAAGGGTCCTACCATTGATATAACTCCGACTGTCAGTCCTAAAAATAAGGAAGTGCTGGGTGTATTGACTGAAAATTTCTTAGCTAAAAGGCCAAAGACAAATCCCCAGAGCAGCGCTGGTCCCGCTTGATGAAGAACTAAACCCGCTAGCACAGCACCAAAGTGCAACCCCTCTAAGGCTGCTGACCCAACAGCCATAGAACCGATAACCTGCACTGGAAAAAGTGGCCCTTTTCCTAAAATAAGAGTGAAGACAGCCATCACGACAACGGCCATTATTAATCCTGCGATTTGCCCTGTGATTATTCCCGATAGAATGCTCTTTGATTCTTCCCTCATTTCAGCGTGAGTCTTTAAAGTGTTTTCCATTTTGAAATTCCTTTTTTATGTTGTTCTTTTCTTCCCCTATTTTCTGCTTTAGAATAAAAACAGTAAATCCTGTTTAAACTGTTTAAATAAAAGGGATGGTTATGAGATCTCTGCATAAAAACCAACAGAGTATTTTACAGTTCTTACTTGCACATCGTACTGGTGCGACACTTGATGAATTATCGGCGCACTTAAAAATCACGAATACAGCCACCAAAGAACACGTCCTGAAACTTTTAGATCAAGGCTACTTAACTTTTGAAGATTCCAAAGGAAGTGTAGGTCGACCACGCAGAAGATATTTGCTTTCAGAAGTAGGACACGACGCTTTTCCAAAACAATATTCGTGGTTATCAAATAGCTTACTAGCTCTATTGGTTGAGGACATGGGTTCAGAGGGCACAAGCACCTTAATGAAATCACTGGCTGATAAAGTTGCTGTATCGATGAAAGATAAATTTGCGAATGCATCGTCCACTGCAGAGTTGTTAGCAAAAATAGCTGAGGCCATGAACGATTTAGGTTATCAAACGGTTTTAAAACAAAGTGATATCAGAAAAGGCGCTGTTTTAGAGGCGACAAACTGTGTTTATCACTCCGTCGCTAAACAGCATCCAGAGCTTTGCGCCTTTGATATTCAGCTATTAAAAAATGTTTCTAATCTTAACGTCCGACTTGAAAAGTGTATTGCAAGAGGAAATGATGTCTGCCGCTTCTGCCTTACAAAAAATAAATAAGGCTTAAATAAACAGTGATCGGAGATGTTTTGTATCTCAATTTGGGAACATTATTGTCCCGAATTTAGAAGAAAACAGGAAAAAGTTTTAACCGCACTCCCCCTTTAGTATCCTAATTACTCTCGGGGGAAAAATGTCATTTTTGCGCGTTTCAACAATGGCTTCGCTATTATTTACTCTATCAACCTATTCAGCTAATGCGTCACCTGCTTCAAAAATCATCGGCAGTATCACCTCACTGACATCTCAGTCTGATGGCAGCGTTATCATTGCTGGTTGGGCCTGTGATATGACCATTGCTAAGAGCATTGATGTTCATGCCTATGCAGTGAATGCAGCTGGATATAAAGGTTCGGTTCTGATTGGCAATAGCAAAGCGAACTTACCTTCGGATGCTGCAGCTTCTACTGCTTGTAAAACTTTAAAAATTCCCCACGGTTTTCAAATCAAAGTGGAAAAATCAGTCGTTAAAAGTTACTTAGGAAAAAAAATATACGTTCACGGTCTTTCAGTATCAGGCGGACTGAACTATACAGTCTCTAGATCAGGCGGATATTCATTACCAACGAAAATTGTAGAAGCCCCAGCTCCTGCGCCAGCTCCTACACCGGCACCTGCCCCGGGCCCGGCTCCAGTTATTAAAACTGGTACATTTGATGCTACTTGCTACTTAGCCCGTTATCCTGACGTGAAAACTTCAACCTATGCTAAAAATCCAAAACTTCATTGGGAAAAAATCGGCCAAAAAGCTGGTCGTTACCCAGGTTGTGAAATTGGCGCTAGTGCAAGTAATTCAATGACAGTAGGAATTACACCAGGCCGTTTTGCTGGTTCAATCACGTCATTAAAGTGGAACAATAAAGAGTTCATTAATATCTGGGACCACGGTCGTCAGCTGCAATCAGCTATGCAAGTAGATGGCTATGCAGAATGTAACAACCCTACTGAAGCTGGTTCAGAAGCAGATCATAAAAAACAAACATCGACTTCAGTTCTTTCAAATATTTCGTTTGCTTCAGAAAAATCATTTACGACAGACACAATGATGGCTTACTGGTCAGCCAAAAGAGTGACTGGCGCCTGTGTAAAAGGAAAAGATCCCCGTGTAACAACACCACTTTCAAAACACTCGCTGCAAAGAACAGTGACCGTCGGTTACAAAAACGATGAACAAATTGCAAAGATGTCGATGACTTTTAAAAGTCCACGCGAAGAAGTAACCAGCGGTTTCACTTATGAGTTCTTAACAGGCTATCTAAATGATGAGTTCTCAGAATTCTACGCACTTAGCGGAGCTGAGTTATCAAAAGTAACAAAACTAAATGACATCTCTGGCTCAGGCTTTCCAAATGGTTCTTACCATACCGGCACTAAACTGCCATCAGCCATGGCTAACAAATCCGGAAGCCACGCTATGGGTGTCTACTTCCCAATGAGCCAGCTAGCAAAATGTAAAGTAGGCTTCCATGGTTACAACCTTTACCGCTTCAACCTTGGCGGCTCAGGCGCTAACGGCAACGGAACTAATAAATGGTCCCTAGCTGTGAACGAAAACTTAAATTCATCATGTATCGTCGCCGACGGCCCGAACTACAGCCGTACTTTTGATGTGTACGTAGTTGTAGGAACAATTGATCAAGTAAAAGAAAAGTTGATCAAACTAAGAACAGAACTTCCATAACAAGATTTTTGAACTTGAAGTAAGGCCCGCATAGCGGCGGGTCTTGGCAAGCCGAAGCCCCTAGCGAAGGCTGCGGCTCTCTTCATTTTTGGATAATCAAATTCCAAACTCCGGCGGGTACTCAACCTTACCACTGGCATCCTTAAGCGCCCCTTCAGTCAATTCAACTGCCATGAACGCATCATCAGGAACTTCAAACGGAGCAGTAATTCCAAACTGCGAAGCCTTCACATACCCAAAGCGAGGATAATACCCAGGATGACCAACCAAAATAACCGATGAGTATCCAAGCTTCTGAGCAAGACGATGACCTTCCTTAATTAAGGAAGCACCAATCCCCATCTTCTGATAACGAGGATGGACAGAAACAGGAGCAAGCGCCAACGAATCAACGACTTTCCCACCAGCACAATGAATTTTAATTTTAGTAAATAAGATGTGACCCGCAATCACCCCATCAGCTTTAGCTACCAAAGCCAACTCAGGAATATAAGCCAATGAATCACGAAGTCGACGAACAAGATTATGTTCATCCCCATCAGTAAACTCAGCAGCAGAAAAAGCCTCTAGCACAAGTTTAGAAATACCTTCGTAATCAAATGGTGTTTCGGGATTGATTGTTAGTTCCATGATTTATGTTAGCACTGGGGGCTTCTTCGAATGCAAATCAAAAAAAAACTAACAAGCCGCCAGGTCCGCCTCCGAAAGCTACGGCGGGACATCCTTCGCGTGCTAGACACTTCATGTATTTTAACTTTGAAAAACCCAGGGCTCGCCAAGCCGTAGCCCGCAGGGCGAAGGATGGTAGGGGGCGAGGGACTTGAACCCCCGATCCGCCGGTTATGAGCCGGCTGCTTTAACCAACTAAGCTAGCCCCCCAAAAAAGAGATAAACAAAGACTATCAAATCACAGAACTTCCCGCAACCACCCCAGCATGACTCTAACGCGCGCAAGCGCCAGAATTTAAGGCGCTGGTGATTGGATTTATGAAGCGATAACTCACGGGCGGATTGAACAAATTTAACTTTCTTAGATCGCAGCCTGAAACAAGGCTCTACGGTTTAAAAAGCAAAGGCCTTGCTAGGAGTCTTTCGCAAGCGACCTTCGGCCCCGCCTGGATGGCGGTATCGCGGCCGATTGAGCCAGGATGGCGTGTCGCTGAAGAAAGAGGCCTAGCAAGGCCTTTGCTTTTTAAACCGTAGAGCCGGCTTCGTTAAAGACTAGCTATCTACGAAAGCCTTAAGTTTGTTCGAACGAGAAGGATGACGAAGCTTTCTTAAAGCTTTCGCTTCGATCTGACGGATACGCTCACGTGTTACGTTGAAGTCTTGTCCCACCTCTTCAAGAGTATGGTCAGATTCTTCCCCGATACCGAAACGCATACGAAGGACTTTTTCTTCTCTTGGAGTCAAAGTCGACAATACACGGCGAGTTTGTTCAGCAAGGTTCAGGTTCACAATCGCTTCTGCAGGATTGATAACCTTTTTGTCCTCGATAAAGTCACCCAAGTGTGAATCTTCTTCTTCACCCACTGGAGTTTCCAAAGAAATTGGTTCTTTGGCGATTTTTAGAACTTTACGAACTTTATCAACTGGCATGTCCATTTTATCTGCGATCTCTTCAGGGGTCGGCTCACGGCCTAGCTCCTGAATAAGGTAACGAGATGTACGAACAAGTTTGTTGATCGTTTCGATCATGTGAACAGGGATACGGATTGTACGAGCTTGGTCAGCAATCGCGCGAGTGATCGCTTGACGGATCCACCAGGTCGCATAAGTCGAGAACTTGTAACCACGACGGTATTCGAACTTATCAACGGCTTTCATCAAACCGATGTTACCTTCCTGGATTAGATCCAAGAATTGAAGACCGCGGTTGGTGTACTTTTTCGCGATCGAAACCACTAGACGCAAGTTTGCTTCTACTAGTTCAGATTTCGCGGCATCAGCTTCACGCTCACCTTTCCAGATGGCTGTGTAAGTTTCCTTAACCCAGTTGTGATTCATTTCTGTTTCAGAATCTAGGCGGCTGATACGTTTTTCAGCTTCTTGAGCTTGTAATACGTAGGATTTGAATTTTTGGTAATTCAAACCAGTATCACGAGTCATTCTTGTTAATTCTTTTTCGTTCGCATCGATCAACTTCATACGTTCTGCCATCGCAGTGACGTCTTTAGAGAACGTGCGCTCTACCCCGTCTTTAATACGACGGCGAAGAGTCCCGATACGGCTTACCAAGTTTTTGAACTTGATAACGACACGGTTGATTGTCTTACGGTTGAAGTTCACTGATTCAAAGTTCGCCATAAGTTTGTCATTCATCGCGACAAGTTCTTTCATGGCAGCTTGACGAGCAGGAGTGTTCGTTTCTTCTTTACGAAGAACCGCGAACTGCTTTTCAGACGCTTTTTGGTATTCAGTTACTTTACCGATAAGCTCATGGATTTTATCGATGTATTCTTTTTCGTCGTACTGAGTGTCTTCGTCCTCAAGACCACGGAAGATCGATTTAACTTTGATACGGCCTTCATCAAGACGTTTACCAAGTTGAATGATTTCGTAAGTACCTAAAGGTGATAAAAGAATCGCGCGAACGATTTCACGCTCCCCTTTTTCGATACGACGAGCGATCTCAACTTCACCCTCACGAGTAAGAAGTGACACGCTACCCATTTTACGCAAATAAAGGCGAACTGGATCGTTCCCTTTTACATCTTCGCTTTCGGCTTTTTCTTCTTCATCGACTTCTTCGTCTTCGGAATCAACGCTTTCAAGGAAAGCGCCTTCGCCCTCTTCTTCTTTCGAAGTTTCAGACAAGTCTGAAATAACTACACCACCAGCCTCAAGTCCTTGCATGAAGGAATCAAGTACTGAAGGGGCAATAATTTCCTGAGGCAGAAGGTCGTTGATCTCTTCGATCGTCAACGCACCCTTCTCTTTAGCAAGCTTCAGAAACTTCTGAATTTCCTCTTTAATTAAGGATTCTTGCTCTTGCAGGGAAAGAACTTTTACCGGTTCATTCCCGTTTTTGTTTGGTAGGTTCGGTTTCATTAATACCCCGCCTTTGACCCTATTTTTCTTTATTCAAAAAGATTCGATCTCTTTGAATATTCATAATCTGTTCCAACTTTTCCGAACTAGGTTCGTTATTAAGACTTTTCATCAGTTGCTTTGCGCGCTCTTTTAAGAAATTTTCACGCACGCGTTTAAAGCAATCACGCAAGAGCTTCATTTCTATCTCGGCGTCGAACTCCTGGTCAGACTCGAGGCTTGGCCCAAGCTGAAAAAGAAATTCAGGATGATCGACGTATGAGACGAGGAGACTGGTCAATTTATCAAACTTATCGAGATCTTGTCCATATACATCCGTCGCCTTTTGTAAGATCTTTTTGACTCCTTCGTGAGCAACACTTTCCAGTATTTTTTCATTCACAAACTGATCAAAATTGGCACGACTTTTGAGTACCAATCCTAATAGCAGAGCTTCCGCTTTAGAGGCGCCTTTGAGGCTGATTTTTCCTGCCTCTACAGTAGAAGACACCTCAGAAGTGGGCTTCTGGTTAACGGAAGGAGTTGGCTGCACCGTTCTAGTCATAGCCGGACGGTTCTGCGAATATACAGGTCCACTGCTTTGTAAGCCCACAGCTTGACGCAACCAGGGAAGGGTAACACCCATCTTTTGCGCGGCTTCAGCGAGATACAAATCCCTTAAACGCAGATCCGGAATGACTTCAAAAAGAGGTTTCATTTTATCCGCAAGCTTCACTTTTTCAGAAGCTTCGCCCCGATAACCTTCCATCCATCGCGCTAAAATCATTACGAATAAATCCGGCGCCTTGTCGAGCTCTGCTTTAAGAGCCTCAGCTCCGTATTTCTTCACGTAATCATCAGGGTCCATGTTGTTTGGTAAAGTAAGACCTTTTGGATAAAGATCAGCCGCAAGCAAGATTGGAAGACTGCGTTCTGCTGCTTCCATTCCGGCACTATCACCATCAAACAATGCCACCACGTTTTTCGTCATTCGCTTTAGCATTTTCCCGTGGTCCGGAGTCAGGGCAGTTCCCATGGTGGCAACCACATTGCGAATGCCTGCCTGATAAAGTGAAACTAAATCCATATAGCCTTCGACGATCAAAGCTATATCTTCGCTGCGAATGTAACGAGCGGTCTGGGAAAGACCGTAAAGGACTTTGCCTTTAATAAACACCGGCGTTTCAGGCGAGTTTAAATATTTTGGTTCGTTTTCTTTTTTCTCTAAGTAACGTCCACCGAATGCAATGGGTTCACCCATCGGAGAAAAAATGGGGAACATCAAGCGGTCTCTGAAAATATCAAAGTAACCGGGTTTGTTTTGACGAGCTTTTACTAAACGCACTTCTTCGGCAATAGCGATTGGAATTTGTTTTGAAAGCAGATGCTTTTCTAAACCATCCCATGCATCAATGGCGTAACCGATACCGAATGTTTCAATGACTTCCTTAGAAAGACCGCGGCTAGCGATGTATTTCTTTACCGGGTGATCGGAATGCATGCTGTGCAGTTGTTCTGAAAAATAAATAGCAGCTAGCTTATTTGCTTTTAACAACAACTTCTTTTTTTCGACGGCTTGATCACGAACTTCCGGATTTTTTTCAGGAGCCGGCAGTGGAATGCTAGCGCGATCGGCTAGATATTCGACGGCTTCTGGAAAACTCATCCCTTGGTAGTCGCGCAGGAAACTAAAAATGTTTCCTTTTTTGTGGCAACCAAAACAGTTATAGACTTGTTTGTGCTCTGAGACTGAAAAGGACGGCGTTTTTTCGACGTGATCAGGGAATGGACAGCGACCCATAAGGCCGGCCCCGGCTTGTTTTAACTGAGTATATTGGGAAATAATGTCGACGATATTATTCGCCTCAGTCACTTTTCCAATAAAATCTTCAGAATATCTCATGCCACATCCACAACAAGACGTTGAACTTAAGTCCAATTAAAAACAAAAAAGACCCATCTGTTTCAAAAGTTGCCTTTTTCACAAATGAATCTTTTTACGTCTTTATCGCTTAAGCAAGTTTAGACTTAATAACTTCGCTAACGATTTTGTTGTCTGCGGTACCACCGGATTTCGCGATGACTTCTTTCATCACAGGACCCATGTCCTTCACGGTTTTAGCACCCAATGCTGCAATAACTTCTGTTACAAGAGCTTCGATTTGTTCACGACCCATTTGCGCTGGCAAATAAACTTCAAGAACTTTCAATTCAGCAGACTCTTGATCAACTAGATCTTGACGTCCGGCTTGTTGGAATTGATCGATAGATTCTTTTCTTTGTTTAACTAGCTTCTTAAGAACTGCCATAACGTCATCAGCAGTGATGGCTTCAGGGCGAACTTCGATTTCACGGTTTTTGATCGCAGCTTGGAGCATACGAAGCGCTCCCAATTTTGCTGAATCTTTTGCGATCATGGCAGCTTTAACGTCTGCGCTGATTTTTTCTCTGATTTCCATTAAAACCTCCAGGTGCAGATAGAACAGAGGCGACCAGTGGCCGCCTCTTAAAAAGTACTAAATCCCGAATAAACGGTAATTAGTCGTTCCAGCCTTTTCTTGATTTTTTAACTGCGCGTTTACGAGCAGCGATAGACTTCTTTTTAAGTCTCACAGAGGGCTTTTCAAAGTGTTCACGTTTTTTAACTTCAGAAAGGATTCCTGCTTTTTCGCAAGATTTTTTGAATTTTCTGAAAGCAGATTCAAAAGACTCACCGTCTTTGATTCTAACCATTGCCACGACAATCACCTGCCCTTCTAATGTGGAAATAAGAACCAGAGTGTATAACAAAGCAGCATCTGGGGGGCAAGTTTTGAGGTCTTAACGCATAGAGCTAATGGCGTTATAGGCCATTTTTTCAAGGTTACACCACGTATTTAAACCGAAAATCGACTGAAACGCCCGTCAATTAAGCCTAAAATATCGAAAACACAACTCAAACTCTAAACTCCTAAAAGGTGCCTGGCACCTTTTTCAGTCTACGGTGCAGCATTCTTGAAGGGCCTTCAGATGCCTTTATACCCATTTAACGGGGGATCGTTTATAAACGTAGGTTCCATGTTTAAAGGAGTTTTGAACATATGATGGAAGCTTTATCGAACCCGCAACTTTGGATCGCCTTTGCCACTCTTTTTGCTTTAGAGCTGGTACTAGGAATCGACAATATTATTTTCATTTCAATTCTTTCTGGCAAATTGCCTGCCCATGAGCAGAAAAAAGCGCGTACTACAGGCTTAGGCTTGGCAGTTGGAACGCGTATTTTGCTTTTGCTTTCTTTATCTTGGATTATTGGACTAACAGCTCCTTTATTTTCAATGGCGGGTCATGAAATTTCGGGCCGCGATCTGATTCTTCTTCTTGGTGGTTTGTTCCTTATCGTCAAAAGTACGATGGAAATTCATCACAAGCTTGAAGGTGAGGCTGGCAGCACTTCAAAGGGAGTCGCTCATTCTTTTAGCGCCGTGATTCTGCAAATTTTGCTTTTAGATATCGTATTTTCTTTGGATTCTGTGATCACAGCAGTGGGTATGGTTGATAATATTACTGTGATGATCGCTGCCGTGATTGCATCAACCGCGGTGATGATTTTTGCTGCTTCGCCAATCAGCGACTTTGTAGATAAACACCCTTCACTTAAAGTTTTAGCATTAAGCTTCTTATTAATGATCGGATTCACACTGATTGTTGAATCTTTAGAAGTTCACATTCCTAAAGGATATGTTTATTTCGCTATGGCCTTTTCTGTCTTCGTAGAGTTTCTTAACATTCGTATGCGTAAGAAAGCTGACCCAGTTAAGCTTCGCGAAATTGTTACCAAGGAAGACTAGTGATTGATACCCGTGATGATGAACAATGGATGAGATTTGCTTTAAGTCTTGCAAAAAAGGCCGCCCACAAAGGGGAAGTCCCCGTGGCGGCACTTTTAGTAGGACCGGAAGGCTTAATTACCCAAGCGATCAACACACGGGAGCGTCAACAAACTCCCATTGGCCATGCAGAGCTTTTCTGTTTACATAAAGCCTCGCAAAAAAAAGGCAACTGGCGCCTAAACGAGTGCACACTTTACGTTACATTAGAACCTTGCGTGATGTGCGCAGGAGCCATTCAACAATCACGTGTTCAGCGCGTGGTTTATGGCGCCACGGATCCAAAAGGTGGAGCGGTAAAAAGCCTATTTCAAGTCCTAAATGATGATCGCCTTAATCACAAAGTTGATGTCACTTCGGGCGTTCTCGAAAAAGAATGCAGCGAACTTCTTCATGGTTTTTTCCAGTCCCGCCGCGATGAAGAAAAGGCAGAAAAAGCCCAAAAAGTTTATCGCAAACGAGCTTCCGTTATCGTTGTTCATAAAAATAAAATACTTGGCTTTAATGCCGTAGATCCCGTGTCCCAGGAACCCTACTTTTTCCTTCCTGGTGGCAGAGTCGAAGACGGTGAAACGCCAAAAGAAACTGCCGAGCGTGAATGCCTTGAAGAAACCGGGTACCGTGTGCGCGTTTTAGAAGAAACCGCGTTCGAAAGAAAATATGACTTTAATTGGAATGGTGAAATCCATGCCTGTGATACGGTTTTTTATGTCGCTCAATTAGATGAAGAATGGTCTGAACCTAAAGACGTTCGCGATACTGATTATCACCAAGGTGTTGATTGGATTGAGGCTAAAAACGCTTCAGATGTTTTTTCGTATAATAAAGACATCCTGTGGGCCGTGCAAAAATTGCTGAAAACCGCTCAAAAGAAATCCGCCTTGCGCTAAAAATGGGGGGCTGTTACAACGAGCCTCTTATGACTACGACAAAATTTACTGACCTCCCTTTGATTGCTCCCCTTCAGTTCGCTTTAAAAGAAGCAGGCTATGAACACCCAACACCAATTCAGTTGGCGGCTATGCCTATTGTTCTTGAAGGAAAAGATCTTCTTGGAATCGCGCAAACAGGGACTGGTAAGACAGCTGCTTTTTCATTACCTATCTTGCAAAACTTATCAAAGCATCGCACTCGCCCAGAAAGCAAATGCCCACGCGCTTTAATTCTGACTCCGACGCGTGAACTTGCGATTCAGATTCATGAAAATATCGAAGCCTACGGAAAGCACTTAAACCTAAAGCACGCCGTGATCTTTGGTGGTGTTGGCCAAAACCCGCAAGTGCGCGCACTTCAAGCTGGTGTTGATATTCTGGTGGCGACCCCGGGCCGTTTGATTGATTTGTTCCAACAAAAATTCCTGCGTTTAGATAAAGTTGAAATCTTCGTTCTTGATGAAGCCGATCGCATGCTTGATATGGGTTTCATGCAAGACATTAAACGCATCTTGCCTTTGCTTCCTAAAAAGCGTCACAACCTGTTTTTCTCGGCAACCATGCCGCCAGAAATTGCTAAACTTGCCCACAGCATTTTAGTGGATCCAGAAAAAGTGGAAGTAACACCGACATCATCTACCGCTGAAAAAGTGGATCAAAAGGTGATGTACGTTGAAAAGAAAGATAAGTTAGATCTTTTGATTCATCTTCTTAAAGACAACAATCTTTCGCGCGTTTTAGTTTTCGTGGCGATGAAACACGGTGCAAATCGTGTTGTTGATAAACTTGTAAAAGCTGGCATTGAAGCTGCCGGTATTCACGGTGATAAATCGCAGAACGCCCGTCAAAGAGCTTTAGAAGAATTCAAAACAGGCGATGTGCGCGTACTGGTAGCTACGGATATCGCTGCTCGCGGAATTGATATTGATAACATCAGTCACGTGATCAATCTGGATGTTCCACATATTCCTGAAAGTTACGTGCACAGAATTGGCCGTACCGCTCGCGCTGGTGCAAGTGGTGATGCAATTTCATTCTGTACTGCTGAAGAAAAATCGTTCATGTTCGCAATCGAAAAGGTGACTCGTCAAAAAGTCGAAGTGATTAAGGATCAGCCTTATCATTCAGTTGAAATTGAAAATGCAGCGGTTGTAAGCCCAGGTAAAGCAAAAGCGATGCTTGAAGGCCAACGCATGGAAAACAGAGCTAAGAACTATAAAAGAAAACCCCACAGAGGCCCTGCTGGTGGACCAAAACCTGGTCATGGTGGCGGTCACGGCAAAGGTGGCGGCGTCGGTAAAGGCAAAAGCGGCGGATTTAAAAAATTCGGCGGAAAGAAGCCTGCGGGCAAATAGATTCTAAAAAAACAGGAATCCAGAAATAAAAAAGGCCAAGATCACTCTTGGCCTTTTTCTTTTTAATATAAAAAACTAAAACTATTCTTGAGATTCTAATCGGTAACCCAACGAAGGAACCGCTACGATACGACCGTTAAACTTATTGATCTTGCGTTTAAGGTAGTTGATTTGTGAATCCACGTTACGTGAAGTCACTTCTGTATCGCCCCAAATTTCAGTCAGACATTTTTCACGAGTCACTAGATTGTTTTTACCAGCAACAAGAAGTTTCAAAATATCGAATTGTTTTGGCGTTAAGTTTACTTCTTCTCCGTCAACGAAAACTTGGCGAGAAAGAAGATTCATACGCAAATTCGCAGCCGTTAATTCAGAAGCCATTTCTGGTTCTTTATCATTTAAGCGCGCTTTAATTCTAAGGATAAGTTCTTTCACGTGGAAAGGCTTAGAGATGAAATCATCAGCGCCTGTTTCAAACGCTTTAATTCTTTCATCAATAGTCGCTGCACCGGAAACGAAAATGATCGGCGTGTTTTTAGTGCTTTCGTTTTCACGAATAACACGGCAAACATCCACGCCCATCATGCCTGGCATTTTATAATCTAAAAGGATTAGATCCGGCTTCTTATCATTAATGAGCTTTACAGCTGCATTACTGTCAGATGTGTAAGAGCATTCGTATGTAGAACTAAGGATCTCTGCAAGCAACTTACAGCTTTCCTCGTAGTCATCTACAATCACGATTTTTTTGGCGGTCAAATCCTCACCTCTAAAAGGGGTTTCATTAATTAGTGCGTTCATTCTTGAAACGTCTCCTTCTGTCACATACCTTTAAACTTAATCTGCTTTTGTTCAAGAATTCTTTTTAGTTGATCCCTTTTATCACCTTGTATCTCAATTGTACCACCATTTTCAGAGATGGTATGAGTTCCTCCAACACCGCACTTTGCTTTCATTTCTTTACATAGGCCCTTAAGGAAATCTTCGTTTTTTGGAAAACCATCCATAACTGTAACGGTTTTCCCACCGCGCCCGTTTTTCTCAATGCGAAATTTAACAGTATATTGACCGGTCACTTGTTCTTGCGTGATACACTTGCAGTCTTCTTTTAGAACATTACACTTTTCACAACGAACCTGATCTTTCGGATCCGTACTATAAACTAACCTGGTGTTTTTCATTACCCTTTGCTTTCCTCAGTAGCTGCATTAGCGCTCGGTTCTTCCCCAAGCTTGTGGGTTGTATACTCTTTTCCATCGAATCTAAAAAGCTGCGGAGTTTCATCCATCAAAGTAGCTAAATTCACTGGACGTTTCCACATTTTATAAACGTTCTTCAGTGTCTCGCTCATGAAGTCAGGTTGCATATCAATGCCTTCATGAAGATGGGTTAGCAATAGCTCGCCGCGGTTCTCGAAATTCGCATCTTCAATGCGGATGATCGGCTGTCCAAAGTTAGTCATATGGAACAACAATTGTGCTTTGATTGCCTTAAAATCCTTGGTATCAACCTCGAATTTTTGAGTCTTCTTATTAAATTTATAAACAAAGAGTTTATTTCTGACGCAGAAGTCCTCTGTTAAGAACTGGTCAATAAAAGTGACATCATTACAAACTTTGCGAACTTCAAAAATCTTATCGCGCCCGAGTCGTAAATCACGATTCCAGTTCTTTTTCTCGCGAACATCGTCGCACTGTTCCCATTCTCGTCCGAATTGTCCCTTGTTCCAACGCTCCTCGATATCACGGAAAAGCTCGATTCCCACTTTATAAGGATTGTATCCATTCGGAGCCATCGCCATTGTTCCGCTGTGATGATCAGCGAAATCAATAATCTCTGAATCATCTAGGATTTTGGTCGTCATTAATTTTGAATGCCAATACGAAGCCCAACCTTCATTCATGGTCTTCGTCATTCCTTGCGGAGCAAAGTAGTAAGCTTCATCACGAATGATTGTAAGAACATCCACCTGCCAATCCGTCAGCGGAGCATGATGAATGAAGAAATTTAAAACATCTCTTTCTGGTTCACGTGGAAAGCGATTGGCTTTTTCAAAAGCTTCTTGTTCTGCTTTCTTTCTTTGTTCTTCGACAAATGAAGGCGGATTAATATAATCACGCATGTAAGAGCGGTCTACCCGTAGCAAATAATTTGCTTCTTGCGGGCGAGAGTCTTCCACTTTTACCACAGACTTTTCCACATACGGACTATAGCGATCGATCAGGTTTTCTAACGACAAACACACGTCGATAAAATTTTCGACGACATCAATTCCATAGCGGTCCATGTAGCGACGAATGCGAGTCGCATGATTCGCCATCTGATCCATCATCTTGCGATTGGTTTTA
The DNA here is from genome assembly GCF_022814725.1 of Bdellovibrio reynosensis. Lineage (NCBI taxonomy): Bacteria > Pseudomonadati > Bdellovibrionota > Bdellovibrionia > Bdellovibrionales > Pseudobdellovibrionaceae > Bdellovibrio > Bdellovibrio reynosensis. Next base: position 2,344,276 of record NZ_CP093442.1, read on the forward strand.
GAAAACCAAATGTTGTTCTTAAAGAAATCGCAATGCCCGTACACGTGGGCCATTACAAGTTTCTGATCCATCATTGCGTTTCCTTCCATCAGGTACGCGTAACAAGGATCCGTATTAATTACCATTTCGTAAATTTTTGAAAGACCGTATTCATAGCTCTTAGAAAGATGTTCGTACTCCATGCCGAACTTCCAGTGAGGATAGCGCACCGGAAAACCGCCATAGGCAGCAAACTGATTGATTTGATCATAGGTAATCAATTCGAAAATAGTTTCGAAGCAATCAAGGCCCGCGTCTTTAGCAATCTGGCAGATTCTTTTTCTTTCGGCTTCTAATTCAGGTGTCAAGTTAGCCATGGGGCCCCCTGTACTTTACTTTCCCTTACCAAGGAAATCTTTGATCGAATCAAGGATCTTATCGCGGTTTTCAACTTGGCTAAGGGTAAGTCTATCATCCGTGCCAAATTCTTTTTGCAGGTCTTTTAGGAATTGACCGCTGCCGTATTTACTTTCCACTTGCCCGTAACTAAACACGTTACAATTCGGAAGAAAGAATTCAGTCAGCATCTTAATACATAATCTTGTGTCTTCACCGGACCAGTTATCACCATCACTAAAATGGAAAGGATAAATGTTCCACTCGTGAACCGGATAATCTTGCAAGATGATCTCTTGGCAAAGTTTGTATGCAGAACTGATTAAAGTACCGCCCGATTCACTGGTTCTAAAGAAAGTATCTTCATCCACTTCTTTGGCAGCAGCATCATGGATAATGAAACGAGTTTCTAAACCCTTATAATGTTTCTTTAGCCATGTATTGATCCAAAAACTTTCTAAACGAACGATTTCTTTTTGTTCATCACCCATTGAGCCCGACACGTCCATCATGTAGATCACAACTGCTTGCGTTTGCGGCTGGTGAACTTTCTTGAAGGACTTGTATTGCATGTCCCGACGGATCGGTAAAACCAAAGGCTCTTCAGCGTCGTAGGTGCCAGCACCAACCATACGCTTTAAAGCTCTTTTATAGGAAGATTTAAAATGACGAAGCCCCTCAGGTCCCACCGGAGCAAGGCCTGTGAACTTCGTTTTCATGGAATCAATATTTTTTGCGCCTTTAGGTTCAATGCGCGGTAGTTGCAACTTCTCACCAAGAATGTCGGCAAGTTCATCCATTGAAAGTTCAACTTCCAAAAGATGTTCCCCAGGTGCTTCACCAGCTTGGCCTTGACCGCCTTCGCCTGGGTCACCCACGTCTTGACCGGGCTGACCTTCACCTTGGCCGACCCCACCTTGTTGTTTGGGACCGTAGCGAAAATTAGGGATATCAATGCGTGGAAGTGGAATTTTCACAAATTCGTTTTCACGCTTCCCGATCATTTCGCCTTGAGAGACATACTTACGCAGGTCTTCTTTAACCTTGCCCTTTACGATCTCTCTAAATCTATTATGGTCTTCCCGTATAGACATTATTTATTCTTTACGTCCCCTCGGGCGAAGATACTTGCAACGTAGTGAAGCACGTCAGTTGCAGAAATTTCGTCATACCCGAAGTCCTTGATGAGACGAGTTTTAACGATATCAATTTTTTCTTGAGTATCTTTGTCAGCCACGTTGCTAACTAATGTAGTTAACTTGATGCTGTCTTTCTGATCCTCAAATAATTTTAATTCGATCGCTTTATGAAGGCGTTCGTTCATTTTGTAATTGAACTTCTTACCTTCCAAAGCCAAGGCCCCGATGTAATTCATGATCTCGCGACGGAAGTCATCTTTGCGCGATTCAGGAATTTCGATCTTATCTTCAATCGAACGCATTAAACGCTCATCCGGTTCCTCGTCGTTACCAGTAAACTGGTTACGAACTTTTTCACGTTGCGTGTAAGCTTTCACGTTATCGATGTAGTTCGCGCAAAGTCTTTGCATCGCACTTTCATCGGCACTGATTGCTCTTTGCACTTCGGCCTTTATGATCTCTTCGTATTCTTGCATCACCACGCCAAGAAGTTCCTTGAATTCCGTTTTCAACTCTTCATTAGAAATGAGCGAGTGATTTTTTAAGCCGGATTCAAGTTCCTTAAACACCATGAACGGATTCACAGAGCCTTTGTTGGACTGCTGAGCCGCCACTAAAGCGTTTGACAACTTATCTTGGATATAACGAGCCGAAATACCTTCTAAACCTTCGCGGTTGGCTTCCTTACGAAGCTCACGCACGTTGTCTTCCGTGTAGTTCGGTAATGTTTTACCGTTATACAGTTTTAGTTTTTGCAAACGCGTTAGGTTTGCTTTCTTAGGTTTTTCTAAACGAGTTAAGATAGCCCACATCGCTGCCATTTCAACCGTGTGCGGAGCGATACTGATTCCGCGAACTTTTTGGGAATTGAAATCACGCTTATAGATGTTGATTTCATCTCTCCAACGAGTGATGTACGGAATATCAATTTTCACAGTACGGTCACGAAGGGCTTCCATGAATTCGTTGTCTTGAAGACGACGGTACTCTGGCTCATTTGTGTGACCGATGATTACTTCATCGATATGGGTTTGCGCGAATTTTTTTGGCTTCACGCGATGTTCTTGCGAAGCACCCAGTAGATCGTACAAGAACGCTACGTCAAGTTTCAGAACCTCAACGAACTCAATCATGCCGCGATTAGCGACGTTGAACTCTCCGTCAAAGTTAAACGCGCGAGGATCTGAATCAGAACCGTATTCAGCGATCTTACGGTAATTGATATCACCAGTTAATTCTGTCGAGTCTTGGTTCTTTTCATCTTTAGGTTGGAAGGTACCAATACCAATACGGTCAGCTTCTGAAATGAAAAGTCTTTTCACGCGAACGTGGGAAAGAACTTGCATTAAGTTGCCTTCGTATTTTTCCATCAATGCTTTAAAAATGAACCTTGAAGGAGGACTTAGTTCACCATCTACGTGAACACGGAAAGATCCGTCTTGGCCTTTGTTGATAGAGTCATAAACCGATTGGCGCATTTCTTCTGGAATCAAAAGAAGCGGCTCTTCGTTCATCGGTGAAGGGAAAGACTTAACACCTTTACCCAAGATACCATCAAGTTCTAATTTTTCATCAATCCATTCAAAAGTGTACACCGCACCTTGTTTTTGGTGAGAGTAGCGCTCTAAGCCTTTTTTAAGCATGCGGCAGATCGTTGACTTCGCACTTCCCACCGGGCCGTGAAGTAGGATCACACGTTTTTCCGTACCGTATCCTAAAGCAGCGGCTTTAAGTACGTTCACCAGTTTCATCAACTGTACGTCCAAACCAAACACGGCATCTTTGCCGTTATTGAATTTATCATCGAAGAATTTATAGCGAACGACTTCTTTTTTGAAATCGATGTACGTTTCAGTGCCTTCTTCAACGATCATGTCGTACATGCGCTGGTAAGCATTGCGCGTAATTTTTGGATTTTCTTTTACTAGATCGAGGTACTCCTCGAAGGTGCCACTCCAATGCTCTTTAGCTTGAGTGCTTGAGTTCTGCCAGTTAGTGACCAACGAATGAAGATCAATCTTAGAGGCCATAATCTCTCCCGGTGATAAGGAAAAAACCTACTCTTCTTAGATTATGCCTCAAAGCTAGACGGTTAACGAACTATTTAATTTATTTGTATTGCTTTGAACCCCGTAGGCTGTTTCAAAGTGAACAGACCTTCCTTGAACTGGACTTCAGTCTGGGGAGCACTAAACTGCCACTGCATTTCTAATTGCGGCGCCGTAATGACCACCTTCTTTTTACCTTCAGTTCGATCTGACCATTTAACACTGATATTTTTTTGTAAATTATCACATTGAGAAATCAGGCCTAGAGTATCAAGACTGCACTTCCATCCCATGCCACTTAACGGTTCATCAAAAGCAATGCGCGCAAGATTCATCGGGTGCAAAGATAAATTCAACACGCGAGAAATTGCAGCTTCGGTGTTCGCTCCGGAGTAAAAAGTTTTTTGTGGAAAGTTTATGTAAGAGATTTCAGATGGATTCACGACAACACTTGCCACTTGAAAACCCATCAACGCCGAAATTTCCAAACGCAGGCTTTGGTTTTTAACGGCATAAACATCAATAGTCAGAGATTGATTTTTATTCTGCTTTAAATTTTTAACTAAGGCCTTGGTTTCCCATTGGGCCTGTTCATAGGGACCCTCTTTCACTGGCTTAGTGACACAGCTAACAGTTAAAAAGGTTAAAAAGAAAATTAGAAAATAATTGCTCTTCATCATCATTGCCTTAGCATAGGGAAATGAATTCTTTTAAACAAGCTCTGAATCAATTTAAGGCCACCTGGAAGCTAAGCCTTGCCTTTGGCGTCTTAGTGACTGCTTTTATCTTTTTAGTAAGGGACCTACCTTACGTCAGCGCTTTTTTAATTTCCTTAGGCTTTTTAATTTTTCAAGATGTCGCTAGTCATTTTATTACTGCAAAAAATTTTCAGACAAACTTTAGTTATCTTAAGACGCACCTCCCGGCATATATTATTACTTCATTCATTCTTTTGCCTACTAGCGTGCTCTTTGGATCGGCTTTAGGGATTTTACAAAGTCCCAACAATCTTTTTGTAACGGCCTCATTGGCATTAGGTTTATTGATCTTGGGTGTGTATTTTTATTTTGTTCTTAGCCAGTCACTACGTCGGCACATTGAAACAAAAGAAAGCCTGGCTAAAGCCATCGACGCTGTCGGACTGGCTTCGGTAAAGCAGTTTCAGCTATATTTACCTTTAAGTTTCTATTTTGGATTATTTATTCTAATAGCCGGAATGACATGGGGAGCGGGACTTATCGTCGCGCTCCCCATTATGTTTTATGCTAATCACTTTTCTTATTTGGAATCTAAGGCTGCTGGTTTTCTGCAGCGATAGCGCCATCTACAGAAGCTGGCAAACGAGGATTTGCTAGCTCTTGTCTTTCGATCGCGAAGATCTTATTGCGGATTTCTTCTACTTTTTTCTTATCCGTCTCTAGGTCCGCGGCTTTGTGATACATTCTTTTCGCTTTTTCAACCATGCTTTGCTTAAAGTAAGCATCACCCAAGTGTTCAGCAATAATACTTACTGTCGCTTGATATTTGTGAGCCGCTTCTAAGAACTTGATTGATTCAGCAAACTTGTTTTGTTTGTATAAAATCCATCCCAAAGTATCTAAAACGTATCCATCTTTTGGTTCAATCGCTAATGCTTTACGAGCTAAACCTTCTGCTTCCGGCAGATGGACGTTCATTTCTGCATAAGTGAAGGCAAGATAGTTCATGCCTTGAACATGGTTTGGATCTACTTCTAAAACTTTTTTCATTTCACGAACTACGATGTCTTTGTTACCAAGACGGTCGTTGATTGTACCAAAGTAAAAGCGCAGTTGAGCGTTTTCAGGAAACTTCTCTAAACCTTGCTCAAGCACTTTCGCAGCCGCTTTATAGTCATTCTTTTCATCAAGCAAAGACGCATAAATTGCATACACTTGCGGTTGGTCATGACGATCTTTTAAACCTGACTGAGCCACTTCGATAGCTTCATCAAGACGACCTAAACCTTTTAGCAAATAAGCTGCATGAACAACCGCTTCGCCAAAGTAAGTGCTTGATACCGGAACTTTGCGATATTCTTTGATCGCCAGTTCAGATTTTTGCATCTCTTCATAAACAGCTGCTAAATAAAAACGAACCTTGTCTGAATCTGGTGCTTCTTTAAGAACTTCCTGCAATTTAACCACTGCAGTATCAAAGCGCTTTTGTTCAATAAGGATCAAGGCCATCTTCATGCGCACGTTTAATGGTTCATCAGAATCAGCTTCCACGATTTCAAGTTGCTCGTAAGCTTTTTCGTAGTCACCTTTTTCGATATAATGCTGTGCTAAGATTTCAGCAATGCGTGAACTTGGCGAGTTTTCTTTTTGGAACTCACGGTACATAGCCAAAGCTTTCGCTTCGTTTTTTTGTTTCGTATAAAGCATACCCAAAGAAATCACCGCATCTGAAAAATCAGGCTTTAACTCGATGGCCTTTTTGAATGAAGCTTCAGCCGCTTTTTGGAATTTACCATCAGCTTGTTCCAAACGAACACGGCCAATATAGTAATGCGCCAAGTGTGGTGTCGCGTATTCAGAATTTTTCAATAAAGACTCAAAGTACTTTACTGCTTTGTCTGATTGCTTTTGCTCAGAATACAAAGCACCAATGTAAAGCGGGGCTTCCGTGTTTGACGGCTGCAATTTCAAAACTTCAGAATATTCTGCTAATGCTTTAGGATAAATTTTTAAGGAAGAATAAAGACCACCTAACAACAAACGGGCTTCGATATTCTTTTCATCTTTCTTTACAGCTTCCTGAGCTTGAGTTAACGATTCAGAGATCATGCCTTGTTTAAGATATTCTGCCGCTAAACGCATGCTAACTGCTGGCGACTCTTGATCGTAAACTAAAGTCATTTTGAAAGATTCGATCGCTTTTGCTGAATTGCCTTCAAGGCTGTACGCTTCACCGGCTGCAAAATAGTAATCAGCCTGAGTGCGCATATAAAGAGGATCTAACGTCGCTGTTCCATCTGCCGCAACAACTGCTGGAGCAAACGAAGCAGGAGCCCTGTTTTTATCATCAAAGGAGGCCTCATAATACGGAGCTTTGTCGGCTTCATTGGTCGTGAAACTCGCACAGGCCGTGAGGTTTAATAAAAGTAACAGGATTGTCGCTGTCCTAGTTTTGGAAAGATGCATTAGCTCTCCTTGATACTAGGCTGATCGGTCTTTCGGGGGATTTTCTTGATGAGACAGGACCTCATCGCGACTAAGAGCGGGAAGAGAAAGTGTTTAGTTCTGAGACATGCTCAAAAGAACTCCCATATCATCACCCGAGTAGAGTGGTGGATCTTTGATCGCTGACTCTTCATCTTCCAGGTCCAAGGACTCTAATTTTTGATTCGGACCCGTTGACCAAACCAAGATGCGCACCTTGCCTGAATGATCTTGCGAAAGAATGCGATACCGGAAAGGGCGTCCCCACGGGTCGTTGCCCATGGTTCCAGTGGTTCTTAAATTTTCCATTGAAATGGCGCTGTCTGGCGCTACAGAAGCGATTTTGCGGCCACCCACAGATTCTGGTGGAGCAGCAGTCCGTGTCGCTTCGCGGTAAATTTGCACGATTTGGTACCCTACCACTTCAGCTCGCTGGCGGGCCGTTTCGACCTTAGAATCTTGCATATGACGATTCCAGGGGGTCGCAATGATGGCGAAAGAAAAACCGACTAGACCCAACAGAGCCAAAACGCTAGTGGACTTAAACTCTTGTTTTTCTTCGATTTTCATTAAATTACATCCTACATTTGATATGGGTCCTTTTACCTTTCGGCGCTAATCTGGGAAAACTTTAGACAAAGGTCTGTGAATTTTTAGAAAACACGCTCAAGTTTATGATTTTTGTAACGCTTAGAGTCTTTTCTTTTGATTTGAGGAGCCCTTGACAAGGGGTGGCGGCAGGGATAGGTTGCGCCCATCTCAAAGGGAACGCTGAATCATAAAGCAGTTATCTCATTGAGACTTTGGGGAAATTTCAAATTGGGAGGCACTTTTGATCAACCAAAACGAAACAATGACATCGAAGCCAAATTCTAAAGTTAAAATCATCAAGCGCTATCAGAATCGCAAACTTTACGATACTCAACAAAGCTGCTACGTGACTCTTGATGATATCGCTAAAATGATCCGCACAAACGAAGAAGTAATGGTTATCGATAATAAGTCAAAAAACGATATCACTGCTGCTACTTTGACTCAGATCATTTTCGAAGCTGAAAAGAAAGCATCTCAATACGCTCCTCTTTTCACTCTTCGTGAAATCATCCAAAACGGAAACGGAAGCATTTCTGGTTACCTTGCTAAGCTTGGCGCGTTCCCTCAGGACTACATGACTAAGCAACAAGTTAACACAATCGTTGAAAACGCTTCTACTGACAGCGTTAAACAAAACTTGGAAAACCGCGTTGCTACTGCTGCAACTCGCTACAACACAGACACTACTGCTAAAGTAGCTGCTGAAAAAGCGACTGTTCTTCCTGGTCTTCAACAAGACGACGAAACTCCAAATCTTCCAGGAACATCTTTGTTGAATAACTAAGATCTTCTGAACAAGATTGCGAAATTCGCAAAAAAAGAAGGCTCTGTTTTTACAGAGCCTTTTTTATTTCCTAAAAATGATTCTTCAAGACTATTTCAGAGAGCGCCAAACGATAAACTTCTTTTGACCCGCTTTAATCTCTACTTCTTTTTCTGCCAAGCCTTCACCCGTCATGTTTCCAGCCGAGTTTAGACCATCTAAACGTACTTTGTATTTGCCTGCTTTAAGCGGCACACGAATGGTTTGAATCGTTTGTGGCAAAGTGGACCATTGACGTAAATCCGCACGGTCTGCCACGTTTAAGGCGATCCATGTTAAGTTACCCAACAATTCATTCTTTTGGCGAAGCTGATCTGAAAGCACTGCTTTTGTAGCAATACCACCCAAACGTTTCGCAACCAGGATGCCTTGGTCTTCCTGCAAAGTCGCAATGGCAGCGGTTTGCACGTCATACACTTCACGGCTTAGGTAGCCCATGTCCTGGACAGTCGCTCTGGCCTTTTGCGTTTCACTTGGAACAGCCGTCAATGCCGGGAAACGATATTCGTTGGGACTATAGATCTTTCTTGGACCCCAGCCTTGTTGATAGATCACTACAAGTTCACCATAGGCTTTATCATACCAAGCAGGATCTTCTTTAACGTCAGGGAATTTCTTTTTCCATTCGTTATAAGAATCCATGCGACGAGCCAGTTTTGCAGAGCGCACTAAATCTTCACCGATAGTAGCGATGCTAGGATCGATCTTGTAAGCCTCGTTATAAGCGATGTAAGCATCGTCATAACTGCGGCTGGCTTCCCACACTAGAGCGGATAGATATTTACTGAAAGAATTTAGTTCGAACGCCTTTTTTTCATCTGCGCGATACTTGATGTACTTTTCGTTGATTCTTCTAGCTTCAACCAACGCATCATCAAGCAGACCCATTTCTAAGAAATTCATCGCAAGATAAGCGTTTATGAAGATTTTTTCGAAAGTATCACCTTTGTACTGAACCATTTCTTCGTTTAAAGCCAAAGATCCGGCAAAGCGAGAGATGGACTGATAATCAACCATCTCTGCCAGGCGGTCTGCTTTAAGTAAAACAGTGTTACTTTCTTTAAGATTTCCAGAAAGCTGCAAAGCCACGGCATAATCCAAAAGGTAAACCAGTTGGTCATCGCTTTCTTTTTCAGCCAGGGGCTTTAATTCTGTGACGGCTTTTTCGAAGTTTTGTTGGACCAGAGCAGTCCGTGCCCCTTGAACTTTTGTCTGATAAGAGGCGCAACCGATAAGAGAAAGAGAAAAAAGAAGACCCACGCAAGGCGTGAGTCTTTTTAAAAAATCAAACATCAATTAAAGACCAATAGTTTTCTTTTTGAATGTCTTACGGATTTGTTTTTGATCAGACCAAGTGATCATGCTTGTTTTTAAATTCGTAAGATTCAAAGTTAGTTTATAATAAACCGATTTATCTTTTCCAACTTCTTGTACGATTGAATCCAAACGACCGTTGATGATGAAATCAGCGCCCACTTGGCCGCCTGGGCCTTTTTTAGAATCTTCAGCAACCATACCAGAATTTTGGTAATTGTATTCATCAGAGATATCTTGGCGAGCTTCTTTATCAATGAAACCCACTTTGCCAGATTTCATAAGCTCTACACGAACCATGTCCATGATGCTTTGAGTGTCGATATGCTCGCTGGTTTTATTTTGTAAACCAGTCACCATAACTACAGGCATTTTTTTAGAAGCATTGATAGCCGGAGACGTCATCAAGCCAGCAACTAAATCTTGCACAGCTTTTTGCATATCAGTTTCTGACCACTGATCGTTCAAAAGGTTTTCGCGATTTACATCGTCGTATTGGCCTTTAACGAAAGCCTTCGGACCACAACTTGCCATCGCTAAAAATGAAAAACAGACTGCTGCTAAAGTGATATTCTTTTTCATACTACCTTCCTGTCCAACGAAGGACACAAGTGAAAGTTTATGTCGAGGACAGCGGACGCGCAAGTCCGAAACCGACTTTGAAAAAGCCTTTAATTTAAGATGCGAATATCATCCAGGTTGCAGCCAAGACGTGCCATGACTGAAATCACCACAAGCAAAATTGCCTATGAATGCCTTCGTGCACAAATTAACCCTTATGCAGAAGAATTATGGATTTATGCTCTTAGTTCCGAGCTAAAACTTATTAAATTAGAAATGGTCTTTCGCGGCACCGCAGACCATTGTCTGATACATCCTCGAGATATTTTTAGAATTCTTATCTTAAATAACGCCAGCTCTTTCATCATGGCGCACAATCACCCCAGCAATAGCGCACTGCCATCAGAGCAAGACTTGATATTAACGCGAAAGATTCACCAGCTTGCAGTGCTTTTTCAAATTCCATTAAATGACCATTTAATTGTAACTACAAAGGACTATTACAGCATGGCTGAACAGGGGCATTTTAAAAAATGGAAAAAGAATAGCAGTCGGATGCTTTATTGAACGTCTTGGCCTGAACCAAAAAGCTCCATGCTTTGACGAGAGCGTAAGGGCTGCACCGAAATCACGCGGCTTAGATCATCACTTAAAATAACTTTGTAACCACCACGACGGGCGTTTTCGATAAATTGACGAGCATACTCTTCTTTATAGGCGCGAGAGTATTCATGACTTTGCTGCTGATTGAATAACTCTTTTTGCACGACTTCATCAGGAGTCATGGCTTGTTCTTCTTTTTGGCCGCCTCTTCCTAATTCATTGGCGATTTCAGCTGCGCGGTTTTCAACCGTAAGATCAAGTTTCGCATCATTGGTATAAGCTTGTTTCGGAGTCGTGGCATTAAAGTCAGAATTCAATAGCTTGGCATTTTCGACTTGCATGCGTTGACGTTCTAGTTCCATTTTTTCATTCGTGAACATCAGATGCTTATTAACTGCCTTTTCGTATTTTTCAGACTTCACAGTTGTCTCTATAACTTTTGCAGGCTTGCTATCTTCGCTGCCAAGATAAGCAAAGATAAGCCCCGCTGCTCCTATAAATAGAAGCAACGCTAAGAGCATTGGAGTTTCTTTTTTTTCCTGAGCGGAACTCATAGCTAACTTATCGGATTATGATGAAGAATTCTTGATATTACGGGTATGCAACAAAAGTCTAGATCAAACAATTTGCTGTTGCCTTAACAAGTTTTTAACTGGGTGTTTAACCTTTCAACAGTGGGAAAGCGTCCTATTCCATTTAATTGGATCCTGCAGATGGCACATTACATGCTTTAAAGATTCTGTGAAAACAACAATTTCAAGATTAATTAAATACGAAAGGTTATTCACATGAAAGCAAACAAATTGGTATTCGCGGTATTGGCTGCTCTAATGACTTCTAACGTGGCGCTAGCTGCGACTTCAGGCACAGTTCTTTTGCAAGGTACTGTAGCTGCTGCAACTGATATTTCAGTAGTAGAAAACACAGCTAACAACACATCACTAAACATCGTTGATGGTGAGTCTAATAAGAACGTTGCAACGGCAACTGAAACTTCAAACAACCTAGCTGGTTATAAAGTTAAAATCTCTTCAACAACTGCTGGTGAGTTAAGAAACTCTTCTGATGTTACTAAAAAGACTACTTATAAAATTGCTTATGATGGTGCTGCGGCTGTAACTCCAACTGTTGCTGGTGTTGAAGTTAAGAACGTAACTTCTCTTAGCGGTTTGACAAGCGATTCTTCAAACGTAAACGTTGATGTAACTGCTTACCCAACGGCTCCTGCTGGTACTTATTCTGATACTTTGACTATCGCTATCGAAGCTAACTAATAATTTTTAGTTCAAAGTTTAAAAAGGCTCACCCGAAAGGTGGGCCTTTTTTTATTCTGCGGATTGAACCGTTAATGTGATGGTGTCTTTGTATGTGCCTGAAGGTTTGACTCCGAAGCTGCCGATGGTTGCAGAAATTGGCACCACGCGACCACTTGCCGGAGAAACTCCGAGTTCACGAGCGATTTCCACTGGAGAACTAGCGCTACTGGAAAGATTGAATGACGTATTGTTAAATTTAATTGTGTAAGGAATCGTTGCACTACCCGAATCTTGCTTTAAAGAACTATTATTTGATGAAGAAGCGTAAAGAATATAACCGGCATTATATTTTAAAATTGCATCACAGCTGCGCACTGTTCCTGGAGATAACGTTCCAAAATTTAGAGTTTCAGTAAAATCGTTCACATCAAAGCTGCCGCCACTATTTGAAATCGAAATATCGACTTTTTTGGGTGCGGTATATTGGAAGGTCAAAGTTTTTGATTCTATAAATGTATAACTGCCACTTGCGGAACCAATATATAAGCTTGCAGTGAATGTGTCAGAAAATAAGCCATAATAAAGCCATGGGTTTTCCACGTTAAGAATACCAAAATAATTCACGTTGACCTGGCGATTGCTGCTTCCTGCAGTCAATGTCCCTGACAAAACATCATTGGGCCCTGCTACATCAGGAATTTTTTTTAGAATCTGAGTACCAGTGGAATTTTTTGAAAGAGTAAACGGCCATGAATGAGGGCTGCGTCTTAGCGCCCGTCCTGTATAGGAACTTGCAAGCCCATAATCAAAAGTAATAAAGAAGTCACAACCACCCGGACTGGTATTCGCTCTGACTGTGATCGTTGGGTTCACCGTCGTATTCGATGATAAATCGAACGTCGTCTGAGCTATTAACATCGTTGGATTATTACAAACCGTCGCAAAAGTATCTAAGGAAAACAAAAATATAAATGCCATGATAAAGCTTTTCATTTTAGTTCTCCTTTCCTACCGTAATAGTGCCCAGGTTCAGTTGGTTTGAAGATACTTCTTCAACTTTAAATTGCACTGACTCTAGATTAGGTTCTGATGTCGTCAAAGTGTAACTGCCAGGTTCAAGTCCTTCAATCACGAAGCCACCATTTTTATTGGTGAAGAAGCTATTGTCGACAAGCTGGCCCTGGGAATTCACGATATCACCGGCGATAAATTGCAAGCCTTCGCCTTTAGCATCAACCAGTCTGCCTTTGACCAGGATGCGCTTTTTAAACACTAAATCCAACGCAATACCACTGCGATAAGTCGGTTGAGTGCCAAAATACTCGCGATCTAGTAAATAACCCATCGGCAAAGAGGTCGTATCAACACTTAGAAAATGTTTATAATAAGCAGATTGATCTCTTAAAACGACGGACGTGCCTGGACCTAACTGCGCTTCCCCTTTTTCACCCGAAGGATTAATGACAATACTTCTGCCTGGCGGAAGTGAGTTCGTTCTTAGTAAAACGAAGCTATCATAAATTGGCTGGGTAAATGCTGCAGAATTACCTACCCACGCTAAACCCGTATTTAATCCCAAGCCCGTGGTATTTAAGTTGGCTTGTGAATAATGATCTAATCTTAAACTGAACGCCTGGGATAGGTATTCGCCGGATAAAGACCCGGTAGTTTCATTATCTTGATTATGAACCGAGGCATTAAGCCTATAGTCGTCATACTTATAAATATTATTGCGACTGACCGACACCGTAGAATTGCGTTGCGAACTATCATAGTAGGCGCTTGCGCTTAAACGACCTTGTCTTTCCGTCCAATAAAATGAAATCAGTCCGCGATCTTCTTCAGTTTCAGCAACTGTTCTATTTAAACTAAATTCCATGCGCGTCTGTGGATTTAAAGTGAATAACACGTTCGTGCGATAGCTTCTTAAGTTTTCACCGGTGGTAACTTCATTAACCCCAGTCCCAATCCCCCATACCCATTGGGCTGGTGAACGGTAATTAAGTTGCCCGTCATACCTTCTTAGGAATGAAGAAGTGATCGGAGCAGGAGAAACTGGAAGGAATGCAGAATCACGATTTTCCGTTTCCAGTGCCAAAGTAACTGGAATGTCTTTGCCAAACATTCTTTCAATCGAACGATAGCGGAATCGTTGCGCCGACGCTTCTTGCTGGGCTTCATTCGTAGCGTAAGAACCTTCTAAGGACATGTAACCTAACGTGGAAATACCTGAAAGTTCTAAGCCCGTCATGGCTTGGCTTAAATAGTTTTGGTAATTAAAACCAAATGTGACTTCGTTAGTTAAGCCCACGCGGTGATAAAACGTCGTCATCGCAGCTGTATTATCATAAGCACGATCCGCACCGGAAACTTCCCAGGGGAAGCCGGCAGCATAGGAAAACTCATGGACACCTTTTCCTAGCAACGTGTTTTCAAAAAGAATTGAAAAGTCAAAAATCTCTACTTGTCCAAGATCGTCGGTGATTTTTACTTTTACGCTGTTTTGTCCCACCGCCAGCGGATAATCACGGATGTTGAATACGCCTGGAGCCAGGCGAAGCTGACTGTATAAAAATCCATTCACAAAAATTTCAACTAGCGAAGGCCTTTTAATAACGATTTCGCTATTACTAAGAGGTCGAAGAGTTTTATAGGGCTGAATTGAAAAATCACGAACCAGGGAAGCACCACCAAGATTCGGAGACTGTTGAAAGCCGCGACCTAACAACGTTAGATCACCCAAGGTGAAACGAAGCATCTTGTCTTCATTATCGAAGCGCAGACGCGTGTCCTGGCGTTGCCATGGATATTCATCACTTTCTAAATATTCAGCCATGGTTTCAAAAGTAAAACCGCGAATATTTTCTACCAGATCTACATGGGCCGTCAGTGGCATTTTTTCTTCTGCCGGAACATCTGCACCGTATTGATAGGCTTGTAAAAGACGAAGGTTGATATATCCGCTATGCGCTGAAGGGCGAAGATACTTTTGATTAGCACCTTCCGCATAATTTAAATCCAGTTCATTGGTTCTTCTTTGAGATAATGGAACATCCAATTTTAGCTCTAATGTTTTTTCATCAAAGCGTACGGAAATACCCACCGCTTCAAGATCATAAAGGGATAATACATTTTCGGGCTGAACACGACGTTCTAGCTCCTTATATTGAGGCTCTTTTAAAATGTTTTCTAAGGTTTGCAAAAGGGGTTTTGATTCTACGACAAATTGTTTTCTGTCGTCGCGTGGAAAAACCCAAGCTTCTGCCACTACTTTGTTATCGAGAATAAAAGGCGCGACAAAATACGGCTTAGGCAATGCAGGGCGAACACCAGCAAAAGCATTTGTGCTGTAAAGCAGAGTAATAAAGCTAAATAGAAGAACTAAAAGGAACTTCAATCGTGGAACTCCGCTAATTCTAATTCAGCCTTTAAATTTCCTTCGACGATATCTTTAGCGGAAGCCACAGGGACACTGTGTTCCGCCCCTGCTAAGATATTAACGCCGTCAAAGGATTTGCCTGGTTCCAACGATGTCAGCAGTTTATCGCCAGCAAAGATTTTAATTTGTTTAACTCTAAGAACTTGGTGGGCCGTGCCTTCGTTTTTAATTTTTAAAACAAGGTTGCGATTTGATTTCTTTTCTACACTAGTCACCCGGATCTTAGACACCGCATCTTGAGGTGTGACGTAAGCTGAAGCCACGTACTGAAGAAGGAATTTTAAATTTACAGAGGCTTGCTGGGCTTTCGCATTTTTTTCGTGAAACTCGATCGGCAGCTGGGCCGCGACAATACGATAGGCTTTTTCGGTGTTACCGTTAAGTTCGCCTGCCCAGGTAACACGGATATTTCTTTTTTCTTTTGGTAAAAGCACTAGCTGCTCTGGATAGATGGTGAAGTCTTCCGTTTTCTTGCGCACCTCTTCGCCTTTTGCATCCGTTGTGCGTGTGAAAGCTTCAATCTGTATTGGGATTTTATCAGTGCCCGTATTTTCTACCGTTAGAACCTGCGTTGATTTTGCTCCGCTTGGCGCGAAATGAACGACCATCGGGGTTAAGCGAAAAGCAAAGCAAAACGTCGGAAACAAGAATAGAAAGATCGCGAATTTACTGAATTTTCCAGGCATATATCAAGATTATGCGATGAAAATACGTGGTGGAATTCAAGAATGATAAAAGAAATTAACAACTAGTCTTTAGACAGCGAGCTTAAGGAGCAGAAACTGTGACTACAGAGGCTGGGCCCCGCTTTTGGACTTTTACCTTTAAGTCCTTTGAGCCCTTGTTTACAACGCTTCCATTATCAGCGATAACCACCTCCGCAGCCATGGGAACGACACCAGAAAGTTTCACGCCGCCTTTGCCCTTTGCAAATACGCTTGATGACATCGTTAATAGAGATAAAGCCAATATAGTTCTCATACTTAAAACTCTTCGGCGGACCTAGACTAAAGCTTTAGGTTAGTAACGATGGGCTCTTCTCTTGAATTGGGGGGAAAACTGGGATAATCACGATAAATTCAGTCCCCACGCCCACTTCCGAGCGCGCTTGAATTTCTCCCCCGTGATTTTGGATTATTCCATAAGAGATACTAAGTCCTAAACCTGTACCTTGGCCAACACCCTTAGTAGTAAAGAATGGATCGAAAATCTTTTCTAAAGTTTCAGCAGACATGCCCTTGCCACTGTCTTGAATTGAGATTTGTACAAAGCCCCGTTTGTCTTTTGAGCCTTTGAAATCTTTAAGTGGTGTCGTTGAAATCCAAATATGACCACTTCCATCAATTGCCTGCACCGCGTTTGAAAGAATGTTCATGAAGACCTGATTAATCTGGCTGGCATAACAGTGAATCAACGGAGTCGGCTCATACTGTCTATGAATTTCAATTCTATTTTTAATTTCACCTTGTAAAAGATTAAGAGTGGTATCCAAGCTTTGCTGCACATCGATCTCTTGCAGTTTTGCTTCTTCTAAGCGCGAAAAGTTTCTTAAACCTAAAACGATATCACGCGTACGGCGGGCACCATCCTGGCAAGAAGCCACAAGTTTCGGTAAATCTTTAACGATATAATCAAATTCAAATTCTTCTTTAAGCGCGGGCAGTTTCGGTGGATCTTTTTCAGCTATTTCAGCAAGGGTAATCAGTTTTTCTGAATATTCTTTAAGATGAGTCATGTTGCTATAAATAAAACCAATTGGGTTATTTAGTTCATGAGCAACGCCGGCCACGAGCTGCCCTAGGCTTACCATTTTAGCTGAGTGAACAAGTTTCGTTTGTGTGTCTTTAAGTTCTTTATTTGCGGATTCTAGCTCGCTGATTTTCTTACGTAGATCAGAACGGGCTTGCCAGATCTTTTTACTCATTTCATTAAACGACTCAGTTAATAGACCGATTTCTGTGTCATTTTTTACTGGAATGGTAACGGCTTGTTCTTGGGATTCGAATGATTGTAAAGCGTCCACCAAGTCATATAAAGGTTTTAATACCCAGTTGGACGTTACAAAAATGGTGAAGATAAGAAGAACGACGACCGCGCCAACAACTGTTATGAATGCGTAGTTTACATTCTTTAAAACAGCTTTCGCTTCACTTTTTGAAGCGCCCAATGCTACTGAAAATTTTGTGATTCCCCAAGAAAGTGGATAGATCAAAAAACCATAGGGTACAGAGCGAATATTTAAATCAAAGAAGGGCTCCCCACCTGGTTTTACATAAGGGCGGAAGAAATCTTTTTTATAAAGATAAAAATCCGGGTGGCTGGCGACGACTACTTGCCCGTTATCTTTAAAGAAAATCAATTCAAGCTTCAGGCGATTTTTTAATCTCATCGCAAAGCTTTTATTTAAATCAACGACTTGTTCAACGTAACCCACTAAGCGACCGCCGGGGCCAGTCACCTTAGAAATTAAAATCAAATTGTACTTTTGGTTTTCTCTAGCTTCTGAAAGGGCGATTTCTTTCTGCTCTTTAAGTTCAGCCATGTATTTCGCTGATAAAAAGACGGCATCCTGCACAGGCAAAAAACTTCTTAAAACTTCTTTGTCATCCCTAAATACCGAAGCCAACATGCGGCCTTCACGATTAAAGAAAGTCAGACTTGAAATGCCGTCCGTCTTCATCCATTGCGAAGCAATCGAACGAATCGTCGCACCATCACCGACTGTAAGGTGATAAAGAAGACTTGGATCACGGGAATAACGATCACGCTTTTCCTGCAAATTTGTACGGATATCTTTAAGAACTAAATCGATCTCTCGAGCATTACCACTTAAACGCTGTGAAAGTTCATAGTCGATGGCCTTTTCGTATTTCAACATCGAATAGCCAGTAACGAATGCTAACGGAACCACCGTAAAAAGCACAAACCAAACTATTAAAATAGTTCGTAGTGATCTTTTAGGTTTCCGTCTTAAAATTTTCACTTTTCATCCACGGTGATAATCATACGCACAATACCGTCAGGCATGACACGCGGATGTTTTTCTTTGCCCATTCTTGGTGAACCATAGGTTCCAAGGAAGGTCATAAGATCTTGGTATTTCGCTTCAGGAATTGTGAAGTGATAATAAAGTGAGTTCGGAGTTTTCTTCCAACCTAATTCCACGGAACCGGCTTTACGGCCACCCAGCTCTCTGATTTTTTCATTAATTTTCGGGGCAGCATCATCGATATTCGTAAGAGCGATCGTTCCACGATATAAAAATCCGCCCCCCATTGCAGACGCTGTTGTTGATGCATCCGCTTTCGTATCAGCTACTTTCGCTGTAGGCGAAGGGGTTGGAGTTGGTGCTGCCGTATTTGTCGGAGTTGGAGTAGCGGTAACTTGTTTTGCCGCAGTTGAAGAGTCTTTCGGGCTTACACCTTCATCGACGAACTGAGGCGTATCTTCAACAACCAGAGTTGTTCCCGTTTTTTCAACTTCAGCTAAGATGACTTCTTTTGAACCTGTGTTAGAACCAATCTCCATTACTTTTTGCCATGGAGTGATGGATAAAACAGTGACGATGGCAGCAACAACTACCAAAGCTTCAAGCCCCCATTTTAAACCTTGGGGCCACTTTTCAAAATTCGACTTTTGCATCAAGACAGATAAATAACTAGAAGGTGTATTGATCTGGGTGATGATGGGCTGAGATACCACCGTATCTGCTAACTTTTCAGCATACAGTTGGCCGCTTTGAATTTTTGATAAATCAAGTTGCGCGTCTCTTGAAAACTTCACGTGATCTTCAACGGCACTGCGACGCTCTTTATCTAAGCTTCCCGTTAGATAGTCATAAAGAAGTTCATGCCCGATGAAAGGCGAAACGTCTCTGCGACCCTTTTTTGAAAGAGGGATCTTATTGTTTTCCTGTGCCATGCTTAAATTTACTCACACTTTGAGTCATGCTACCTAACTTGCGAAGGGCTCTTCCCAAACGATAGCGGATAGTTCCTTGAGTGATACCCAGTCCCTCTGAAATATCATCATCATCAATTCTTAAAATTTTAGACCAGATCACCGTTAACAATTCATCTTCAGAGGCTGACTTCTGAAACTCACGCCAAGGACCTAAATCAGTTCCTTCGGGAATTAGCCAGCCAGATTCTACGGTGGTATTGGGGCGACCTCTTGAAACGCGCGATTTATACTTATCCCAGACAGTTTTTGTTGCAGCGACAATCGCCACAGAGCTTTTTAATTCAGGATTTCTTTGCTGGCGTGCTCGACCAATGGCTAAAGCCTGCGACGAAGCTTCGATCGCTTTTTGATCATCCAATAAAGAAAAATAGAAAAACAATGCAATGGATTGCACATCTGCTTCAGTCATACTGGGATATCTTAATGGATCAAAAACTAGTTGGGCAGCTTTTATGATTTGTCAGTCAACGAACTATCTGGAAGGCCGGAAATAAAAAAGGCCCCGTCAGGGGCCTCTTCATGCGAGTGGCTTAGTCCACTGTAAGCTGTCTTAGCAGGTCTAGTTGATCTAGAACTTTTCCAGACCCCATAACCACGCAAGACAATGGATCTTCTGCGATAGAAACTGGCAAGCCAGTTCTTTCTCTCAAAAGCACATCAAGGTTAGCTAACAATGCTCCGCCACCTGTTAGAACGATCCCGTTATCAACGATATCAGAAGCAAGTTCTGGTGGAGTTTTTTCTAGCGCTGTACGAACAGCATCAACAACTTCAGACAAAGGATCCATCAAAGCATCGTTTACTTGTGAAGAAGTGATTTCGATTGTCTTAGGTGCGCCTGCCACTAGGTCACGACCTTTGATCTCCATCGATTTTTCTTCTTCAAATGGGTAAGCGTTACCGATTTGGATTTTGATATTTTCAGCAGTTCTTTCACCGATCAACAAGTTGAACTGACGGCGAACGTAGTTCACGATTGCTTCATCAAACTTATCACCAGCAACTTTGATTGATTTACAGTAAACGATACCGCCCAACGAAATCACTGCTACACCCGTAGTACCGCCCCCCATATCAACAACCATGTTTCCAGATGGTTCAGTGATTGGAAGTCCCGCACCGATAGCAGCTGCCATTGGTTCTTCGATCAAATAAACTTCGCGTGCACCAGCTGACTGAGCAGCTTCTTTTACCGCGCGTTTTTCAACTTGAGTGATTCCGTAAGGAACGCAGATGATGATTCTTGGTCTGATGAAAGATTTCTTTTCACCCAGTGATTTACCGATGAAGTACTTAAGCATGCTTTGAGTAACTTCAAAGTCAGCGATAACGCCGTCTTTAATTGGGCGGATAGCAACGATGCTGCCTGGAGTACGACCCAACATATCTTTGGCTTCTTTACCAACAGCAAGAACGCGATTTTGCATTCCACGATAGTTCTTTTGAACTGCAACCACTGAAGGTTCATCGAGGATAATGCCACGGCCTTTTACGTAAACAAGGGTGTTGGCGGTGCCAAGGTCAATGGCAATATCGTTAGAAAAATAATCTTGAACTTTGTCAAAAAAACTCATGCTGAAATCTCACTTCAGAAGTCAATTCATGTGGCTTAAACACCTCAAGTCTAGGTTCTATAAAAACCAGAGTCAATGCAGATATTTAGACCAGCAAGCGAGTTATTTTGACGCGGGCGCACAGATGACAAAGAAGTCGGTCTTGTTTTCATGACCTCGGTACCGAAGCTCAAGACCTTCATCGATGGCACTTTCTGCAACGATGGTTTTTTCACCGTCGATATCAGAAGCGTGAAGTTCGATACGGGATTGCTGAGATAAAGATCCAGGCTTTAAAGTCATCATCACTGACTCGCCGGAGCGAGCACTTAGAATTTCTTTTCTTAAGTTAGCTTGACCATCCCAGTGAACTGAAAACTCTTGTGCCCTGCGGTTTTCACCGATTTTTCCAAGATGGTAAGAGCAGCGAATCAGATTCGACGGAGCGGTTTTTCTTCTAAAAGATTTATCAGAAAGACAAACTGTTTCGACTTCTTTTTGAGTATAATGATTGGTTACTACCGTTCTCAGTTGCGAACCCAAACCGGCGCGCACCGAAAAGCTATCGATACCTTTATTTTGAGAAAGCTGCACTTCGCCCAATGCTGAGTGTTCAGCCCTAGCCGGGGTTGCAATAAAGCGAGAACGACCATATTGCCCACCCAATAGAGACATTAACCCAAACTCTTCTGATTTTCTTCCATTCCAAGGCATGTCAGTGAAACTTTGCTGGCGTTGCGGGTTAAAAATATTGAGTTTGCCAAAAAAAGAACGGTCTTTTAGATCCATGGCGTTCACAACACAGCGAATGGCGCTATAAGCCGGTAAAGTTTCAATGCGTGTCGGTTGAGTCCCTGAACATTGCGCCGAATACGCGTGGGAGCGTTCATTTCTTGCGCAGTTCTGGTTGCGAGCATCATCTAAAAGAGCGTTACAGAAGTCTTTTTTGTTATTGAACTTGTGCGTGCCAGTCGTGCAGCGATTGGCTTCTGTAAAAGTATAGCTTAGTTCCTCAAAGGTACCTGGGACCGCTGGCGTGGCTGGAGTCGGAGTTGCCACGGGTTTAATTGGAGTTAAAGGAGAACCACCGCCACCATTAGAGCAAGCGCCCAATGATAGAGCTAAAAGTGTAAAAGTGATGGTTGATTTGAATTGCATGGCAAATCCTCCTTACGAACCAACTGCCGTTGTTTCAAGGATCCTGCCAGAGTTAAAAAGATTTAAAGAAGTCTATAGACTTAACAACTATCAAAAAGTTAGACAGCCTGCCAAATCAGGGCGTCCTAAAAATGTCTTTTCCATTCGATTTCTTTAGCCATGTATTCAGAAAGCTGATGCTGCTCTTCCTTCAAACGAGCTTCACTCCATCCTAGCTTTTCTTGGAAAACAGCACCGATTTCATCAAGGTTATGCAACCCGTGGTTTCGGTCGGCTAAGAATAACGGAACTCTGCGCGCATAAAAATCCGTAAGATGTAAGCACATCGTTGCATCGATGGCCTGGGCAGCTTCAAGTTGCAAATAACTGTAAGCAGAAGAGTATTTATTTAAAATCTGCTCCCCTTCCATTCCATAGCGTTCAGCTAGTAAAGTCATATCTGCACTGGATTTGCCTGTTTCACTTGCCCATACATCAGCAAAACTTAAAGCTTGCTGGAAAGATTCAGGCGAAGTGTACGAGTTTAATGGGACGGCTGTATTAACCGCGGAAAAACGAGCGCGATCTTCGATTGAAAAATAATGAAGAGCTTTATCCACCGTCTGCTGGCACATCAAACGATAAGTTGTGTATTTTCCACCAGCAACAAAAGTCACTCCGCGAGGATCGTTGATAATCGTATGTTCGCGGCTGGTTTTTCCTTCACTAGAAGAGCCGTCATGCACTAGCGGTCGTACGCCCGCGTAACTTGCAATCACATCATGGGCTGTCAGTTCAGCTTGAGGGAAATAGTGATCGATAATTTTAAGCAAATAAACCACGTCTTCAGGCGTGGTCGTCACTTCCTCAGGCGTTTCTTTAAAATCTGTATCTGTAGTTCCGATAATGATCATTTCATGGCGAGGAATACCAAAGACAATACGTTCACTTTTTTCTGCGCCCATCACCACCGCACTTGAAAGTGGCAGGCGATGTTTTGGTAAAGTTAAGTGAATACCTTTGGTTGGACGAAGAATCTTTTTCCAATCATAAAATAAACTTTGTCCTAGTTCATCAGTCCACGGTCCCACACTGCTAATCACGTGACGACATTTGATAGTGAATTTTTCCTTAGAAACCTGGTCAATACATCTTACGCCGGTGATGTGACCATGATCGAAATCTGCACCGATGCCCTTAACGTAATTTACGCATGTAGCACCAAGTTCATTTGCTGAACGCAAAGTTTCATGCACCAAGCGATCATCATCCATGTAAGCATCAGAATAAATGTAAGAACCTAAAAGGTTCGTCGTGCGAATTGCAGGCATACGTTCCGCGGTCATGCGCGGGTTTAAGCGTTCGTGCATTTCAGGAGCTTGAAATAAGGAAAGAGCATCATATAACCACATGCCCATTCCCATTTTTGCCATGCCGACACGGCTTTCTTCATAAAGCGGAATCATAAATCTTAATGGGTGCACTAGGTGCGGAGCCATTTCAAATAGACGTGTTCGTTCATTTAAAGCTTCAAACACTAATTTGAATTCCATGTTTTCTAGATAACGAATTCCACCATGAATGAGCTTGCTCGATTTTGAAGAAGTCCCTGAAGCAAAATCGCGGGCTTCAATTAGGGCCACCTTCATTCCGCGGGCAGCGGCGTCTCTTGCGACTCCTGCTCCGTTAATTCCTCCCCCGATGACGACCAGATCAAATTCTTGATTTTTCATCTTATTGATATTCTGGATGCGATTAGCGAAAGAGAAATTTTTCATTTTAAGATCCCTTTGTCGTCTTGACAGAAAGTGTTCCCGGCTGCCAGCCTTCGGGTTTAAAACCTTTTACTGAATTCGGGACTCCGTTTTCATTCGGGAAGTATACGCGTTGCAGATTTTTTTCGCGGCCTAACTTATACGCCAATTCACACAATTCATCGCGAGCCTGCAAAGAGTTGTGCTGAACATGTTCGACCCACAAAGATTGGGTGTGGCCATCAAAGAACAACAAAGGTTGTGCGATAAAATAACCCATCAGTTGATTGGTTTCTTTATCTAGAGCTAGAAAACTCCATCCCAAAGCGATGTAATGATTTAAAGCTTCAACTCTATGTTTAGAGTTCCAGCTTGCTATCATGCGTTCCATTTCATCCGGATAGGCTTCGGTAAGCTTCTTAGTTTCTAAGTCCAAAATATTTTGCAAATCTTCCGGCTGAATCACGCGGCAAAAAAGGGTCATTGCCTGGGGTCTCCTTGTCATTTTTCTTTTCTTATTTCATACTATGCGCCTATGAAATACAAAGACTATTCCACAGACATCTGGAGCCGCATAAATACAACACTGGACCAAGTTTTAAAAGAAGATCCCAACCCCGTAGCAGCTTTTGATGCGGATGGAACTTTGTGGGATATCGATCTTGGCGAAACTTTCTTTCATTATCAAATCGACAATAAACTTGCACCGTTGCCCCCACATCCGTTCGAACACTATGAGGATATGAAGGCTGAAAATCCGGAGAAAGCCTACCTTTGGCTAGCTCAAATTTGCAAAGGTCAAAGCCTGCAGCAAATTCATCAATGGGCTGTTGAAGGCGTTAAAGAGCAGCATCCCCTTCCGATCTTCTTAGAGCAAAAAAAGCTGATCGATTTGTTTCTTTCAAAAGGCGTCAAAGTTTATGTCGTAACCGCCTCAGTGAAGTGGGCTGTCGAACCGGGTGCTGAGATTTTGGGTTTAACCAAAGATAGCGTGTTAGGTGTGGAAACCCATGTGGAAAACGGGATTATCAACGATCAACAAAAAGGCATCATCACTTATCGCCAAGGGAAGGTCGACGCTTTGCTTGCGGCAACGAATGGCAAAAAGCCATTCTTTGCTTCGGGTAACACGATGGGTGACTATCAATTACTGCAAAATGCCACGCATTTAAGCTTAGCGGTCAGCGCCGCAGCTCGTGATGATAAGTTATTTAAAACTGAATTTGAACTTCAGCAGAACGCTGAAAAATTCGGATGGCTTTCTCACCGTTTTATCTAAAAAAAAAAGCCCGCATTTCTGCGGGCCCGTTAATCTAATTTAGAATACCATTTCGCAGCGAACACCCATTAAAGCTTCTGGGGCTTTTTCCACCGCTTTAGCGGCTTCCGTGACTTTTGGCGATGAAGACCACATGTCTTTTAATTCTGCCCAACCAAGTCTTACTAGATCCTTATGAGAGATCTTTTCTTGAATCACTAAACGCTTATACATAAGCATCGGGTGAGACTTCGCCAGTGACTTCATAAGTTGAGAAATCGATAAAGAGCTTCCGCTATCTGCTAAAAGCTTATTCACGATCACCATGCCGCGATTTAAACTAATAAACTCATAGGGAAGTTTTAAACCGTGATCCATGGCCCACGCGGTCCAATGTTCGATGGAAGCATTCTTTTCTTTTCCAGAAAGAATGTTCTTCATGCGCTCTTGAACCAAAGATTTAAATTGAGTTTCATTCACGGTATTTTGCGCCTGATTGCTCATTCTCCAGAAGGCACGAGCGATCAACTCAGGATTTTTTAATTCAGTACCCGCACCTAATACCATCACCTGACGTTGCAAATGTTCTGGCAAAACACCGCCCATTCCGTAATCAAGAATGTTTACGCGAATTTTTGGATCCGTCAGCTGAATCATGAAGTTACCTTGGTGCAGATCTGAGTGGTAGAAACCACCACCAAATAAAACTTCGCTAGCCCACACGCGCGCCATGGCTTCAATCACGCTCTTTTTCAAGCCCGGTGCCACAGATGCGTAAGTCGCGACTTCTTTATCAAGTTTTCTGCCGATAACCATTTCTTGAACCATGAACTCTGATTTGCCTTTACCTTCATAAAGAGCCGGTACATGAAACTCAATCCAGTTTTTATATTCTGGAGTGTTCATTAAAACAGTTTTTTCGTAACGAGTCTTAGCGATCTTTTGTCTTTCAATTGTATCTTCTTGGTTAAGCTCTGCCGTCACCGTGGCGGTGATATCTTCAACTACTGGAGCAAGCTTCGGCGCCCCTGTTTTTCTAAATTCAGGATTGCTATCTAGAATTTCAGCTACTGCAGTAAGGATTCTTTTATCTTCTGCTACACGGTCTTCAATATTTGGTTTAATAAAGCGCACAACCACGTCTTGGCGTTTTCCATCTAAAACGATTTTTGCACGGTGAACTTGCGCCATTGTGCCCACGCCCAACGCCTTTCTTTCAAAGTACTCGAATTGATAGTTTTTCTTTTCAGCATCGACCATGTCGTTGACCTGAACCCATGGTACTGGTCGTACTGAGTTTTCAAGACGTCTGAAGACTTCAAGCATCTCTGGATTCAAATCAGCCTGGCGAGCAACAACCTGCAAAAGCTTTTGCAATTGCGGACCGCTATTTTGCACCATGATTTCAAACTTCTGCATGTCTGTAAGATTTAAATTTCCACCTAAATAAGAGGAAACGATAAGTTTCTTAGAAGCTGGGCTTAGACGAGAGAAATATTCACTGAACATCGTCTGCATGAAAATACGCATCGTCGCATCTTGTTGTTGGGCAAAACTTGATTCCGCCATTTTTTCACCAACGCGGTCTAATTCTTTCATACGGTCCGTTAAAAGAGCGTCAGTTTCATTCATCGCCCATTTTTCAGCGATCTTCATTCCATCTGGATTTTGTGCTAACGCCAGAATCTGACTGCCGATGGCTTCTAATTGTAATTGCGAAGCCCCACCGTTTTTTTCAACCATGGCTTTAAGCTTGTTTTGTTGCCATTCAATATATTGATCAATTTGTCTTTGCACGCGTGGGCTGTCAGATTTGAAGGTCATCATCGCGCGCGGACCGCGTTTTTCAATCAGATCTAAATCAAGTGCAACACTGTGGGTGTCAGGCCATTCGCCACGAAATTGCGCCATGAACTCGCCAAAGTTTTTCACTTTAACTTCTTTGACTTCAGCTTTATAAACGCCACCAAAATATTTTTTAGCGCGATCTAGGATTTCCTCTTTCTTAGCTTCGCCTTCACCTTGCGCTACCAAGGCATAGGTCATTGCCAAGCGTTGTTCGAACGACAAATAAAGCTCGCCACCCGAACTTGCCGGTGCGGCCGACGCAAATCTTAGGACCAAAAACAGAGCTATGACTGCAAATTTAATTTGTCTCAACATGATACACTCCCGAATTTTCCGAATTCACGGGATTAAATATGCATGCCTTGGGCCTTACTAATCGCCACTATATGGGGTTCTAAGAGGGAAATGCTTTTACAGTGCGCAAGAATGGCACTTTGATTTGTGATGCTAAAATAAAAAAAGGCGCAAGCTTCCTCGCGCCTTTTAAGAATGAAATTCTAAATTGATTAAGCTTTGCCAACGACTTTTTCTAGATCCGCAATCTCTTTAGGAACTGATGAAGTCATATTCTCACAGCCGCTTGAAGTAACACGGATGTTATCTTCGATACGAATACCGATACCGCGATATTTCGCTGGAGCTGAAGAATCATCTGCAGGAATGTACAAACCTGGTTCTACAGTAAAGCACATGTTGGCTTCAAGTGGACGTGGTTCGTTCTTTTTATAGTACAAACCAGCATCATGCACATCCATACCTAACCAGTGACCGATGCCATGTGGGTAGTATTTTTTCTGTGCAAGGGCTTGAATCAAATCATCTTTACGACCTGACAACAAACCAAGATCAAGCATCGCATCGGTTAAAAGCGAAGTGCCCATATCGTGTAAATCTTTAAACACGATTCCTGGTTTTACGTAATCAAGGATCGCCTTTTGTACTTTTAGTACAGCTTCATACACACGCGCTTGTTCATCAGTGAACTTTCCGCTGACTGGGAAAGTGCGAGTGATGTCACCTGTGTAGTAATTGTATTCAGCACCAGCGTCGATTAATAAAAGATCGCCGTCTTTGCAGACTTGATCGTTAAAGTTATAGTGCAAAGTCGTTGCTGCATTTCCTGATGCAACGATTGGGTGATAACCTTCACGCGCTGAACCCTTCATATAGAAATGATGGGCAAGCACACCTTGAACTTGTCTTTCAGTAACACCAGGACGAGTAAAGCGCATTGCCGCCAAGTGACCTTGGGCAGAAATCTCACACGCCTCACGCATTTGCGTCAGTTCGTATTCTGATTTAATCAAACGTTGTTCACCCAGTAAGGTGTCAGCGTCATGAATAGACAGCAAACCATAACCAGTACGGCCGCTCATCTGTTTCACAGTTTGCAGGATGCCCGCCATTTGTTCATCAAGCTCTTTATTTTTATAAAGGCGATAGTAAACGCGATCGACTTCCTTTAACAATTGCGGGGCCACTTTCGTGAACTCATCAATTGGATAGGCTTTGTCGATTTTAAATTCGCGCTCGCAACCTTCTGGTCCATAGCGGAAGCCATCCCAAGTTTCTCTTTCAGGATCGCGACGGCGTACGAACATCACTGATTCTGGATTCATGCCAGGACGAAGAATCAAAATAGATTCTGGTTCTTCCCAACCTGTTAGATAAAACAGGTTTGAATCCTGACGATAAGGGTGGTGCACATCGTGATTACGAATGTGCTCGGGGTGAGCAGAAACCACTAAAGCTCCGCCGGTAATTTCTTGACCGACTTTTTTTCTACGTTCTGCAAAAATACTCATATCAAAAGTGGGTTTTCTCATTGTGCTCTCCTAAAGGCCCCATTTGCGCGTAAGAGTTTTTAATTGGCGAGCGGCTGAATCAGCACCCTTCGCCATGATCTCACGACGTTTTTCAAAATCCATAATATCATAACCTGATGTCTCAAGGGAAATGACAGAATCAATTCCTGGCAAAGGCTTACTATATGATCCCGCGATCTCAGCCCATAAGACGTTATCGGTCCCCGAAGGATCAGGGACATAGGCTTTACCCGCAGAAGGTGGCTGCAGGACGTTAACGAAAACGATGAAGTTCGCCCCTTTAGATCTTAGGTAATTAGCTAAAGCCGTGATATCGCGAACCCCGGCAACAACACCCTCATAAGGTTTAAAGAACGGCGGATAAGCCATGCACTGATACATGACTTGATCCACACTGCCGCGATTCATCAGATACACCTGGTTTTTCTTTAAGCTATTTGCCGGGCAAGCAAATGGAACTCTGAAGTCTTCAGGTTTAATACGGTTGAATGCCACGTTTAAGAAATCGCGAAGGTTGGTGACGTCGACATTTTTGCTAGCAGCACCTAACAGTGACTTTTTTAAAATCTCTTCATCCTTTAACTTAAACATCTGCCATTCTACATCGTTAGCAAGTCCCTTATTGGCATAGAGTGCTGCCATAGGTGCTGCGAACTCTACGCCCCCAATTGCTTGCACAGGAACTTTCGCGCGAGTCAGCTCGTGCAAAAAACCAATGTGCGCAAAAGTCTTTGCTCCCCCGCCGCCTAAGATAATTCCGATTCTAGGCATCGTGGGAATCACAGGTGCTGGTGGAGGTGGCGGTGCAGGTGGAACTTCCGCAATTTCCTCTTCATCATCACGATCCGGAATTGGCGCTTGCCCCACTGGCGCGCTCGGTTGACCCGGACGAGGCACAGGTTGCTTAGGTACATCTTTTCTAGTGCGGATCGTTTGACAACCCACCATGAATAACAGAGCTAGCGCCCCGCAAGTAGCTCGCATCACAGGAGATTTATTTTTGCGCGAAGATAAAGAACTCATTATTTCCGTCCTTTCCTTGAATCGGCGAAGAAAAATAATCCAGCACTTTTAAGTTTTGTTCTAAACAGATCTTTTTAATTTTATTTTCAACGTCCTTAAACAGTGAGGCATCTTTGACTATACCCCCCTTTGCAAGGCCGTCAACGCCGACCTCAAATTGGGGCTTAACAAGACTTAAAAGACAGCCTTCAGTCTTAAGAAAGCCAATCAGTTCCGGGATGATTAAAGAAATGGAAATAAATGAAACATCCATCACGATCAGATCGAATTTTTCTTTCGGAACTGCAGCAGCGACAGTGGAATCTTGGGAAAGGCCTCTGGCATTAATGCCTTCGATTACTTTTAACTTGGGATCAGATAACAGACTTGGATGAACTTGGCCGTGACCAACATCCACACCCAGGACGAACTCAGCACCATTTTTTAAAAGGCAGTCCGTAAATCCACCAGTCGAAATCCCCACATCTAGTGCTTTTTTTCCGGCAACAGACAGTTTCAAATGCTCTAATGCACCTTCGAGTTTTAGTCCCCCACGGGAAACGAACCGATTGGCAGGACCTGAAGTCACTTCAATAAACATATCGGCCGTGACTGCAAAACTAGATTTCTTTAAAACTTTTTTTTGCGTTCCTTGAACAAGAAACACCTGCTCAGATTCAATAAGTTCTTGAGCATGGGTGCGCGATTGAGCCAGTCCCTTTTCAACAAGATGGACATCTAAGCGCGACTTTTCAGACATGACTAAACCTTACGGGTTTGATTGTAGGTAATTAGATATTCAAGCATCGGTGCTTCAGCAGAGACTTTGTGAAGTTCAGCTAAAGTATTTTTACTAAGCTCGTTAAGGTACTGCTTAGTTTCTTCTAAACCGATGATGCCAGTGAAGCTGCGGATGTCTTGTTCTTTTTCACCGTGATCTAATACATCATCAGCGACTTGGAACGAGATCCCCAAACCTTCACCGAACTTTTTTAAAGCTTCGATTTCAGAAGGTCTTGCGCCTGCGATGATTGCGGCACCTTCCACGGAAACGCGAATCAATGCTCCCGTTTTTAACAGATGCAAATGCTTAAGTTCTTCTTTCGTGAAACGACGATCACCCGCGCGAAGATCAATGGCTTGGCCACCCACCATGCCGCGAATACCGGCAGCTTCTGAAAGAAGACGAGTTAATTGTCCGACTAGAACTGTAGTATCGCTATAACCTTCTGCCACTAGCAAGAAAGCTTCCGTCAATAAAGCGTCACCCGCAAGCAAAGCAAAGTCTTCACCGAAGACTTTGTGGTTAGTCGGTTTACCACGGCGAATGTCATCGTTATCCATGCATGGCAAATCATCATGGATCAAAGAATATGTGTGAATAAATTCAACCGCAGCAGCAAAAGGTAACATCTTACTTGGGTCACAACCAAAAAGCTCTCCCACTAACAAAGATAAAACCGGACGGAATCTTTTTCCGCCATTGGTGCCTGAATAAACCATGGCCTTGCGTAATTCTAAAATGGCATCTCCCATGGGAAGCTGCATTTTTTCAAAGTACTGCTCTACATACTGATTCACAGCGTGTGTGCGGGCGGCGATTTCTTGATCAAGCTGAATGGCGAAATCCAAAACTAGTTTTCCTCTGGGGTAAAGTCAGCCACTACGGGTTTACCGTCGGCACCTACTGACATCAAAATTTTAACTTTTGCTTCAGCATCTGTAAGACGTTGGTTGCACTCTCTAGAAAGTTTCACGCCCTCTTCAAAAAGTTTCAGGGATTCTTCTAATGCCAAATCGCCTTTTTCCATTTTTTGCACAATCTCTTCAAGACGGCC
Organism: Bdellovibrio reynosensis; assembly: GCF_022814725.1. NCBI lineage: Bacteria > Pseudomonadati > Bdellovibrionota > Bdellovibrionia > Bdellovibrionales > Pseudobdellovibrionaceae > Bdellovibrio > Bdellovibrio reynosensis. The sequence goes on from NZ_CP093442.1 coordinate 2,375,789, forward strand.
TAATTTTTTTTCGAAATCCATTTTATTTTCCCTTCACGCTGTCGACAACAGCAGTCAGTGATCCTTCAGCCAAGCGAATATCGATAAGGTCTCCCTTTTTCACCTGACCACCTGCCTTAATTACTTCGCTATTTTTGGTTACAATCGAATAACCACGGTCCACTACTTTCAATGGGCTTAGGCTATCTAAAATAGCCATATACTTAGAAAGGCTGGATCTTTTACGATCTAAAGAGTGCACAAGCGCTTTATCTGCGCGAGCCATTAGGAATTCCAGATCTTTTCTTTTTTCATCGATCAGATCTTCTGGCGTTCCCAGTTTTTCCGTTAACAATTCCACTTTGTGATGACGAACTGAAAACAATCTTCTTAAGGCAAATTCAAGACGATTTAAAAGATCGTCGTTACGCAGATTTAAATCCTGCAAACGTCTTTGAGGATCAATTAAGCCTTTTGATAAACCTAAGATTCGTTGATGCAAAAGCTTCATCTTTTTTTCAAGACTGAAAGCAAGCAAGCGCTCGAAGTTTTTAATCTTAGCACTTAGCTCGCCAGAGCTTTTCGCGACTAGCTCTGCCGCTGCTGATGGCGTTGGCGCTCTTAAGTCAGCGACGAAATCGGCAATGGTAAAATCAATCTCATGGCCTACGGCCGAAATGATCGGAATGGGACTTGCGGCAATTTGTCTTGCTAGCACTTCGTTATTAAAGCACCACATGTCTTCAATGGAACCTCCACCGCGACCAACAATGATTGCATCAACATCCGGAAGATTGATGGCCTTTCTTAAAGCCTCCCCAATCAGCGGAGCCGCAGATTCACCTTGAACGATGGTTGGCACCACAGTCACTTGAATGCTTGGAGCGCGTCTTGAAAGAACATTTAAAATATCGCGGATCGCCGCACCCGTCGGAGAAGTAACAACCGCAATATGACGAGGGAAAGTTGGTATCGGTTTTTTACGAGCCGATTCAAACAAGCCTTCGGCTTTTAATTTCATCTTCAGTTGCTCAAAAGCTTTTTGCAAAGCTCCAGCACCGACAGGCTCCATCATGTCACACATTAGCTGATAGTTACCGCGCGGCTCATACACAGAAATGCGACCGCGAACGATCACTTCCATGCCGTCCGTCGGTTTAAATTTTAAACGCGCGTTGTTCCCGCGAAACATCACCGCTGTGATTTGCGATTTAGAATCTTTTAAACTGAAATAGAAATGCCCTGAGGTGTGAGCTTTGAAATTTGAAATCTCACCCTTCACCCAAATCACACCGACTTGGCCTTCAAGCAGTTGTTTGATGTAAACATTCAACTGTTCAACAGAAAGAACTGAAGGCTCATTGCTTTTTGTGGAAACTTCATTGGCGCCAAGGCTTAGTTGCGCAGAAATTTCGGATTTTCTAAGGGCTTGATTAGAGACGTCAGACATACGCGCCCAAGGCTAATCCTGGGGGCCGTTTGAGTCAAGTCACGCAGACTTTATTCTTAGGTTTTCACTCTTATAAAGAGGAGTACCAAACGTTTTGTGCGGCCCATAGCCCGCCGACAAAGAAACACACCCAGCCAAGGGATTTATGGCGCGCTAAGTTCTGATACATCTCTCCCATGCGCTCTTGGCCAATCCGCACCAGGAAAGGATTTTCCAGCACAACTACCATAAGTAGTCCATACAAAAAAACGACGAAAGGAAAAATAAAATCTAACTTTTCAGGTGTCATATTCAATTTATCGGAGTTTTGCGGGAAAGTAAGAGTCTTGGATTATTGACGGAAATAAGAGACGTGATAATATTATGAAATAGGGTTCGACGGCGTAAAGCTCATCGAAAATAAACCTTACAAGCATATAATTGGGGACCGTCCCTGACAATGGTGAGCAAGCTCAGCTCGTACTGAGAAGCCTAAAGTTGTTATCATGGTGACCCACCTTAGCTAAAACAGGTTTAGGTTTCAGAGTAGCCATCGGGCCTTTTTTTTATTTCTACGCCCGATCGCTTTTGTGTCTCAGATTGAGATTTCCCTAGCGAGCATTAATAATCTGAATATATTTTTCAAGCCTGACTGGAGTTAACATTCCGTTAGCGTCTTCGGTAAAACCAAGAAGTTCCAAAGTCGCAGTCACTGATTCTTTTGAACCAATCTTTAAGCCGCCACACTTCATCGTGCAACCTAGGTCTAAGATTTCATTTGGCTTCATCTTGCTAGGAATTCCTAAAGCCGCCAATTTATAATCATGGTAAACGCACTCGTTTGCTCCCAATGACGAAGAGAATTTCAAAGTCAGCATGATCGGTAAATAAGGAGTCGCAGTTAAATTAGAAATACGAATCTGCGGAATATCAACGTAGGGCGAAAGAATGTCAGGCACAGTCGATCCATCTTCAAAAGCCATGCAGCTTAAGGAATTGCCGTGAATCACAAAAGCATCTTTTTGTGACGCAAATTCGACGGCTGCAAAACTTGTAGAAGACCATAGAAGTAATAAACCCAAAGTGAATAATTTCATAGAAGTGTCCTTTCGCGAATACGAATAGCATAGTTCCGCTGAGACTGAATTCAATCTGCAAGTTCTCAATATGCTCCACAAGATTTCGTTCAAAGAAATTTACCGGGACTTAGCAAGCTCTTTCCCCGTTTCAAGGTGATACAAGCTGTTTAGAAGTTCGACGCTTTCACCAAGACTTTTAGTAACATTTTAGCCCTCGAATCGTTCAGTCACATATCCTTAAGTCCGATAAGCTCAGTATGAGTTTAGTTAGGAATATCAGGGCTTTTGTTATAGCTCTCTCTCTAGTTTTATCAGCATGTGGTGGCGGCTCCTTTGAGAGTAACGACTCATCTTCCAATTCTCCAGCCGCAACAGAACCAACTTACTACGGCACCCCGACTGACATTGCTGACCCTGTCACTGTAACTATCGCAGCAAAGTTCCTTTATCGCCACAATTAGACTTTACACCTGGTGGAGTAAATAACGGATTAGGAAGTGTTGTAGCCGCAGGAAATGCTGTAGCGATTCCTTTTGCTGAATTCCACGTTTATGATTCTGCTGGAAAACGTGTGCAACAAGGTGAAACGAATACTTCGGGCCATGCGATTTTTGAAATGCCAAAAACTGCTGGCACCTACACTTTGAAAGTGTATTCACGTTCATTTAATGATTACGCAAAGATTAGCGTTTTAGAAAATATTTATTCGAATACACCTTATTCGATTTCCAAATCCTTTACGATCTCTAGTTCCGATATCGCATCTGGAACTTTAGATTTAAGTGCTAGCCCTGTCTATGCAGAAGCTAATGAAAGTGCTTCAACGAAGATTGAAGGTGGCGCCTTTAATATCATGTTTAACGTGTTAATTGCGAATGAATATATTCGTCGCAATATTCACAAAAACGGGGCTTCAAATGATGGTACCCCATCTTTAGATTCCGATGAGTGGTGGGTCGCTGATAAGGTAACAGTCTATTGGAAAGCGGGCTTTAATCCTTATACTTATTTTGGATCTTCAGCGCCGTTGTCATTTTATTCACCTGGCGAAAAGAAATTATATATTCTAGGTGGCAGCAGCGGCGACGTGAAGTCCGCTGATACTGATCACTTCGATGATTCAGTCATCCTTCATGAATATGCCCATTTCTTAGAAGACACTTATGGAAATTCCGCTTCACCAGGCGGTTCACATACTGGAAACTTCGTCATTGATGCCCGTCTGGCATGGAGTGAAGGCTTTGCTAATTATTTCCAAGGCGCAGTGCTAACTGGTGCTGACGCTTTTGATAACTCAGCTAGTGAAACACGCATTCCTGCAGCTAAAAGATATCATTATTACGTTGATACCTACGGCTACAAGGGTGGCGGTTCGGCGGGTATTGGGGTTCAATTCAACCTTGCTGCCGTTGGAAGTGATATTTCAGAGCCGGATAGTACGTACGGCGACCTTGCGGGTACTGGCACTTTCCGTGAGGTTTCAATTTCTAGAACTCTTTATAAATCCACTCGCGCAACTACAGAAAGCTATGCACTGACGAAGGCTGGCGGTGGCGTGTCGTTTGAAAATATTTGGAAAGTTTTTGCAGGTGAAAACACGAACGGTTACAGTCGTTCAAATCCACTTCCTTACAGTCTAAATAAAACAACTTCTTTCCCAATTCCGAACTCTGGTCTTTTCAACTGGCTTCTTACTAAAAATGGCGTAGCTGGGGCCGAGTGGAATAGCATTTTAAGTGAAGAAAAACAGAATAAGACAACTCATGATTATGCTTATCTTTTAGCTGCGGCGACCTGTGCCGGGACTACTTTTAACGGTGGTGCCGTTGAAACCGGAAACAGAATGGGCAGCGACCCGATCAATCGTTCTCACCAACAAATGAACAATGATTTCTATTTGTATTACCATGATGGCACCGGCACGAATTTAAGTATTAGTTATTCGACAACTGGCAATGCTCCCGATTTAGATTTGATTCTTTACCGTAAATCTTACGTCTACTTTGAAGATGACCACTGGTATGGCGGATACTCATCTAATTATGTGGCGAAATCCAGCCGCACTGTCGGGGGGACTACTGAATCCGTGAGCTTAAGCGGCTTGGCCGCTGGTTACTACGTATTGAACGTAAAGATCAACGCTTACGGAAAAACTCAATCCCAGATGACCGGAACCTCAACTTACAAGGTTTATAAAACTGGAGTACAACTATGTGGAACAGAACAACCTTAACAGTTTTATCCTTAGGATTAGCGGTTGGAGTTTTCGGGGGGAATTTTTTCCTTTCTAAAAATCAATCTGAACGCAAACCTTCTTCTGTGACGCATTGGAAGCCTGCTCCGATGGGGAAGCATCTTGCCTTATTAAAAGTCGAAATCGCGCAGCCAGAAATTATTCCAGAAGAAGGCAGTGAAGAAGTGACTTTGCTTGGAAGAATTCTTGTAAATCAAAAAATGGATTCTGATCTTACTTACTCTTGGACTTTACCAGAAGGTGTTGAAGTCATAGAAGGAAACATCTCTGATACTTTATCTTCCGTGCATACAGGCCAGATCGTAGAAGTCAGACTTGTTGTTTCTGGCTTTAACCGTGAAAAACAAAGACTGATTTCTTTAGAAGCAAACGGTGCACAAGGCACTCGCGCTATGGGGAACTCGGCTGTTCTAGCTAGCCGCCCAGAAGAAACTTTCGAGGCCGTAGCCCCGGAACTTAAAAAATCAGCCGAAGAACAGCTTGGGACAGAATTCAAATCCCGCCGCTAAGCCAGAACCGTTCAAAAATGGTCAGATGCAAGGCGGAGGTTGTTTTGCGAAACGGAGGCGTGGCAGCGCCACGTCGGAGAGTAGTAAAACGGCCGACAACGCAGTCAGATGGCCGTTTTTCAACGGTTCTACATCGGAATTACTTCGATTTCTGGGTTGAATTGATCTCTTAAAATCCCTTCAATCGCCATCAGTGTGCCAGATGTAGCACTTGGGCAAGTACCACAAGCACCTTGGTAAAATACGTAAAGCTTGTTGTCTTCGTACTTCACCACATCCAGGTCACCACCGTCACCTTGCAATCCAGGACGAACCGTGTGATCAAGGATCTCTTCAATCTGCTGAACTTCCGGTGGCAGACTTGCTCTGCGCATTTTCTTTTCATCCACTTGGGTGACGTTCGGATTATGTGCCGCCATTCTTGTTTGAATCACAGCGCACACGTTCTTTTGCACTTCTTCAGGATCAGCATCAAAGTTATGAGTGATCGTGATAACGTTTTGAAAGAAGTGAACTTGGCGAACGTTTTCAACTTGGAACAAAGCTGAAGCCAGCATGCTCATCTCTGCTTCCTTAGCATCAGCATAAGTCGCTTTGCCTTCGTTAAGAACAGGACGATCCAATACGAACTTCCAAGCGTTCGGATTAGGTGTTGCTTGAATACGAATTAGTACATCTTGCGCGTTCATAATAACATCTCCCGGGCTTTCACCACGGCCTTCACTAATGCATCAATATCATCGTGATTATTATACACTGAAAACGAAGCTCTGACTGTGCCTGGGATACCAAGTCTTGCCATCAATGGCTGAGTACAGTGGTTTCCGGCGCGAACAGCGACCCCTTCACGGTCAAGAATTTGACCAACGTCAGAGTGGTGAGCCCCTTTTAAATTAAAAGAAACAATCGGACCTTTATTCGCGGCAGTTCCGAATATTTTCAAATCCGGAATAGCAGAAAGTTTTTCTGTCGCTACTTTTAATAGATCCATTTCATAAGCATGGATTTTATCAAAACCGATCTTTTCGATAAAATCGATAGCCGCATGCAAGCCCACGGCACCTTCGACGTGTGGCGTTCCCGCTTCAAATCTAATTGGCACATCATTAAATGTCGTACCTTCGGTAGTCACTTTAGAAATCATCGCCCCGCCACCTTGGTAAGGAGGCATGTGATCTAAGATTTCTTTTTTTCCGTATAAGATACCAAAACCGAATGGCCCAAAAAGTTTATGCGCAGAGAATACAAAGAAGTCACAATCAATAGCTTGAACGTCGACTTTGCCTTGGGAAACGATCTGAGCGCCATCAATTAAGACTTTGGCGCCAACATCGTGGGCCAATTTTGTTAATAGCGGCATATCCGTGTTAGTGCCAAGTACATTGGAACTAGCCGTGAATGCCACCATCTTGGTTTTAGAAGAAAGTTTGCTTTTGAAGTCTTCGACGTTCAATTCGCCGTTATCATGAATAGCTGCGAATAAAACTTTTGCTCCTACCTTTTCAGCAACGATTTGCCAAGGAACGATGTTCCCATGGTGTTCCATTTCGGTAACCAAGATCTCGTCACCTTTTTGTAGGTTCGTTAAACCCCAAGAATGAGCGACAAGGTTAATACCTTCTGTAGTCCCACGAACAAATACAACTTCTTCTTGTTGGCGAGCACCAATGAACTGCGCGACTCTATGACGAGAAGATTCAAAGAATCCCGTCGCCACGTCACCAAGATAATGAGCACCTCTGTGCACATTTGAAGTTTCAAAAGAATAGAAATGAGAAATACGATTTACTACGGAAACAGGCTTTAAAGTCGTTGCAGCACTATCAAGATAAATCAAATCCTTGCCATACACTTTTTGTGTTAGCGCCGGGAATTCCCCACGAACATCAGCAAAGATTTTATCTAAAGCACTACTCATACTTAATTACCTACATGAAGCTTTTTAAAAGCTTCATCCAAATGACGAGTCAGCCATTTTTGGATGCCGTCGTCAGAAATTTTGTAAATCACTTCAGATAAGAAACCATAACTTAACATCGGAATAGCTACCGATTTCGGGATGGCTCTTGACTGAAGATAGAAAAGCTCTTCACGGTTTAACTGTCCTACAGTTGAACCGTGGGCCGCTTTCACATCGTCAGCATAAACCTGCAAACAAGGTTTGCTGTCAGCCTCAGCTTTTGAACTTAACAACAAGTTGTTATTAAGCTGGGCTGAATTAGCCTTTTGCGCACCCTTTTGGATTAATACTTTACCTACGAAGGCAGCTCTTGATTCATCATCAAGAATACCTTTGTATAATTGATTGGTATTGCAATCGCCCACTTGGTGATCGATCACAGACGTATTATCCACGTGCTGAGAACCCTTCACAGCGTAAACGCCTAGGATCTCAGAATTTGAACCAGGTCCGGTTAACAACACTTCTAAAGAGTGACGAGAAAGGCCGGCACCGGTTGCAAACGCTAAACTTTCTAAAGTCGCATTCTTAGCAACATGGATACGAGTTCTACCGATGTTGATCGCATTTTCTGATTCAGCCTGCACGCGTGTGTAGCTAACTTTTGCATTTTCCGCGATTTGCAAATCCAAAACGGAATTTACAAAATATGAAACGCCGGTTTTACCGTAATAGCTTTCAAGAATTTTAACTGAAGATCTAGTTCCCACTTCTACGCGAATGCGTGGGTGCACCATTAAAGCAGGTCCACCTTCAACAGAAGTGAAAAACACGAAATTCACAGGTTTTTCCACAGAGGTTTCTTTAGCTAAGGCCACGACAAAGGGTTTTGCTAAGTAAGCTCCGTTTAAAGCATCAAAAGTGTCATCAAAGTGATTTGGATACTCTGAAAGCTCACGCAATGTGAAACCGTGAGGAAGCTCCGAAGATAATGTTTTATTTAAAACACCATTAAAGAACACTACATTGGTGAATTCAGGATTTAAGATCTTTTTAATTTCTAAAATAGTGTCATGGCTTGGCTCTACCGGATTAAAAGCGCTTGGCATGAAGTTCACATCAGCCAAAACTTTTACATTCGTATAATGCCAGTCTTCATCTTTACGGCTTGGCAACCCCTTATGAAGAGCATAGTCATACCCAGCCTGACGGAAAGAAGCTAACGCCCCTTCTGCCGGGTAGGCTTGACTGAATCTATCGTAGGTAGAAAGTAAGTTCATAGCCATAACCTATTTTTCCAACCAGTCGTAACCTTTTTCTTCAAGCTTCAGGGCAAGGGAACTATCACCAGTTTCGATGATTTTTCCGCCCAATAAAACGTGAACGAAGTCAGGCTTAATATAATCTAAAAGTCTTTGATAGTGAGTCACTAGAACAATCGCGTTGTCTTTGCGGCGAAGTTTATTAACACCCTCAGAAACAATTCTTAAAGCGTCAATATCAAGACCAGAGTCAGTTTCATCAAGAAGTGCCAAACGCGGAGCAAGCACCGCCATTTGCAGGATTTCATTTTTCTTTTTCTCACCGCCCGAGAACCCTGTGTTCACAGGACGATCCAAGTATTCTGGCTTCATACCGACAAGTTTTAACTTCTGAACTAGGAATTCACGGAACTCCCCTTCAGGCATTGGTTCAGAACCTTGATGTTGCAAGATCGAGTTAAAAGAAGTGTGAAGGAATGTGAAGTTAGAAACCCCTGGCACTTCAATTGGATATTGGAAAGCAAGGAAGATACCTTCTTTAGCGCGCTCATCCGGCTCAAGCTCTAAAAGGTTTTTCATCATGAAGTTGATTTCATAATTCACTTCACCAGAAGTCACTTCGTACGCTGGGTGACCAGCTAGTACTTTAGATAAAGTAGATTTACCAGAACCGTTAGGTCCCATGATCGCGTGAACTTCACCTGGCTTGATTGTCAGGTTTAATCCTTTAAGGATTTCTTTTTCTTCAACTCTTGCGTGTAAGTTTTTAATCTCTAACATCTTTAATACCTTTTCTAAACTTGCCTACTTCGACGAAGTCGAAGTGCAGACTAGCCAACTGAGTTTTCTAATTTCATCTCAATAAGTTTTACTGCTTCCACAGAAAACTCTAGAGGCAACTCTTTAAAGACCTCTTTACAGAATCCGTTTACAAGCATTGAAATGGATTTTTCCATATCAAGACCGCGGGATTGCAAATAAAAGATCTGATCTTCACTGATGCGTGAAGTGGTTGCTTCATGCTCAATCGTTGCAGTTTTATTTTTTACTTCAATATAAGGGAATGTGCTTGCTGAACACTTATCACCCACTAGCATGGAATCACACTGTGAATAGTTACGAGCGTTTTCAGCTGAAGGCATGATCTTCACTTGGCCACGGTAAGTGTTTGAAGACTTATCCGTAGAAATACCTTTAGAGATGATCGTGCTTTTCGTGTTCTTACCGATATGGATCATCTTAGTTCCAGTATCAGCTTGCATAAGATCGTGAGTCAGCGCCACAGAGTAAAACGCACCTTCAGAGCCATCACCCATCAATACGCATGATGGATATTTCCAAGTGATCGCTGAACCTGATTCAACTTGGGTCCAGGAGATTTTAGAGCGTTTACCTTTGGCATTACCACGTTTAGTAACGAAGTTATAAATACCACCACGGCCTTCTTTATCGCCCGTGTACCAGTTTTGCACTGTTGAGTATTTAATTTCAGCATCATCAAAGGCCACAAGCTCTACCACGGCGGCGTGAAGTTGATTTTCATCACGTTGTGGAGCTGTACAACCTTCTAGATAATTTACGTATCCACCTTCATCACACACAAGCAAAGTTCTTTCGAATTGGCCGGTGTCTTTGGCGTTGATACGGAAATAAGTTGATAAATCAATCGGGCAACGCACCCCTTTAGGGATGTAGCAGAAAGATCCATCAGTAAAGACTGCTGCATTTAAAGCGGCATAATAGTTATCTGTGTATGGAACAACAGAGCCCAAATATTTTTTTACTAATTCAGGATGTTTTTGAACCGCTTCAGAAATAGAGCAAAAGATGACTCCCGCTTTTTCTAAAACTTCATTATGACTTGTACCAACTGATACAGAGTCAAACACCACGTCTACCGCAATACCAGAAATACGTTTTTGTTCTGATAAAGGAATCCCTAGCTTTTCAAAAGTTTTAATTAGCTCTGGATCTAAATCATCCAAAGATTTTGGTTTATCAGCTTCAGCTTGGTTTTTCGGAGCAGAATAATAAACGATATCTTGGAAATCGATTTTTGGATAAGAAACATGCGCCCACTCTGGCTCAGTCATTGTTAACCAGTGACGGTAAGCTTTTAAGCGGTACTCAAGCATCCATTCAGGTTCGTTTTTCTTTCCAGAAATCAAACGAATGATATCTTCGTTTAAACCTTTTTGAACGGCGTCGGTTTCGATCTCTGTCGTGAAACCGTATTTGTATTCGTAGGACTCTAGTGGATTGCTAGAAGATTTATTGTTGTTATCCATGGAAGTCTACCTCCGCTGATTTTTTGAAACCAGCTTGGGATTTTTCGACAAGCAGATCTTTTAAGCTTAAGCCTTTATAAAATTCAGTAAGTCGATGATTTAAATTCGTGATCGGAGAAACGATGTTGCAAGTGCCTTTGATTTCACAAGGTTCTTCCTTGTGCAGGCACTTCACTAGCGCTGTGGGACCTTCGATAATTTCTAAAAGATCTTGCATTGAAACTTTCGCAAGGTCTTTCGTGATTTGGTAACCACCATTAGCACCATATTCAGCGCGAAGAATGCCGCCTTTTTGTGCCATTTGTTGCATCACGCGGGCAGTAGCATCAAAAGGAGTATGAAAAGAATCAGAAACCTCTTTTGCCGAGGTTAATTCGCCTGGAATCTTTTGGCTCATGTGCTTTAAAGCCATGAGGGCGTATTCTAATTTACGATTGATTTTATTCATAAATTCTCAATTTCAGCTTTCAAGCTTTCGCTATAAGCACAGTGTGTCTTGGCTTTCTAAACGAAAGTGTAATGAAAAACAAGGTTAAATACGCCATATTTTAGCGTATTTAAGGTAATGACAGAAAACTTTGTGCTGGTTCCAGAAAAATATGCTGATTTCAATAATTTAGGGTGCTATACGAAAGGCTTATGAGAATCTTTTTCATCACGCTTGTAAGCTTTATTGTCCTTGGTGTCCTTATCTTGATGGCCCGTATTTGGGGCATGGGTCAAACCTTCCCTAAATTTGAACACGCCTTTTTTAACGGCCCGGCTCCGCTGATTATCGTTAAAGTGGACACTCTTGATAAAGCGAAACAGGTTCTGGCGCAGAAATCAGATGCGATTCTATGGTTGGATGTGCGTCTTTCTAAAGAACGTACTCCTTATATTTTAGTGGCATCCCGCGATCAGGAATTTTTGACTTTTAAACAAAAGCAACAGGAAGAAAATCCTTCCGCTCCGATTTTTACAGGCGGCAGACTTTCAGAATATACCTGGGAGCAGATCAACGAGTTTTATAAAACGACTCCTGCACTTAAAGAATTTTACGAACAATTTCCGACGACGCGTTTTGTGTTAAACATCGTTGATAACGTTTCTGATGCGCATACTGCGATTATGAATACAATTGAAGGATTTAAACCTAACGACAGAACTCTTATTCAGAGTGATGCTCTTATTATAATGACTTCAATCAAAGAATTAAAACCGCAATTCGTGTATGGGACGAGCACTCCTGATTTGATGCGACTTTTGAGTTTTGATTCAATGTGGATTCTGCCTTCGACACAATTTAAAGGTGACGTTTTTATCGCGCCGTTTACTCTAAAAAAACGTCCTGCGTTTAACGATGAAATCATCGCAGAAATGCGTCGAAGACACTTAAGAATCTTTTTGGGCCCAATAAGAAATCAAGAAGAGTTAACAATTGCGACTCGTCATAAAGCAGAAGCGTTGATCACAGAAAATCTTTCTGAATTGCTTCTTCTCCTCGGCGAAGGTCCTGCACAATAGGTTGAACTCGCCTGCATTTGGGCATATCGTTTTAGGGAACCCCAACGGAGGTCCTAGATATGTCCGCAATGTTTGTAAACGTGGCCGAGGCCGCACCCTCTGTATCAGTGAACACGAGCTCCATTGATGCGATTTTTCAAGCTAGCCCTGTTGTCCAACTGACTTTATTAATCCTTATCGTTTTATCTGTTTTCTGCTGGGCGATTGGTTACACGAAATATCAAACTTTCGTGAAAATGAATCATTCCGATAGCTTGTTCTTAAGCAAGTTCTGGAAAGTAAATTCGCTAGATACTTTGTATGAAGATATCGATCAATATAAAGACTCTGCAATCGCGCGCGTCTTTAAAACGGCTTACCTAGAAATGAAAAAGATTTCTGAGTCCCCGCTTCTAGCAAAGTCTGAAGGTGATAAGCCAATTCTTTCTGGCATTGATAACTTAGAACGTGCTTTGAACAAAGCCTCTGAAAATGAAATCGCGAAACTTGAATCAAGACTTACCGTACTTGCAACAACCGGAAGTACAGGTCCTTTCATCGGTCTTTTTGGTACCGTCTGGGGGATCATGGGTTCTTTCCATAAAATCGGTCAAACTGGTACAGCTAGTTTAGCAGTTGTGGCGCCTGGTATTTCTGAGGCATTGATCGCAACAGCGATTGGTCTAGCGGCCGCGATCCCAGCAGTTGTCTTATATAACAACTTTATTTCTCGTATTCGTAAGCAAGAAGTTGTGCTGATGAATTTCAGCTCTGACTTCTTAAACATTGTTAAAAGAAACTTCTTCCAAGGAAACTAACAATGGGTATGGGAGCTAGCGGCGGCAAATCTAAAAGCCGCGCAACACTAAGTGAAATCAACGTTACGCCTTTAGTGGACGTGATGTTGGTGTTACTTATTATGTTCATGGTGACGACACCATTGATGCAGCAAGGGATTTCTGTGGATCTTCCTAAGACAGCAGCATCCGGTGTTGAAATGAAAGAGGAGCCTTTCGTTTTAGTGATTGGGCCTGATCAAAAAATGACGATCGCTAAAGCTCGCATCACCATGGAACAACTTCGTCCTAAATTAAAAGCGATATTTGAAAATCGTAAAGATAAACAAGTGTACATCCAAGCGGACCGCAAAGTGGATTATGGCTTCGTCGCGGAAGCCATGGCAGAAGTTCGTGCCGCTGGGATCTTTAACATTGGCTTAATCACGCAACCTAAAGATCAGTGAATCATCTTGAGCTTGAACCACAGAAAAATGAGCAACTTTCCCGCGGCTTAGGGATTTCCTTTGCCATTCACGCGGTGCTATTGTCGTTTTTTGTATTAAAGGCGGCGTTATTTACGCCGGAAGCGATTGATTTTTCCCAAGCCATTCGTGTCGATATGGTGGGTTTGCCTGATAAGGTTGAACCAAAACAGTTAGCGCCACCGACAGCCGAAGAAGCAAGACCTGCGCTTCCTGAAAAAGAACCACCAAAGCCTGTTGCGAAGCCAGAACCTGTACCAACGCCACAGCCAAAGCCTCAGCCAAAACCTGAAGCTCCGAAACTTCCGCCGGTGGTGAAAAAAGAAGACGGCATTAATTTAGAAAAAGTAAAAGCTAAGCAGCAAAGTGCGATTGAAAAACTAAAAGCCATGGCGGCATTAGAAAAGATCAAAGACGAAGTTCAGGCAGAAAGAGCTAAAACTCCCCCTGGTGCTGGCAAAGCTGATTCGGGAACGCAAAAAATTAAGGGCAATGTTTTGTCTCCTGGCACTTCGTTAACGGGTTTATCAAAACTGCAGCATGATAACTATGCTGGAACACTTGATCAGCATATTAAACAAAACTGGTCGCTTCCAGAATGGTTAGCAAAAAGAGATTTTAAAGCCCAAGCGCGCGTGTTTATTGATTCGCGTGGCAATATTTTGGGAAGAAAAATTGTTAAATCTAGTGGTAATCAAAGCTACGATGAAGAAGTATTAGCAACTATTGATCGCTCTGCTCCTTTCCCGGCTCCGCCAGAAAAGTTTTTAGCGATTGTGTCTGTCGATGGAATCTTAATTGGATTCCCCGAATAGGAGGACCCTGTGATAAAGAATCTGTTAGCGCTGTTGATCGTTTTAAATCTTATTCCGATTTTTGCTAAAGCTCAAGAAAGCGGCATTTACATTAAGCTTGGTGAAGCTCGCACGAAAAAAAGTTTGATGGCTTTACCGGCTTTACAATATTTCGGTGCGCCTTCTTCAGCGTCTAAGTATCAATCCGTCGGTGTTGAGATTTTTAATACCATCACTAATGATTTATCTGTTTCATCTTATTTTCAGTTCATTAGCCAAACGGCTTTCTTAGAAGACACTTCTAAAACGGGACTTATGCCAGCTCCGGGTCAACCTAATGGTTTTAAGTTTCAAAACTGGTCCGCGATTGGTGCTGACTTTCTTATCCGCGCTGGTTTTTCGATTGTTGGGAATGAGCTGACTTTAGAAACTTATGTTTATCATGTACCGCGCGCAAGCTTAGTGGCTGGGAAAAAATATAAAGGGCCATTAGGCAGTGCTCGGCGTATTGCCCATACTTTTTCTAATGATGTGTTAAAAGCGTTAACTGGTAAAGAAGGTCCGTTCCTTTCTCGCGTTGTTGTTTCTAGTGACCGTGACAATTCAAAAACAAAAGAAATTTTTGTGATGGATTGGGATGGTGCGAATATGGATCAAGTAACGAACCATAGAACGATCTCGATTTCGCCAGCGTGGTCACCAGATGGTAAAAAGATTGCTTACACTTCTTATGTAAAACGTGTTGGTGCTAAATTTAGAAATGCTGACATGCTTTTATTGGATCTTGCTTCCGGAAAACGCAATTTAGTTTCTTACCGCCAAGGTATGAACTCTGGCGCTGCGTTTGCTCCGGATAATAAACATATTTATCTAACGATTTCCCAAGGGACTAATCCTGATATCTATAAAATGACTTTTGACGGCGCACTGGTGGCAAAAATCACGAATGGTCCAGCCGGAGCTATGAACGTTGAACCGACGGCTTCAAATGACGGACAAATTGCTTTTTCATCAGATCGTGCGGGCCGCCCGATGATTTACACAGCTGATGCAAATGGGAATGGTGTTAAACGTATTACTTTTGCGGGTGTGTTTAACTCTTCGCCTTCGTTTTCTCCAGATGGAAAGAAAATTGCTTTCTCTGGCCAAAGTGAAGATCACTTTGATGTGTTTGTGATGAATGCAGATGGAACTGGCATGATTCGTTTAACTTCAGCGAAAAAAGCTAATGGCAGATTCGCGAACAACGAAGATCCAAGCTTTTCACCTGATGGCCGTTTTGTGATGTACACAAGTAACCGCACTGGAAAGAATCAAATTTATATTTCCACGGTTGATGGCACTGAAGAACGCCGCGTAACTAAAGATAGTTACAACTACTATAAACCGCGCTGGTCTAAGAACATTGAGTAATCTTCCTTTCGAGGAAAATCTAAGAAAAGAGCGAAACGAGATCTGGTCTCGCTTCGCTCTTTTAGCTAAAAACAACTCTGAAAATCCCTATGAGATCTGCCGGCAATGGAGTTTGGCTGCGGATGATCTTTTAACCCGCGCTTTTGATTACTGTTTTGCGGGTCAAAAGGTAGCCTTGTTTGCTTTAGGTAAGCTTGGTTCTTTAGAGCTGAATTTAAGTTCTGATGTCGATGTGCTTTTAGTTTGTGAAGAAGAGTCTTCGCAAGCTCTTTCAAGTCTGCGTAAGTTTCAAAAGATTTTAAACGAACGAACCGCCTTGGGTTTTGTGTTTCGCGTAGACTTTGATTTACGTCCCGGTGGTAAGCAAGGGCCTTTGCTTCCGACTTTAGATCAATTTAAAGACTATTATGGTAATTATGGCGAAACTTGGGAGCGTCTAGCGTTTGTTCGCTTGCGTGCGATTTGTGGTGATGCCGGGATTCAAAAAGAAGTTTTAGGCTTTGCTAAGAAATTTTCTTTTAGACGCCATTTAGATTTTACTTTGCTTGAAGACTTAAAAAGTCTGCGTACGAAAATCCAAGGTCATTACTGGGCACGAACTTCTGAAAACACGATTGATTTGAAACTTGGTTTGGGTGGCATTCGCGATGTCGAATTATTTGCTCACGCCCTTCAAGTCATTCACGGGGGTAAAGATCCTTCACTGCAAGTGAAGGGCACAACTGAAGCCTTTGGTCTTTTAAAAGATAAAAATCTTTTACCTTCCCATGAAGCTGACTTTTTAATTCGTCATTATTGGAATTTACGGATTTTAGAAAACTACGTGCAGGCTTTGCATGATGAACAAACCCATCAGCTGGATACAAGTTTGTTGCATCCTGATTTTGTTGTGGATGCTTTAAAGACATTAAAATCTGAAATGCGTCAGTGTGAACAGATCGTTAAAAGTCTTTTAGGGGAAGCACCGAAAGAAGTGGCTTTAGAAGAGGAACTTTCTAAAGCAGGCTTAAATGAAGCTGACATTGAAGAATTGTGGAAAGAAATCATTGGCCAAGAAGTCCTTTCTCGTAACAAAGGCCGCGATGAACTTTCACGCAAAGCTTTCTTAGCGGCGTTCCTTGAAACTTTGCAGGAGCAAAAGGGCGATATTCGCCGGGCTTTGTTGCTCTTAAAAGATTTCATTCATAGCACTCGTGCAAAAGCTAGTTTCTTTGCAATGCTATTACGGGAAAAAGATTTATTAAAACAACTGGCTTGGTTGTTTGGGCATTCTCCGTATCTTTCGCGCATTCTATGTAATCGACCTGAATTATTAGATAGTATCGTTTACCGTTCACAGAATGAACACTCTGATGATCTTGGGACTTTGTTAGAGGAACTTGCTGAAAAGCGTCTGTTATCAGAGATCATTAACGGGATTGGGTTTTTAGAAGATAAGAATGTTCCGACTCTTTTAAAAAATCTTTCTTCGGTTGCTGATTCGGTCGTTGTGGCTTTGCTTTCTGCTTTAAAAAAAGAATATACATCTGACATTGAAGTTCTAGCTTTAGGTAAATGGGGCGGGAAAGAATTGGGTTTCAGATCTGATCTTGATTTCATTTTCGTCGTTAACGATGAAGCCACTGAAAACGATCTGAAGGTTGCTAAACGTTTTATTACTCGTCTGACTGAATCACATCGCGGGGGAAATATTTATTCCATCGACATGCGCTTAAGACCATCTGGCAAAGCGGGCCCCTTAGTGATGGCGAAAAAAGATTTAGATGAATACTTCACTAAGGAAGCAGCGGCATGGGAACGTCAGGCTTATCTTAAAGCTCGTTGGGTGCTAGCAAATTCTACTCCCCTACCCGTTTCTAAATTTATTCAGCGTGGACTATCGATTGATGAGTTGGCGGAGCTCGAGCGCATTCGTTTGCAGTTATTATCCCAAGGTCCGAACGTGAATTTAAAGTACAGCGAAGGCGCTTTGGTGGATCTTGAACTTGCTGTGCAGACCTATTTACTTTTTCATAAGATCACTCCGCAGGATGCTTCGACTGCAGGTTTTTTTGCGGAATTGCAGAGTGAAGGCGCTGTTCTTTTGCATAACTATGAACGACTGCGTCAGATTGAACAGATGCTTCAGCTAGTTGCGTCAGAGGCGGTCGTCGAAGTGTCTTTAAATCATGAGTCTTTCCAAGCTCTTGCCTTAGCGCTTCAAGTGCCTCCGCCGGATCTTCTAAATGAGATTCATTCTTTGCTTGCGGACAATATCGCCATTTTGAAGAACCTTGACCCTCGCAGGCAGCCTCACTAATAGTGGTAGAAATGTTTTTGAATACTAGCTTTAGTCGAGGGGCCTAACGGTGCTTTGGATGATGGCTCATTCGATTACAACAAAACCAGGAGTAAAAATGTCGAAGAATATCGATATTAAAAAGGTTTTTTGGATCTACCTATTTGCATTCTTACTAGCGGCTTTTAGCTTCCGCGCCGATGCAAAGACTGAGAAAAAAGCGACAACGAAGGGAAAAGAAATGTTCGCACTTTTTGAAACAAACAAAGGAAACTTCAAAGTAAAACTTCTTGCTGATAAAGCTCCGAAGACTGTTGAAAACTTCGTAGGCCTTGCTGAAGGCACTAAAGAATGGACTGATCCTAAAACGGGCCAAAAAGTTAAAAAGCCTTTCTATGACGGTCTAACTTTCCACCGCGTGATCAAAGATTTCATGATTCAAGGTGGTTGCCCACTTGGAACAGGAACTGGCGGCCCAGGCTACCGTTTTGACGATGAATTCCCAGCTGGCCAACAAAAGCACTCTAAGCCAGGCATCCTTTCAATGGCGAACGCAGGTCCTAACACTAACGGATCACAGTTCTTCGTAACGACTGTTCCAACTCCATGGTTGGATGGCCGCCACGCTGTTTTCGGAGAAGTTGTTGAAGGCATGGACGTAGTTCACGCTATCGAAAACTCTAAAACAGGCGCAATGGACCGCCCGGTTGAGCCTGTAGTTATTAAGCACGTTACTATCACTAAGTAACTTGTTTTTAAAATTTGGATTTGTGAAGGCTTCCCGGTGACGGGAGGCCTTTTTTATTTTTGAGTACCAGGATCTAGAAGAAATGCAGATTCGACACATCGCTATTATTGCTAACTCATTCACTCCACATCAAAGAATGAAAAAATAATGACGCTAAAATTAACATTCTCTGAATTCAGAATTTTTCTAAGAATTAAGAAGTAAAGGGCTTCAAAACGAAATAGCTACCTTTTGACGCGAAAAAGAATGGCATCATCCTTGGAACAAGAGGGCACATCGCTTCAACCAAGGAAAAAAAGTGAACTTAATAAAATATTTTTTTGTAAATTTAAATCGTGGAATCACATGTGCTGCTTTCATTGGTGGCACGCTCTTACCATTTACTGCCAACGCATCCCAGGCTTCAGAGAATATAAGCCTCAGCTTTAAAATTGCTAACTATTGGGCTTATTATGGCGAATATTCAACAGACGGCAGAGACCTTCAAGAAAGTCTTTCTAGGCTGAGTGATTTGACTTCGAGAATCTATTCAGTAACTTCTGAAGAAGCCTACGAGCTGCTTAAAAAAGATGTTCTTTCTCAGGGCGGTCCCCAATTCCTACTTAGCACCGTCGGAACTGAGCGCATAAATTTAGGTACCCGACTTGGATTGCATAATGAAGTAGATGCGTATGTTCAAGCAGTTAATAAACTGAACCCCTCATTTGGTAAAAGCCTGAGTAATTTGGCGGATGAGATCCAATTTGGTCCAAACTATGAAATTCAATCTGCTTTGATGCCCCAAAGATTCGACGATATCAAAAAATGTTTTGATTATTGTGGGCTTTTTTTCCTTGGTCTCCAAAATAACAGAGTCGCAGAAGATATCTTTAAAGGAGTTTTAAAAAATCCAGGTGATTATTCGGAAAACGAATGGACACAAGTTCATAACAGATTTCCACAAAGTCGCAATAATACAAAACATTCCTTTCGCCAAGGTGTCGACGTTAAACTCGTATCAGCTTCTAACGAATGTGTAACAACCTGTATCAGGGATGTTGCTGTAGGTGCTGCGGGAGGTTTTTTCGGAGGATTGAAATTGGGCTCAGCACACCTTGCGGTCGCTGGAGGTGTATTAGGAGGCTCTTTAGGAGCACTGACTTGTTCGTCAACTATGGGATGCAACAAATCAAGAGAGCAAGAAAGGCTCGAACAAGAGACTTCGAGAATTAACGCTGAAAAAAACAAACTTAAAGCTGAAAATGACCTTAAAGAGGAAAGAATGAGGGCACAGGAGCTTCGAAAAAAAAATGAACTGAATGATAAGGCTCAACAAGAAAAAGAGGATAAAGAATCGAGAAATAGAATTAAAGAACACCATGAAAGAATAGTAGAGGATAAAATTAAAGAAGCTTCCGATCCAGGTAAAAATAAGGACGCCAGAAGTGATTCATCTGCATCATGCGAAACAACCAAAACATGCGATAACACTGCGAACGCACTAGTTATCCCAGGTTGGGAAAGAGAAAAAGAATTTAACGAGTACGACAGACCGGGTAGCACAAAGCCATGGGAAATTCCGCATACCTCAAACGATTTGATGGATTATCATGGAAATGACATTGGAATCCCCGAGAGTGAAGAGCAAATCGATAAAAAAGCAATCCGAATCATAAAGACTTCCGATAACGACGGTTATCTTGGAGGGATTTTAGATAGAAACGGTAGAATAGTTACACCGAGAGATATGTCCAGTACACCGATGCCACATATATTAAATGAAAGATCCGGTAAACTTCCCCAGCCAGTTCCGGGTATAAACATGCATTCTTTTGGAAGATAATTACATATGAAAGATTTGATAAAGCAAAATGGACTGTTAAAGATAGCGATCTTTGTGACGTTAGTTTTCTTATCCTCTAGTCTGACTATTTACTTAGGTTTTATTTCAATTGAAAGCATTTATGTTTCAGCTCTAAATAAGGATTTGAAACTTTTTATTTCCAGCGTGTTCTATCCCATATTGTGCGTGATCTTTTTCGGCGTTAGTTATAAGGACTTCTTTGGAAAAAATCGCAGACCGCACTTAAATTATAAACATGTGTTAATGCTTCTCACTTTAATAATATTAATCGGAATAGGTTTCGCGATTGAAAATAACGGAGTTTATTCTTTTATTGGACTCGCCGTAATTGTTCTTTTTGTACTTAAACTTCTTGTGGATTACTTAAAAGACAATATTGATAGTCCTTATTGGGAAAAAGAAATTGCTATAGAGAGCCTTCAGTTAGAAAACTTAATTGAATGCATCAAAAAAGAATTCTTTATAGTAAAAATCACCACTAATACTGATTCAACTATCGTGTCTGGTTTTGGGTTATGGTCGGTACAGGCGACTGTTAAACTTTACAAAACCAAGGCAATCATCCGTGTTCATCCCATGAATTCGGCAATTACATTTTTTTTGTTTTTAAAGATTATGCCTGCCCCTTTAGGGAAAATTTACGGGAACCGACTGATCAAGAAACTAAACATTTAAATTTATTTACTTACAAAACTGCTTAGCCTTAATCCAGTAAGCTGGTGAACAATAGTCATCTTGCCAGTGGTTTTTTATATTTGTGGTGTAAGCGTAAAACCACGTCACATGGTCTTTCTGCGAAGTCAGTTGAACTTGATCAGGCATGATATCTGGTACTTTACCGTTTAAAGAATAACACCAGCCGTAAGCGCGAAGTTCTGTTTGTGAAACGATTTCCATGGCATCAATGCCTGTTGGCGTGTTGATGATCGAATTAAATCCGCTTTCTGTACCGATAAAAGGAATTTGATTTTGCGTAAGGATTTCGACCGTCAACGTGCCTAGGGATTTAGAAAGGTCTACTTCAGTTTTACCTTGATGAACGGGCTTCGTGTCACAAGGACCGAATACTTGCCAAGTGATGGCGTGAGCGTGAAAAGCAAATAAAGATAAGGCTAAAAAGACGACTGATTTCATGGCCCAACCTCTACCCTAGAGGTCGGCCATGCGCAAGCTTCTAGCGATCTTCGGGGCTTTCTGGGTTCTGTTTGCGAACTTCTTCCATATCGACTTCTTTGGCTCTTTTTACGATTTGCTCAAAGACTTCTTCGTTCACGGCCCCGGGCTGCATAAAGATGATATCGCGGTCTTTAATCACAGCAAGCGTCGGGATAGATTTGATATCAAAAGTCGCAGAGATTTCTTGTTCTAAATCAGTGTTGATTTTACCAAAAAGAACCTCTGGATATTTCTTAGCAACCGATTCAAAAATCGGAGCAAAACGTTTACATGGTCCACACCATTCAGCCCAGAAATCTAAGATGATAAGTTCGTTTTGTTCGATGGTATCTTTGATGTTGTCTTTAGTGACATCAATAAGGGACATAAAGACTCCTTTTTTCCTAAATTCTGTCTTAGCTGATCCAGCCAGTTATTCAATCCTTAAAACCCGTCATGTGATTACAGTACCGACAGGGGGGTGCCCACAAGCGGCTCTGTCTCATCTTGAGATGGGCCTTCTTCTGTATATTTCAGCTGAAGGGCCCAGAGCTTGCTTCTATTCACTGTGAGACAAAGTGTCTCATAGGAGTAGTCCATGACTTGGTTTAAAAAGATTCTAACTTTGATTGCCCTTATCAATCTAGTAGTTTCACCAGCCTTTGCTGGGGCCGCTCCTCAATGGTCTGAAAAAGAAAAAGCGCAGCTAGAGCAATATCGTAATTATCTGGAACCTCTTGGGTACCGCATGACCCTTGATTCTGAATCTAAAAAAGCCTTAGTCTATGACAAGAACACTAATAAATTGGCGATGGAAGTACCATTTGCTAAGGAATCCCAACTTAGAAAGTTCTCACCGAATTCTTTAAATAAGATGCTAATGGACGAGATGGTCCGTGTTAAAGCAGCCTCGAAATCTTCCTGGTCACACTCCGTCAGAAACCTTCCTACTGAATCGGCGATTTTCTTCGTCGCTATGGGTGCGGTGGTTGCTGGTCAATTAATTACTAATTATTCGCAAAATCCGACGGCTATGCAGCAACACATTGATCATTCCCTTTCGCCACTTGGAGTTTTTGGCTTTTTTACCTTCATGTATTCACAAGGTGTAACTTCAAACGTACTAGCGATGTATATGAAGAACCCAAAGTTTCATCACATGATTCCTTATCTTGGAATGACGGTTGGTGCTTTCTTACAAACATATCTTTCACAAGTAGTGTCAGATCCAAATGTTATGGCTTGTGCGAAAGTTATGATAGGCGGAAAAGTTTCGGATAAAGCGCTAGCTGCTGGTGCTGACCAAGATCCCTGCTCAAAAGCTTATGAGTATCTTGTAGTACATAAAAAAATCTGGGAGTTCGCACCAGGTATCGTTTCAATGCTAATCTCTTCTGGCCTTGCTGGTATGGCGCAATCAATAGTTACAAAGACCGTATTGCGCATTACTGGAGTTGATATTGCTCTATGGTTGGTTCCAGGTTCAATGCAGCTAAAAGGTATCAGACTATTACTAGTAAAAGGTCTTCAAATTACTGCGTTCGTAGCACTTGATATGTGGTTGAACCGAATTGTCGTTTCCACATGGAAAAATATGTACGATGGCGCTGCCTTCTATGATGTTAACGACAGAATTAATGAACAAGTTAACAACCTAAAGAAAAGCAAATGGTCAGGAAGCGATAAAGATCTTCAGGCTGAGATTAAAGACTTCAGAAAGAAAATGACTGATTGGCGTATGATGAATATGTCAGAGATTTATGAGGCACATCAAAATTGGACAAACGCCCTTCAGCAGCTAACTTCAATGTTTAATACAAGTCACAGCTTTTATAATGCTTTCGTTAATGAAGTAAGAAACACTCACGACGAAAATAATCCTTATAAGTTCCTTAAGGTGACTTATCCACTTAATGGCGTGACGGCTAAGAACCTTTCCGACGATCGCAAAGACTTATACTTTATTAAGCCTCAGTATATTGAAAGTATGCAGATTGAAACTGTAAAAGACACAGTTACTTTAGCTGAAGGTATTTTAGCCTCAGCTGATAGCAAATACATTTTCGAACCAGAGAAGAAAAGATTGGCTTCAATCCTTGGTAAACTTCGCTCAGACAATCGGGATGTAATTGGAACTGGGTTAATTGAGCTAAATCAGGAAATTTTCCATGCAGTACAGAACCTTTCGGCATCCACGCAATATCGTGACGCACTTAGAACTATCCAACAGTCATTAGGCAAACCTGATCCAATGATGGAACCGGGACGCGGATGGTTGGAATCTTATGCTCAAGCTCCAATGAACGAGGAAACTGTTAAAGGTGCGAGATACTATCGCCAAGTGGGCATCTTCATGACACCGAAGGTGACAGACTATCTTGTCATGCAGATGATTTGCGGTCCAGATATCGAAAAAGGAGAAAAAGTAGTAAAAAACTCTGTTGGCTTTCCATCTGTTTTCCTTCCACCGCAGATTAAGAACAGCAGTGACACTTTTACGGTGTGTGATCATCTAGGCATGGCGCCTTTAAGAGCGAAAGACATCTATAAATACAGTCTTCAAACTTCTTCTTCTAAAAAATATGAAGGAGCAATTGATTATCTTTCTAATGAAATTCGTCCTACAGTTTTAAATTCAGACACAGAGTCTTTTCAAAACTGGTGGAAAAATAAAACCGAAGCGCAAATGCAACAAGCATTTGAAGAATACGGCAAAAGCTATGACCAGATCGTTGCAAAAATGGTAAAAGCTATTTACTACCCTGGCCGTACCTTCTTTAATGGGCGCCCCCTAGTAACAAATCCGGTTAAGACTGTTAAAATCTACTTTGATAAGATAACTCGAGATCGTTATCTTGAGGGTGGACCTATCTTTAATGGTGGCATGAACGCTTCCTTCCAGGAAGAGCGCGTTTACCTTGCGCTTCTATCAGAACTTCTAAATCCATCAGAAAAATTTGATGTTGATATGGCTAAGATTCTGGAAAAAGAAGTTACACATCCAGTTCTTAAAGAAGTGGATACACAGTTTGCAGTATTAAATGGACTAATTAAGAGAATTAAAGTTGTTCAAGTCGAAGGACGTGAGGCTGTTGAATCTGATCTCGAAAACTATCAACTGGAAGAACAGCTAACTCACATTCAAGCCTCTTTAAAAAAGGCTTCAGATGCTTTAGGCGTTGGCGACTCAGAATCAACTGCATCAATTAAGCTTAACAAGCAACAAAGAGATCTCGCTGTCACTGCACTTGAGCAACTGCAAAGTTTAGCAACAGAAGTGATGATGTATGGATCGATGGCGAACGCTGTAAGCTGGAGCAAAATTAGAAATATTAAGAAAATGGATATCGAACAGCAGAAGTTTAACAATGAAATTCAAGCTCGCTTGAGCGCTTTAAGAGGCGTTGCAATGCCAGGGAATCACTAGAATGATAAATCTCAGGCTTTCTTATTTAATTTTCCTGCTTGTATTCTTAGGAATGCAAGCTTGCACATTTAAGAAGATGCCTGCGTCTAAAACTGAACAAATTAAAGTAAATGAAAGCGGCAATTCCTCCGCCAAGTCCCTGAATGAAATTATAAATAATGGTAGTAATGGTGAAGTAATCGCTGCTTTAGAGGCGACTTCTAGGGAATCTCTAAAAGGTTTTATACACAGGGGCGACAGCATTCTGGATTTAATAATAAAACGCGGAGATGATGGCTTACTTTCTCTAGTACTCACTAAATATCTGTCGCCGATGAATTTTAATGAAGCGTCCGAATCTATTTTAAATAAAAACGTAAAGCTTAAAGAGATACACGATAGCTTTCTGAATAACACCATCAACGATCTTTTCTATGATTATCTTGGTTCTGAAGCGGTAAGCCGCGTGGAACTTGCCTTTGATGAGTTACAGGTAACAACTTCGGCATGTAAGGCAATATTCAATTCTGCAATTGGCAATAGATTCTATTCCATTACCGGGAAATCAATTTATGTCTACATGCGAGTGACAGATGATGCAGCATCCATTTTAAATAAGATTTTATCCACAAAACAATGTGCCAGCCTAAAAAGTAATTTTGCCTCCGACGAGGTTAGGAATTTGTTTGAGCTTGAAATTATTCGCCAGGCAAGGAACAGATTCGAAAGCTCCAGTCTTTTACAGTTTTTTGCGACTCTAAATACCGTAAAAAACGCCTCAATTAATATTAATCAGGAATATCAGGTTAAAGCTGACCCTAGAATTCTGCTTTTCCTGTCTGATATGACCGATGACGAGTGGAATGAAAAGGTTGATAAATGGTGGCCATTTCTAACACAGTTTGTGAATTCGGAAATCACATCATTCTATTTTTATCAATTAGATGACAATCCAGATATTTGTAACAGTAGGAAAAGAAAAGTCCATTCTAAATGTATAAACTCTAAAACAATTGTTCAGGAAATTTGTGCACCATTAGGTTTGAAATGTTATATTGAGCCCTATGATGACACTTGGCCTTCGCCTCCAGAGGTTATTCGATGAGCCAATTAATTTTGCTGACAATATTTATTTCATTAGTTGGTTGCTCGTTTTCTAAAAATAAGCCGCAAGATCCAACCATTTATGAAACTATAAAAACACGCAATTCAGAAGTTAAAGAACAACTAATTAGTTTGAGTTATAATGCCGATCTAAAGTTAATAGAATCAAAATTAAATAAGTTCACTGCTAAAGACCTTAATTTGCCTTGGGGAACTGATGAAAATCTTTTACAGCTTTTAGTTAATCTAGGCAGTGAATCCCACTTGGATATTTTCCATAAGCATGGTCTTTCTCTTTATCTTCCGATTAAAAACGGAAACGCTGCCGAATATTTGTTAAAGCGGATTCATGACAAATTGAATAGAACTGGAAACTTCTCTCCTCAAGTTGAATTGGAAAATAAAGCTTTAACTTATTTGCATAATCGACAGACCAACGACTATGAGATTCTAAAGGAAAGCATTAATAGAAATGATTTTGTAAGTGCCGCCATAGCCGTTAATTCCAAAGATATCTCGTGTGAGTTTTTGAACGAGGCCTTAATTTTAGGTGTCGTATCAGAAGAAGTTCTCACTCCACTGAATCGAATTCTTCAGTTTATTAATGATGTGGGATGTAAGGCAAATTCAATAGCTCCTGGAAGGGCTGTTCAACTTTATCACCTTGAAGTTCAGCGCCAATTTCAATCAGAATTCAGCGAACCCCACCTATTAAATTATCTTTTGAACAACTATCCGAATCTAAGTTTAATGATTCCTGTTGGACCCAGTGGCTCACTTGTACATATCGGCGCATTGTATCGAATCTCAAAAATTTGTACTTTTGCTAATGAAGAAAGGTTTAAAAAAGGCCAGCCAAGCTGCTATATCGACCCAAACAGAATAGAAAAGGTAGAAGGCGTTACAGAGCAAGTCTTTGCTGTCTCCCAAAGGTATATCCAGTACTATTCACCTCCGAATCAGCTCGCTGAAGGATTTGATAATAAGGCTGATGTTTTTTTGAAAGAGATCGGCGCTAAAGAGATTGAAAAATTTGATCTAGTGATTATCGAAGACGGTAAGCTAAAGTTCAGTCTAAGAACATTAGCTGTCGATCAATCTAGAAATGAGGATTTTACCAGTCCGATTGTGTCCATCTATAGAGAGATGTTCGGGCAACCATTCGATTATAATCCGGATGCACCTGTCTCAAAATGAGACGTCTAACAAAAATTGTTATACCGTCTGAAGGTTTACACCTCAGTTCTAACCTGTAATATTTAAGAGATTTATAAGCTGGCGAGGATCTTGCTCTATATAAAACTATAATAATAACTATACTTGGAGTGAATTATGAAAAAAGCCTTTGTATTTGGAGCAATATTCTTAGCTTCTTCTATTGGCATGGCTGCGCCGGTCAAAACTTCACGTGAACTATTGAAAGACTACACTAAACAAATTAAAGAATTCATGTATAAAGGTGGAACAGCCAAATCGCTCGAGTCTTCATCAGCAGCACACAAAGAAATAATTAAGCAGATAAATATTCCAGGTAAATCATTTGATCTCGAAAAGTCACTGAGCAATTCAGGAAGTGCCTCGAGAATTGAATCTATGATGACTGTTTTAGCGGCTAAAAAGCTAAGTACAGAGATTATTAAGACTGATGCTGTTGAAGGAAAATCAATGCTGGAATCAGCAGATGCAACCGCTAAGCTTATTGCTAACAATTACTTAAGAGACGCAAACAAGCCTTCAGAGTTAGGAACAAATCTAGAGTTGGTAACGAAAACTTTAGATAAAATGGAAAATGAATTACCGGCAAAAATTCTAGTAGACTTTTCCGTAACCGAAAGAGCTGCTTATGTTAAAATTATTGAAAAATATGACCTTTTAAATAACTCTCCTGGAGCTAAAAGAGCAGAAGACAACTTTGTTCAAGCGATCATGGAAGTTAAAAAGGTTGATAGAACCAAAGCTCTTGAGTTAGTTAAAAAATTAAAAGAGTGCGTTTAAAAATTTAAATAAAGTCTAAAAACTAAAAAGCCAAGGTCTGATCACCTTGGCTTTTTATATTTCTACCTTCTTATCATCGGTAATTATGAAGATTTCAATTCTGCGGTTCATGGCCCGATGTTCTTCATTGTCATTCGGAACAATCGGCTTTTGATCACCATAGGAAATAGCTAGGAATCTTTTAGGATCAATTTTGTGATACTTAACGAAATAACGAACAACCGCAGTCGCACGGCCCCCGGCCAGTTCCCAGTTACTAGGAAAATACGAGTCCTCAATCGGTAAATCATCTGTATGACCTTCAATGATCACACGTTTTTGATGGGACTTTAAAACCTCAGCCACTTTATCTAACGAATTTAAGGCAGACATTTTTAACTTCGCCGAACCTGCAGGGAAAAACGTCGAAGCGGCTAGTGCAATGCGCACTCCTACGGAATCATGATAAACATCTTGAATTGATTTCTGTTTTTGTTCCCCGTTCATGGACTTATCCAGAGATCTTTCCACATAGTCTTCAACTTCTTTAGGTCCACCTTTACGTGGGAAGCCTGAAACGGGAGCTTCTAATTCTGCCATGGCTTCTTCTAAGATACTGCCACGGCCTGCAGCATCAGCTTTCGCTGCGGCTAAATGAAGATTTAGCTTAATTGATTCTTCAAATTGTTTTTGCTTACCTTCGTTAGCTTCAGACGTAGCATACATCACCACAAAAAACGCAAATAGAAGAGTAATGAAATCCGCATAAGAGACTAACCATCTCTCGTGATTTTCATGCTCTTCGTGTTTCTTGTGTTTCCTAGCCATTTAGTTCCTAGCGTTGTTCAGAATCTAAGAATGAATAAAGTTTCTGCTCTAAAACCACTGGGTTCATACCGCTTGCGATAAGAATTCCACCTTCAAGCACCATCATCTTTTCGCGCGACAAAGCCTGAACACGGCGTTTTAGTTTATTTCCCATTGGCAGGAATAAAAGATTGGCAGAGGCAACACCGTAAACTGTGGCAACGAACGCCACTGCGATACCAGCACCTAATTTACTAGTGTCAGTTAAATTTCCCATTACGTGGATCAATCCTAGTACCGCACCGATAATACCAATCGTGGGTGAAAAGCCCCCGGCATCAGTCCAAACTTTTGCTCCACCTAAGAGCTCTTCTTCTTCAGTGGCGATTTGGTTTTCAAAGATATCGCGAATTGTTTCTACCTCAACACCGTCAACGACATTACGGAGAATGCTTTTAAAGAATGGATTTTCGATGCGATTGATTCTTGGCTCTAAAGCTAACAAAGATTCTTTTTTTGCTAAGCGCGCGCAATCGACGATTTCTTGGATTACTTTTTTAGTTGGGCTTTCTTCTTTTTTGAAAGCTTTCTTTGCAAGACGTAAACCAACTTTTAAGTCTTTTTCAGAACTTGATACCATCACTGCACCGATGGTTCCTGCAAGAACGATAATAAATGCGGTAAGTTGCATGAGCGAGCTTGTATGGCCCCCTTCAAGAACGTTCCCAAGTAATATCCCACCGAAGCCCACCAGGAGCCCTATCAATGTAGCTTTGTCCATGTACAAAATGATGCCACAGGGAATCACGCATGACACTTGGACCAATCGAAGACCTAGACTTTCTGCGAGCGAAAATCTAGGGTAAGTTTTGATGATGTTGGATTATATACTGAACTTAGATAGGTCTCTTTTTATTCTTATAAATTCTAAGTGGACTGCACCCTGGGCCGACCAGTTTTTTCCCTTCGTAACAGACTTGCACAAGACCCCGCTTTTTAAATTTGTTTTAGTTCCCTTGCTAGCTGCGATTTTCATGTGGCGCAGAGGACTTAAAAAAGGTCTTACAATCTTTTTATTCTGCCTACTTTCAGTGGGCATATCTGATGGCTTTGGTAATTACGCACTTAAAAAAACTGTTCAGCGCCTAAGACCTGGCGACACTGTTGGTTTAGAAGTTGTGAATCGCTCTCCGTACGGTGGTGGTTTTAGTTTCGTATCTAATCACGCAACGAACATGTTTAGTTTTGCTAGTTTTACGAGTGCTATTTTTCCTCCTGCCACAATTCCTTTATACGGATTGGCTTCAATCGTCGCTTATAGCCGCGTCTATAACGGCGTTCACTATCCAGCAGACGTGATCTGCGGCGGTTTACTGGGAATGGCCTTTGGACTTTTATTCGCTACCCTTTGTTTAAGATTGTTATCGCGATTACCACAGCAAGGAACTAAGTCAGCATGAAAATTCTAGTAACAGGCGCAAACGGTTTTTTAGGAAGTTGGGTTACTAAAGCCCTAGTAAAAGAAGGCCACGAAGTTTTTGCGTTAGTAAGACCAAAGAGCGACCTTTCTGAACTTAAGGGAGTTGACTGCAAATTCGTCCATGGCGATGTGACAGATGTTCACTCGTTATATGAGGCTGCAAAGGGAATGGATTATATTTTCCACCTTGCTGGCGTCATCGCTTACAAAAAATCACAACGTCATCAAATGGACAAAGTGAACGTTGAAGGTACTGCCAACATAATTTCTGTCTGCCGTGAACATAAAATCAAACGTCTAGTATATCTTTCTTCTGTCGTCGCCATTGGCGCCGGATTCACAACTTCTGACGTTTTAACTGAAGATTCTCACTACAACATTTCTGATTTGAATCTTGGTTACTTTGAAACTAAACACCAAGCAGAAAAGTTAGTTAAGAAGGCTTGTGATAGCGGTGAAATAGATGCCGTCATGCTAAACCCCTCCACTATTTATGGGGCAGGCGACGCGAAAAAAGGCAGCCGTAAAATGCAGCTGAAAGTCGCGCAAGGAAAATTAAAATTCTACACTTCAGGCGGCGTGAATGTCGTCGCTGTTGAAGACGTTGTCGAAGGCATTTTAAGCGCATGGAAAAAAGGCAAATCAGGTGAACGCTACATCTTAGCTGGTGAAAACATGCTGATTAAGGATCTTTTCAAAATGATCGCCGAAGAAGCGGGGGTAAAACCTCCAACTATTCAACTGCCTGATCAAGTTCTGCATGTGGTTGGCAGCCTAGGTGATGGTATGGAAAAAATGGGCCTTAAAGGTCCAATGAGTAAAGAAAACGCCTACACCGCGACCATGTACCACTGGTTTGATGCTTCAAAAGCAAAAAAAGAACTCGACTTTAAACCCCGTCCCGCTAGAGAGGCGATCCATAACAGTGTACAGTGGATGAAAGATCAGGGATTACTTTCGTAAGGGTTTGAATTGAAAAAGGTTTTGTTCTTCATCCTAGGTGTTGCGACGTTGTTGACGGGAGCCGTGGGTTGTCTTTGGAATTGGCTTCCAACTAAAGAGACTATCAAGGGATGCCTGACAACCAAAATGTATCAGGTCGAACTTTGCCCTACTTCTAAAAATTACGTTCCATTAAAACAGATTTCCCCGTACTTACAAAAGGCCATCATTCTTACTGAAGACTCGAGCTTTTATACCCATAAAGGTTTTGATTGGGAGTCGATTGAGAAAAATGCCCGTGAAGGCTGGGAAAGTGGTGTCTTTAAAAAAGGCGGATCCACTATCACTCAACAGCTAGCAAAGAACATGTTTCTTTCTAAAGACCGCACATTCATTCGTAAAGGTCTTGAGGCTTTGATTACCGATCGCATTGAAAGCACTTTAACGAAAAAAGAAATCTTAGAGCGCTATTTAAACGTGGTTGAATTCGGAAAAGATATTTACGGCATTAAAGCCGCTGCTAAATATTATTTTCAGAAATCACCAGCGGAACTTAACATCGTAGAAAGTTCCTTCTTAGCGATGGTTCTGCCTAATCCAGTTAAGTATTCGAAGTCTTATTATCGTAAAGAGCTAACTCCGTTTGCGAGTAAACGCTTAAACAATATTATCGACAATATGTATCGCTATCATCGCATTAATGATGATGAGTACAATCAGGCTATTTTAGATCTTTCTTACTTCTTTCAACCGCAACCTCCCCCGGAAGATTTGCAGTTAACCGAAGAAACGATTCCCACTTTGCAGGAACTTGAAACTGCTGATTT
Organism: Bdellovibrio reynosensis; assembly: GCF_022814725.1. NCBI lineage: Bacteria > Pseudomonadati > Bdellovibrionota > Bdellovibrionia > Bdellovibrionales > Pseudobdellovibrionaceae > Bdellovibrio > Bdellovibrio reynosensis. Next base: position 2,408,006 of record NZ_CP093442.1, read on the forward strand.
AGAAGGGGAAGAAGAATGAAGATAGTTTCAGCGTGCCTTGCTGGCGTTCACTGTCGCTACGATTGCAAGGCACAAACACGACCTGAAATTGAAGAAATGGTTGGTAAAGGCGAAGCAATCCCCGTTTGTCCTGAGCAGTTGGGTGGGCTTTCTACGCCACGCCCACCGGCTGAACGCATTGGTGAGCAAGTTCTTACGAATAAAGGTGTTGATGTTACTGACCAATATAAAAAAGGTGCTGAAGAAGCCTTCCAAATTGCCAAACTGTGTGGAGCAAGCGAAGCGCTTTTAAAGTCCAAGTCCCCTATGTGTGGCTCTGGAAAAATATATGACGGAACCTTTACTGGCAGCTTAAAAGAAGGTGACGGAGTCTTTGCTGAGCTATTAAAGAAAAATGGCATTAAAGTAAGCCCTGTTGATTAGTTTACCAGGACCTTTACCCTGTATTTTTCCCTTCGTTCTTCCCAAATCTTACAGTAATGAGAGAATTCTTTATATTTACTAATCTAGAGCCGATAGGGTTTCTATGCGCAAATATAAATCTAAAATTCTATTTCTATTGATGTGTTGTCCTTTTGCTTCCTTGGCTGCTCCGGTTTGCGTGAGTAACTTTAAAGAATTTGAGCAAAAGAAATCAGGTTTTCCAAAAGCCGTTCAATCAATGCCGACTGTCTTCACCATTGATTCTTTCGTCGCCAAGGGTGGCGTCAGAGTACGCGTGGTTGAAAACAAATTTAAACTTGAGGGAAGTGTCGACACTCTTAAGGGATTTTATAATGATGATGCTTATGTGAAATCCATTTGTTCTAGCGGCAACCTTTTGGTTTTAACGTTTGAAAACGGAAAGACCCAAGAAGTCGAAATCAATGGTAATAAAGCTAAAATTGAAGGTGGCACTTTCACTAAAAGTACCCCGGCTGAGTTTGCAAAATTAGTAAATGAAGTTCGTAGAAAAAAGAAACTGCCAATGATGCCTGATGTAGAATCAGTCAACCCAGGTGTGAGATAGGAGCCGACCATGAAAAACAATTTTAGAAAATTCGTTACTGCGGTTGTTCTTATCACAGGTCTTTATGGATCATGGGTTATTGCTAAAGAAAAAGCTTTGCCTTTAACTTCTTCTGAGGAAATCACTTTCCTTGATACAAAAGATCAAGCTTTGTTCAAATTAAATAAATCCCAAGATTTCATTGGAGTCTTACACAGAACTTCTATCAGCGATGAAGACCAAGCCATGATGGACCTTTATCACTTTAAAAACGTTTCTATTAAAAAAATGGATAAAGACCAATGCGTAAAGCTGGGCGAAGTGATCTATGGTCCTTTTAAGGACATCACCTTAAAAGCTAAAGAACCGGAACTTTTCCAGTCTCCACGCAGTGGAATGGTGTGCAAAATTGTTTTCGAAGATCCGGATAAGGAAGCGCAATTTAAAGAACGTCACTTGTTTGTATTCGTAAACAACAACCGCACTTTCGCTTTGTCTAGCCGCTTTAAAAAGCAAGCTGCAACGGAAGATACTGAAGACCTTCATAAGTTTGTAAAAAGCTTACGCTAATAAGTGCCGAACATTCTGGAAAATAAAAAGCCTGCGATAAGCAGGCTTTTTTTCGTTTTAACTAATATCGGTTGACGCATTGTAGACCCAAAAAAGCCAAAAATGCCAGGAAGGCATTTTTGGGCGTTAGCCCGAAGGGCAAGGGCAGGAGCCCGCAGCAACCAGGCACCTTTTATTTTAGGAGTTTTTTGCGAATTCTATAGAAGCTTACGTTCATGCAGATCCAGGTCGCTATTAGTAGGACTAGCACGTGAACTCCGACCATCAACGTTGGGCCTTCGTGAAGGATCGCTCTTGTTGCCGCTACTGCGTGTGTTAGTGGGAATAGGTATGCCACATATCTTAATGCTGTAGGCAGTTGCTCTAGTGGGAAATAGGTTCCGCTAAGTAAGCTCATTGGAACGATCAATCCCGATGTCGAATAGATAAAGGAATCGTAATTTCTTGCAAAACTTGTAAAGATCATTCCGATACAAGAAAACAAGCACGACAATAAAAATAAAATCGGCAAAGCTAGCAGAATTCGATACGAATCAATCAAACCAAAAAATCCAGCGACGATAGTTACACCCATCACGCCGAAGAAGCCCTTACTTGCTGCCCATAATAATTCGCCTGCTACGATTTCTTCAGGGCCCACGCGTGTAAGCATGATTGTTGCGTAGGTTTTTTGGTGGGTTAGTTTTGTGTAGTTCCCATAAGTACCTTCAAAGAACGCCACCATCATCGCTGTACTTGATAACAGAGCTGGGAAGAAGAATTCGATGTAAGACATCCCACCCATGTTATTTACGAAAGCGCCTAAGCCAAAGCCCATAGCACCCAAATAAATAACCGGCTCTAGAACAATCCAGAATAACGAAACCATCCAGGTCTTTTTAAAATATAAAAAGTTGCGCGACCAAACTTGAGTAGCACCCGGATCAACTTTAGGAAGAGAAAAATAATCCTTAAATTTCATTACTCATCCCTCAACTGGTGACCAGCTAGTTTTAGGAACACGTCGTTCAACGTCGGTTTACGAATAAAGATTTTATCACTAGCAATAAGATCAACGACCTTACGCCCTTCTTGGTTATCTTTAATTAAAACTGAAACTGTGTCTTTAATAACCTGGTAAGAATAGCCTTCTGAGCGTAAGCGACCCAGGTAATAGTTAAGATCGACAGGGTTCGTATCAAATTCGACAACTTCCTTACCGATCAATTCGCGAATCAAATCTTTAGGTTTACCAACAGTCAGAATCTTACCGTTATCAATGACCGCCACACGATCACACATCTGCTCGGCTTCTTCCATATAGTGCGTCGTTAAAACTAACGTGCTTTTTTGCGATTTTAAATTCTTAAAGAAATCCCAAATCCAGATACGCGCCTGCGGATCAAGACCTGTCGTCGGTTCATCTAGGAAAATCACTTCAGGAGAGTTAATAAGGCCTCTAGCAATCGCGAGGCGACGTTTCATACCACCACTAAGTGTTTCCACTGAGCGGTCCTTGTACTCTTCTAATTTCATTAAACGCAACAATGCCTGAGCACGCAACTCAGCGTCGGCCTTTGGGATGTTATGAAAGCTAGCGTAGACTAAAAGATTTTCTAAAACGGTGAAGTCCGGATCAAGCCCGTCTTCTTGAGGAACGACCCCGATGCGGGTCTTAATTTCGCGGTAGTTTTTCTTTACGTTTAAACCAAGTACGTAAAGTTCCCCACTTGTAACGAGGGCTGAGCAATACATCATTTTCATGGTTGTAGATTTGCCAGCCCCGTTGGGACCAAGGATTCCGAAACATTCGCCCTTAAAGATTTCCAGACTGATTCCATCTACGGCGATTTTGTCGGCGTATTTTTTAGTCAGGTCCTTAATTTCAATGGCGACGTTGGTGCTCATTCTTCCCTACCCCGGCAGTGCCGGAGTAGTTCAGAAAAAAGGACTACTCCTTAGATGCCTTTGCGCGTTTGTGCGGATCAAGTTCTTTCAAACGAAGACGGATGTTCTTCGGAGTCACTTCGATCAGCTCAGATTCTTTGATCCATTCCATTGCTCTTTCCAAGGTGAATTTTTTCACTGGAGTAACACGGATAGCTTCATCAGAACCCGAAGCACGTACGTTCGTCAATTTTTTCTCACGGCAGATGTTTACTTCTAGATCGTTATCTTTAGCATGCTCACCAACGATCATGCCTTCGTAAACTTCGTCACCATGTTCAACCATCATCACACCGCGCTCTTGAAGATTCCAGATCGCGTACGCAGTTGCCATACCTTTACGGTCAGAGATCATCGCACCGTTCAGACGTGTTTCGATTTCACCACGGAAATCATCCCAACCGTCGAACTGAGTGTTCAATAAACCAGTACCGCGAGTGTCAGTTAAGAACTCAGAACGGTAACCGATCAAACCACGTGAAGGAATACGGAATTCCAAACGAGTACGGCCTGAACCTTTTTGAACCATGTTCGTCATTACACCTTTACGTTTACCGATTTTCTCAGTAACCGCACCAACGTAAGCGTCTTCGATATCGATGACCGCGATTTCCATTGGTTCCATTTTCTTGCCGCCTTCTTGTTTGAAGACAACTGTAGGTTTAGAAACTAGAAGTTCGAAGTTTTCACGGCGCATTTGTTCGATCAATACACCCAATTGCAACTCACCACGACCAACAACTTTGAAAGCGTCAGTAGAGTCAGTTTTTTCTACGCGGATTGCCACGTTATACAAAAGCTCTCTTTCAAGACGCTCAAGGATTTTACGTGAAGTTACGTTTTTACCTTCAAGACCTGCGAATGGTCCGTTATTTACTGAAAACACCATACCTACTGTCGGCTCTTCAACGCGGATACGTGGAAGTGGACGAGGATCAAGGACAGACGTGATAGTGTCACCGATAGTGAAGTCTTCCATACCCGCGATAACAACCATGTCCCCGGCGCCAACTTCTTGAGCTGGAACTTGCGAGTTCACTTTGTATTGGAATAGTGCAGATACTTTTACTTTCTTTTGTTGGTTCGCTTGAACGCAAAGAACTTCGTCACCAACTTTGATTGTTCCCGCTCTCATACGACCGATCGCTAGACGACCTACGTAGTCGTTGTATGAAATGTTAGAAACCATAACTTGAAGTGGAGCGTTTTCTTCGATCACTGGAGGTGGAACTAGATTTACGATTGCATCGTAAAGAACTTCCAAAGAACCCGTGTTTACTTTTGGATCAAGAGTCGCCATACCTTCACGCGCGATAGCGTAAACAGTGTGGAAATCACATTGTTCTTCAGTTGCATCTAGATCGATGAACAAATCGAAAAGTTCGTTGTGAACTTCTTGGATACGAGCATCGGAACGGTCGATTTTATTGATACAAACGATAACTTTTTTGCCACCCTCTAACGCTTTTTTCAAAACGAAACGAGTTTGTGGAAGTGGACCTTCGGAAGCATCACAAAGAAGGATACAACCATCAACCATGTTCAAGATACGTTCAACTTCACCACCGAAGTCACTATGTCCCGGAGTATCTACGATATTTACTTTAATATCTTTGTACATGAACGAAGCATTCTTCGCCGCGATAGTGATACCGCGTTCTCTTTCAAGATCCATCGAGTCCATCAAGCGTTCTTCAACTTGCTCGTTGTCGCGGAATGTACCGGCTTGTTTGATTAAGTGGTCAACCAGAGTTGTTTTACCGTGGTCAACGTGCGCGATAATCGCGATATTTCTAATTTTCTTTGGATCTTGAATCATTCAGTTTACCCTTCGTTATCTTCTCTTAAAAAACTTAAAAAATTATTCTACTAAACTCTCAACAAAAACTCTCTCAAGCTTTTGTTAAGATATCGATCACGGTCTAACCGTGACCTCCCATCAGAAATTCTTCTGAACTAGTATCTTCTTGCTCTACGTTGCCAAGGCTTGCAAAAAACTCGTGAGCCAAAGCCACGACTTCTTCATTGCTTTTAGACTGAAACAGATTTTTACGAAATTGAGCTGCCCCAGAATACCCTGTAGAGAACCAAGCTGCAAACTTTCTGAGCTGGATCCCTGTAATGTGCTCATCACAATGCGCCGTGATTTCAGACCTAAGGCTTTCAAACAGGCTCACATAATCTCTCTTCACATCTTTGGGTGCTTCACCTCTAAATAATGAGAGGGCATCCATGAAAATGAAGGGATTCTTTAAACAGCCCCGGCCGATCATTACACCGTCAACTCCGGACTGAGCTAGTCTTAGGTTAGCCTGTCTAGGAGTGAGGATATCGCCATTCCCCAAGATAGGAACTTTGGTCTTTGATTTTACGTCAGCGATAAAATCCCAGTCCGCTAAACCTGAATAGGCTTGAGCACGAGTACGGCCGTGAATAGCCACCCATTCGATCCCTTCGTTGTAAGCGATATTGCACACTTCAACGGCGTTTCTGGAACTTGCATCCCAGCCCGTACGGATCTTGATTGTCAGAGGAATTTTAATTGCGGATTTAACCGTCGATAAAACTTTTTGCAAAGCCACTGGGTCTTTTAACATCGCAGAGCCAGCGCCTTTTTTAACTACCTTCGGAACAGGACACCCGAAGTTCAAATCTACGAAATCACAACCATCCGCTTCAGCAACTTGGGCTGCGCGTGCGATAGTTTCTGGGTCTTCTCCAAAAAGTTGAATGCCAATGGGTCTTTGTATTTCATCAAAGCTCATCAGTTTTAAAGTACGCTCCGACTTATACTCAATACCGGTTGCGCTGACTAATTCAGTAACAACAACGCTGGCATCAAGTTTTCTCATGAAGGTGCGAAAAGCGTGATCCGTGATTCCAGCCATAGGGGCTAGAACAAAGGGATTTTTCTTTAAAGCTTCAACTGGATTCATAAGTGCAGCGGTATATCAAAGTCCCGAGTCTTACGGTAGAGAAAAGGTCGAAAATAGTTCAAATAAATCGAGAACTTAAACCTTTTTTCAGGTTTGTCTAAGCCAGATACGATATAGGAGCTTTGAAGGATACCGGATGAGCCTTTTAGTTTAAATAAAAGGCTAAAATATCAATAGCTTATGTTTAGCTGCAAATTTCTAGAGTCTATTCCATCCAAGTCACGCGGCCGTCAAGTTGGCGCGGAGCTTTTGGGGGATTGTGATCGGGATAACCACAAACCATGGCGCAAAGAAGTTCTAACTCCCCTTTTTGGTATTCAGGAAGTTGATCAACCCCCAGGAATTTATCCACTTCTTCTTTGATTTCTAGTGGGGCCCCCATGGTGCAAGAACCTAATCCTTCAGCCAAACAGGCAAGATTCATATTTTCCACAGCCATATACACAGAGCCGATGCTGGTATGATAGCGTTCTTCCATGTCGTTATGTGAATACGCAAAAATAATCACCGGCGCATCACCCAAGGTATAAAAAAATCTTTCTGTGAAATCGTATAAAGAAGGCTTTAACCGTTTAGCGAGAACGTCTTTAAGATTAAGCCAAGATTTTTGCGAGTACTTCAAATACTCATCACGTTTTGCACCGGTCACCACGAAGAATCGCCAGTTTTGGCGATTCTTTCCTGATGGCGCCTGCATGCCGGCCATTAAAATTTTTTCGATCAATTCTTTAGGAACCGGTTCGGCTTTATATTTACGAATGGATTTTCTATTTTCAAGCAGCTGATAAAAATCTTCTTTGTTCATAAATCACCAAACTGTTCCTAAAGAACCTTAAGCCATTTCTTCTGCGTTTTCTTCAATGAAACTTCTATGCAGACGAGTGATCGCTTCGCTGCTTGCATCTTCTTTTACTAAAAAGCAGAAGTTGTGTTTACTAGCGCCCAAACAAATCATGCGCACGTTAATATCAGAGATCGCCTCAAAGATTTGTTTACCAAGACCTGGCGTGTGGTTGATGTTGTTACCGATTAGCGAAACTAACGCTAAGTTTTCTTCAACTGCAACTTCCGCAATCGTTGAAAGATCCGCAATCAAGCGTTTGTTCAATAAAGTAGAATCATCTAGCGTAACGCTGACTGAAATTTCCGAAGTGGTGATGGCATCGATACTGACTTTGTGGTCATTAAAGATTCTGAAAACTTGGAACAAAAAACCGTGGGCATGAAGCATTTCCGGAGTGGAAAGTGTCACTAAAACTTGTTTTTTTCTAACTGCCATAGCGCGAATCAGCGGATGATCATCAACGTCTTTTCTAACCCAAGTTCCCTTTGCTTCAGCATCAAAACTAGAGCCAACAAAAACCGGAATGTTTTTACGAATCGCTGGCAGTAAAGTTGCCGGATGCAAAACTTTTGCTCCGAAAGTGGCAAGCTCTGAAGCCTCTTTAAATGAAATTTCTTTGATTGGTTTTGCTTTGGGGCAAATTCTTGGATCCGTTGTCGCAATACCCGCTACATCCGTCCAAATCTCTAAAACGTCAGCGTTAATTCCTTCTGCTAAGATCGCCGCAGAGTAATCACTGCCACCGCGACCCAGAGTCGTCGTCATGCCTTCATCGGTCATACCGATATAACCTTGCGTGCACACGATATGCTTACCGTCTTTTAAGAACGACAAGTGTTCACGGCATAAAGCTGCAACTTCAGAAGTTAATGGTTTTGCCTTTCCAAAATTATCGTCTGTACGTAAAACGGTGCGTACATCAAAAAGTTCTGCCGTTTTTGATGAACCATTTTTCTTCAAAATTTGCGACATCGCTTCAGTAAATAAAACTGAAGACATGCGTTCGCCCAAACTCATCAAAGCATCCATCGCTTTGACTGAGCAGTCTTTTAACAGGTGAACACCTTTTGCCAACGAGTTCATTTCGTCAAAAAGAGTATGCAATTTGTCTTTAGCACCCTGAGAGATAGTTAGATCGTTAGCGATCTTGATGTGCTTATCTTGAATTTTACAAAGAATTTTTTCAGCCTCTGGCCAGCTTTGCGATTCTGAAGTCTTACCCAAAGCAATTAAGTCATTGGTTGTGCCTGAAGTTGCCGAAACCGCAATTAGACTGGATCCCTGCTTAAAACTCACTTCAGCACTGCGAAGCATGCAGGCTGCATCACCCATAGAAGTTCCGCCAAATTTTGAAACAATCAATTGTGCCATAAAAACTCCTTGCGACTTAGGATCTTATGCCTTTTCTAGTTTTTCATTCAATGACTTTATGGCAGAATTCTTCCATGACATCAGCAGATTCGGCATTTAAGAAAAAAGAACTGATCTTCCTAAGCGTCCTAGCACTAGTAGCAATGACTCTAATTACAGTTGCAGTGATTCCATCGCTTAAAAACTCTGTTAAAGAAGCGCTCATTCCTGATAAACGGACTGTTCTTGCCAAGGTTAGCGGAAAATTGTCCGCTGAAGGCCCCAAATTAGTAATCCTTAAAATCCGCACCCAGGATACAATCAATCTTGAAGTTTATACTTTGGAAGATGATGGCAGCATGAACTTGCTAACCAAGCTTCCTCTGTACAGCACCCGCGATGGATATTTCCATCTGCAAGGAAGTGCCACGAACTTAGCAGTCACGGATGTTGATAAAGATGGAACGCTAGAGATCGTAGCGCCCACTTACGATGAACAAATGGTACCACGCTTAAATATTTTTCGTTTCAATGAAGAATCTAGATCATTTGATCGAGCGACGGCACCCGAAGGCTTTGAACACTAAGATCAAGTCGCGCGGCTTTTTAAAATCTGTTTAAGCAAACTTAAATCAACCGGCTTACTTAAATATCCGTCAAAGCCCATTTTATAACTCATCTGTTCGCCATCGACACTGGCTTGGGCTGTTAAAGCGACAATGGGTTTATCATAACCCTTCGCTCTTAGCGAAGCTGTCGCTTTGTAGCCATCCATCACAGGCATCTTAATATCCATCAACACGACGTCAAAGTGATTGGCCATAGCTTTTTCAACAGCGTCCGCGCCGTTTTCACTGACTTCAACCGTGGCTTTTTCGCGTTGTAAATAACGGCGCATAAGGTTGCGCAGATCTTCTGAATCATCCACTACCAAAATGTGTTTTCCCTCCAGAAAATTGCTTTCTTTTTCGGGGTGAACTTTTTCACGAGTGTTTCTTTTAAATTCTTCTGCTTTAACGAGTTCTAAGTTTGCGATGGGCCCTATATCTAGATTCATTTCAAAAGTAGTACCTTGACCCGGAGTAGAAGAGACTAGCTTCAGATCACCACCCATACGTCGCATTAGATTCAATGATAAAGCTAAGCCTAATCCTGAACCTTGTACTCTTTGAACTTTGGGATCTTCCCCACGCACGAACGGCTGAAATAAATTACTTTGCGTAAGCTTATCCATGCCAATTCCAGAATCGGTAACCTTGATCGACAAGGTCGCTTGGTTATTGGTGTCCGTTGTACAAGCTACATCTAAAATGATTGTGCCATCAGCTGTGAACTTAATAGCATTGGATAATAAATTAATTAGTACTTGGCGAAAGCGAACCGAGTCGGATTGAATAATCTTTGGCACTAACGTGTTATAGTTAATTTTTAAATGCAGACCCTTATCTTCCATTAGGTATTTAACTACAGCCAAAGAATCTTCAATTTCACGCACAGGATCCATCGGCGCTTGTTGCACATACAGGCGATTGGTTTCAATCTTTGAAAGATCCAATAAGTCATGAATTAGTGAACCCATATAGTTACCTTGGCGGTATATGGATTCAACATCATGCCTATCATCCTTTGTTAAATCAGGACTGCGTAAAAGCGCATCGGTAAAACCTAAAATCGCTGATAGCGGAGTTCTAATTTCGTGGCTGGCATTAGCTAAGAACACCGACTTCGCCTGATTGGCCGCTTCGTGCAGATCTCTTTCACGACGAAGGATGTCTTCATTTCTTTTTGCGGTCACATCCCAACAAATCCCCGCCATACGCAGGACTTTACCTGATTTACTTTTTATTGGTTTTCCGCGAATGGCAATGTGGTGATAGGTTTGATCATTTTCTTGAACAATATGCTCTACATCCAAATCCATTTGTTTTTCGATAGCGGGACGAAGAAGAGTTTTTAATTGTTCAGCTCCGCCGGGAAACAAATTCATATTTCCTTGGCAGTGAAATTCATCGTTCGCTACATCCCAATCCCAGGTTAAAGCTTCGGAAGATTCCATCGACATGCGAAGACGCTCTTCACTGGTTTTTAGTTCCACATCCAAAGCTAAAGAATTCAATACTGAGAAATTTAAATTCCTACTTAAGAAGGTCAGCAAACTTGCATACCCCAAAACTAAGACACCTAAAACAAGGTGATGAGGCTGATCCGAAGATAAGTATCCAAAGGTCCATCCAAAACACGCCGGCAAAATCACACAAGCTACAGCACGCCGATACGAAACGTATGTGATCAGTGCACCCGCCATCATACAAGAAAGTACTAGCGCTGTCGTAATTTGCACGACGACTGGCTTGTTTCCAACAATAGCCCCTAAAGCTCCCCAGCTAAAGCCGGAAATCAGTAGAAAGAAAAACATCAGGTAAAGCCAAATTTTTGTTTCTGCGATGGTGCGAATCTGATCTTTGGTTTTGTGCCACCTTTTCATTGTGACAACACGAGCGATAACCGAAGAAAGCAAAATCGCAAACCAAATCCCTAAGAACAAAGGACTGACTGAAGTTCGCGAAATGTAAATGTATACGAATGAGTTAAGCAGGACCGCAATAAGGCCGCCGACGTTTTGCTGATAAAGCAAATCGACCTTACGAATTTCGAGCTCCAAAGATCCCAGTTTCGTGTTATTCGCCATGACGCCTTCGTCAACTTTAACAAGATAGTATGTCTTTGTTTATGTTGGTGAAGGCCCTAAATTTCAAGTCTTAATCGGAGCTATTGAAATTCTTAACCTAGTTCTGGCTAGTAGGAGATGCGGTTCTTTTTTTAAGGTCTCTCCACGATTTTCCCTCGCGGGCTTTGCGATCTAACTGAAATCTTTGAACAGCTTGATTGTGTCCTTTGTAGTCCTCAGAAAACACATGGGTTCCATCGTTTTGGCTTACAAAGAACAGATAGTTACTAGTCTCAGGCTTAAGGGCAGCCATGATTGCTTCTTTCCCAGGATTAGCAATCGGTCCTGGAGGCAAACCGTAAATGACATAGGTATTATAGCGAGTCGGTGTAAGAAGATCAGAGCGAGTGATATTGATCTCGATTTTACCCGTTGATTCAGCTTTACCGTATATTACGGTTGGATCTGTTTGTAAGCGCATCTTTCTGAGCAAACGATTATGGAACACAGATGAAATGCGTGGTCGCTCTTCTGGAGCACCGGTTTCTTTTTCAATGATACTTGCTAAAGTCACCACCTGGTGACGATTCCAACCTTGCACCAAAGCATCTGTTTTTACTTCATCATAAACACGCAGAAAACGTTTCACCATGTTTGAAATTAAAGTACGAGTGTCTGTGTACTTAGTCAGCATGTAGGTTTCAGGGAACAAATACCCTTCTAAACTTTCTTGCTGTTCACCTAAAACACTCTTCACAAATTCTGGATCACGAACCAATGAAAGGAACTCAACTGCAGTACCGAAACCTTGTTTTTGATAAAGATCAGCAATTTCGTATGTGCTAAGGCCTTCACTGACAGTAAAGCTGCGGGCTACACTTTTTCCAGAAATGATAGTTGCTAACACTTCAGTTGGATACATATTGGTGCGAAGAAGGTATTCACCCACTTTAACTTTAGAACGATCCCCTTTGAAACGCGCATACAAATTAAAAAACATGGCGTTTTTAACCAGACCTTGTTGTTCAAGTTCTTGAGCAATAGAAGCAAAACCCTTCCCAGGCACTACTTCATACACAACCTCATTCGCCTCAGGGTTTGGAGGTGTGTTTAAAAAAGTATAACCAAGATAAGCAACCCCCCCGCCGATAGCGATTAGGAGTGCCACTACTGCAATACTTAAAACAACAACTGTCTTTTTCATTATTTCATGTCCAAATTCATGCCCGGCAAAATTTTTGTCGGATCAAAAGGTGTTGGATCTTCTAAGCTTGCCATCGGAACCGTGCAATACTGAATTGCAAAGTGTGCTGATGGACGATCATTACCAGATTTTCCCATACCGCCAAATGGTAGTCTTGAGCTTGCACCATTGGTAGTCCTGTTCCAGTTCAAAAGACCTACGCGAGCTTTAAACAAGGCTTGTTCATAAAGTTCTTTATTCTTAGAAAATAGCGCCATCACCAAGCCATAACCTGTTGAATTCACAATGTTCATTGCTTCATCAAAGTTATCACTTTGATATATCGCTACGTTTGGTCCAAAAATCTCACTTTTTTGATAAACACTATTTGGATCAAATTTCTTCACCAAATGGATCGATGGCGTTACATAGTAACCTTTGTTTTTTAAATCCAAAGCTTTACCACGCATCAAGCTTTCACAGTTTTCACGATTCGCGATTTCTTGGAAGCGAATGTATTTTTCCACCGCCCCCGCATTGATCAAAGGACCCATGAAGGTATTTTCTGACCAGTGACCGATAGAAAGTTTTTTCGCAGCTTCGTAAAAACGATCTGTAAATTGTTCCGCAATTTTTGGATGTAAAATCACGCGACTTGTACCTGAACAACGCTGTCCAGATGACATGTAAGCGCCGACTAGAGTTTCATAAATTGCTTTATCCATGTCGGCATCATCCCACACCACAGTGGCGTTCTTACCACCCATTTCAAGTGCAAGAATTTTCCAGTAGTGAGTTAACGTTTCTTGTTTGATTTTTAAACCCACTTCGTAAGAACCCGTAAATAGAATTCCATCCACGTGTTCGTGGGCAACCAGTCTGCCACCTGCTGCTCCATCACCTTGCACCAAATTGAAAACACCTTTAGGGAATTGAGCTTTTTCAAAAAGTTCAGCCATAAATTGGCCAACCGCTGGTGTTTGTTCCGAAGGTTTAAAGACTATCGTATTCCCAGCAATTAGTGCTGGAATGATGTGGCCATTTGGTAAATGCGCTGGAAAGTTAAATGGTCCAACGACGGCCATCACACCACGGGATCTGTGACGAATCACGCCGTCCACTTGTGGAAGTGCATTTGGAATTCTTTCTTCTGCAATCAAGTTGATGGATTGATTTAAAGTGATATCAATCTTTGCACCCAATGCTTTAGCTTCAGTCATCGCTTCCCAAGTGGGTTTACCGGTATCACGGGAAATGATTTGTGCCATTTGATCAGCGTGACCATCAAATAATTCTTTTAAGCGCAAAAGATAATTACGGCGTTCTGCCATCGGTAGCATTGCCCAAGCTTGATAAGCTTGTTTAGCTGCCACACAGGCTTCATCTATGTGATCGTGCTTAAAAGGAACTGTCATGACCAGATCATTTAAATCAGAAGGACTAATGTCTTTGAATTCACCATCACCTTTGGTGACCGGTACAAAACGGCCATTGATAAAATCACCTTTGTATTTAATGTCAAACAGTGTGGTAGTCATTTTAGTTTCCTCTGTTGCTGTAATTAAATGGAGCCATGAATACTTCATCACCAATTTCAATTTCTAAAAGCTGGCGAGTTTTCGGAGCAATGGCCACTTCGTTCCCACGAACATCCGCAGAACCTAGTGACACTTTAAAATCTTCACCCGTTGTCGCAATCAAAGCCTGCTCTTTGTAAGCAGCATCGTTGAATTCAGCGACTTTTAAACGTTTACCGTATTTGATGGGCAGAATATCAGTCGTATTTGCCCCGTAATGAGGTCCACCATCAAAAGGATCCACTTCATCTAAATATTTAAACCCAATGTTTTCTAAAAGATGTTGTGCGGGTTTAGTAGCCTCACCAACACGGCCTAAAACTAAACGCGCTTTTGAATCTAACAAACACAGATAAATATCATCCGGAGGAAACAGGCTTTCGATAAACTCTTTATGGGACTGACTTAAAAGATCTGCCTCTTGATAAGGAAGACCTGTAAACCTGCGCCCTAAAGCTTCCCAGAATTCACTACGGCCTTCATCAGTTAACGGCGGAGTTAATTCGCAAAGTACACGCTTTTCAAAGCGATCCGGATGTAAAGCCATATACAAGAATCGGGAAAGACTGATTTGTTTTCCCAGTTTCTCTGGGCGACGACGATATGATTTATCTACTAACAAACCACCAATTTCCGTTGGTCCGTCCCAATCCAATTGAAAACGTAAAACCTGGTGGATGAAGCCAATTCCCAGATCTTCTGAAAAATGATCTTTCTTTAGAATTTTAAAGAAGCTATGGGGAACATTATCGTCACCGTGCTTAGCGATGACTAAAGAACTACCCACCACTTGTTTTTCTTCGATGTCTTCAACTACGAATAAATACTCAGCCTTATGCTTAGGAAGTTTTCCAGCAAAAGACAATTCACTGCGATCTATCTTTTCACCGATGACTTTTTTATCTCCGGGCAGATTCAGCAGATTAAACTGCTTAGCTAGGTCCACTAATTGCGTTAAATCATCGTATTTTACAGGGCGAATTATGAAACTCATAAACAGAACCTTTCGATGACCTTTTTATAGAACTGAATAGCTTTTTCTAAATCCGCTAAAGCCACATGCTCTTGCGGAGTATGCACGTTGCCTTCGCGCTTGCCGGGCCCGAAGCACACGCAGTCCACTCCGATGCGGGAAAAGATGCTGGCTTCGTTTGTTGATGCTTGGGTGATGGGACGATCACTTAAACCCATCGCCCTTAATTCATCCAAACACCCTTTAACCAAAATAGAATTCATTTCAGTGCGGAAGGGCTTTTTATAATTATTAATAATAAAAGTAGCGCCGTTAGATTCACAGACCCGGCGTAAACCTTCCATCCAACCTTCATACACTTCATGGGTGATGACCGGAGGTAAACGACAAGTGCCGGAAATTTGAATGTCGTTTTCGTTGGTACGAACAAGACCGATATTCAGTGTCGGAGTCGTCGGATAAAAATCTTTATCTTCAAAATTCAGGAAATCTTGTTCAAGCGCTTTTACCGCGCGATAGATATTTGCCACTTTTTTGGCAATCGGATCTGGCACCATAGACACCATATCGATTTCTAAGAAAGCATGGCTTGGAACAGTATTAAAATTAATACCGCCATCCATTTCCATGATGTTCACTGTATCTGGAAGCATCATCAAATATTCAAACAACTTTACAATCGCACTTTCACCTAAATGCGGAACAGATGAATGCGCAGCTTTACCTCTAAAAAGTTTACTTTGCGTCGTCGTACTTTCGCGCAAGTTATGATCTTGGCGATAGCGCATTTCTTCATCTGAAAAAGGCACACGAATTTCAACGCTTGCAAAACCTTTCGCTGCGTTGATGAGCTGCAAATCACTAGGTTCCCCAATAAGGGCCATCTTCGCAGCGATTTTATTTTTACGAATCAGCTTTAAAGCACCGGTCATTCCCGATTCTTCACCAAATGTTCCAACTAACACCGGCGGCAGACGCCATTTGCTGTCTTTGGGAAAAGAAGCAATCGCTTCAAGCTTACAAAGAAAATCAAGCTTCACGTCAGCAGCACCCAAGCCATAGATCTTTCCATCAATGATGTGGGCATCAAATGGATTTGCACCATTTTCAGTCCATAACGAAAATGGCCCAGGATCCACAGTGTCTAAGTGAGTCTGAAAAAGAAATTCAGCAGTGGGACGCTCTTCTTGTGTACGAGCGATGATGTTCGCATGCTCTAAGTCACCGACGAATTCTTCTTGCTCTTCAACGATAAGACCTTTTTGACGACAAAAGGCCGACGCCCACTTGGCTAAATCTCGATTGCCATGGGTGGGCGTGCTATCTATTGCAATTAGCTGTCGGCAAGACTCGATAAAGTCCAACTACACTCCTTCAAGCAAAGTTTTTTCAATTGCCTTAAGTGCGATATCGATATCAGCGTCTTCAATGATTGCTGGAACTAAGAAGCGAGCACGCACTGGATCCTTACCGCACGGGAATGCGATAACGCCATTGTGATAAAGTTTATTTAGAAATGCATTTACTGATTCTTTTTTTCCATCAAGCGGAGTGAAGGCGATCATCAGACCCATACCACCCGCATCCTGACAGATGCCTTTGCAAGTCGTTTCATTCAAACGGTTAAAGCCATCGATGAAACGTTTATGAATTTGCGCGATACGACCTTGAGGACCAAGGAAGCCTTCGCTCAACATATCAAGCATTTCCATACCAGCACAAAGTGACGGAGTCGCTCCCGAGAATGTTCCGGCGATCAAACCTGGTTTTGGATTGTATTCTTCAGTGTATAAAGTCGCACCAATTTGCGCGGTCTTAGCAATCGTGCAGATATCGATGTATTGACCCAAATCCAAAGTTTCGTAAGCAAAGTATTCACCTGTACGAGTGAAAGTTTGAACTTCGTCAGCCCAGATCGCGATGTTTTTAGATTTACAGAACTCTAAAAGCGGAGTGAAGAATTCGCGCGGAGCTGCTTGATAACCCCCTTCACCTAACATGGGCTCAAAACCGAAAACCGAAATATTGCCTTCATGTTTTGCTACGTGCTCTTTCATCACGTTCAATGCTTTTTCGCCTGAACGCGGATCACGCTTATCGAAGAAGGGAACACGAAGAACTTCGTGATACTCTGGCAAACCTTGTTTGTAAGCGGGGTTGTCAGTTACTTCAGCCATCATTGTTGAACGGCCCGCAAATGCATCTTTAAAACCCATCACAAAACGCGCTGGCGAATTTTTTTGGCGAGAAAGTTTCAGCGCATTTTCATTAGCCATCGTTCCGCATGTAGCAATCCATGCATATTTCATGCGGCTTTTTTTACTAGCAAGGCCCACAAGTTTTTCAGTGAACAAGCGGTATTCATTGTTTGGTTGCAAATTGCCTTGGGTTAAAATGTCAGCCAACGAACCTCTAACTGCTGCTGCCATCACGCGTGGATTAGAATGTCCCATCAAGTGAATGCCGATACCGTTGATCAAATCAAGTTTGATGCTGCCGTCTTCAAGCTCAACATAAGGACCGCGACCTGCGCCCGTACCCATGTAAGCATAGTGCAACGGACGACCGCGGAACTGACCAGCTAGATCGATTTTTTGTTTTCCAGATTCTTTGAATTCATCAAGAGGTGCGCGCACTCCAGAAATTTGCGAATTGATCTTAGTCACTTCGCTGATCAGGTCTTTGACCATTGTGTTTACTTTTTCTGATTGTCGGATTTGATGACCTACAAGAGAACTCATAATACCTTTCGCGGGCGCGCTAGATCGCAGACCCCATTGTTAGCAAACACTTCGAATTCCGTCCGAAGTGGTGTTTGAAATGCCTAGCTAGTTTACTCCCGGGTCAGGACTAAGACAAGACACGTGGTAGACACGGAAACACTTTTATCGCTACACTGAAAAAGCTATGTCGAAATTTAAGTTTCTCTCTGTGTTCGTTCTATTTTTCATTTTGCCCGCTCTTGCATGGTCTCAGAACCCATCAACAGAACAGGCTTTTAAGCAGGCCACAGAACTTTATTTGAAAAAAGATTACGAAAAAGCGCGCGACGAATTTGCCAAATTGCTAGACCAAGATCCTAATAACGCAACTATTCTTACTAACCTTGCATTAAGCGAATTTCAGCTGGGGAAAAAACCTCTCGCCATCGGTCTTTTACGAAAAGCTTTGGCATCGGAACCGGATTTAGCTACTGCGCAGGCCGGTCTTAAATTCATTCAAGGCCAGCTTCAGGTCAAAGAAGTGCCTCACCAAATCGAAACCTATGAAACTGTGCGCGCAAACTTGCTGCAACCCGTTCCACTTTTTGCGTATTTAGTCATTTCTGCTCTTAGTTTTTTCGCGATGGGTTGGGTTTTACTTTCTTATGGAGGGCGTCGAAAAAAGGCCCTTGAAGAAGAAGCTTCTTTGCCGTCATTTCCTGTGATTGGTTTAATTTTAAGTGTCTGCTTCGTCGTCTTTACGACGCTTGCGATCTTAAAAATTTACGACGCAACAATAATGCGCGGAACCATTATCGATGAAAAAGTTTCCCTGCAAACTGCGCCTGGCGACAACCAAGTTGCGATTCTTGAACTTTTTGGCGGAATGGAAGTGATTTTACGCCAAACTCAAGACGATTGGGTGCAAGTCACTTACCCTGGAGCCCTTACGGGGTGGATTAAAAAATCCTCTGTGATGATGACGCGTTGACAGCTGGTCCTAGACCAAAATATGATTTACTTCTATGCTAAAAACGCTCCGAGTCATAATCATCCTTTCAGTCATGGGACTTTTAGTTTCGGGCTGCTCAACGACCGAAAAAAACTCCAACACCCCTGAAGGAGCTTTTGCAATTGCAGAAGAATTCGATCAGGGCGAGCGTTATGAAGAAGCCATTCGCCGTTATACTGAAGTAAAAAACAAATTTCCTTATAGCAACTTTGCTACAAAAGCAGAGTTAGCAATTGCAGATGTTTACTTCAAACAAGAATCCTACGCTGAAGCCCAAGTTGCTTATCAACTTTTTAAAGAACTTCATCCGACAGCTCCGCAATCAGATTATGTGCAGTTCAGAATTGGTTTAAGTTACTACAATCAACTTCCTTCGTCGATTGACAGAGATTTAACTTTGGCAAACGATGCCATCTTAAATCTATCTGAACTTATTAAGAAATATCCGAACTCACAGTACTTGGCTGAAGCTAAAGAAAAGCGCAGTGCTGCTATTAAGATGTTGGCCGAAAAAGAAGACTATATCGGGAATTTCTATTTTATCCGCAAGGTTTTTGATTCCGCTTTAAGCCGCTATGAAGGTCTTTATAACAATTATGGCAGGTTGGGGTTTGATGCCCGCGCACTTTCACGAGCAGCAATCAGTGCCCAAAAAATCGGGAACACTGAGAAAGCGAAAAAGTACGAAGAATTACTAAAAAAAGACTTCCCCGACAGTAAAGAATTGAAAGCAGCCCAAAAGGAGATCGAGTAAATGAACGCCCTACACGATGACATGCTTTCAGAAGCTCGCGGCTATTTCATCAATGGCAATTACAAGATGGCTGAACCTATCTTGAATCAAATGCTATTGCAGAACACTCGCAATCCTGAAGTTTATCAGATGCTTGCGACCATTTTTTACGACAAAGGGCAGTTCAGCAAAGCGATTAAAACCTTCCGTCGCGCTTTAGAAATTGATCCTACTTACACTGACGCCAGCGTTGGATTGTCTATTATTTTAAATGACTTAGGTAAATACGACGAAGGTAAACAGGTTTTCTTAGATGCCCAATCCCAGCTAGAAAAGAAATCTGGAAAACAAGATCCGTTTGTTGACGAAAAACTTGCTTCTAAGCACGAAGAACTGGCTGATTTATATTACCAATACAAACGCTATAACGAAGCTCTTGAGCAATTATTAAAGGCGCAAAAACTTTCCAGCCGCAAAGCTGAAGTAACCATGCGTATTGCCGAAGTTCACGTGCAGTTAGGTCAAACCGAAAGAGCTGTCAAAGATCTAAAAGGTCTTATTCGCGAGTATCCGCACCTGATTCCAGCTCGCCTAAAGCTTGGGGCTATTTACTACAACTCAAACAATATTGCTGAAGCCACTGAACAGTGGGAGAATATCCTTATTCGTGATCCGCAACACCCTGAGGCTCTACGCTATTTAAAAATGGCTCAAGCAGCAGGAATTACTTCAATAGATTTGTAACAGAGGCAACAAGATGTCACAGCTAAAAGATCAAATGGTTACTTTCCTTACTAACGAAGAAATCAAAGAAATCATTGAAAATTTGGCTGAGCAAATTGAATACGATTACGACGGTAAAGACGTTGTTTTCATCTGCCCACTTCGCGGTTCCATCCATTTTGCGGCAGACCTTATGCGCAAGGTGGATCTGCCTCAACAAATCGATTTCGTACACGTTCAAGCCGTTGAAAAAGGCGGAGCGATCAAGATCGTTAAAGACATTTCCGTCAATATCGCTGGCAAACACGTTCTGATCCTAGAAGAGATCATCGATACAGGCAGAACTTTAAGCTTCTTAAGAAGCCGTTTGTTTGCCTCTGCCCCAGCATCTTTGAAAATCGTGACTTTACTTGATAAACCAGCCCGCCGTGAATTGCCAATCAAGGCAGACTACATTGGAAAGACTATTGATGACCGTTATGTAGTTGGGTACGGGATGGATTCCGAAGAAATCGGAAGAAATTATCCAGATATCTATACTTTAAAAAACTAAGCGGCTTAAGAAACTGCGACGTTAACTAAGAACAAAATAACGACACAAAACGCGTAAAGAAAAACCAGTTGCTTCGGCATGCTGAAAACCCCTCTACGCGCCAATCTAACACAATTAGGACCTTCGTCAACTGGTGGGCCCTACCTTGGTCCATGAAAATCAGCTGATTTAATCTTCGTTTACTGTCTCAGAATGGGCCACATCTGGCTTTGATTTTGTAATGCGTCCTCTAAAGAGAATCCCAATATTAGCCGATACGAAAGTTAAGGGGGAAATCTAATGAAGAAGTTATCGAACTTTTCTAAGAAGCTATTGAAGAATCAGTCCGGTCAAGGTGCGACTGAGTACATCCTATTGCTGGTTGTGGTTGTTGCATTGGTCATTATGTTCAAAGGGAAAATCCAAGAGACCGTAAGCGGAAAGATCGATGAGCTTCAAGGCATGATCGGTCAAGTTAACGGAAACTAGGTCGGCTTCTCCAATCTGGAGGTTGGATGACCATAGAATACGTTCTGTTGCTATTTTGCGTCTTCTTTATTGGGCTAAAAGCTTTCATGGTAGCCCCAGCGAAAGCTTTTAGAGAATCGGGACCTCGTTTAGGTGCCCGGGTTGAACAGCAATTAGCAACAGGTGACGGCTTTAAACCACAAAATGGCAACCATATTGGTTGGAGCGGTAAAGAACAATGAAACGCGCTGGACTTGATAATAACAAAGGTCAGTTCGTTATCGAGATGGTTCTACTGATGATCGTTTCTATTGGCTTTTTTGTGTGGGGAACCAAGCAGCTTCGCGACGGAAAATTCTTCGCCAAGCTTATTGGCGGTTCCTGGCCTGCAATTGCTGGAATGATTGAGTCGGGAGTTTGGGAAGAGCCTGAAAAAGCTCGCGCCTTACATCCGAATCAAAGAGACCGTTCTTTAACGGTAGACCCAAATGGTGAATGAGGGGGCATGATAAAACAGAGAGCTTTTCTTAAGCCATTGCAAAACAACCGCGGTATGTTGACTGCGGAGTTTATCTTTTCTCTCGTGCTTTGCGCGGGGCTTTGCATTGTCTTATTCTCTCTGAACTTCACCTTATCCATGGCAGAAGTAGCACAGTACATCGCCTTTTCTTCTGCTCGCGCCCACGCTGCTGGTCATGTGGATAGTGAAAAACAAGAACAGCTGGCGCGTGAAAAATTCAATGATCTTATTAACAATCCAGTTTTAAAACCTATCTTCAATAGTGCCGAAGGTGGCTGGTTTAAATTAACTGACCTAGAAGTTCGCGGCGGCGGAGCTAGCGGACGCAGCTTTAATGATGAATACAAGACAACCGAAAACCGTATGCCTCAAGTAGGCGTCCGTTTTAATTTTAAAGCTCGTATTCTAAACATGAAAGTTCCATTTCTGGGCGCGACTAGTGAAGAACCAGATGCGGGCTTCAACGCCAAGGTCACAGGTCTTTTGATTCGTGAACCAACCCAAAAAGAATGTCGTGAGTTGCAAATTCGCCAACGTTACACGGCCATTCTAGAATTAGATTCTCGCTATAAAGTTCTAGGCGCTTCGGGCGCAAGTAAATATCAGCCGATGGAGGATAACGGATGTTAAAACAACGCCGCAAATCCCACATTAGCAATGAAAAAGGCATGGCCGTTTTTGAAATGATTCCGATCATTGTGGTGATCGTATTATTCTTAAACTTCTCTTTAGGATTCTTTGGTGCGATCCACACTGGCATTCTAAATTCCATCGCCGCTAGAAACTATGCTTTTGAAACTTTCAGAAACAGAACAAGCCTAGTTTACTTTTCGAATTTGGATTCAAGCCAAACACGCTATGAGTATTCAAAAAGTCAGATGCGTGTTCATGGTATTACCGCGGAAAAAGAAACCGGCCAGAAGTGGGTTGCCACCAGCCGACTCATTGACCGCTTTAGTTTTGATAAAAGAGCCGCTGACATCGAAGGCAACAGTAAGAATGTCCACTCCGGCATTCGTAACATGTCTGATGGTAGAAATACCACGGTCGGAGTCAATCCGATCTGGATTAAAACTACCTATGGACTGTGCTTAACATCAACGTGTGGAAGCTAGAAAGAAGTAGGACCTTATGGGATCAAACGAGACTAGAAATTTATGGCTATCCATCGCAGCAGGCGTCTTTGCGACTTTCTTGCTTTATAGCTATTCCCAAGAAAAGAAAGCTGAATACGATAAGCGTTTCGGTTCTACAAAACGTGTGGTGGTAGCAAAAGAAGATATCGCTGAAATGCAAACGATCTATGACACAATGGTTGAAACTAAAGAGCTTCCTGCTGACTTTATTCAACCCGATGCCATTACGATTCCTGATGAAATCATCGGTAACGTGGCAGCTGTACCTATTCGTAAAGGTCAGATGGTTTTAAAGAATAACTTATTAACTCCAGGCCCGGATACAGGGATTGCATTGCAAGTGGCTCCTAGTAAACGTGCCGTGACGATTCCGGTAGATGAAGTTCGCGGTGTTGCGAAATTAATTCGTCCGGGTGATCGCGTGGATATCTTTGCTGCTGTTGATAACGGTAAAGGTGTGAATCAACGTCGTGAGG
Source organism: Bdellovibrio reynosensis (assembly GCF_022814725.1). NCBI lineage: Bacteria > Pseudomonadati > Bdellovibrionota > Bdellovibrionia > Bdellovibrionales > Pseudobdellovibrionaceae > Bdellovibrio > Bdellovibrio reynosensis. The sequence continues at coordinate 2,431,323 of NZ_CP093442.1, forward strand.
TTTTCACGATGATGTCTGACGTTGTTGTACTTGCAACGGGCGTAAGTGTCGTGAACAACATTCCACGTATGTTTGAATTAGATTCTACGGGTAAAAACTTAACTCAGATCGCTTTAACTGGGGACACGAAGTATACAACGATCACGGTTGAAGCGACGCCGAAAGAAGCCCAGGATCTTTTCTATATTCTTTCAACTGCTCCTGGAAACTTATTCTTTGCTTTAAGAAATCCAAGCGACAGAACCGTTCCGCCGCGCATGCCTAGCTCGACGTCGGAATCGGTGATGGGGAAACCTGTTGTGTCGTTCGATGCGGCGCCAGTGGCACCGCCGATTGCTATACCACCAAGACCTGCATTTACACCACCAGTGCAACAACAACAAAGGACAGCTCCGCCCGCAAGACGCGGTGGCTTCCAAACGCTGTAATAGCACTACTCTGACGGGGGTCAGGGTGTGAAAAAGGTCTTATGGGATTTTTAGGGGGATTTATGGGACGATATTTTTTAGTTGGACTGCTGCTTAGTCTCTCTTGCGGCCAGCTTGCCTTTGCGCAAGAAGAACTGGTTGCAGAGCCCTCTCAAGCCACCGCTGATGAAGGTACGGGTGTTTATCGCTCTCGTAAATTTATCAATTTAACTGCGGGGATTGAGCAAGACGAAAAGCTTCCACCTTTACCGCCGGATATCGAGTTCAAAGGTGATTTCCGTCGTATCGTCGTTGCCTCTTATGCTAAAGACCTTAATATCATCCGCTTCATTCCTAAGTCGGAAGGTTTTGCAACTCTTACGATCCACGATAAACGTAACGGTAAAATCGTTGCGGAATATCGTATTGACGTAAAGAAAAGCAAGCTCGACAAAGTCGTTCGTGAAATGCGTGCACTTCTTGGCGATATCGAAGGTATCAACATCAAGATCGTAAATAACAAAGTTGTTGTTGACGGTCAGATCCTATTGCCAAAAGACCTTGCGCGTATTTTCAACGTTATTAAACAATTTGAAAATCAAGCTTCTTCACTTGTTACGCTAAGTCCCCTAGCGCAAAAGAAGATTGCTGAATTTATCGCCCGTGACATCAATAACCCTGAAATCGAAGTTCGCGCGGTAAATGATAAAATCATTTTACAAGGCTGGGCTAACAGTGATGAAGAAGCAAAACGTGCAGAGATCATCGCAAAAACTTATCTTCCAGACATCATCATCGATGCTGCCGAAGATGGTGGTCCAATTAAAAAGCGTCGTCCCGTGAACGATGGTGTCATCAACCTTATTCAAATTAAGGAAGCGGCACCAAAACCACCAGCAAAAATGATCCAGCTAGTGGTTCACTACGTTGAATTGAATAAAGACTACTCAAAAGCATTTAAATTCCAGTTCACTCCGGAACTTGGCGATAACTCGCAAATGACTTTCCAAACTGGTGGTGATTCTCCAGGTGGTGTTGTCAGCTCGATCACTGGTACTGTGATGAACTTGTTACCAAAACTAAACTGGGCAAAACAACATGGTCATGCGCGTGTCCTTGAAAGCACCAGCTTGATTGTTGAAGACGGTAAAAAAGGTGAAATCAAACAAGTAACCGACCAACCTTACCCAGTCATCGGTAAAGATGGTACGCAAGGTACTGCGTTTGCTTCTGTCGGTATCGTGACGGCTATCACGCCAGTACTTCTTGGTGAAAAATCAGGAAGCGTTCACATGGAAATGAGCTTTGAAGTATCAAGCTTACTAGGTAACACTCCAGCGGGTGCACCGATCGTAAGTAAAAACCAAATGTCTAGCACAGTGACTGTCCGTGACCGTCAAAGTGCCGCAGTCGGTGGTTTGATCAGAAATTCTAGTTCAACAGGTTACAATCGTCCTGCTGGACAAAAGAATCCGATCATCAGCTTGTATGCATCTAAAGACTTCGTAAAACAACAAAGCCAGTTCGTGGTCTTCGTGACTCCGATTGTGAAAACTTCTGCAAGCTCAGGCGCTGAGCAAATTAAAAAGAAGTTCCGTTTACGTGACTAATAGTTAGGCCTTAGTCTCGTAAACGGACCTCCCTTTTCAACCGATAAGGGAAACGGAGGTCCGCAGTGGCTATTAATCCAAATTGTAATCTCATTGCCGTGGTTGGTGGTAAAGGTGGCGTAGGTAAATCAGTATTTGCCGCCAACTTTGCCTGCACCATCATGTCGGAACTGCGCTCTCAAGTTCTTTTGATTGATGCTGATGCGAAAAGCGTCGGCGATCAGAACGTTATCATGGGCTTAAAGCCGCAAAAGACTTTAAAAGAACTTACTACTTTCCAAGGCTCTTTAAATTCTCAACCCATGAACACGCTAGTAACCATGCACCAATCGGGCCTTGCATACCTAGGCGCTGTGCGTGGACCGGAAGAGTCATTAAATATATCTCCTGATCTATTAGGAAAACTTTTAGAGTTTTTCAGTCGTGCTTACAAGTACGTCGTTGTCGACGTAGGAACTGATTTGGGTCCTGCGCAAATGGCAGTACTCCAAGAAGCTACAGCGATAATGATTGTGACAAGCCCTGAAGTTTTGGTGGTGACGCAAACTCAGCGTTTGATCAATGAACTTTTGTCAGCGACAATTCCTAAAGATCTTTTCCAGCTGGTTATTAATAAAGCTTCACCAACGGGTTTATCTCCGCAAACAATCTCTAATCAGTTGCAGTTGCCCTTCTTAGGTGTAATTCCCCAAGACGAAGCGACTTCAATGATGGCTTTACAAAAGTACACGCCTTTTGTGTTAGCGGCACCAAAAGCTCCGGTGACTGCTTCCTACTATGATATCGCAAGAAAATTAACGGGCGGTATTTTACAACGCCTAAAAACAGTTTCAAAACCAAAGCCGGTTGTTGCACCAACAGAGGCTGGAGGTGCTGGTACAAATCTTCCTGCAAACGCTAGCGGTATGGATGCGCGGACTTTACTAAAAATCCGTGTGCATAATGAACTTATCCGTACGGTCGACCTTAAAAAGCTTTTGATCGATGGTAAGCAAGATGAAGGCAAAGAAAAAGAAGTCCGCGAAAAAGCAAAACGTGAAATCACGCTGATTGTTGATAAAGAAGCTCCTGACGTAGGCCGTGAAGAACGCGGAAAACTTATTAAAGAAGTTTTAGAAGAAGCTTTAGGACTGGGACCATTAGAAGATCTATTAGCTGATAACGATGTTTCAGAGATCATGGTGAATGGTTATAAGAAAATCTTTATTGAAAAAAGTGGTAAAGTTCAGTTAAGTCCTGTGACGTTTACTTCCAATGATCACCTTCGCCGTATTATTGAACGTATCGTGACGCCATTAGGACGTCAGATCAACGAATCGACTCCGTGTGTGGATGCCCGTCTTAAAGATGGCTCCCGTGTGAATGCGGTGATTGAACCATTAGCGATTGACGGACCAGCACTAACAATTCGTAAATTTAAAAAGGGCGGTATAACGCCTGAAAAATATATTAACTATGGAAGCGTCACAAAGAACATGATCGATTTCCTACGCATCTGCGTGGAAAACGGTCTGAACGTGGTGATCTCTGGTGGTACCGGTTCCGGTAAAACATCTTTATTGAACATGCTTTCAACGTTCATTCCTTCAAATGAGCGTGTGATCACTGTCGAGGACGCGGCCGAGCTTCAATTAGAACAAGAGCACGTCGTGCGCCTTGAAACAAGGCCCGCATCAATGGAAGGCACTAACGCCATCACCATTCGTGATTTGATTAAGAACTCGTTACGTATGCGTCCTGATCGTATCATCGTCGGTGAGTGCCGTGACGGTGCTGCCCTAGACATGTTGCAAGCCATGAACACGGGTCATGATGGTTCAATGACGACGACCCACGCCAACAGCCCGCGTGAGTGTATTGCCCGTCTTGAAACTCTTTGTATGATGTCGGGCATGGAATTACCTGTGCGCGCGATTCGTGAACAGATTTCTGGCGCAGTGAACTTAATCGTTCAAATCTCGCGCCTATCTGATGGCAGTCGTAAGATCCTAAGCATCACGGAAGTCGCCGGCATGCAAGGTGATGTTGTTACTTTAGCAGAGATCTTTAGATTTAAAGAAACCGGTTACGATAAAAATAGAAAAATCCAAGGGATCTTCCAAGCAACGGGAACAATCCCCAGCTTTATCCAGAAACTCAGTGATAAAGGCGTGGTTATTCCTCGCGAAATTTTTGCTAATGACCCTAACACCAACAACCCTGCAGCTGCGCAAGCCGCTGCGAAACCACCAATTACTGCAGCGATGCCGAAAATGCCAGGTGTCGCTCCAGTGAAAAAATCGGGGTAATGAGTGAGTTTTTTATTTAACGAATGGATCATGATTCCGTTATTTGGCATCTGTGTTTTCACGGTCGTCATCCTTTGGGCTGACAAGGCCATAGCTTGGCTTCATAAACGCAGCTTAGGTCAACGCGATGAAGTTATGCGTTTATTGCGTGTCATGGGCATGGAAGTTGACGAGCGAAAAATCACGATCTTAATTCTGTTAATGAGTTTCGGTATCGGCGCTTTAGTTTTCTTAGCGTTTTGGCCAAGTGTCCTAGTGGGTTTCTTTATCGGTGCCTCAGTCACTATCGCCGGTTGGCAGTTGCCACTATTTGCTGTGCGTATGATTTACGAACAACGCTGCAACAAGTTCACCGATCAAATGGTGGATGGTCTTACAATCATGGCTAACGGTATTAAAGCCGGCTCCAATCCCCAAGAATCAATGAAACGCGTGGTTGAAATCATGGGGAATCCTATGAGCCAAGAATTCGCCCAAGTTCTTTATCAGATGCAAGTCGGTGATAGTTTTGAAAGTGCATTGAACGATTTGGGAACACGCATCCCACGCCCTGATGTGCAGATGTTTGTAACGTCGATCAATATCCTAAAAGAAACTGGTGGTAACCTAGCTGAAACTTTCCAGACCATCGTCATAGTCATTCGTGAGCGTCAAAAGGTAGAGAAAAAAATTCAAGCCATGACCGCACAAGGGATGATGCAAGGGATAATCGTCACCATGATTCCGTTTATCTTAATGGGCGTCTTTATGCTGATTGATCCGGGTTTTATCAAGCCCATGTTCAGCACAACCCTAGGTCTAGTGTTATTATTCGTCATGCTGGGCCTGCAAATAATCGGTGGCGTAGTAATCAAAAAGCTTGTTACCATCAAAGTGTAGTTTGTCATGCCTACTCTGGTTTTGACCAGAGCTTGCTACGATATTTCACGGAAGAGGTATTCACTAATGAAGAAGGCAATTCTTGGGTTCGCTTTTCTTTTTTCAGCTCAAGCCTATGCGCTTGTAGATATGAAAAATGCCAACTACTCAAATACATGGATTGATATGGATGTTCCCGGAAGTGGCTACGATTTAAAAATCGTGCGCACTTATAATAGCCGTTCGCTATTTAACGGAATGTTCGGATTTGGCTGGTGTTCTGATTTTGAAACTTCCATGGAAGTGAATGCCGAAGGAAATATTAAAGTTAAAGAATGCGGCGGCGGCCTTGAAGTCACCTTTTCACCGCGTGAAGTAACTAGAAAAGAAGTTGATGGAACTATCAACTCTATTATCAATAAAATGAAAGCTGAAAAGAAAGTGGGTGTGACTGAAGCTTACATCACGTCTTTAAAAACTCAGCTTCTTGAAGATGACAATCTTCGTTCTGACTTTGCTTCCCGCTACGGAATTAATGTAGCTGTGCGCGAAGGGACGAAGTTCTATGCAAACGGACGTGAAGTAGAACATTTTGTTTTTAACAAAACCCACTACACACGCAATCTTCCTGATGGCAGTGCTCAACGCTTTAGCCCGCAAGGAAAATTGACCCATATCTATGATAAAAATGGTAATTACTTAAAATTTGATTACGACAAAGATGTTATTGCGACACTTCAAGATAACAACGGTCGTCGTTTAAACTTTAAGTACTATCAAAACAAAAAAGTTAAGTCTATCACGGGCCCTAACGGTCTGATGGCTGATTATAAATTCGCCAACCTTGATGATCTTTCATCCGTGAAGAACGCTTGGTTAAAAACTTACACTTACGAATACGACGAGCTTCACAATTTAACTAAAGCCGGCTGGCCCGATAAAACTTTCGTAGCTATCAAATACGATAAAAAGAATGACTGGGTTGTGGCTTTTGCTGACCGCGATAAATGTATTGAGCAATATAAATATGAGTTCTCTGAAAACGACCCGAAAAACCACTACTGGTCGACAGTTAAAAAAACTTGCGGCAAAGAATTGACTGCAGATAACAAATACGAATTTTGGCACGATCAACGCAAAGATGGTCAGTACTATTTGCAACGTGTTTTGACTTCAGTTAACGGCAACGTGACTGACATTTCCTATCATCCTGTATTTGGCAAACCAGTTTCTATTCGCCGTAATACTGACCGCGTAACATACGAATACTATCCAGATGGTTTAGTGAAAATTAAAGCATCACCTAATGTGCGTATGGCATTTGAGTATGATTCTGCCCTTAAAAAAGTAAGCTCTGTTTCAAGCACCTTCTTTAATGAAAAAGGTCAGAAGGCTCTTACCAAAGCCACTCAATTTAAGTACGACGGTAAAGGTAATTTAGTATTTGCCCAAAATAGCGATGGCCAAAAAATCAATATGACGTACGATAACCGCGGTCGTATTGCTACCATCACGGATCACGCTAAAAAAGTAGTTAAGATTGAATACGAAGAACGTTATGGCAAACCATCGATCGTGACCCGCCCCGGCTTAGGCACTATCGTAGTTAGCTATAAGCCAAATGGTGAAATCAATAAGGTAGATAGTAAAGAAGGACCATCTGTGGCGATGCAAGTTGCTAGTACGTTCAATAATTTATTAGATATCATTGCCCCTGCTACTGCAGAGTTGTATCTATAAGGAAAAGGTGGATTATGAAAAAAGTTTTAGCTTTATCCATTTCACTAGTTCTTGGTTTCTCTGTGGTGTCAGTAACTTCCTTTGCACAAGAGGATGACTCAAAAAGAACTGTAAATCCAGGCACTGATCCTAACGAAGCTAAAGGGACTCGCGCATTAGAAGCTGAAGTCGCTGCTCCGGGGTATTGCCCAGAATGTATCGCCAGAATGAAACACGGCCGCATCAACGACGATACAACTTACCGTCCTGCAGGCACTTCTTCCTCACCAAGTGGCGGAAGCTCTTCGAAAGAGGGAACTCGCTAGTTCCAGCCGCCGTCTAATTATTTGTCACACGCTAACCTAAAAAGGCTTTGGGGAACCAAGGCCCTTTTTATTTGATCTGAAGACCTCTATATCCCTGTCGTAATCTCATTTTGATACAGAAAAGCTGGCACACCCGCTGCAATGGAACTCCATTGAGTAGTTTTCTTTAACGAACAGTCCTCCTTAGGAAGAGGCGTGATAGGAGTTATGTATGAAAAAGTCTATTAAAGCTGTAGTGATGTTTTCTGTAATCGCATTTTCTGCGGTGACATTTGCCAATCCAAAATGCGCACACAGATTGGCGTCAGGAAAAAACGATATGTTTAAAAATACGAACCCGGTGAAGGAAAGAGTATCTAAATCTTCGACGGGCACTGAATCCACGAAATCAGGCGTGAAGTAATCCTGAACTAGATCAACCCCCAAAACTGGGAGAGCTCCTATACCCCCGAGGTGGCTCTCCCATTTCTTTTTTTATCGAATCGCTTTCTGGTGAGCACCCTCTTGAAAGCCGCTCACAGTATTTTCGACGCCATCTTTGAGTGTTTTACCAAGACTGCGTAAAGCCATGGCCCCACCTGCTGCGGCACTTTGAATGTATTCTGAAACCGTCGAACTTCTTAACCAACGAAATGAATGCTCTTCCATCGAAGTACCGCCGACTTTGACCTGCATTAGCACGATCAATAGGGCCGTGAAACAAAAGCATTTTAAGATATATTTAAGTTCTTCCATGGGTTGATTCTCCTAGATGAGGTAAGACCTTGTGGATGGCAGAGATAACTTGATCTTTTGTAAATGGCTTAACGATATAGGCATCAAAACCTGCTTCATAAGCTTTTTGCACCAGGGATTCTTGATCCACAGTAGAACAGCCGATGATTTTTATTTCAGGATGAAGTTCTTTGATCGCTTTAGCAGTTTCGATACCATTACGAAGTGGCATCACCATATCCAATAAAACTAAATCGGGCAGGGTATTGTTAACAAGCGCAACGGCTTCATCACCGTTTTCCGCTTCACCGACACATACGCCGCCAGCAGAAGTAATTATATTCTTCAGCAGTTCACGTAAAAAAGCGGCATCATCAACAACAGCAAAACGTATCTTCATACCGCTTTAGAATAGAACTTATTACGACTTTTGATGAGCGGATTTTAGTGGCCCCAACGATAGCCTAGGGAAAACATGTACAGCGTATTGGTCACGCTGACATTTGAAGGCGTTGAACCAGTACTTGGGTCTGGCAAACTTGCGGTGTCAGCAAAGACGTTGCGCTCTACGGTTGTGCCTAAGTTCCAAGTCATCTGACCTTCACGATCAAATTTCCATTCTCCACCGAAATCCAATCCCAAGCGGATTGTATCTTCAGCAGTTCCTGAATTAATAGCAACGCCCGTTTCACTTTCATCATGTTGTAATCTTGGAAAGAAAGTCCCCCCCATCACCCACGAATAATTCGCGGAAGATGGTAAACGTGTTTTCAAACCTATGCCTACGCCAGATGTCTTTAAACGCGCACGAGAAGTATTGTCACTTGGAACTGTCATCTTGTTTTCACTTAAGATCACAGAAAATTCCACAGAGTTTGATTTGCGGGAAACACCAAAAAACCTTCTAAAATTAACAGCTAGATCCGTAAATTCATATTTTGCAGGGACGCGGGATTTATCTGCATCCATAGAATCAACGTCAGCACCCATAGAAAAAAGCATCTGTCCGCTAACACCAATTAATGGCGTAAACCACACTGCCGCTTTGATCTTTAAAGCATTAAAGAAACTATTGTAATCACGGAAAGAATAATTCGACTGGGAATCGTTATAAATAAGCACCGGAGCGAAATCTAATTCAGCTTTATTGTTCCGAATGTCATCGGGATGAACTTGTTCGCGGTAAAAGTCATAGATCTTTTCAGCCTTATTTGAAAAAAGGCTTTCTGCTTGTTCACCAATCGAAGGTTCCTGGACCTCTAGTGTAGACTTATCCACAACTGTTTCCACTTTGGTGATTTCAACTTTTTGAGAGATAACGGTTTTGTCTTTTTCAATCTTAGAAGCTTCAGCAGCTTTCGCAGCTTCTTCTTTCGCAGCAGCAGCCTCTTTGTGGGCTTTTTCTTCCGCAGCTAGTTCAGATTCTTTTAAAGTTCTGACTTTGACTCCATCACTGTCAGTCACTAGTGCAGTCTCAGACGCAGGCATTCGCTTAGAAGAGGACTTACGAATCTCATAACGACCAGAACTAAAACCTTCTAGACCTGTTTGCGCGAACGAAGTCGAGGTCGATAGCAGTGACAAAAGTAAAATAGCAGATGAAGTCTTCATACAAATAATTTCGGCTCTCGGTCTTAATTACTTGATGTCAAATTGACCTGTTTTCAGAGGCAGTGCAGAATTATTTTATGAAATCTATTCTTCAGTGTTTTATCTTCGTGTGGATCTGTTTCATTTCTATATTGCCGCCAGCTTTGGCCCAGACCAATGCCCAGAATGTCTTCGTTAGTGCTGTCGACCAAGACCTGGCAATCAAATCCATCGTCTTAGTTCCCCCGACTGATAATGTGGGTGGCATTTACGCAAAACCTGTTGAAGAAGAATTAAGAAATCTTTTAAATGAAGACAAGCAGTGGTCATTATCGCCAATGCCTGCAGATTTAAAAGTAAAACCAGAACTTTTAGATGAGCGCCCTGAAGATGTTCAGAAAATTTTAAAGTCAGCAAGATCGGAAGCAGCCCTAGCGACAAAAATCATCCGCGGTCCCCGAGGCATGTCGATTACGATGACATTGTTCGTGGGACGCGAGGGCTTTCCTCTTTTACAAGAGGCTTTAAGTGAATATAAAGGTTTTGAAACCGCCGAAGTTCGCGGTGAAGTAAAAAGACTTTTTGAAAATCTAAAATCCCGAATGCCTTTCAGGGCAACAATCCTAAGTCGTCGTGGTCAGCAAGTGACATTAAACTTAGGAAGTAACTACGGACTTAAACCAGAAAGTCGCGTGTCGGTTGTACAAATCATCAAAATCAATCGCCACCCAAAATTAAAGATCATGGTCAGCACCGAAAAAGAAGTTTTAGGCAGAGTAAAACTTTTTAAAGTAGAACCGCATTTAAGTTTCGGTTACGTGGAAATGGAAAAAGATCCAGGCATTATCACGGTAGGTTCGAAAGTAATGCCGGATGAATTCGTTAAATACTCGGTACCTGTTACAACCCCATCAGGAAAAGTTTTACAGGATGTTTCAACAAGACCAGATAAAGAAGTAGCCTTCGGTGAAGACCCACAAGAATGGCTCCCAACAATGCCCCCGCAATACGGGAAAATAGATTTACTTGCAGGGATCGGCAACTACACTCAAAACGCATCACTACCAACGGAATCCATTAGCGGTAGCAACACCCTTGCACCCAATATCATGGTTCGTGGTGAAATGTGGCTAAGCCCAGAATGGTATGTTGGATTAGTTCTAAGACAATCCGTTTTCTCTATCTCTAACGACCTCACAGGATCAGCTCCAAGCTCATTAAATCTTGGAATCGGCCAATACGGCGTGGGTCTTGGCTATAACTTCTTAATGACCAATGACTTCTTCGGTCCAAAAATCCAAATCTCTGGCGGCTATTTAAACACAAAATTTAGCGTAGACGATAGCAACCCAACAGCCTTCACAACCATGAGCTACAGTGGCTTAGTATTTAGCGTCGCAGGGCAAGTACCACTTTCCGAAGAAACTCCGGTAGACATCGGCGGTAAGTTAGATTTCTTCTACAACCCTACAGTCTCTGAAAGTAAAACCAGCGGCTCAAGTTCAAGCAGCAGCATTAACGCTTTCAGCTTCTTCTTCGACTATAAACTAAGAACCAGATTCAAAATCCGCGGCGAAATCCTAATTGAAAACTACAACTCAAGCTTCAGCGGAACCGGCGAAAGAACAGCTAGCAGCGCCAGCCACAAAATGACAACCCTCTTAGGCGGAGTTCAATACCTCTTCTAAAAAACAAAGAGCCCGGGTTTCCCCAGGCTCTCGTTGAAAGAACGAATGTAATTGCTCTTCGAGCAAATTACATCATATCTCCCATTCCGCCCATTCCTGGCATTCCGTGTCCGCCTGGAGCAGCAGCAGCTTCTTTCTTAGGAGCTTCTGCAATCATAGTCTCAGTAGTAAGCATCAAAGACGCTACAGAAGCAGCGTTAGTTAATGCGCAACGAACAACTTTAACTGGATCGATAACACCGTCTTTGATTAGGTCAGTGTATTCGTCAGAGTAAGCGTTGAAACCCCATGAAGCAGATTTGTTTTGAAGGATACGATCAAGAACGATCGCGCCATCAAGGCCTGCATTCGCAGCGATTTGACGAATTGGCTCTTCGCAAGCGCGTTTAATGATAGTCGCACCGAAAGCTTCTTCTTCAGCGTATTTAGTTTTGTCGATTTTAGAAGCTGCTCTTAGAAGTGCAGTTCCGCCACCAGCAACGATACCTTCTTCAACTGCCGCGCGAGTTGCATTCAAAGCATCTTCAACACGGTGTTTTTTCTCTTTCATTTCAACTTCAGACGGAGCACCAACGTAGATAACTGCCACACCGCCAGCCATTTTAGCTAGACGCTCTTTTAGTTTTTCTTTGTCGTAGTCAGAAGTAGTTTCTTCGATTTGTGCTTTAATAGCAGAAACGCGAGCTTTGATGTCTTCTTTTTTACCAGAACCATCGATAACAGTCGTGTTGTCTTTGTCTACAACGATACGTTTCGCAACACCCAAGTCCGCGATAGTAGCTTGCTCAAGTTTACGACCGATATCTTCAGAAATAACTTTCGCGCCAGTTAGGATCGCGATGTCTTCAAGCATAGCTTTACGACGGTCACCGAAGCCAGGAGCTTTAACTGCACAGATGTGAAGAGTGCCACGGAGTTTGTTCACAACTAAAGTTGCTAGTGCTTCACCTTCAACGTCTTCAGCGATGATCAACAATTGACGGCCTTGTTTTGCAACGCCTTCAAGGATGCCGATCATGTCTTTCATAGAAGAGATTTTTTTGTCAGTAACTAGAACGTAAGCGTTTTCAAGAACTGCTTCCATTCTTTCAGCGTTAGTTACGAAGTATGGAGAAAGGTAACCACGGTCGAATTGCATACCTTCAACTACAGAAACTTCAGTTTTAGCAGTTTTAGATTCTTCGATAGTGATAACGCCTTCACGGCCTACTTTTTCCATAGCATCAGCCAACATTTGACCGATTTCTTTATCATTGTTCGCAGAGATCGCGCCAACTTGAGCAACTTCGTTAGTGCCTTTAACAGGCTTAGACATTGCTTTAAGGTCTTCAATGATAGTAGCAACAGCTTTGTCGATACCACGTTTGATAGACATTGGGTTATGACCAGCAGAAACTAGTTTAGCACCTTCGCGGTAGATCGCTTGAGCTAGAACAGTTGCAGTTGTAGTTCCGTCACCGGCTTCGTCATTGGTTTTAGAAGCAACTTCTTTAACCATTTGCGCGCCCATGTTTTCGAATTTGTTTTCAAGTTCGATTTCTTTAGCAACAGTTACACCGTCTTTAGTGATAAGAGGCGAACCGAAAGATTTGTCGATAACTACGTTACGACCTTTAGGTCCAAGAGTTACTTTTACAGCGTTCGCTAAAGTGTTCACACCTTTAAGGATGTGTGTGCGAGCGTCTTCTGAGAATGTTAATACTTTGCTCATTTTTTTCTCCGTTTAAATTAAATAAAAAATTCAAAAATCGAAAGACTATTGGAACACGCCCAAGATGTCTTCTTCGCGCATCATTAAGTACTCTGCGCCTTCAAGTTTCAACTCAGTTCCCGCGTATTTGCTGAAAAGAACTTTGTCGCCAGCTTTAACTTCCAATGGAAGGATTTTACCGTCTTCAGTAACACGGCCTTTGCCAGTTGCTACGATTTCGCCTTTTTGTGGTTTTTCTTTTGCTGTATCAGGGATGAAAAGTCCGCCAGCGGTTTTTTCTTCTTCCGCCATTCTGCGCACTAGGATTCTATCGTGAAGTGGACGAACGCTAAGTTCAGTTTTAGCCATATTTGCCTCCGTTTATTAATGACGAGGGTAATATGAAGCCGGGGGATTTTAAGTCAAGGTTGGGCGAGCTATTTTTTTGAAAGGTTCTTAGAAATCACACCGCATCTTATTGTGCGGCGAGTAAAAATATCGGATTTAGAGAACTATTTTGTAACTTCTTTTCCCATATTAGAAGCACTTGCCGGAAGGTCCGCTGTTGATGCGCCAAATACTGAATTGGCATAAGCAGTCATTAACTCCGCTACTTCTTCGGGCGTTAACTTTCCCGCAACTTCATTAAAAGCTGATTTCTTATCTTGAACTTTAGTGAGATATCCAACGAAGTAATCGGTTACAGAAAGGTCTTTTGCGACTTCAAGGTCATATTGTTCTGCACGTAACAATCTTTCTAATCTTTCTACAGCCATATCTGTGGTTGAAACAGCCTCTACGGCAGTTTTCTGGCTTAAATTAGGGTCCGTTCCGTGTGCCAGGGTTCTAGTCGCTTTCTTAGAATCAATTTGGGCCTTCAAAGTTAGAACTTTGGTTTGCGCCTGTTGAACGCGTTCCGTTTTCCATTCGCGATAGCTTTTCACCTGAGCTCCGGCATTTACCGAAAGCACAGTAACGCTCCAAAAAGCTAATAGAGGGAGTAATTTATAGATACGCATCGATCCTCCAGCAGACGTCCGATTGTTCCACGCGGGGTTATTACAAAGCCCGTGCCGGGGCTTAGATGACCCATTTGCAATATAAAGGAGTTGAATCCTTGAGGAGGCCTAAATGTGTTACTTTGAGACAAAATTGGCTTGGCAGCTAGCTCGTAAACCAGAGGGCATCGACGCCAGGCGTCGATCTGGGGATAAAAAAAACCCCAGGGGTTACCTAGGGCTTAAATTTCACAACTAAAAAAGTTGGCTCAGGAGGAGGGACTCGAACCCCCGACCCAGCGGTTAACAGCCGCTTGCTCTACCGACTGAGCTACTCCTGAACTCGGTGAGGTTCCATAAATAGGGCTTTGCCTGGCTGTTGTCAAACAGATTTCAGAAGTCTAGGGCGCTTCAAATCTCTTCAAAACTTTTACCAGGCCCGGCGATGAAAAAGGCATCCCCTGAACCCGGAAAATTTCTTTTACCGCGTCTTTTTCTAAAATCTTTGTTTCACCAGATTCTGAAATAGCCTTAAGAAGCGGGCGATACTTAGGTTCATAATTTTGCTCTTGGCTAAAACTCCCCACCATAAGTTCGCACGCGGCCGAAAGATCTTGGGCTGAAGAAAAAGTTTTTAAGACTTCTGAATTTTCAGAGAGAAGTTCAACCTTTACGGTTTTTTCCGGGCACCAAGAAAGCAATCGATATTCCCCGCCAACCAATAAACCAATCATGCTATTAGGATCTGCAGCATGCTTTTGTGTTTGAGGAGATTGCAGCGCCTTGATCCCGTAAAGCACGGCAACAAAGGCAAAAACCAACATCGAGATTTTTAAGATTAAACCTGTTTTCATTGCACAACTATAAGATCAAAGGGACCGAACAATGTCCAGCGAAGTGCAGCACGATTTGTTTAGTTCTTCATCGTTAGAAATATTTAATACGTTATCGGCGATGCAAAACGGCGTTTCAAAACGAGCACCCAATGTTCTTATCAAATTCTGATGAACCCAATTCTCAAAATGAGTCTAAATTTCCGGGCGTCTCATTCACATTCAAAATTTTTTTTACCGATTTCTTTTATTATGGGCCCCATTATGCCGAGAAGTAAGTATATGAAAAATCATATTTTATTAGCACTCAGTGTGACGGCTCTTCTTGGTTGTGATCGTTTAGCAATGGATGAAAAAACCAAGGTGCAGATTCAATTACCTTCAATAACGCCTTCCTTATCAAAGGCCACTGATGTTTCAGTTGCATCGACTGGTGATGAAACTCGCCCAGTTCCGACTGGATTCACAGGCGATCGTCCGATCAACTGTTTTATGATCGCGGCTGGTGGGCCTGAAGAGGCTCTGCAAAGAAACGTGTGCTATAGAAAAAATGATACAACTTTTGCGCAAAGAAAAATTGGTATGTGGGTGGGTGGCGCGCCTGCTGGTTCAGCATTATCTTTTGATGTGCCATCCGGAAAAGACCGCGTGATTTACGTCATTGGTTTTTACGCTGCCGCAGGTGCATGTAAAGACTTTAAAGTGAATTCATTCCCTGAACATGACGTGATGTCTTCACCTTATCTAGTAGGTGAAGTCGGCGCTTTAGAGTTAAAACCAGGCGAGACTAAGGATCTTCCAATTAAAGTTTCATTTAGCGAATCAAATCGTTTCGATACTTGCGATGGTCCTGACTTCCCAGATGATGGACATAGTGATGGTCCAACGGGCCCCGGCACTTCTGCTCCTACGCAATTGCATATTACAAAAGAGTGGTTCCCGTACAATTCATTCACGACAGACTCTTGCCAATCTTTTGATCTAGCACTTAAAGATAGTTACGGTCGTCACTCGACCTTCCCTGTAGCCATCACAGTAGCACCTACCATTGAAATCAATGGTTCAAGTCAGCCTATTTATAATAGTTGGGAAGAATGTCAGGCAAGCTCTAGCCCTCAATCTTCAATTACGATTCCAGCGTTCCAAGATCGCAAGCAAGTTGTTTTCAAAACTCCTTATGATCCAACAACCGCAGTTATAAGTGCAGCAGTTACTTCTGCTCCGAATGGTGTGACTGTATTTGGGGCGGGACACTTTCTAATCTATGATAAAAATGCAACTACTATGGATCTTGAAGGTCCTTGGAGTGTATTACCAGATAACTGCTATCCTTTTGATCTAGTTATTAAAAAAATGGATAATGGATCTGTGTATAAGTATTCAGATGAAAATATTAATATAGGTTATGGTGTTAACAAAAAAATCTATTCTACTCTTGCGACATGTCAGTCAAATACATCCCCTATT
The DNA here is from genome assembly GCF_022814725.1 of Bdellovibrio reynosensis. Classification (NCBI taxonomy): domain Bacteria; kingdom Pseudomonadati; phylum Bdellovibrionota; class Bdellovibrionia; order Bdellovibrionales; family Pseudobdellovibrionaceae; genus Bdellovibrio; species Bdellovibrio reynosensis. Next base: position 2,447,511 of record NZ_CP093442.1, read on the forward strand.
ACGTCCGTGCTAATGCCTAATTCTACGATTCGAAAAACTATTTACGTGAAAGTTAAGCCGATGTCAGATGACCAAGAGCCGATTCAGCTACTCGCTGAAGGTGGTGCTTATGATGATGGTTATAAATATATTCATAAAGGACAAGGAACTAACATCGCGAAATATCTCGAGATTCGCGGAAACAATAAGATGGGCAGCCTCAATTACTGCTCAAATATGGCACACGAAGTGTTAGTTGTTAACGAATTTCACACTCCAATCGTACTCCCAAGTGCGATGACGGTAAATTTAAGCACTAACAATAGCGGCATTAGTTATTACAACAATACAGGAGATTGCGGATACGGCACTGGTGCTATCTCTTCAGTAAGCATTCCGGCAGGCAATTATAAGGGTGCATTCTTCTCTCGCTTTACAGCCTGGGGAACCCATAACATCATCGTTTCAGCGGCGGGCCTTACTTCGGTAAGTTACCCGGTGATCATAGATGGCCCTTCGATGATTGAACTTACTCCGATGCTGCCAGGGACATTAAGTAATAATCAGTGTGTGCCAGTGACACTTACAATGAAAAATGCTTCTGGCTCTGTGGCGCAAGGCATGGGCATGAGCGTGTATCCCAATGTAACCGGCATTCCGGGCCCTTCACTAGGCGGATTCTACAACGACCCGTCCTGCAGCAGTTACCCACAAAGTTACCTTTACTGGCCAAGTTCAGGCCCAGCTACAATACAAGTTTACTTTAAAGTAGATAACCAAAGCGGTGGGCCTTTGAATGTAAATGTGCAGGTGAATTCAAGCGGAACAACGTCACCATCCATCCCAGTCACAGTTAATAACTAAAACTGACGACTGAAAAAATAAAAAAAGCCACCATATTCAGTGGCTTTTTTTATTTGCTTAGAATGCTATGAGTATATGTGAAAAGAGCACTTAGCATCGCCTTGTTGTACTTATAAAGTTCAACTTCGGAATTTGCTATAGTGTATTGAGCTGTAGCGCCCATATTCCATTTTTTCGTAAGATCTTTATTTAAAGAATACGTGAAAGTCATTGTGCTATCGGTACGGGCCGTATCAGCCTCCCCGTAACTTTGATTCGCATAATCCCCACGCAGAGTGCCTGTCGACTTCCAGAACGTTGGGTAACTATAGCTCACACCCAAACCCATTCGTTGATAGCGAAAATTCTTACCATTTGCTTGATTCATGATGTAGCTGATATCTGTTGAAATGGATTTTTCGCCTTTAAGGTCTAACAACTTTGTCGGCGTAATAGTTAATCCATATTTGTTACCGCTTTGATCATCATCGTCAGAAGATATATCTGCTAGCGATGTATCAATTGAATACTCAAGCTTTCCTGACAAATACAGGTCTCTTTTAACCGGTGCCGCCAATGTGGTCGTCACCCCGGTTGTTCGCAAGATCTCTGCGCGCGTGCCGCCGGTAGGGCTCATATAAATGGTTCTATAGGAAGGCAAGACATCAAGGTTGTAGGATCTGCTTTTACCGACGATCTCTAAGTGATACGGTAAGGTCAAAGCTAATTCTAAAGGGTCTGCTGTTTGCAAGGTGGCGTCCCCTTGAAAGCGCGTATTAGTACTATAGTAGTCAGATACCGCTAGCTGAGCTGCTAAATCTGAATTCAAGCCTTTATAGATATAACCCAATGCACTTGCACCGAAGTTGGCGCGGAAAGCTTGCACATCTGTTTGTCCATTATTTAAAGCGACATTCAGAATATTTTCGTCGTAAACAGGTCCGGCAAAAAAGGTGAATCTGAAACGTTCCTTTTTGCTTGCCAAGAAATTTTCCATGCGATCAATTTGATCTAGCATGTCTTCAGCAGCCTTATCCATTTGTGGATCTTTGGAATTATCTAAAACATATTCCATACTCTTGCGAGCTTCTGGGAATTTCTGCTGTTGATATTCAATAGTACCAGCGAAATAAGCAGCCGTTGGACTGAAGTTAGGATCATTTTCGTCACGAACTTCAACGAGCGCCTTTAAAGCTTTATCATAGTCTTTAAGCTTTAACTGGTTCAAAGCGATGTAATAGTCTTTTTCAAGCAGCTTATCGGTATCAACTTCCGCCATATTTAAAGTCACTAAGGACTTATTATAGTTTTCAGTCTTATATAAGCTAACCCCATAACGGTAAAAGTAAGATTCGTTTTCTGGATCTAACTCAATAGCCTCTGAATAAAGCTTTTCTGCAGCTGCATAGTTTTGTTTTACATATTGGGCATCCGCCTTTTTAACTAAGGCCGCCGCTTCATCTTGTTTTCTTTTCTTTTCAGCTTGGCTAAGTTTTTGTTGTTGCTCTAAAAGCTCAGCTCTTTTTTTCGCTTGCTGTTCTTCTAAGCTGACTTGCACTTGCTCTTGAACACGAACTTGTTCGCGAACTTGTTTTTGAATTTGCACCATTTTTTCTTGAGAAAAAACTTCGGCCTTTTTCTTATCTGCCGCTACTGGTGCCGCTTTAGCTGCAGCTTTTGCTTTAGCCTCAACGTCTCTGGTAATAAAGGCCGCCATTAAATCAGAGTTTTCAAAAAGGTTTACCCTTTGAATCGTGTCTGTGCCTGAAACGTAAGTGTAATAAGGATTTTTACCAACACCAAAGAACTCTAAAGTTCTTGCCGCTGTATCACCCTTAAAAAAGCTAATAACGAAAAAGCCGCTCCAAATTTTTGGATTGGCTTTATTAGGATGAAGTGAAATTTGCGCTATTTTATTTGAATCGACATCGCGAACCCGAACCGTCTGCACATCACCCGTGGCGTTTGCATCATGCAAGTGAACGACAATTACTTGAGACTGGGCAATCTTTGTATCAATCGCAAAAGACGGCACGGCCAAAAGGAAACTCAGAAGAAAAATCAAAGCTGCTTTCATAAATTGTCGCTCTATCTAGTTTAAAATTTTAATTACCAATTTGCGGTCTTACGATCACACGAGTTTTACCCATTGTATCTCGAATGATATCTTTCACCGGTGAAGTTGCGTCAGCCGTTGGCGCGCGAGGCATCGTCGTCGTCGGAGCCGCTACAGGCTGCTGACGTACGTCGTTGATCTCTTTTGCCATACCGATATCCATATCTTTTTTATCAATCATCGGAGGAGCTGCTTCTTTCACTGGAGGCGGAGCCTCGCCCTGAGCTGTTTTATTTCCACCAGCATCACCGGCAGGAGCTGAACCTTCACTTGCAGGGTCGCGTTTGCCGTTTTCTTTACCTTCAGGAGATTTGTTATCAGCAGATTTGTTATCACCTGCTGGAGCTGCTTCGTTAGAAGCTTTTTCGCTGCCTTCTTTGTTTTGGCTCGTAGAAGCACTTTCTACGTCCATTTTTTTAACTTCTTCTTTAGGAAGAGGTTTCGGAGCTTCAGGAGCTGCATTCGCAGTCGCAGTCGTCATTTCACCTTTTTTAACCATGACTGGAGCGCCAACAACTTGGCCTGCTTTATTAACTGACGCTACTGAAACAGCGCCTTTAAAAGTTACCACCGAAGTCATTTGCGTGGACGGATCAAATCCCGCAAGGAACTGGGTACCACGAACTCCTGCGACTGCAGTTGGTGTCTTAATTAAGAACTTACTTTTTTCGCCATCATAGTTTTGTTGAACGTTGTTACGAACCTTACCTTGCAGCAGATTCAACTGAACGTCTTTTTTGCCTGTGGCAGAATCGTTTTGATATTTTGCGATTTGAATTTTGGTGTCAGGATTGACGTTGATAACGTTACGGTCCGCCATCACGATTTTCGCTCTGGAATCGGCTGCAGTAATAACTGTATCACCCTCAAAAACTTTCACTCCGACCTTGGCGTCAGTTGTACCTGTTTTTGCGCTTTGAACCTTCACGCTCCCTTTAGTTACCATGAAGACGCCGTACATATCGTCGGCAAAAGCAGTTACTTGGAAACTAAGCACCCCAAAGACACACCATGACAAAATCTGATTTTTCATTTTTGATCCTCAGTCCTTAGTTTACGCGAGATGCATTCGGCTTAGAACTGATCCGTTTAGGGTGACTTATTTTTAGACCCAAGTCCGTAATAACCTTAAACAATTACTGATTGATAAGTTAAATGTACCAGGATGAAGCGGGTAAAAAAATAAAGCTTTGAACGGTGGTTTCTTCAGTTTTTCGTGATTTCAGGGATTTTTGGGGGAGAAAATGGTGCACTCGAGAGGATTCGAACCTCTGACCACATGATTCGTAGTCATGTACTCTATCCAGCTGAGCTACGAGTGCACTGTGAAAGAGACGTATTGATAGACTGCGGCCAGGGAAAAATCAAGCATTCTTGATAAAATTACAATAAGAATTAGCTCAAAACCTTGATTAACGGGTCCCGCTATGGCAGGTTGAATCTTCAGTCGAGTTTAAACCGACCGCGGGAAGGTGGGTGAGTGGCTGAAACCAAGCGTTTGCTAAACGCTCGTACACTCAAAAGGTGTACCGCGGGTTCAAATCCCGCCCTTTCCGCCATTTTCCTCTGTCGAACTTCTAATCAATCGAAACTTCTTTTCCAAAGACAGCCCATTCTGCGGCTGTAATTCTAATTTTTTAAGACCCCTATGCTAATTTGCTCCAACAAAACGAAATTATGTTGGAGCAAGCGATGAAGAGCTTATTACTTTTCTTAAGTACGATTTTAATTTCGGCAAACGTTTATGCCGATAATTATTCTTGGGGTTTTGAAAAACCAAAAAAAAATACTACGACAAATGGTTGCACTATTTATAACCCGTTTATCGAAGTCGGCGGTGACGATGAGCAGTCTCCGCAATGGTCCGGAGAATGCAAAAATGGTTTAGTGAGTGGCTGGGGATACATCAGACCTTCAAGATATCTCAGTAAAATGTTCGCAGAATTCAAAGAGGGTCGTCTGGTTAGTGATGTATTTCTTTACATCTTTGATGAGGACTCCACTTTTTTTGCATATAAGAGCAAAGGAGTATTCAAAAGAGGATTTACAGCAGCTATCGGTGATTGCAAGGCAAATCCTACCCACGGTCAATCGTGTGCCCGAATCATGGCTGCCCTAAAGAAAACAAATCCTTATCCAGAAGTAAAAACGAAAGAAGGATGTACGGTCATTGATTCTACACGAATTCTTAAGCGCCATAAAAATCCATCATGGACAGGAAAATGTATTAACGGTCTTGGCAGTGGCCTGGGCTGGCTGACGTTCGAAGACACAGTCAATGATACAACAAAATACTACAAGCTTTTACTGGAGCTAAAAGAAGGAAAACTTTCTAACAAATATTTCCACCTTAACAATACTGGGTATGGCGGATTGGAGAAAAGCACCATGAAAATAAATGAGGGGTACGGCTTACACTCGTATGCTTCATGCGATAAAAATCCGGAGTGTTTAAGAATTGAAAACGCAGAAAAATACGGCATTCCCGGCCAACAAAAACCGCCATTAGTTCCAAGTTCTTCAAGATATGATTCAGGTTCCAACGGTAATGTTTCAGGCTCGCGTGCAAATACATTCGAGGCGCCTCGCTCATACCTAAAAGGATATGAGGGACCTCTTACTGCTTGTACCGATCAAGCTATTGATGCTGCGGTTGAGCAGATTCGTCCGCGTTTAAATTTTAATACGCAAGGTATTTGCGACAGTGCCAAGGAAAACGCGAAACTTATGTATTTTATGACTACACTTATACAGAAAAGCTGTCCGTACGACCAAGATAAGATTTCTGCCTACGATGAATCTTTTAGGCAATCTTTGGAACTAGAAGAGGGGTCTTGTGTTTACTAAAAAAAGGGCGATTAAGTCGCCCTTTTTTTATTTTAAAATTTGATCGAAAAAACAAACTAATAAAGCTTAGAAAGCTCCATCGAGTATTTGCCTGGGGCATATTCTGCCAGGCGCTTTTTATAAAGATCTTGGAAGAACTTATCTTTCGCACTGTAGTTTGCGTAAGGGTAAATAGCAATACCTCCACGCGGAGTAAATTCACCGATCACTTCAATGTATTTTGGTTTCATCAACTTCACTAAGTCATCGCAGATCGTTTGCACGCAGTCTTCGTGGAAATCACCGTGGTTACGGAAGCTGAAAAGGTAAAGTTTTAAAGATTTTGATTCGACCATTTTTTTATCAGCGATGTAGTTGATAAAAATTTTTGCGAAGTCAGGCTGGCGGGTCTTTGGGCAAAGCGAAGTAAATTCAGTACAAACAAAAGTTGTCCAAGCGACCTTGCCTGGATTTTTGTTATCGAAAGCTTCTAATACTTCTGGGGCGTAAGTCTCAGGGTAATGGGTTTGGTTTTCACCCAAGGCGAAGGTTTCTAGTTCTTTTGCGTCTCTGCCGGATTTCTTTTTCATAGGGCCTTTTTAAAGCAAGGCCCTTAAATTTTCAATGGTCTACTTATTCTTGCCCTTTTTCTTAGGCGCAGGGGCGGATTGCTCCCCAGTACAGGGCATTTCTTTCACTAGTTTCATTCTAGAATCTAGATCGGGATGCAAGGGATCAGCGACTCGCTGTTTTATATCATCCCTCATAAAACGCGCCGTAGATGGCTTGTCTGGAGCTGTCAGCGCCTTTATTTCCTTTTCAGATAATAGCGAACTGACTTTGCCTTGATACTCTTTAACCGGTGATAGAATTTTGCCTTTAACAGTGACCGAATTATCTATGAAGACTTCAGCAAGTTCTTCTAAGTCAGGAGCTAACGTAAACGTGGTTTCGCTCATTGAACCCGGATAAAGCTTCAGTACATTTTTTCCGTCGACTTTTTTAATCACGCCATCAATTTCGTATCTGCCGCACTTAAATTTTTCTGCATAACTTTGGCAAGTGGCTAGCAATATCCACACTGCCAACAACGTTTTCCACATTTTCATTTTCATAAAACAAAGTTCCTGCATGGGTTTGGTTTTTTCTCTTGTGCTGAAAAGTGCTGATAAAGTTTTTCATAAACATCTCTTTCAGCTTGGGCCACTTTATCTGCTTCCCAATAAATATCATGGGCCTTTTTATCAAACTCAGCTTGTTTTGTTTTCCACTGTTGGAATTCAGGGCTGGAAACCTGTTCTTTATAAGCTTTAAGTTCAGCACTTTCTTTCTGACTCAGACTGCCAGCCTGAGCCTTTTTTTCAAGTTGTTTATAACCAAACTCCCACTGCTTTAGGCTTCCGCAAAGTTGATAGTTTAAAACATTTTTACACTTATTTCCGTTATCAATACTGTTGACTGAAACAAAAGATTCTTGAGCATGCTGACGAGCGTTCTCATAGCTCTGCATAGAGGATTCAAGCTTTTTTATGATGGGCTCAACCTCGGAATCCGTAAGACCCAAGCGTATTCGCGCTTGATGATACAGGCCCTTGTTTTTTTCAATGTCGCGAAGTTGCGAAACTAGTTTTTTAAAAGGATTCGAATTCACTCCATAACAGTCCTTAGCATCTTGAGCCATTGCTGGCGCAATACTGGTTCTTTCACGCATAGATTCAGATAAAAACTGAGTAGCCGCATACGCTTTACGACCCGCTTCTGTTGAAATTTGCGGGGCCCCTGGTGATGGAGCCTTTCGCCCCATTAAAAAAGCCTCTTCAAGATTGGAACCCTTTTTAATATTTTTTCCAATTTCTTCACCCGCATTTACATAACCGACATTATGAGAAGCTGCAGACACGACACACGTTTTGTCAGAACCTAAATTTAACGTCACCCCCGAATGACAGGAATAATCTACGATACCTAACTGAACTCCGTTAGCTTCAGCTAAATCACGAAGCTCTTTTAATTGACCAAGATCAATGATTCCATCTGTAGCAGCCACACTGTGCGCAATTTGCGGTGGTTGAGTAGGCAGACCATGGGTTGCAATCGTGACCATCAACTGATCGCCGCTTTTAAGGTCACCGGACTGAATGCGTTTTTTAAGATTCGCAATTTCATTATTAACATGAAACGCCGTCATCGGTTTATTCTGTCCCTTAGACATAGTATTCGCCAAAGCTTCTGACTGCGGATGTCCACCATCAAAATAAGAGCGCGAGCTCCAACCACTTTGCGAAGAAAATAAACCGAAATCTTGATAAGTCTTATCAAAAATTGTTCCCGGGGTTGCTGGTTCACCACCACCCCCGAAAAAAACGACTTCTTTTTTTGCGTAAGCCGAAAAACTAAAAAATAAAAAGAGAAGCCCGAGGGCTGCTCGTTTAGTTAACATTCTTCATTCCTGAATAACGGGCCATCCAATAAGCATAAAGGTAATCAACTCCTGAATACTCTACACCTTTTGCATGACCACCTTGGTAAGCAAAACCCTGTTCCTTCCACAAGAAATTACTTGTGAAAGCATTTAATTCAAAGGTTGGGTACTGATATAAACCTTGATAGAAATAGCTTACCGGAGGTTCCGGTTTTTTAAGCGACTTCCAGAACAATCTAGGAATAGGTGACATACACCAGTCTGGGCGAAGTGAATGATCAATATTCACATCAAGGTTAGGGCGAGGATAGGGGATTTCTCTTAATCCCCAAACAGATTGCGCAAGTGAAGTTTCAAATTGAAGTTCACTGCTATCGTCTCTGAACTTCCCACCGCGCGTACCATGCTTATAAGCAAACGCATATGTTCCAATAGTTTGGAAGTGACGATGAGCTGGTCGATAAGTGATCCAGGCATCAATCAAACGCTCTCGTAATTGATCGCGGATCTTATTTTTACCTAGTAGATCAGCAAGTACGATGTCGGTGATATCACCAACCATGCTTAGATTGATACCGCTCCAATCCGCAGAACCATTCCAGTAAAATGTAGTATCAAAACTATAACCAGAAACTTTCGTACGAATGGATGAATAGAACTTTTCAAATTTTTCTTTTGAATCGGTGTTACCGTTGATCCAAGCATCAAGCCCGTAAGCTGCAGATTTATTTTGCGGCTTATCTTCCATGATTTGTAGTTTGATCAATTTTTTTGATTTTTCACGAAGGCCATTCCAAATTTCTGTATCAGTTTTTGGAATCACAAGGCTTGCCCACATGAACCCATGGGTGATCCCCTTAACCATGTCGTTATTTCCGCCTTCTAGCCAGATGAACTTTTCATATTTACCTGTACCGCGGTGCCACTTTTCAGAAATCGGTTTTGTTGGATTATAAATAGCAATAGTGCGAGCGAACTCTTCTTCATTTCCGGTGATATCCATCAACATGATAAGAGCTTTCGTCGCGCGACGAGCGTTTTCTAACGCTTCTTCATTCTTCGTAGTTAAATAGCGCATCGCTTGAGAACCCACATACATACCGGTCCACAAACTAGCATCACCATCATATGCGTATTCAAGCAAACGACCTTGCGGATCTAAAACCGCATGGGACAGCATGCCTGCTTCATTTAAGTGAAAGTCACGGGCGTTCTTTTCAAAACCAGTGGCCTTTTGATCCAATGTCGGGGCATAGGCATTTCTTTTCACGACTGATTCAGTGATGCTGATATCATCGGTGACCTTATTTACGACACGGATCACGTCGTTATTGTGGCGATAAAATTCAAAGTCCGTCGGATCAAAAACTACGTATGGCTGTTCGTTTTTATACTCAGAGCGATCCTTATAGGATTTAACCAATGGATCCTTTTCGTAACCAATATCCATTTTAAACGCTTTTATAACTCCACGAACAATCAATGGGACCTTGTCACCTTTAGCATCAAACTTTTTTCGCTCATTGACCCATAAAGGTTTTGTTTCTAAATCACGTCGGGTTGTAATCCATTCTGTATAACTAGAAACTTTTTTATCGCTATAGTGGCTTGCTAAACCTTGGGGTGAAATTGCAAAACGCGAAACTACATTGATCGAGTTTCTAAAATCCGTAGGATCTCTTTTTACATTGCCAAGTTTTTGAATGAAATCGCCTTGACGAATATCATAACTGATTGTCAAAGCGTCCTTTTCAGCAACAGCCTTGCCAGTCCAAACTTCTTGGACCTTTAAACCATCAAAGAAATAGTTGATGTAAGTAACTACGCGGACGACATTGAATGTGCCGTCATTGGAACGACGTAATTCAATCTCGCCATTGTATGGACCGCGAGTAGAAGAAGACCCTTGCACAAACCAGATTCCTTCCATTCCGCCATTTGCTTGCAACGAAGCGATGTCGCGAGGAATCTGTCGTTCTTTGTGAGAGCATGAATTTAAAATAAAAAAGCCCAATAAAAAGAGGAATGCACTACAAATAGTTTTCATTCCTCTATTATTGTCGAATCAACCCCATGGACAGCAGTCCTGAAGTTGTCAGCCTCTACTTTAGTATTGGATTCGGTCTAACTTTGCCTGCCATTCTTTGAAAACAGCTAGGGCTTCATCGTGACCGCATTGGATCATCGGCACTTTGCGAAGGGCGATCTCCTTAGGAATTTCTTGATAAAGAAAATCATCATCGAATTCGATATCGGCAGCATCTTTACGCGTGTTTGCATAAAAGATTTTATCAATACGTGCCCAGTAAATTGCGGCAAGGCACATAGGACAAGGCTCGCAGCTGGTATAAATTTCTGCACCTTCTAAACTAAAATTTTTTGCATTCTCGCAGGCATTACGGATAGCGACTACTTCAGCATGGGCCGTAGGATCGTTGGTGGAGGTCACTTTGTTCCAACCTTCACCAATGATTTTATCGTCCTTAACAATAACGGCCCCAAAAGGACCGCCAGCACCGGCTTGCATATTTTTTCTAGAGAGCTCGATGGCTCTTAGCATGAATTCCTTTTTCATAAGGTGGACAATATTGGCCAGGGGATAGGAATTAGTCAATCCCTACCGATGGACTTTTATTGCCGTTTCACCATGGAATAAAAAAAAAATAGTTATTGGAACCGGTATTAGGGGAGTTTTAGTTACGCTCCCCATGGGTAATGATAATAATCTGATTTGTACTTGCATTCACTGTGACAAAGCTAGTTGCATCAACGCTAGGATACCAATAAGTGTGGGGATCCACTTGAATATCGCCGAAATATTTTTTCAGCTGCAATAATTCCCAATAATTTTTATCACGGACTCTTAGCAGAGGTTCTAGGTCGCCAAAATCAGCATGACGATTGATTTGATTTTCCATAGCACCCAAAAGGTGCTCACGCATAATTTCCCATGAGGTGGGTTTAAGATTGAACTCGTTATATTCAATGATTTCTTCTAAATCGGATTGCAGATTTCTTGATGAGCTTTGAAAAACTTCAAAACGAATGCAGGCAAAATCAGGATATCTTTCTTCAACAAATTTGCATTCGGTTTCTAGGGCTTTAAGAGTGCCAGTATTAGGGATTGGTTTTAGATCAGCAAAGGCGTTTAAAGAAAAGAACAAGAGAAATAAGGCCAGAATTTTTTTTATCATTTTAAATCCTTTAAAAAGTTTCCGCCTGACTTTGCACTAACGATGCACAAAGCCATTAGAATTAAAACTTTTTAAAGGACGGACTTATCCGAAAGGTCCGACCCACGGATAAAAAGGAGTTTTCTTAGCGGGCGCGCTGGACTCTAGAAGAAATCCAGGGCCAAACCATTGGTATTAAAGAAACGCCAATCACACCAAAAATAACGATATGAAAGTTTCTTTTTACGATCGGCAAGTTCCCGAAAAAATGACCGGCAAGAATGAAAAGAAAAACCCACAAAATAGCACCGACAACGTTGTAGACTACAAATTTGCGATAGTTCATTCCACCGATACCAGCTACAAACGGAGCGAAAGTTCTAACAATCGGCGCGAAACGAGCCGCTACGATCGTAAATGGACCCCATTTTTCATAAAAACTTTGCGTCTGATAAAGGTATTCTTTTTTGAAAAACCGCGATTGCGATTCAAACACCTTCACACCTAAAGTCTTACCGATATGGTAATTAACTGTGTCGCCTAAAATTCCTGCGATGGTTAAACTGATAAGTAACAACCAAAGGTTAAGACCATTTTCAACAGTCGTAAACGCACCTAGGGCAAACAACAAAGAATCACCTGGCAAAAATGGTGTAACAACTAAACCAGTTTCCGCAAAGATGATTAAAAATAAAATGACATAAAGCCAGGGACCAAAAAAGGCGATCCAAGTAGGGATGTGTTGATCTAAATGTAAAATAATATCGATAAATTCCATCATAGGTAGCTAACATTAATTTAAAACCCGCTAAGAGCAAGCGATTACTGCTTTGGGATTAATCTTCTAAGCTCGACTATGCATCTGAATAATTACTCTAAGCTTGCGTAAATACAGCCATATTTTAGACATACCTAGCTATAAAACAAAGTTTATTTCAGGCACTCTAGTTACATCAAGGGGGCCAGCATGAGCGACCAATTAAAGGCTGAGATCATCACGCCAGATGCAGCTGCGTTTCTAATTTCACTCCATGAAAAATTCGACAACCTTAGAAGCAATCTTCTAATTCAAAGAAAGATCCATGCAGAAAGATTTGCGCAAGGTCATCAACCTGATTTTTTAAATCACACCTCTGAAATTAAAAATACAGATTGGAAAGTTGCTGATGCTCCCCACGATTTGCGCGATCGCAGAGTTGAAATCACCGGCCCCGCAGAACCTAAGATGATGATTAATGCGATGAACTCTGGTGCTAAGGTTTTCATGGCAGACATTGAAGACTCGCTATCACCAAGCTGGAACAATGTCTTGCTGGCACAGAAAGCTCTTAAGGATGCCGTCAGAAGAACACTAGAATTCAAAACTGATGGAAAAACCTATTCCTTAAATGAAAAGACGGCGACGCTTGTGGTTCGTCCCCGCGGTTTACACCTAAGTGAAAAAAACTTTCTGATTCGCGGTCAGCCTATATCCGCTTCACTTTTTGATTTCGGTTTATATTTTTTCCACAATGCCCACGAACTTATCAACCGTAATTCCGGTCCCTATTTTTATTTAGCGAAATTAGAAAATCATGAAGAGGCGGCCTGGTGGAATGACGTTTTTAATTTTGCTCAAGACGCTTTAAAAATTCCTCGCGGCACAATTAGAGCCACTGTCTTAATTGAAACAATCACCGCTGCCTTCGAGATGGAAGAAATTCTTTACGCCTTGAAAGACCATGCCTCAGGATTAAATGCCGGACGCTGGGATTATATTTTTAGTATGATCAAAAAATTCCACGCTCACGATAAATTCATTACTCCGGATAGATCTCTTATCACTATGAATACTCCTTTCATGGATGCCTACTGTCACTTGCTTGTGCAAACATGTCACCGACGCCAGGCTCACGCCATTGGCGGAATGGCAGCGTTCATTCCAAATCGTCGTGATCCTCAGTTAACGGAAAACGCTTTTAGAAAAGTCGCCGAAGATAAAAAACGTGAGGCCCGCATTGGTTTTGATGGCACCTGGGTTGCCCATCCAGATTTAATTCCTGTGGCTGAAGAAGAACTCACTCGCGTTTTAAAAAATGACCCGCACCAAATGCACGCGATTCCACCGCTGATGATTGAACGAGATCAGTTGCTCAATATTCCGCCAGCCAAAAACCAAATCACTGAAGAGGGTGTCAGATCTAACATTCGCATCAGTCTTTTATATATTGATCGTTGGCTAATGGGAACAGGGGCTGCGGCCCTCTTTAACATGATGGAAGATTTGGCGACGGCGGAAATTTCCCGCAGTCAACTATGGCAATGGCTGCACCATCAGGTAGAACTTTCCAACGGTTGCCGCCTTACAAAAGAAACTTATAAAGAACTTCTTGATGATGAAGTGATGAAACTGATTCCGCTTAATCTTCCGTGCCTGGATGAAGCGATCGAATTACTAGATTCGTTAGTGCTCGCACCAGAGTTTCACGAATTCATGTCCATTAGCGCTTATGAAATTTTAAATCAAACGAACGTTAAAGGAGTAATCAATGATTTTAAGCAAGGACCTTCAGCATCGCCAGCTTAATGAAAATTGGAGCACTGACGATAGATGGAAAGGGATTCAAAGAAATTATACTGCCGAGGACGTAGTTCGCCTGCGCACGACTCTTCCAGTAAAACACACCATCGCCGAAGTCGGTGCTAGAAAACTATGGGCTTCTTTAAAGGGTGATGGATATCTAAATACCTTTGGTGCAATGACAGGTGCACAAGCTGTACAAATGGTGAAAGCGGGTTTAAAATCCATTTATCTCAGTGGCTGGCAAGTCGCTGCGGATGCAAACCTATCCGGTCAAACTTATCCAGATCAAAGCCTTTATCCTTGCAACTCCGTACCATCACTTGTGCGCAGAATAAATAATGCTTTCATGCGCGCCGATCAGATCGCTAATCAAACCAATCAAGACGTGAAGGGTGTTGACTGGTATGCTCCTATCGTTGCTGATGCTGAGGCTGGCTTCGGTGGACCATTGCATGCGTTTGAATTGATGAAATCAATGATCGAAGCCGGGGCTTCAGGCGTTCACTTTGAAGATCAATTAGCAGCCGAAAAAAAGTGCGGGCACTTAGCGGGAAAAGTTTTAGTTCCAACTTCCACTTTCATTCGCTCTTTACAATCAGCACGTTTAGCAACAGATGTTCTTGATGTACCGACAGTGATCGTTGCTCGCACGGATGCTTTAAGCGCTACCTTAATGACTTCAGATATTGATCCACTAGATAAAGCGTTCTTAACTGGTGAAAGAACTCCTGAAGGTTATTACGTTATCAAAGGCGGATTAGATTACGCTATTGCCCGTGCATTGGCGTATGCTCCTTGGGCTGATGTTCTTTGGTTTGAAACTTCAAAACCAGATCTGAAAGAAGCAGAACGCTTTGCTCAAGAAATTCACAAAAAATATCCAGGTAAGATTTTAGCTTACAATTGCTCGCCATCGTTTAACTGGAAAATGCATTTAAACGATTCGCAAATTGCAGAATTCCAAAGTCGCTTGGGCGCGCTGGGATATAAATTCCAATTCATCACTTTAGCAGGCTGGCACTTAGTAAATTATCATGCATTTAACTTAGCCCATGAATATGCGGCTGAAGGTATGACTGCTTACGTACGCTTGCAAGATCAAGAATTCGCGGCGGCCCAAAAAGGCTACACCGCAGTTAAACATCAGGCTGAGGTGGGAACGGGCTACTTTGATCAGGTTTTGCAAACAGTAATGGAGGGCAAAGCCTCAACCGGCGCTTTAAAAGGTTCTACGGAAGAGCAGTTCCATCAAACCGTAGAACAACCCATAGGCCAAATAAGTAGTTAGAATCTTTAGGATAGTTAGAAACGAAAAAAGCCGCTGGTTAAGCGGCTTTTTATTAAAATCTAAATGGCGGAGAGTGAGGGATTCGAACCCTCGAGCCCCGCGAAGGGCTGCCAGTTTTCAAGACTGGTGTATTCAACCACTCTACCAACTCTCCGTCGACCGTTTTATGGGTTTTGGGGTGAGTGTTCAAGCAGTGTTTGGCCCTTGACGCCATGCAATACCAAAAAGAAGCAGGCACCTTTAGCGGATTTCGGTTCTTCCGCCCATATAGTTTTGCAAGGCCTTTGGAATTGCGACGCTTCCGTCTTCTCTTTGATAGTTTTCTAGGATCGCGATCAATGTTCTGCCAACAGCTAAGCCGGAACCATTTAACGTATGTACGAACTGAGGCTTTCCACCTTGAGGACGGAAGCGGATATTCGCACGTCGAGCTTGGAAGTCTTCAAAGTTTGAACATGAGCTGATCT
Organism: Bdellovibrio reynosensis; assembly: GCF_022814725.1. NCBI lineage: Bacteria > Pseudomonadati > Bdellovibrionota > Bdellovibrionia > Bdellovibrionales > Pseudobdellovibrionaceae > Bdellovibrio > Bdellovibrio reynosensis. The sequence goes on from NZ_CP093442.1 coordinate 2,463,188, forward strand.
CGCGGAAGGCGGCCTGACCTGGCAACCACACCTCTAGATCAAAAGTTTTAGCTGACCCAAAACCCATATCGCCTGTGCATAGAAGCATGCGGCGGAATGGAAGTTCTAAATCAATAAGCACTTGTTCAGCGTGACTTGTCAGCTGTTCATGCACTTCGTGGGATTTATCCGGATGACAGAAAGTCATTAGCTCCACTTTATCGAACTGATGTTGGCGAATAAGACCTTTTGTATCACGGCCCGCACTGCCAGCTTCAGAACGGAAACAAGGGGAGTATGCACAGAAACTTTGTGGCAAATCTTTTTCATCCAAGATCTCGCCATTATAGTAATTAGTTACTGGCACTTCCGCGGTTGGAATCAAGAAATAATCAGAGCCTTCAAGATGAAAAACATCTTCTTTGAATTTCGGGAATTGACCCGTACCCAATAAAGAATTGCTGTTCACGATAAATGGCGGAATCATTTCCGTATAGCCGTGTTTCATAGAGTGAAGATCCATCATGAATTGAATCAAAGCTCTTTCCATTTGTGCTGCTGCGCCTTTAAGGAAAGCAAAGCGGGTGCCTGTGGTTTTACCAGCTCTTTCAAAATCAATGATGTTTAGGGCTTCACCCAATTCCCAGTGTTCCTTTGCTTTAAAAGAAAACTTAGTCGGAGTACCGAAAGATTTTGTTTCCTTATTCTGATCAGCAGAAGAACCCACTGGAACTGAAGAGTGCGGTTTATTTGGAACAGTTAAAAGCAAATCAGTAACCTCTTGATCTGCTTCAGCGGCTTTCGCTTCAAGTTCTTTTACTTCAGATTTTAATGTTTCAACTTCAGATAAGATCGCAGACGCATCTTTACCTTCGCGCTTAAGTTTGCCGATCTCGCCGCTTAATTTATTTTGATTGGCTTTGGCTGCTTCAGCTGTAGCGATCATTTCTTTACGCTTTTTGGAAAGCACCATGATCTTTTCAAGAACTTCAGTTGAAGCACCACGATTGATAAGACCTTGCTTATAATCGTCATAGTAAGACGTGCCTGTTTCTGCTTTTTTCTCAAGAAGCTTAATATCGATCATGTGTTTTCCTTTAACGAACTAGCTGTATCAGATATGCCTAAGGCGCCACTAGTATATACATTCTCAAAAGCATGGCGACAAGGACGCAGATAAGATCAAAAATCAAAATTTGGGGAATACTTAAACTGCCTAGCATTTTAATGCACACAGAAAGAACCACAACCATTACAAACAATAAAGCGAAAGTGCCATAACCGACAAGTTCTTGGCCGATAAGTCCGATGACGAGACCCAAAAGAAGACCCGTGATAAATCTTAAAGAAAAGTGAAGAAGTGAAACTGTCGTGGTTTTAACTCCGTCTTGAGCGCTGCTTGCGATACCACGCATTCTGTCGCCGATTCCCATGGCTTCTCCTTTTGAACGTCCTAGTTGCCACCAAGTCTTAAAATTTTCATCTCTATTTCAGCACGATCCAACGCATTTGGCGAGAGTCCTAAATATTTATTATAAGCTGTCGCCGCAGAGCGATTATCCCCGCGCAATTCATAAATGGCCCCTTGCTCGCGATAAATCTCGGCATAACCACTTTCCCGCGCAGATGCCAATGCCAACATATCTTCAGCTACATCCATTGAGCCGGATTGTCTGTAACAAGTCGCCGACTTCACATAGATTTCTGCGCCTTGAGGACGCAGCTTCATGGCTTGAGAGTATTCAGCCGCACATTCAGCATACTGCTTTCTTGCCGTATAAACTTCCGCAGCTAAAATGTAGGAATCAGCAACATTCGGATTTAATTTCTTTTCCATTTTCGATGCTTCTAGCGCGGTTGTAAAATCCCCGGAAGAAAAGGCCGCTTTACCAATATAATAATGAGTTCGCGGATATTTCGGATTCAAACGCTGGACCCTTTTAAACTGTTGAATAGCTTCATCAAACCGGCTTGTTTCTAAATACAGTTTTCCGGCTTGGAAAAGAGCTTCCCCATCTGTCGGATCTAAAATTGCTGCGTTTAAAAAAGCCTTTAAAGCCTTGTCATTTAAACCTAATGCTTTTTCACTTTCACCTAAACCAAGCCACGCCTTTTTGTTTTTCGGATCTGATTCAACAACCTTTTCATAAATTTCTTTAGATTGGGTGAAACGATCTTCAGATTTATAAATCTCAGCTAAGGCAATGCGGTAATCCAAGGTATAGGAAAAGCGTTTGATCAACTCGTTGAGGTAATTGATACCTGAATCCACACCATTGGTTTGCGCTAACATTTTTGCATAGGTGATTTGCGCTTCTGGATTTGTAGCATCGATTTCAACAGCCTTGGTTGCATAGCGAATGGCGTCTTTAGCTGCGTTTTCTTTTCTTTCAATTTCTTTTTTATTAATCGGCATAATCGAACGGGCTAAAATTCCATTTGCTTTTGAAAGCAAAATAAACGCTTCGATGTCACCGTCATAGGCCTTCACTGAGCGTAAAGCATAGTTAATCGCTCCAGGCATATTGTTTTTTCTAAACTCTAACATCGAAAGGCCCCGCAATACTTCATAGTTATTCGGCGCTATTCGCGTTGCGTTTGTAAGAATTGTTAATGCACCTATAAAGTCAAAACGCTGAGACATATAGTCAGCTTGCAGAACGTAAGCAGAAACTAATTTCGGTTCTGCCTTAATTGCTTTATTAAGCCACTCAATAGCTTCAAAACTTTGATTAAGCTGCCATAAAGCTTTTGCTGCTTTCATCGCTGCCGTGCCATTTTTAGGATCAACTTCAAAGGCCGCCTTAAACTCTGCTTGCGCTGCTAGATAATCCCCTTGGCGAATGTACTGGTCACCTAGGTAAAGCAGTTCATTGTTTTTTCCTTTTTCACCTTTAACTTTGTCGTTACCACCCAAACGAATCACTAACTGACGAAGCTCACTGTTGTTGGGATTTAAATCAAATCCACTTTGCGCGGCTTCAAGAGCTTTTCCTTTTTCACCACGCAAAAGATAAATCTCGGCTAAACAAGAATATCCGTCTGCTAAAGTTAGGGCTGCGACTCTGCCTTTTGCTTCTAACGCTGTTGATAGATAGCTATAGGCTGTGTCTGATTTTTTAAAGCCACGATAATCGATAATCCCAGCAAGGATTTTTGCTTCACGATGCCTTGGGTTTTTAGCTAAAACATTTTTTAAAATGCTTGATGCCGTATTAAAATCACCTGTTTCATAGGAAACAGCGGCTAATGATACTAAGGGGTTTAGCCATTTATCCCACAGCTGTGATGCCTTTTCATAATATGGGATAGCATTCGTATAATCATGCTCCCCGCGCAGAAGCTCTGCCTTAAAATCGTAAAGAACTGGCAGTAACGAAAACGGTTCGTTGCTTTCAAGTGTTGCTTCAATCACACCTTTTGCTTCTTTAAAGCGACCTGAAGTCATGAGCTTTACCGTTTCGCACACTTGTCCAAAGGGACTGATAACGTTTAAGGCTCTTGTTGATTGGGTCATCGTAACAATGGTTTTAATATCCTGCGCATCTTGAACGGCAAAGGGCCAAAGCTCTTTATAAACGACACAAAGAAGACCGCGCACCTCTAAATTCATGCCAGAACCTTCAATGATCGTAACAAGTTTATTCTGCGCCTCTAGGTAGGATTCAAAGGTGTCTTGTTCAATAGAAAAAATGGCTTCGTTTAATTTAACCTTAACCTGTTCTTCAGACATGGTACTGGTAGATTTTTTTGGCGCAAGTAAGTGAATTTTTGTGCCATCAGAAGGACCTTGTTCCCACAATAAAAACACCGCCGCTAAAATGACAATCACAAGAACGAATGCTGGCAAACGGAGATTTTTAAAAAGTTCCCCTTTTTCCATATTCTTGATGTTTGATAAATCGATGACCGATTCTGACTTTACGTTCGCAATGGGGATAGATGCCGGTTGCACGTTCTGAGGAACGTCATACACATCCACTTTTTGTTTGGATTTTTCAATTTTGATATTCGCAAAGCTTTCTAAAGACGGCAGAGAATCTTTAGGCTTTTGCTGCGGAGGTGGATGCACGATAACCGTTTCAGCTTCCATCTTTTGCGCTTTTTTTGGATCAACTTCAACGATACCTTCAAGAGCTTCAAGTAACTTGTCATAAAAAGCGGCTTCTTTAGAAATCAAAGTCCACTGACCGTCGGGAAGTTTTGAGATCATCTCTTGACCCGAAAAAACACCCTCACCAATCATGCGAAGAATGGCTTCAGTAGAATAAGGGCCCTTAACCTGACCCGTTCGTGTTTTAACAACCCAAGTAACCTGTATGCGCGACATAGACACTTGATTCTACTGAGGATTTTAACAAAGGACTATGAACCTGAACGGGGTCTTGAAAGTCCTGTGCTTTCGTCAAGGAAACACCCGAAAAAGTGGTTCCAAACTAGAACCTAGACCCATTCTGGAATTACCCCTAGTTCCGATTTGAGTGTGGCCAAGGAAGTGGGCGCAGCTCATCTCAAAATAAATGCGCTTCCGCAACTGTCTCAAGTTGGCACAGCGATTGCTTTAAGGAATAGCGTTAGACGAATTTCCTGGAGTACGTAAGTGGTAAGAAACGCATTAATCGCAGTATACATCATCATAGTTTTGACCATCTCTGCAGTTGCGCGTGCGGGTGTTCTTCCGAACAATGCACAAGGTGAAGACTTAGTTTCTTCTGGTGAATTGCAAAACTACAACTTCAAAACTCACGTTGGTGAGATCGTTGCCTTAGCTGATGGCTCCCTTGTTTTAGCATTGGAAGATCAGCAAACATTCTTCTACGTAAAGGCACAATTCGATCTGACTCCTTATATTGGTTATAAAGTTATGATTAGCGGTATTGAACTTGAACATCAACTTGCTCCCAACTACGAGCTAGATATTGTGGACCCCCTCCCTAATATCAACTCTGGGAACAAAGCAGTCGTCTTCTTTGTGTTCGGTATCAGCGAGGTTAGATAATAACCTGTGATCATTAAGTCTCAGCCCCATCCCCTCCGCGGGCTGAGACTTTTCTTTTTTTTCCTATAAAGGCCTACGGACCCCCTCCTGTTAGGCCTTTTTCTTTTTCTCTAAAGCAATGTTTTGCCACAAATTACCCAGCAACAAGTTGGTCTGCAGATCCTTACATTAAACTATGTTGATGGAGGTTCGTATGGGCATTATTTGGACAATCATCATTGGATTCTTAGTGGGCCCTTGTTGCTCGTTTCATCATGCCAGGAAAAGACAAGGCTGGTTTTATTCTTACTACGATTTTGGGTATTTTAGGTGCTGTTATAGGTGGTTACATTGGACAAGCTTTGGGTTTCTATACTGTCGGGGAGCCTGCGGGATTTATAATGTCGGTGCTAGGTGCGCTCATCTTGCTTTTCATCGTCGGCAAATTTCGCAAATAAGTAGGACAAATAAAAAAGGGAGTTCATTCGGAACTCCCTTTTCATTCGAATTTTCAAAATGATTTATTCTTCAGTGACGCGGCGGATTTTAGCGCCTAGTGCTGATAACTTATCTTCAAGTTTTTCGTAACCGCGATCCAAGTGATAGATACGGTTTACAACTGTTTCACCACCGGCAACCAAACCTGCTAACACAAGTGAAGCACTTGCGCGTAAGTCTGTTGCCATCACTGGAGCACCGGTTAATTGACCTGGGCGACCGTGAACAACGGCCACTCTAGTTTTAGGAACGATGTCAGCACCTAAACGAATCAATTCTTGAACGTGCATGAAGCGATTTTCAAAAACTGTTTCAGAGATCACACTTGTTCCTCTTGCTACAGTCATCAAAGCCATAAACTGAGCTTGAAGATCTGTTGGGAACATTGGATGCGGAGCTGTTGTGATGTCTACAGCATCCCACGCGTCAGTTTTATAAACTGTCATAGTGTCTTTAGTCGTATCAATTTTAAATCCAGCTTCACGCATTTTAGAGATCAGAGCTTCTAAGTGCGCTGGAACGCACTTTTCAACAGTCACTTGACCGTGAGTGATTGCACCCGCGATCAAAAGTGTTCCTGCCTCAATACGGTCAGGCATGATTGAATGTTCGGCTGGTTTTAATTTTTCAACGCCATCAATAGTGATAACACTTGTACCGTGACCAGAAATCTTCGCACCCATTTTGATTAGGTATTCAGCTAGATCTACGATCTCTGGTTCTTTTGCCGCATTTTCTAAAATCGTGCGACCTTCAGCAAGTGTTGCTGCCATCATGATGTTTTCAGTTCCGCCAACAGTTACTGTTTCAAACAGGAATGTAGAGCCTTTTAATTTTTTAGCATTCGCTTGAACGTAACCTTCTTTTTGCGAGATCTCTGCGCCTAAAGCCTTAAAGCCTTCAAGATGCAAATCAATCGGACGGCTCCCGATCGCACAACCACCAGGTTGAGAAACCACAGCTTCGCCGTATTTAGCTAAAAGAGGACCCATGCACAAGAAGCTTGCGCGCATTTTACGAACTAAGTCGTAGCTTGCTTCATAGCTTTGTAAGCGAGTCACGTTCACACGAAACTTATCGCCGTCCCAGCGAGTTGTGCAGCCTAGGCTTTCAAGAAGTGCGGCTGTTGACTCGATGTCTTTTAATTTTGGAACGTTTGTAAATACGTGCTCACCCTCTGCAAGCAAAGTTGAGAACAATAAAGGAAGAGCAGCATTTTTTGCGCCACTCGTAGCGACCGTACCTTGAAGTGGGCCATTGCCCATGACTACCATTTTATCCATTAGGTTTCTCCACGAATGACTCTATCATGACCTGAAAGGTCTTTGGTTACACTGATTTCGTTAAATGTTCTTAAGCTTTCAAAGTGCTCTTTCGATGCATGGCCTTGGGTCATTCCCATTTCCATAAGCATGATGCCGGGATGATTTAGACTTGAAGCATATTGTTTTGACCAATTTTTTATAAGCGCCAATCCATTATCATCAGCATACAGCGCTGAAGCCGGTTCAAATTTTTTAACATTGGCTTCAACTTGTGAATCATCATGGGCAATGTAGGGCGGATTTGAAACTAAAACGTCCACCTTATTACTGCCCACAAAGTCTTTGTAAGCTGACAGAACGACATCAGCATTTGCTGCATCGGTGTGAATGAAACGAACGCGATCAGAAACTTCTAAACTTTGCGCATTTCTTTGCGCGACTTCCAGGGCTTTTTCGGAAAGATCTACTGCGATCAATTTTGCTTCAGGGAATTCTTTTAATAGACTTAAACCAATACAGCCAGAACCACAGCCTAAATCAATAATGCCTAAGTCGGTTTTTTTTGATTTGCCCCATTCAACTACTTCTTCAACTATATGTTCTGTTTCAGGGCGGGGAATTAAAGTTGAAGAATTCACTTCAAAGCGGCTTTTATAAAAGTCGCGATAGCCTAGAATGTAAGCGACAGGCTCCCCTTGGGCGCGACGACGAACAAGTTCTCTTAAAACTGCCAGTTCATCTTCTTTCATGGGCTGATCAAAACGCAAATATAGCTGGATACGCTCTAGCTTTAAACCATGGGCTAACAACAGCTCAGCATCAAGACGGGGCGTCTCGAATTTTTTCTCTTTAAAGAACGCTGTTGTTTTATCTAAGATCTCTTTTAGTTTCATCTATTGTGCAGAGGTTTGCTTTTTTAAAGCCTCTGCTTGAAAGTTAGCAACGAGTGGATCAATCAGCAACTCAAATGAACCATTCATGACTTGGTCTAGCTGATGGATCGTCAAGCCGATACGGTGATCGGTGATACGCGTTTGCGGGAAGTTGTAAGTACGAATACGTTCAGAACGATCACCAGTTCCGATTTGCTCTAAACGGGCATCCGAAGCTTCTTTACGAACTTTTTCGTCTTCGATTTGTTGCAATTTAGCGTAAAGGATTTGGAAAGCGCGCTCTCTATTTGAAGATTGCGATTTACCTTCCTGACACTTTACTTCAAGGCCCGTAGGAAGATGCACGACACGAACCGCAGATTCAGTTCTGTTCACCGACTGACCACCAGCACCTTGGGAGCGCATAGTTTCAATACGAACATCAGACATTGGAATCTTGATTTCGTTCACTTCAACTTCTGGGATGACAGCCACTGTTACGGTGGAAGTATGGATACGTCCCGCTGCTTCGGTCTTAGGAACTCGTTGCACGCGGTGAACGCCTGATTCGTATTTCAATTTACTGAATACAGAATCACCAGTAACGCTGGCGATGATCTCTTTAGCTCCGCCGGCATTGCCTTCAGAATAAGAAATCATTTCTACTTTCCAACCTTGAGAAGATGCATAGTGACCATAGCCACGGAACATCTCGTCAGCAAATAATGCCGCTTCGTCACCGCCGGCACCCGCACGAATTTCTAAGATAATATTCTTTTCGTCGTTAGGGTCTTTCGGTATCAGAGCGATTTTTAATTGCTGTTCTAGTTCTGGTAAAGCAGCTTCCAGCTCTTTAACCTCTTCACGGATCATTTCACGCATTTCTGGATCTTGTTCCGCAGTCAGAAGTTCTTTGCTGGCTTTTAAATTTTCGGTTTTCTTTTTAAAATCGCGATAAGGGATGACAATCTTTTCTAGATTTCCCAATTCTTTCATCAAAGCGCGGTACTGAGTTTGATTTGAAGCAATATCGGGTCTTTGAAGAGCCAGATTGACTTCTTCATAACGAGATTCCACCTCATTCAATTTTGAGAACATGCGAACCGCCTCTAGATCTATTGGTATTTCAAGATGATTTTCTAATTTGCCAACACTGGAAATGAAAATGCGGTTCGAATGATGAACCGCATTTCATACACGAAGATCCTCCGAACGGAGGCCCGAAATTTATTTCTTGCCGTAACGTTTTTTGAAACGATCGATACGACCTTCAGTATCCATCACACGTTGTTTACCAGTGAAGAAAGGGTGAGATGCAGAAGAGATCTCAACTTTGATCAATGGATATTCTTTGCCGTCTTCCCATTTAACTGTTTCGCTAGAGTGAAGAGTTGAAGTTCCCAAGAACGAGAAGTCGCAAGAGATGTCTTTAAATACTACTGTATTTACTTTTGGATGTAGGTTTTGTTTCATGACCTGATTCCTTCTAAAAAATTTAACCTATGGGTCTGTTAAGATGTAACGGTTTAACACAGCGGGTCCCCCCTGTCGAGAACTAATCGCTGCTTTTTTTGGCAGCGGGGCGGGCTTTCAGGCAATCTTTAAGTTCAGGCTTATCGTCGTAATATCATATATTTAGCTTTAGCTGGTGGGTGTTGCTGTAGCAGTATTTGCGGTGCAGTTCTTAGCAAGAGATCCAGACCCTTTGCCCTCTGGGGAGGATTTGCTTTTTAGCCTCCGGCCCTCGGGAAAGTTGCAGCTGAAAACCCAAAACTCCATGCTGGGGCCATTAACAGGAGGACTTTTTATGAAGTACTTATTTATGGCCGCCACACTTTTCGGATTTTCTTCGGCCCATGCGGAAAGCATTTACTGTGCTTTTAATGACGTTAATTTAAAAGCGACTTACAGCTCTGAAACAAACAAGGTCACGATCGTGGCTCCGTCTGGTGAAACCCATGAGCTAAAGGGCACACTATATTTTCAGAAAAATGGAATTTTAAAAATTACGGCTGAAGGAATCACTGAACACTTGTTAGTGGATACGACTTCCACATTCCACGATAAAGTCACAGACTCCATTTATCCATTCAAGGTCACGGCGGTTGCCGCTAGCACTTCCCTTACTGGGGGATGTGAAACGGACGAACTAAAAAGGGCTCAAAGAATTCCATAAAAAAAGGGAGTCATGAAGACTCCCTTTTTAGTTTTTAATTTATCAAAAAAACTACGACGGACCTGACATTGCTTTTAGGAAGTCCGTGTTGGTTTTCGTGTTTTCCACTTTATCCAACAAGAATTCCATCGCATCGATTGGATTCATCGGAGCAAGAACTTTTCTTAGGATCCACAGACGGTTTAGATCTGCTTTTTCAACTAACAAGTCCTCTTTACGAGTTCCAGATTTGTTGATGTCCATGCATGGGAAGATACGTTTTTCCATAAGCTTACGATCTAAGTGAATCTCAGCGTTACCAGTACCTTTAAATTCTTCGAAGATAACCTCATCCATGCGCGAACCAGTATCGATAAGTGCAGTTGCGATGATGGTTAAAGAACCACCCTCTTCGATATTGCGGGCAGCACCGAAGAAACGTTTTGGTTTGTGAAGAGCATTTGAATCCACACCGCCCGATAAAATCTTACCAGATGGAGGAACAACTGTGTTGTAGGCACGAGCCAAACGAGTGATGGAATCTAGCAAGATCACCACGTCATGTTTGTGCTCAACCAAACGTTTCGCTTTTTCGATAACCATCTCTGCAACTTGAACGTGGCGAGTTGGTGGCTCATCGAAAGTTGACGATACAACTTCACCTTTTACGGTTCTTTGCATGTCAGTTACTTCCTCTGGGCGTTCATCGATTAGAAGAACGATCAATTTTACTTCAGGATGATTGTTTGTGATCGCATTAGCGATTTGTTGCATAAGAACGGTTTTACCTGTTCTTGGCGGAGCAACGATAAGCGCACGCTGACCTTTTCCTAAAGGAGCCATCAAATCCACAACGCGAGTCGTGTATTCACCAGGGCTGTGTTCTAGTTTAAGTCTTTCATTTGGATAAAGCGGCGTTAAGTTGTCGAAAAGAATTTTATCTTTTCCGTTTTCAGTTGTTTCAAAGTTCAATGAATCAACTTTTAGAAGAGCGAAGTAACGTTCGCCTTCTTTTGGCGGACGAACTGTACCTGTAACAGTATCACCCGTTCTTAAGCCGAAGCGGCGGATTTGTGACGGGCTTACGTAAATATCATCCGGACCTGGAAGATAGTTATAATCTGGAGAACGCAAGAAACCATAACCGTCTGGCAGGATTTCTAGAACACCAGAACCATAAATGTCCTGACCCAATTTTGCTGCACGCTTAAGAATTTCAAAGATCATGTCCTGACGACGAAGACCGGCAGCGTTTTCGATTTTAAGTTTTGTCGCAAGCTCTGTCAGCTGCGTGATGTTTTTAGACTTTAAGTCCTTAGAAGATAACCACGTTTTTTCTTCATCCGTTAACTGGATATCCGCTAAATCGATATTTTCAGTTTGTGCTGGAGCATTTGAATGATCGTCACCAGTTGGTTGACCTTCGTCTCTGCGGTCATGTCTGAAGTCACGGCGTTGATTGTTTTGTCTGTCATGGCGGTGTCCGCCTCTGTCGCCTCTGTCTCTGTCCCCACGGTCACGATTGTCTCGATTGTGCGGGCGGAATTCTCTACGTTGATGTTGTTGTGGGCGATCTTGTCTTGGTGCCTGCGCCGGTGTTTCTGAAGTGGAGGGAGTTGATTCGCTTGGCGCGCTAGCGGCAGGGGCAGGGGCAGCTTCAGGAGCTGGAGTTGCGGCTTGAGGAGCTTCTGCAGGAGCTGCAGCAGCAGTTTCTTCTGTGGTAGCTTTCGTACGGGTACGTTTTTTTACCACCTCAACGCCTTGTTGATCTTTTGGTTCAGACAAACAGATTCTCCTTGTAGGATTTAATAAAGAAAATAAAGAACGAAAAAAAGAATGATCCGATTGGATGACTAAGTTCTGGTCCCACTGTCCTAAAGGGCCCTACTTTTGTCAACCGAAAATCTTTTTTGGGGTTTAGGCCGAATTTCTTTCAGTATCTCAACTTGAGACATTTTGGCCTGCACCTTCGCTTTAGAACATATGAATCGTCTAGTTGATTAAATTCTTAGCAGGCCCGAGGAAGCCTTTATGGTCAAGTTTATTAAAAGTGACCGATTTTCAGGTGTTTAAATATGAGTCGAGCCAAGTCTGGTTTTCAAAATTTTTGCGCTGATTTAATGAAAATGACCCAGACTTGCTATTAATTTTTCGTAAAGAAATCCGAAAAGTTAATATCCAATAAGCATAAGGAGTCTATCGTGGAGGATACTTTACAAGTTCCGGCACCAAGAACCCCTCTAAACCTCGAAGTTTCATTTAAGCGCAATTACGCGCGCGATGAAGCTAAAGGCACGCTTAAAAATATTAGCATCACTGGCGCCTTTTTGGAGTTTACTGGTGGCGAGGTTCGCCCAAATGAAAAGCTAAACCTGATTTTTGTTGTCGCAGGACGCGAGCGCAAAGTTGCCGCTCACGTTATCTGGACCAATTCACAAGGTTGCGGAGTTCGATTCAAACCTGTGAATAATCGCGATGTGCAAATCGTTGATGATTTAATTTATTTCATCGAAAACAATCGCGACGAACGCCGTTCAGTATTTGATACAATCCTTAAAAAAGTATCTTAATTAACACTGAACAAAGTTTCTAAAAAACAAAAGAGCGAGTGGATAACTCGCTCTTTTTATTTTTTCAGCATATCCACGAGCCAAGGTTGGCGAGAAGGGTCCAAGCGCAAGGCGGAAGCCTCTTCCCGCAGCGCAGGTGTGGCAGCGCCACATCGGAGCGAGGACAAGAGGTTTCCAACGCAGTCGATTGGGCCCTTATCGGCGACCGCCTAAGTACCAACGTGGGTGTTGTCTAGTCCCTGCTGTTCAAGCTCTCTTTGTTTTCTTTTCTTTCTCATTACAATCAGAATCGCAAGACCGGCTGCTGCTAAACCAACTACACCCAAAGCCATCGTTGTGTCTTGATCCATTCCTTGCGGAGCTTCTTCTTCAGCAAATTGAGGTGCAGGTGCTGGAGGATTCACTGCCTCTGGTGGAGGTGGTGGTGGCGGAGCCATCTCTTGCGCTACGTCTGGTGGTGGAGGCGGAGGCATGTCCATTCCAGCTTGCTCTTGTGGCATTGGTGGAGGAGGAATTTCCTGTTGTGCTTGTTGAGGCATTGCTTCTTGGGGAGGAGCTGGTACAGCCGGAGCTTGCGGCTCGGAAGCTGCGATTTCTTGAGAAGGAGCTTGCGGTTGTGCCGGAGCTTGAGCCATTTGGCCGCCTCTCCAGTAACGAAGCTCAGTGCCTTCAGAAATTGAACCTTTAGATTCTACAGAGTTACTTGCCCAAACTTCTTTCCAAGCATTGTCGTAACCAAGAATTTCTTTAGAAACTTTTTTAATGTCATCGCCCGGCTTAGCAACATAAACCTCAGGGGCCATTCCGTTATCTTCGTAGAAAGTAATTACTTTTGAAGCATCATCAGGACGGTTTGGCGAGTTGTAATAAACTTTGTCACCAGGTTTTACCGCGCGAGATTGTAAAAGTGGATTTCCTTTTTTGATCTCTTTAGTTTTGTCAGCGCCATAAATCATTTGGCTGATACCTTTTAAAGTGTCACCTGGGCGCGCGAAGTAGATCGTATTATATAAAGTGTTTCCAACTTTCCAAGGAGCTGTTGCCACTTTTTGCAAAGGAGATGAAGCTTTTTTAGGAGCTGGTTCTTCTGAGGCCGCTGTTTCAGTTCTTGATTCGGGTTCAGCTGCTGGAGCAGAAGGAGTTTCATCAACTACAGTTGTTGAAGAATCAGCAACGGTCGCAGGGGCAGGTTCAGTCGCAGGAGGAGCTTCTGCGAATGGATCAGCTGGCAAAGTCTCTGTTGTCGTAGCAACATCTGTTTTTTCAGTCGTCGCTAAGTCGTCACCTAAAGTTTCTTCTTTAGTAGTAGTCGCAGTTTCAGTAGTTGTCGTTGTTTCAGCAGGAGCTGCGGCGATGGATTCAGGAGCTGGAGTTGTTTCACCTAAAGCTTCTTCTGGAAGTTGATCGCTAGCTAAAGAATCATCAGCGACATCAAGAGCTTCATCACCTTCCAATTTTTCTAAGTCAGCAGAATCTACATCGGCTGCAACCTCAGTATCGGCTGCGCTGTCTTTGGACGTACAGCTTGTAGTCTGGAAAGCCAGAGCTGAACACGCTAATAAGATCAGAAGTTTTTTCATCATTTGTTCATCCTTGAGTGATGCTATGAAACATACTGTTTCACTTAAGCCTTACTAACAATTTAAACAGAAGATAAAGGTCAGGCAAACACTAAAGAAGTCACTGGACTTTGGATGGAAACCAGACTGTTTCGCTATTTGATTTTTAACTTACTACCAACTCTTATCTTATTTTTTGCAAACCAACCCTTATTCATTTCAAGAGCGTATTTTGCTGGTAATGAACTTGGGTAGGAGGGCAACATTGTGTCGGTAACTCCTTTTCCAGACTTCATTTCCTGAATATCGATCAGCTCTCCGTCCTTATTAAAGTAGGCAATAGCTAAATCAATCAAAGTATTCTTCATCCAAAAGAATCTTGTCTCTTCATTTTTAAAGATAAATAACATGCCGTCGTTTTCGGCAAGTGTGTCTCTATACATAAGTCCACGCTCATGCTGAGCGGGAGTTTCAGCAACTTCCACAACCAAGGTCTTGCCACCAAGAGTGATATTCTTTTTGGGAAATTCAACCGCGAAGCTCGATAAAGAAAAAGCTAAAACTAAAATGAGTGCGGAACATTTATTTACGAAGCATTTCCAAAGCAACGCCATAGCGAACCCCTTTAGTAGAAACAACCATGCCGGGCAGATTTAATGAATTAATCACTGCTAGCAAAATAGATGTCCCTGCAAAAATGATATCTGCTCGGCCCCCGAGTTGATACTTAGATTTTTTTTCCTCTACTGTGGTATTGGCAAATTCATTCACCCAGTAATCAAGGCGTTCTTTTGGCAAGAAATAGCCATCCACCTTCTTTTCATCAAAGCCGCCGATTTCAATAGCAACTAAGGAAGTGGGTGTTCCGGCAACAGCTATAATTTGATCGATCTTTTCTTTTTTAATTTCTGCGATAACCGATTTAATTTCTTTTTCGATGTGTTCCTGCAGGGCAGCTTTTTCTGAAGCAAGAACCGGCTGCGTTGAAATAAACTTTTCAGTTAATCGTACTGCGCCGATATTCAAACTTTCCCCAAAAAGGATTTGATCTCCGCGACCGGAAATAAGCTCGGTAGAACCACCGCCAACATCGATAACGAGTGAAGTACGATTCTGGTGATTAAGTCCGGCTGTAGCACCTTGATAGGTGATGCGGGCTTCATCCTCCCCAGGAATAATTTCAATAGGAATTCCAAGGTCAGCGCCGATTTTGAATAATTCGCCACCGTTTTTTGCATCACGGGCCGCTGAGGTTGCCATCGCCAAGATGACGTCTACGTTGTGTTTATCGATTTCTTGTTTAAATTCGCTTAAGCACTCGCGCGCGCGAACTAGTGCATCAGGATGAAACGCTCCGGTTTTATCAACCCCTTGACCCAGGCGAACGACTTTTACTAAGTCGGCATGGACTTGTGTAATTCCCTTTTCGCCACCTTCAGCAATCAGACACAAGAAAGTGTTCGTACCAAGATCAAGAGCTGCAACCTTCATTATTTCAACTTCTCCTGAAGAATTTTATTCACGAGTTCAGGATTCGCCTGACCTTTAGAAGATTTCATCACGGCACCGACAAAGAAACCAAACAAATTCTTTTTCTTTCCGGACTTATGATCTTCAACGGTTTGAGCGTTAGCTGCTAAAACTTCTTCCACAATTTTTTCAATCGCCGCAGGATCAGAAATTTGCACAAGTCCCTTTTCTTTCACCACGACCTCAGGATCTTTTCCTGATTCCCACATTTCTTGAAAAACTGTTTTAGCGATTTTTCCAGAAATAGTGCCGTTATCGATAAGAGCGATCATGCGCCCCAATTGTTCAGGCTTAATCGGGGATTCAGTGATGGGCTTATTTGCTGAATTTAATTCGCGCAAAAGCTCTGTCATAATCCAGTTTGCAGAAGACTTATAGTTTTTCGAAACCTTCGCAGTTTCTTCGTAATAATCAGCAAGTTGCTTTTCTGAAGTTAAAACTTTCGCATCGTGCTCTGGCAGCGAGTGTTCGGCTTGGAATCTGTTCGCGCGAGCAATTGGCAATTCTGGCAATTCGCTTTTAAATTTTGCGATCATCGCATCCGTCACGATCACCGGAAGCAAATCAGGGTCTGCAAAGTAGCGATAGTCTTGCGCGTCTTCTTTCGTGCGCATAGAGAATGTGCGATTTTTATCCGGATCCCATAGTCTTGTTTCTTGGATGATCTTATCACCGCGCTCTACAACGTCGATCTGTCTTTCGATTTCATATTCAATTGCTTTTTCGACGAAACGGAAAGAGTTGACGTTTTTAATTTCAACTTTCGTTCCAAATTGCGGAGCCCCAACTTTACGAACGGAGACGTTGCAATCACAGCGCATGGAGCCTTCTTCAAGATTGCCATCGCAAACATCAAGATAGCGAACGATTTGATGGATAGTTCGGCCGTATTCCGCAGCTTCAGCCGGAGATCTTAAATCCGGGCCGGTGACGATTTCTAGTAAAGGAATCCCCGCACGATTATAATTAATCAAGGTATAATCGCCGTGGTGATTTGATTTACCCGCGTCTTCTTCCATATGAGCGCGAGCGATGGAAATAGTTTTTTCCTCACCGTCTAACTTGAATGTCACTGAGCCATTCTCGCAGATAGGTTGGTCGTACTGAGAAATTTGATAGCCCTTAGGCAAATCTGGATAGAAATAGTTTTTACGCGCAAAAACCGATTTCCTGCGAATATCACAACCTAAAGCAAGCCCGGTTTTAATCGAGTATTCGATGGCTTTTTTATTTACCACTGGCAAAGTACCGGGCATTCCCACGCTGACAGGTGTTGTGTTTTCGTTATCGCCAGCATTGAAGGTTGTTTGTGCAGGACAAAACATTTTTGAAGCTGTGCTTAGTTGTACGTGAATTTCAATACCAATGACGGCTTCATATCCTCTATACGACATGGGGATGTTTTCCTTTCACCGATGAAGCGGATTCTAAGGCAAAAGCCACGTCCAACATTTTTTGTTCTTCAAAGTGACATGCGGTTAATTGAATACCGATTGGCAGGCCGTCTTGGGATAATCCAAATGGCACGCTCATTCCCGGTAAACCCGCGAGATTTGTAGAGGTCGTAAAGATATCGTTTAAATACATTTCTAAAGGATCATCAATGCGTTCACCGAGTTTAAATGCCGGTGCTGTTGTAACCGGGCTTAAAATCACGTCGCATTTTTTGAACGCCTCTAAATACTGATTGGTGATCAGGCGGCGCACTTGGCCAGCTTTGTTGTAGTAAGCATCATAGTAGCCACTTGATAAGCAGTAAGTGCCAAGCATAATACGACGCTTTACTTCTGCACCAAATCCTTCGCCGCGAGTTTTTCCGTAAAACTCATCAAGCTCGATGGCTGAAAGATTTTTAAAGTCTGCTCGGTAGCCGTACTTCACACCATCATAGCGAGCTAAGTTTGATGAGGCTTCACTAGCGGCAACTAGGTAATAAACCGGAACCGCCATCTCGGTAAGTGGAACAGAAACTTCAACAATCTCTGCCCCCATTTGTTTTAAAGTCTCTATGGATTTTTCCACAGTCTTTTGCACATCTGGATGAAGGCTTCCTGCCATGTTTTCTTTTTTTATACCGATCTTAAGGCCTTTGATATCAGACTTCAGACTTTTGCTCCACGCCGGCACTTGTTTTTGCGTGGTTGTCGAATCGTTTTCGTCAAAACCAGAAATAACTTCTAGGGTAAGGGCTGCATCTTTCACACTTGATACCATGGGCCCCGCTTGATCTAACGAAGACGCATAGGCAATGATACCGTAACGACTTACACGGCCATAGGTTGGTTTAACACCGACAATCCCACAGAAGCTTGCTGGCTGACGAATAGATCCACCGGTATCAGTACCGATTGTTCCAGCGACTAAGCGTGCTGCTTGTGCCGCTGCTGATCCACCAGATGATCCACCAGGAACACATTCTAAGTTCCATGGATTTTTCACTGATCCATGAAATGAAGTTTCATTTGATGAACCCATAGCGAATTCATCTTGATTCAATTTTCCTAATACAACCACACCCGCCTTTTTTAAGCGCGCAACCACCGTTGCATCATAGGGCGGAATAAAGTTTTCTAAAATCTTAGAACCCGCTGTGGTTCTAATGCCTTTAGTACAAAGCATTTCTTTAATTCCAAAGGGCACACCAGCCATCGGACCCACGTCTTCACCTTTAGCAATGCGCGCATCAATTTCCGCGGCATCGCTTAAAGAGTTAGGATTGATGGAAGTAAAAGAATTTAATTTTCTATCCAAAGTTTCAATACGTGTCTGAAAGTGTTGCGCCACTTCCTTTGCACTTACTGATTTATTTTTTACGGCATCAGCAATTTCACTGATCGAGGCAAATGTTAAATCCATTTTTTTAGTCCTTAAACAACAGGTGGAACTTTAAATAGGTTGCCAGCACGCGAAGGAGCGTTGGCCGTCATATCTTCAGCGGTGAAACTTTGTTTCACTTCATCTTCCCGCCAATAGGCTTCAATTTCCGTGGGAGTGATCAGAGGCTCTAAGCCTGCGGTATTAATTTTTGAGATCTGCTCAAAGTGACCTAACGCCTTGGCCAGTTGTGTGCTGTATTCTTCAGCTTCCTGGTCGCTTACATGTAAACGTGCAAGCTTGGCGATATGCTCAATGGTTTTCTTGTCAATCATGGGCATTTCTCCTTCACAAAAAATAAAAGTAATCAAAAAACATAACTCAGTCACTCTTAGGGCGATGCATCTTTTCCAGACTGGACCTTAATGATAGATTCCATGCATGTCGAAAAAGCGCCACGAAGAGCTCAAGAAGATTATTTCCCACCATGACTACCACTATCACGTCAAGGACAGTCCACAGATCTCAGATTACGAGTATGATCAACTCTTCAGTGAGCTATTAAAAATCGAAGCTAGCGAAAAGAATTTAGACCTTAGCGATTCACCTTCTCAACGTGTCGGTGGGGCTCCATTAGGTGCTTTTGAAAAGGCTTCGCACCGTTTGCCGATGTTGTCTTTATCGAACAGTTATTCGCCTGAGGACATTTTTGATTTTGATGAACGCGTAAAAAAGTTTTTGAAAACTGATAAGGAAATCGAATACCTGTGCGAACCTAAGTTTGACGGGCTTTCCATGGAATTGATCTATGAAAATGGTCAATTCGTGCGCGCACTGACTCGCGGGGATGGCACTGTCGGTGAAGATGTCAGTCAAGGTATTCGCACTATCAAAAGCATTCCACTAAAGCTTCCACTTAAAACACCACCGCCTTTGCTTGAGGTGCGTGGTGAGGTTTTGATGTTCAAACAAGACTTCGCAAAACTTAATGAAACTCAGCAAGAAAATGGTTTACAAACCTTTGCTAATCCAAGAAACGCAGCTGCGGGATCAGTTCGTCAGTTAGATCCCCGAATCACGGCTTCACGTCCTCTGCGTTTCTTTGCCTATGCTTTAGGCGCTATGGAGGGTGTAGAATTTAAAACCCAAGCTGACATTGGTAATTATTTTTCTGAAGCAAACATCCCTACTGTGCAAACCAAAGAGGATCTTGAGCTAGTTAAAAAGGCCACAGGCCCGCAAGCGGTGGTCGACTATTACCACTTCATCGAAAAAGTCAGGCCAAAACTTCCATTTGATATTGATGGTGTTGTTATCAAAGTTAACTCCCTACGTCTGCAAGATGATCTAGGTCTTGTAGCGCGTAGCCCACGTTGGGCTACGGCCGCTAAGTTTAAACCTGAACAAGCGCAAACTGTGATTGAAGATATCGCTGTCCAAGTGGGAAGAACCGGCGCTTTA
Organism: Bdellovibrio reynosensis; assembly: GCF_022814725.1. Taxonomy (NCBI): domain Bacteria; kingdom Pseudomonadati; phylum Bdellovibrionota; class Bdellovibrionia; order Bdellovibrionales; family Pseudobdellovibrionaceae; genus Bdellovibrio; species Bdellovibrio reynosensis. The sequence continues at coordinate 2,482,869 of NZ_CP093442.1, forward strand.
ACTCCGGTTGCGATCATGACGCCAGTAAAAGTAGGCGGTGTCACAGTAACGAATTCTACTTTGCACAATCAAGATGAGATCAATCGTAAAGATGTGCGCATTGGTGACACAGTCATCATTCAACGTGCCGGCGATGTGATCCCCGAGGTCGTATCTGTGATCTTGGACAAGCGTCCAAAGAGCAGCAAACCGTTCTTAATTCCTGATCATTGTCCTGCGTGTGGATCAAAAGTGGTGAAAGCTGAAGAAGAGGTTGTCACTCGCTGTGTGAATCCGCTTTGTATCGCGGTCGTTAAAGAATCCTTAAAACATTTTGTCGCGCGCAGAGCGATGAATATTGATAAAGTCGGTGATCGTTTAATTGAAACACTTGTTGATAATAAGTTGCTTGCGAAGTTTTCAGATTTTTATCGACTTACTAAAGAAGACATTCTTTCTTTAGAACGCCAAGGCGATAAGTCGGCTGAAAATATCATTAACAGCGTTGAAAACAGCAAAACACCGACACTAGCGCGTTTTATTTTTGCCTTAGGGATTCGCTTCGTCGGTGAACAGACAGCGAAACACTTGGCTGATCATTTTGTTAATATTGAAAATTTCCTAAAGGCCTCTGAAGAAGAACTTTTGCAAGTTCCTGAAATCGGTCCGAAGGTGGCTAAAGCAATTGCTACTTGGACTGGAAACAAAGTTCTAGTGAAAGAGGTTCACGACATGATTAAGCTTGGCGTGAACATCACAAATCCTGTGCGCTCTACTGAAGGGGCGTTATCTGGAATGAGTTTTTTAATCACCGGCACTTTGCCAGTAAAACGCGATGATGCCAAAGACGTCATCGAACAAAATGGCGGTAAGATTTTAAGCTCTGTATCTTCGAAGCTTAGTTATTTGGTGGTCGGCGATGACCCGGGATCTAAAGTTGAGAAAGCACAAAGCTTGGGTGTGAAAATCATCTCGTGGGATGATTTACAGAAGATGCTTTAAAAATAAAAAACCCACGGTTTTTACGCCGTGGGGTCTAATTTCTTAGATACACATCAAATTAAAGATGGTCGATAACGATATCGCGAGCCATAACAGTTTTACGACCGTCAGCTTTTGCGCTCTCGATACCTTTCAAGCAAAGTTGCTCGATAGCTTTGCTAAGTACATCAATTGTCTCAGCAGAAGTGTTCATTTGACCTTTATCTTTGATGAGTTTTTTCACTTTGCTTGTCACTACAAGTACGTCTGCCATGATTAAACCTCTCCATCCATGTTATTGAAACAGTAAAAAGGGTTGCATAGGGTCAAGAAATTGACAATATGAAATCTTCTTGCGGCGCACTAATTATTTGATGAACTTCCACGTCCTGGGTTCGTCATCAGCTCTGACTTGCCATCCATAAATCTAAAAAGTTCAGCTTGTCGGGTCCCCTGTTCACCCGGAGAAAGCCACACGTAGGTTTTTTGATCAAGGGGCTTTGTGCATTCCACATCTAAGAACGCCGGTGACCAACAGCCACTGTTAAGGTGTTCCACTGATCCAATGATTTCATGGCGGGTCTGGTGTGTATGACCAAAAACAATCCGGTGTACCTTCGTGATGGCACTAGCCATTGCTAACACCCGATCATCCGGCTCTTTGTAGCCAGAAACGAGCGAAGTCACTGACTTGCTGTAAAATAAGAAGAAGGGCAGCAACAAAAATAACGGAATAAACGCCCAAAAAAACGACACTTCGTAAACGGAGCGAACAAAGACCATTAGTTGAAAGATTAAAAAGAAGGTCACGAAAATCATAAACGCACGATCTAACCATAGTTCGCGCGCTAGCAAAAATGGATTACTTGCAGCCGGTGCTACAAAGAGTTCTTTAAGTTCACGCACCATGCGCGGTTCAGCGTTTGATTTTTGCGCAATCAAGGCAACACGATCTTCAATCTTTAAAGGATTTCTGATCGGCGCAGCCAAGCGGTCAAAGAAAGAGTGAATCAAAGTCATCACTGCCCCCCAAAACCAAGTTAAGACAAGAAGTGGTTGGGCGCGGGCCACGTACCTAAAGAAAAAGCGAATGTATTCAGGCAAAGTCATGATGTAGTTACTATCAACATGGGGATTAAAAAATCCCATACCGTTCATTATGTAACGACAAGCCAAGTTCCCAAACGGCAGCTTTAGTGAAACGTAGTTATAACCACGCACAAAGGGGTTGATTGGGTCTTCACACATACAATACGGGTCGTATTGATTGCCATGCTCAATCAAAGTGTCTTGGTTGCTGATGTAAAACCATTCTGCAAAACGAACTTCATGGCGCTTGTGATCCGGCAGGTTCAGGTGTTTAAAAATTTCTTCCTGCACCTGGGGGAAATGCAATTCTAAATCATGATTACCGATAACGAAAACGGCACGATTTCCGCGCAGAATGAATTCACGCAAAGTATTTACGAAATCGACATGATCCTTAAGAATCATTTCAATCTTATAGCGAGAACGTTCTTCCCGTGGATATAAACCGCGCTGACGCTCTAACCACTCTACGTGAAACACCGGTTCTTTAGGGACGCTGGTAACGCTGTCAAAATCAAAGATGTCGCCGTTAAGAATCAGTTCAACGGGCGCGCCCTGCGCTTTGTCTTCGATGTGTTTAACGAATTGGGTAAAGGTATCGTCAAAGAAAAATTGCCGAGTTTTAAACTTCTTCCACAAGGGATACTTCGGATTAATAGGTTCCGCCTCACACAAGTGCAAATCACTGATTATGGCAGTGTGTGTGGCATTTTTGAAATCAGGAAAAGCTTGTGAAAAAGAAGTGGGCAAATCTTCCTCCCAAGAATATGATCGTGCAGATGAACGAATTTATCAAGAACCTGAAAACTCCAATAGCAATAGTCGGTATGGGTAAAAGTGGCGAAGCAACTAGACGTCTGCTTTTACAACTGGGATTTGCCTCAGATTCAATTCTTACTTTCGACGTCAAACTTGAAACGGCAGACTTTAAAGACCCCGATTCGCTGATGACTGAAGCTAGACCACAAACTCTGGTGGTTTCCCCAGGGGTTCCCTTAAGTGCTGGTTGGATCACCAAAGCGCGCGAGCAAGGCACGAAAATCACAAGTGAAATCTCACTTGCTTCGTCTTGTTTAACCAGTGAAAAATTAATGGGTGTGACGGGTTCAGTAGGAAAAAGCACGACGGTTTCACTTTTAGGTGCCGGATTAGAGTCCTTTTCTAAAAGTGGCTTTATCGGCGGAAATCTGGGATTTCCTTTTGCCGATTATACGGCTGATGTTCTTGAAGGCAAACGTCCGCGAGCGGATTGGGTGGTCTTGGAACTTTCAAGCTATCAACTTGAAAACTGTGAAAACTTAAAACTCGACTATTCCGCGATTACTTATTTCACCTCTAATCATCTAGAACGATACGACAACCTAGAACATTATTATCGTACAAAGTGGAATATCCTTTCGTTGACTAAAAACTCCATGTTTTTAAATAGCGAAGGTGGCGATCTGATTGAGTACTTTAAGAAAAATGGTGATGGCGAACAAATCAAGGTCATTTCAAAAAATGATCCTGATCTAGCAAGCTACCAACTTGAAAAAGCTCAACTAATTGGTCAACACAATCAGGATAACCTGGCACTTGCTTCAGCACTTGCCATTGCTGCGGGCTGGCCTCAACAAGCCATTGAAGGAATGAAATCATTTAAAGGCTTAGCCCATCGCTTAGAAAACTTAGGCTACATTAATGGCATTCGTTTTATCAACGACAGTAAAGCTACAGCAATGGACAGCGTGCTGATCGCCACCACTGCAGCCTTTGACACCTTAGAAAATGGTGGAAAGCTTTACCTGCTTTTAGGCGGAAGAGACAAAAATCTTCCCTGGCAGGATTTAATTCCGCTTAACAAATTACAAGGTGTAGAGTTTATTTTCTTTGGTGAATGCAGAGAAATTGCTCAGAAAAAGTCCGCTTTGCCGGGACCTTCTTTTGCGCATCTTTCTGAAGCTTTAGAAGACACTTTCAAGAAAGCTAAGAAAACCGACACGGTTTTATTAAGCCCAGGTGGAACAAGCTTAGACGAATTTAAATCCTTTGAAGACCGTGGAAATTTCTTTAAGAAAAAAATCGAAGAGTTTTCAAAAACTATCTAAACGACAACACGGATAGCGAATTAGCATCCACCGGCAATACGCGGGAGTATATTCTTCCGCTTCTTTGCCCTAGAACCACAACCTCGTGGGTGTCTTCAGGAACGTTATAAATAATAAATCCACCACCAGCGATACCTTTGCCAGTTTGAAGAATTCGTCCTTGCATATCGAAGTACACAATAAATCTTGATTCAAAGTTATCGTAAGCCGCTAAATGCACTTCAAAATCTTCATCCGGAACAAAGCCGACGATAAACCCCGAGGTTGGCGTATCATCGATTTTCAAATAAGTCTTAATTGAATTCAGCCACGGCCACTGCACTAAAGGTAAATGCAGGAAGCTGTCTGTATCGTTATATAAATACCTTGCCGCCACATAATCAGAGCCTTCAGGTTGAACACGCATCATACCAATACGCGCGATAGAAGGAAGTGTAACTGTGGTGACACCATTTTCAACGTTCACATCGTTAGTTAAGCTTTGCAACGTGACGACAGCGTTTTTGGCTTCACCGGTAAAGGCATCAAACACTCTTAATGGCACAGATTCATTGCGAATCGTGGCATCGATATTTCCTTCAGCCAAAGCACCTTCATCAACCACGACATTCATATAACCAAATATCGCATTTGATCTTACAGCTAATAATGAATGAAACCCTGGATTTGCGCCGATGAAAGCATAAAGTCCATTTTCACCGGTGGACTTCAGCGTCGGATCCGGAAGCATAAACTGATTAAAATAAATCGGCACTAAGCTTGGATCTGATTCGACGCTGACTTCGATTCCTGAAACTGTTTTTCCATCCAGGCTGACTTTACCCCAGATGATTGTTTCATGGTTTTCAAAAGACTGATTGCGCTGTTGGGAAACGATATCCAAAAGGGCATTTATCATGCTTTCAGGGAAAAGCTGGGTTTTAAATTCAGCACCAGAAAGAATGATGGCTGAAGTTTGCAAATGATTCGGAGCTGCCGCACGAAGAACAGTACTAGAACCCTTCGCCACATTATCCATGGATGCATATCCATCTTTTTTAACGCTGATTTCACTGACACCTTTTACGAAGGTGGCGCGCGTACTAGATGGGGCGACATCATTCGGCTTAGAATTATAAGCACTTGCAATGATCCCAGCAAAGTCAGGACGGGGAGCGATTTTGATTGCGGGCCCTTGCACAGATTTTTCTTCGCTACTGATAAGTCGACTTAACTTAAATGAACCTTCACCTAAAGTTTTTCCGTCTTTATCTACTAAACGGGCAACCACAGAGCCTGAAGTGTCTTCAACATCGATATTATAAAGACCCTTAATCAGATCGACGCGTCCTAGTTCCTTTAAAACACCTTCATCGTTACGACGAATTTCAATATGATGTTCATTTGTGATCGCAAGACCACCGGTGATCTCAAGTGGGCCGACGATGGATTTTCCCAAAGCGCGTTCTTCAATTAAAGAATTTGCTGGAGAAAATGACGATTCATTATCGACGCCAGTTTCAGCACTTGGTTTTCCAGGGAATTGCACCTTCGGACCAGGAAGTTGTGTTTTGTTTCCTGCACCAGCAACGTAAACATTTTTTGCCGGAGCCGAGTGAACTAACACTCCGGACTTTTCTAAAACTTCCTTAGCCATGTCAGACCACGTAGGCACAGTCCAATCTTGGCCAAGAACCTCACTGCGTCTTTGTGCTTCTTGTAGGCGTAAAGCTTGTTTCGCAGGAAGCTGATCAATCCATTGTCCTGAATCTGCTTCCGCTACATTTTGCGAATCAAAGTTTATTCTTTCGACGCTTTTCTGCAACACCATTTCTGGAAGCGCCACTTTTTTGCTGAATACCGGAGTTGAAGAATTTCTTTCAACTGCCAAGGTCAGTGGCTTCAATTGCTCGATGCGTGCCCATTCAGACAGATCTTTTTCAGATTCTAATACTTCTTCGAAAGCGATGTGAGGAGGGGAGTTTTTTTGCGCCTTGATCGTTAAGGCTTCATAAATAGGAATGAACTTCAAGCCACCGAGATGGCTTGGCCAGCAAAAGCTTAAGGCTAATACTGCCAGCGGGATAATCCGCTTAAGTCGCATTCCTTGCAACGACAACCTCTTAATTTTAAGGATAGTCACTTTTGACTACTCTTTAAGGGTATTTAAAATGAGCGGAAGTCGTCAATGACGTTACGGGTGTCACGACTTTGGTTAAGCGCCTGTCTTAAGCGCTCAGCAAGGATTCCAGCTTTGTCGTCATCACGGTCAACAAGGTCAAAACCACCGTCTTCGTTTCGACCTTCGACTAGGACTTCAACCTGGACGTCATAGGGACGGCGGTCCCCAAGTATTGTCAAATGAGAGTAAAAACGCTCCTTTGCCATGTCCATCTTCTCTATCGACTTGTTTTTCTTGTCATAAAACTGGGAAACGATTTCTCGACCATTCTGACTGATCGAGCGAGGTTCGCCGATAACTCCAACAATCACCCGTCTGGTTTCACTGACACTCAGCGGAGTTTCCCGTAAGATCACTCCGCCAGTCGTGCAACTAGACAAAAGAACAGTCGATAAAAAAAGACAGCTAACAAAGAAATGTTTCATTATTTCTTCTGAGCCTTGTTCCAGTCGTCCATGAATAATTTGATACCTTTGTCAGTCAAAGGATGATGAGTCATTTGCTGCATTACCTTAAATGGAATTGTCGCGATATCAGCACCCATTTCAGCGGCAATTTGGATGTGCATTGGGCTGCGAACACTTGCAACTAGAACTTCAGTGTCGAAGTCATAGTTGTGGTACATCTGGATTACTTGATCCACCATTGTCATACCTTCAACACCAATATCATCTAAGCGTCCTACGAATGGCGAAACCATTGTCGCGCCAGCTTTAGCAGCAAGCAATGCCTGCATTGGCGAGAAAACCAATGTAACGTTTGTTTTGATACCTTCAGATTTTAATTTTTTAACGGCGATCATTCCATCTTCAGTCATTGGAATTTTAACAACGATATTAGAAGCAAGTTTAGCTAGCTCTTTACCTTCGCGAATCATTTCTTCAGCTTGAAGACTGATTACTTCAGCCGAAACCGGGCCAGAAACTTCTTTACAGATTTCTTTGATTACGTCATGAAATGGTTTTCCAGATTTTGCGATCAGTGATGGATTCGTAGTAACGCCATCAACCCATCCGCGCAGATTGGCTTGTCTAATTTCTTCGATTTCAGCTGTATCAATGAAAAACTTCATGAGGGGCTCCGTCTTAAAGATTAAAGGTACCCCAAATTTGTACGTTGCCTATTATTAAAAATCAACCAGGCTTTTACCTTGAATAAAAAACTCTGCTTGCTGTGCTGGCGGCGCCGATCGAGAGATTTCACTAAGACTTTTCTGATAAATAGGATGCTCATATTGAGGCCACGCTTCTGAGGAGCAGCGAATTATCAGCGGGTCTTGGTGCAGCATCGGATAAGGCAATGTCAGACGGGGCGACATCAAAATCTTATCATCGTAGGTTAACAAGATAAGTTCTGTTTTACCTTTTCGGTTCACACCTTGGCTACCTTCATCGGAAAGTGACATTACAAAGTACAACATCTGATCGACGCTCATCTGCGATTCATAACGAACCACAAATTCAATATTGGCACTAAGATCTAAATGCTCTGGTGTCAGGTATCTTTTAAAAACTGATGAGATCGCTACGATCTCACCAATTTCTGTAAATTGGCTTAAAAGGTTTTTTGCCTTTTCAATTCCACCCACTAAATCCAGGGCGATATGAATTAATGCCGAATGGCGGGTAGGGTTCATGCTTTTTTACCAAAAAGCACGTCACGAATTTGATAAAGGCCTGGCTTTTTTTGTTTAACTAACCAAGTCGCTGCTTGAACGGCACCTTTAGCAAAAACAGTGCGATTAAGGGCGTTGTGTTCAAACACCAAAACTTCTTCATCACTCATCGAATAAACTTTATGAATCCCGAAAACACCGCCACCGCGAATCGCTAAGGGTTCTGGCAAATCTTTTTGCACGGCTTTTTTTAAATTTTCCTGCAAAGTAATCGCAGTGCCTGACGGTTTGTCTTTTTTCTTATTGTGGTGGATTTCTTCAATTTGGAAGTCAAAGTGAGAAATCGCAGCTAGTGACTTAAGTGCTTCGTTAAGTACAGCAACACCTAAGCTCATATTTGAAGACCACAGAACAGGAAAGGTTTTGCTATATTTTTCTAGTAAATCTTTTTCTTTTTTTGAAAAGCCGGTAGTGCCGCAAACTACGGGAGTTTTGTGTTCACTGGCTCTTTTAAGAACGTCTTTTAAAGCCTCGGGTGAAGAAAAATCAATCCACACATCGACTTGAGCTGCTTTTCTTGAATCCCATTTGTCCTCGCGATCAAACGGATAAAAAACTTCAGCGCCCTTCGTGTTTTCAATTACTTTAGCAATTTCCTGGCCCATGCGTCCGCTGGCACCGACGATCCCGAACTTCAATTTCTTCACACTAAACCCACTTTTTTCATCTCGGCATGCAAGCTTTCTGTATGCTCTGGTGATAATTCCACCAACGGTAAACGCATTGAAGCTGAATCAATTACACCCATTAACTGCAATGCTTTTTTGACAGGAATTGGATTTGCTTCAACAAAAAGCAAGTTTATCAAGTTCATGTATTTATTAATATCCGTGCGAGCTTTTTCAATTTGCCCTTCAGAAGCCCACTGTCTCCATTGCACCATTTGTTTTGGAATCACATGGGTTGCTACTGAAATAACACCATGGCCACCAGCTGCTAAGAATTCAACGTAAGTTCCATCATCCCCTGAAAGCATCACGAAATCTTTTCCACAAGCTTTCATGATTTCGCTAGCAAGATCAATTTTTCCAGTGGCTTCTTTAATGCCAATAACTCCTTTAACCTTAGAAAGGTTGGTCACAGTTTCAGGAGCAAGTGAGGTCACAGTTCTGCCAGGAACGTTGTAAAGCAAAGTTGGAATATTCACCGACGATGCGATTGCCTTAAAGTGTTCATACAATCCTCTTTGTGGAGGTTTATTGTAATAAGGAACAACAACCAAAATCGCGTCAGCGCCCATGGCTTCAGCTTTTTTTGAATCTTCAATGGACTTTGCTGTATTGTTAGATCCTGTTCCTACGATCAAAGGAACGGAAGGTCCTACTGACGAACGAATATGTTTAAAAAGCTCTGACACTTCAGAAGATGAAAGTGTAGGGCTTTCCGCAGTTGTACCATTAACGACAAAACCGTTAATGCCACCATCAAGTTGTTGCTTTAGCAGTCGATCCAAAGATGAAAAATCAATTTTGTCGTTTTTAAAAGGCGTAATTAGCGCCGTGAACGTACCTCTAAAGTCTTTCATCGAACCACCTCAAGATTATATTTAAAATCACCAACAAATACGGCTTCACCAGTCATAAGCGGATGAACCTCTTTGTCATTAAAGACTACTTGCAAAGATCCACCAGGCATTTGCACAACCACTTTGGGTTGATTACTACCTTGCGCATGAACGAAAGCCGCTGCCACGGCACCCGTGCCACAAGCTAAAGTGTAATCTTCAACTCCACGTTCAAAGGTGACAGCTTTGATGTGGTTTTCAGAATCTACAGCATAAAAAGTCACATTCGCCCCGGCAGGCTTTAAATCCGGATGGTGGCGGGCAGCTCTTGCCATTTCTTTTAAAGAAAGGGTCGCAGATAAGTCAGAAATTTTTTGTACCAAGTGAGGTACACCTGTGTTCACCAAAACAAACTTTTCGGTTTTATCGCCGATTTTTAAAATCTGTTCTTGGTTTACCATCTTTGCTTCAGGCATTAATACCCGAACATGCCCATCCCCAAGGATTTGTGTCGTTACCAACCCTGCACCTGTTTCAAACTTTAAAGAATTTTTTTCAGCAGGTTCCATGGTTTCATAACAGTAAAGAGCCGCGCAGCGAGCCGCGTTTCCGCACATCTCTGCTGTCGAGCCATCGCTATTATAAAAGTCCCATTTAAAATCAAAGTCTTTGTCGCCAGACTCGATCAACAATAGACCGTCTGTTGCTAGCCCTAAGATTTTATCACAAACAAGTTTTGCAAATTGGGGCCGAGAAAGTCCCAACTTGATTTCAGTGCCGACCCATTCAGAACCGTCACGCGCGTCTACTAAGGCAAACGTGTTTCCTGCTCCGGACATCTTTGTGATATTCACCGGTAAAAAGTTTTTCACGGCTCCTCCGTGGTTGAGGAATCATTTTCTTCATCTTCAAGTGAACGATATTTTTTCTGATACTTTTTTTGTTCGGCTTCTTTTAGGATGGGTTTTCCATGTCCAATGGGTGCAGGGTTTAGTGGCGGAAGCGGTTTCCCTTTCACTCCACATGCACTAAGCCCAAAAACGACGACCATCGCTAAGAAAATATTATTCAGGCGTTCCATTCATCCCCTTTAACTCGCTTTCAACCTCGGCAAGGTGTCGGCAAAGCATGGGGTCTATCATATACTGTCTATACTGATTCGCTGAAATGTTTTTGCAGGTCATCACGTATTTCTGGGCAATGTCTAAGTTCGTGCGTTTTTGCGCTAAATCAAATTTCCACAACCAATAGGATGTTTCAGGGTACTTATCGTCGGACTTTTTCAAATTGGTAAGAACTTCTTGGGCTTTTACTAGGTTCTTGGCAGAAATATATTTGTCCGCTTCTAAAACTGACCAGAACTTTTGCAGTGGGGATTTCTTAATAACCACGGTATCGGCCAATCTTTGATAATCAACCCATTTACCAAGGCACCCATAGGCTTGGGCCAGGCTTAGTTTGAATTCTTCATCATAGGGAAGAGCCCAAATTTGTTTTTGCACAAGCTCTAGGGCATTTTTGCAGTCCCCCTTGGCGATTAAAAGGCGGGACTGTTCTTTGATGATAGAAAAGTTGTCAGGTTCAATGCGAGAAGCTTCGACGACCTTATCTAAGGCTTGATTAAGTTCGTTTTTACGAAGTGAAACACCGGTTTCAAAAAGCTGTTGGGCCTTATCACTAAAGAAAATATGCCCCACTTCAGAAATTGTTTTTTTAAGTTCAGCAATAGCCTGCGGACGGGTTTCTTTTTGCAAAGCATTGGCAAGGATGTTGAGCGCCTGTTGGCGATCTCTTTGCAAACTTAAGTTGTAGGCTTTTTCGATAATATCTTTATACGTCTCAGACTTAGCGGGCTTGGTCTGAGCGAAACTAACAAGGCAAGAAAAAGAAAGAGCCGCTATAAGAGCGGCTCTTTTAAAATTCAATCTCATTGATTATTGTTTTTGGAATGATTTCAAAACAACAGTCACTTGACCGAATTGGCTTGGAGCAACTTGTTTCAACAAACCAGACATTGGAACTTTCTCTGGGTTGATCCATGCGTTGATTTCAGCGTTTTGTTCTTTGTCTTTTAGACGAGCGTGGATGCACTCGAAAGTACCAGCAGGAACTGTGATTGTAGCTTCTTTAACTTCGATCACTTCTACGTCTTGTTTAGGTACTTGTTGTTCTTTACCGTTAACTAGCATTTTTTTGATTTCGCCAGTGTTTGGATCGATCAAAGTTTCGATTTTTTGTTTGCCAGCAAAACCAAGATCAGCATCTTGTTGCATCCAGATTCCATCGTTGCCGATAGACTTCACAGACATAACCATAGTTCCTTTTAAGAAACCCATGTCGATCGTGTAGTCAGCGCGATCGCCAACTTTCCAGTCCAAACCCAAAGTGCGAGCTTGGTCCATGATTGCAGGCATTTGAACCTGAACTAAAACATCGTGTGCTGTTGGAGCAGCAACTGCATTTAATGAGAACGCCAAACCTAAAGCGGCGATAAGAGCCTTAAACATAATTCCTCCTTGATTGTTTATGGTGCTTTTAATCACACCACGACCAAGGGAGGGCCCGTCAAGGCTCAATTTATTGTTCTCCGAAACTTCCTACGAGAACTTGACGCGGCTTGCTGCCATTTGATGGTCCCACAACACCTTCGCGTTCAAAAACTTCAATCAATCTTGCTGCTCTTGGGTAACCCAATTTGAATTTTCGTTGAATTAATGAAGCTGAAACTTCCTTTTGTGCTGAAGCCCAAGAAAGTATTTCGTCATAGCGTTCATCATACTCTTCTTCTTCAAATCCAGAAGCTCCACCTTCGCCAGCTTCTGATCCATCCGGAGCAAAACCTTCAAGAGCACGCATTGCTAAAGGATCGTATTCAGGTTCTGCTTGAACGGCCCAGTGTTTAACGACATTGCCAATTTCTTTATCTGACAAATAAGGACCGTGATGACGAGTCGGCTTACCCACACCTGGAGCTTGGAATAACATATCACCATTTGGAAGAAGTCGTTCTGCGCCAGAATCATCAATGATAATTCGCGAGTCCATTTTTGATGCCACCTTCAAAGCGACACGACCTGGGATATTGGTTTTAATCAATCCCGTAACTACGTCTTTGCGCGGTGATTGGGTTGCAAGGATCAAGTGAATACCACAAGCACGAGCTTTCTGAGTTAAGCGCTGAATGGGTTCCTCGATGTTTTGTTTTTCAACGATCATCAAGTCAGCCAGCTCATCCACGACGATTACGATATAAGGAAGTGGTTGATAGTAGTACTGCTCAAGCTTGGCTTTTCCTTCTTCAAGCTCCAAGTTGATTTTTTCATGCTCTTCAACTTCGTTCTTGGCAAGATTTCCCGTTTTTTCATTGAAAGCTTCAATCTTACCAACACCGAATTTTGATAAAGATTTATAGCGTTTTTCCATTTCACGCACGGCCCACTTTAAAGCAGTCGAAGCTTTTTTAGGTTCTGTCACGTGTGGAAGCACTAGATGAGGCACAGTTGAAAACGGAGCTAAGTCGACCATTTTCGGGTCAATCAAAACTAAACGTAGGGTTTTAGGGGAATGTCTAAACAGAAGACCCGTAATAATTGATCCTACAAATACCGACTTACCAGAGCCTGTCGTACCAGCAATAAGTAAGTGAGGCATTTTTCTTAAGTCGACAACTTTTGGTTCACCATCCACCGCACGGCCAACGGCCATTGGTAAAGCAAGATCTTCACTCCAGAAAGTGTCTTCGGCGATAAGATCTTTATAATAAACTGTTTCACGCTTTAAATTCGCAGTTTCAATACCAACAACGTCTGTACCAGGAATGTGTCCCACCACGCGCACTGATTCAGAAGAAAGTGCCAAAGATAAATCATCTTCTAGCTCAGAGATCTTACTGATCTTAACGTCGGCATTAGGTTTAAATTCGTACATTGTAACCAGGGGCCCTGGTTTCGCATCGACAATCTGGCCTTCAATAGAGAAGTTCTTAAGTTTCTCTACAAGTGAATCGGCCTTACGCTGAATTTCGGCTTTATCAATTTTAATACGGGAAGCCGGAGGATCTTCAAGGAGTCCAAGCTTAGGCATATCCCAATTTTCAATTCGACGAGGTGGTTTGACCTTCATCACGACTTTACGTTTCTGCGATAGGCGGACTGCTGGAGTTTCTTCTTCATCCTCCATGCCCTCTTCTTCATCTTCTTCAACTTCTTCTTCGTCAGCAATGGCTTTGAATTTTGTTTGTACGGCCCCACGAAGATCTACTGTTTCTTTTTCGTCGCCTTCTTCTTCTTCCTCTTCGTCTTTATCTACAAATTTTTTGTCAGAAAGTGGAAATACAGTTTTGTTCTTATCAGCCTTAGAAGCTTTTGGTTTCTTTTTATCAGTAACAAACATGCCACCAAAGAAAGCGGCAATTTTGTCTGTCGTTTTTTTCTTTTTTAGATAAGCAAGTAAATCACGTGGTGCTTCAGTCAATTCCTGCAACGACTTTTCAAAGTAAAACACGATCAGCACAGCCATCAATGAAAGCAAGATGACTTGCACACCGATAGAATTAAATGCGCGCATTAATGCTTGAGAAACACCTAAACCTAAAAGGCCGCCCAGATAAATTTGTTTTTGGAAGATCTTTGTCGTTGGCAAATACAGCGACAACAAGGCTGCTGTATTTACGATAAGCATAAGGGCCCAAACGAAGCGGATATTCTTAAGATTTAAAGACTCTCCTCGAAAACTTGCGATAGCGACGCGGAAAAAGCAGGTCACCATAACCCAGGCAGCAAGACCCAGGGATTGATAAAGCATATCCGCCAGGAAACTTCCCACAATACCGCAGTAATTGGTGGCCCTTAGGCTTTGACCCGTCGAATTTAACGATGGGTCCATAGGGTTGTAACTAATTAAAGCTAGAGCGAAAAAGAGCCCTAAACCTAAAAAGCTAATTGAGATAACGTCCTGTCGGTACTTTTTTAGGAATTGATTCATTTAAAAAATTTACGAAATTCCCTACAGTTAGTCAGGCTTAAAGCCCGTGTACTTGACTTAAGCCCTGAGACACAGGCAAAACGTCCTGTAACAGCGAGTGAATTTAGGCCTATATGCTTAAAATAAATGAGATTTTCTATAGTATTCAGGGCGAAACGACTTATGTGGGGAATCCCACGGTTTTCGTGCGTCTAACGGCTTGCAATCTGCGCTGCACTTATTGCGACACGAAATATTCTTATTACGAAGGCGAGATGCAAGGCCTTGATGCTATCATCGCAACAATCGCTTCGCACAAAACTCCTTACGTTTGTATCACCGGTGGTGAACCTTTGTTACAAAAAGAAGTTCACACATTAATGAAAACTTTGTGTGACCAAGGTTACAAGGTTTCTTTGGAAACTAGCGGATCAAAAAGCGTTGAAGCAGTGGATCCAAGAGTAAAAATAATTTTAGACGTAAAAACTCCTGATAGTGGTGCAGCAGATTCTTTCATTATGGATAACATCCGCTTTTCCACGACCAGCACGGAATACAAGTTTGTCATCTGTTCAGAAGAAGACTTCGTTTGGTCTGAAACTTTCTGTCGTCAACATAATTTATTCGAAAATTTCGTTGTTTTATACAGTCCATCATACGGCCAAGTATCTGAACGCTGGTTGGCAGAAAAAATATTGCAGCAAAATTCATCTGCAAGGTTGCAATTGCAGCTTCATAAGTATATTTGGTCTTCCGAAACACGCGGAGTATAGGATTTTATTTCAGTGATTTTTTCTGAGCCGACTTTGTCCTCGAAAGAATTTTGAAACAACAATCACTCCAATTAAGCCTGGCAATTTTTGTTAAGCCTGAAAATTTTGGGAGACCCATGACGCCGAACCTAAACAGTTCAGATAATCTTTTTGTCGCTAATCTTCAGTCTGTAAGCTTGGAAAAGCTTGTGAAGAGCAAACTTGAAGTTCTATTTGCTCAGCAAAAAGAAGCACAAGTTGAGCTTAATGGCTTATACAACGTAGTTATCGAACAAGTGGAAAAGCCTCTATTAGAGCTTGCTTTGCGTGCTTATAACGGCAATCAGGTGAAAACCGCGCAAATGCTTGGCATCAATCGCAATACTCTTAAGAAGAAAATTGACAACTATAAGATCCGTGTAAAGAAAATGAACTAATACATTCTTTTCAGGCATCAGTGGGCCATCATTTGAACCGCGTCTCAGTCTAAGGCCCACAAATATTACTACGACGAAGTCGGAGTGTAGAAAAGCTACTACGACGAAGTCGGAGTGTAGAAAACTACTTTCGTTACTCTAAGAGGGGTTCAATGAGTACGCGAATTCCGCCTCAAAATCTCGAGGCAGAACAATCAATTCTGGGCGGTCTCATGTTAGACCGAGAAGCATTAGACCAAGTTGGCGACGTGCTTATGGCTGATGATTTCTATAAGCCAGCCCATCAAAAGATCTATAACGCTATTAAAGAATTGCACAGCAAGGGTCAGCCGATTGATATCATCACGGTGACGAACGTCCTTCAGGGCGAAGGCTCCATGGAAATGGTGGGCGGACCTGAATACCTTGTTGGCTTACTAGATAAAACTATCTCATCAGCAAATATCGGCAGCCACGCTAAGATCGTAAAAGACAAAGCGACTTTACGTCGTTTGATTCAAATCAATAGCAGCCTTATTGAAAAAGCTTACGATCAAGATTTCGTCGACGTTGAATCTTTCGTCGATCAGGCTGAATCTGAAATCTTCAAAGTCGGCGAAGCTAAAACAGCGACAGGTCTTGTCGGTTCAATGGAAATCGTTAAGGCTTCCATCCAAAAGATCGAAGAGCTTTATAAAAACAAAGCAGAAATCACTGGTATCGGTACCGGCTTTAAAAAGCTTGATGAAATGACCGCGGGTCTTCATCCAGGCGAGATGACGATCATTGCCGCTCGTCCGTCCATGGGTAAAACAGCGTTCTCTTTAAATATTGCTCAGCACGTGGCTTTACGTTTGAAAAAGACTGTTGCTTACTTCTCATTAGAGATGGGTAAAGAGTCGATGATGATGCGTATGTTGTCTGCTGAATCCAAAGTTAGCATGAGTGAAATTCGTAACGGTCGTATTCAAGATTCAGCTTGGCCTAAGTTGATCAATGCAGCTAGCGCCCTTTCTGAAGCTTCTATTTTCATTGATGATACTCCAGGTGTTTCACCTTTTGAGATTCGTTCCCGTGCCCGTCGTTTAAAAGCAGAGCACGGTCTTGATGTGATCATGATCGACTACTTGCAGTTGATGAGCATGAAACAGAAATTCAATTCCCGTGAGCAAGAGGTTGCGGAGATTTCAAAATCTCTAAAAGCCATTGCCAAGGAATTACAAATTCCTATCATCGCACTAGCCCAGCTGAATCGTGGGGTAGAGGGTCGTACGGAAAAGAAACCAATGCTATCTGACCTGCGTGAGTCTGGATCGATCGAACAAGATGCCGACGTTATCATGATGCTTTATCGTGATGACTACTACGATAAAGAAAATCCAGATAAACAAGGTCACGCAGAAGTTATCGTTGGTAAGCAGCGTAATGGTGCCACAGGCCCTGTTAAACTGCGCTTTGATGCTCAATACAATAGATTCAGAGACGCAGAGCCAGAAGCTCCAACAGCTTTTGCGCCACCTCAAGCACCTCCACCAATGCCAGGCGGCAGACCTAAAAACTTTGCACCTGGCGCCCCAGTTTAAGATAATGGGCCTCTATGAGGCCCTTGCGATATCTTCTTAAGAAAAAATCGGAACCGCAAAACTTCAAGCCTGTTGTTTTAGTAACAGGTTGTTCTTCTGGTATCGGCTTAGCTTTAGCTAAACTTCTTCATCAACAAACGGAATACCGCGTGGTCGCGACAGCGCGAGAAAAAAGTATCGCTAAGCTGCGCGAACATTTTCTTGATGATGAACGCTTTGTGGTTCGCCCTTTAGATGTCACTAGTGAAGCAGATCGCACCCGACTTTACAGTGAAATCGGTAAGCTGTGGGGTGGGGTTGATGTGTTAGTGAATAACGCGGGTATTTCATATCGTTCAGTGATTGAGCACATGACCGAAGAAGATGAATTCAAACAAATGGCCACCAACTATTTTGGACCGATGGGTTTGATTCGACTTTCACTTCCGCATATGCGCCAAACGGGCCGTGGAAAGATCATCAATATTTCTTCAGTAAGCGGAATGCTTGCGATGCCAACGATGGCTTCTTATTCTGCTTCTAAATTTGCCTTAGAAGGGGCCAGTGAAGCCTTGTGGTATGAAATGCGCCCCTTTGGCGTAACTATTTCTTTAGTACAACCAGGATTCATTCATAGCACTTCATTTATGAACGTATACCACACCGATGGTTCTGATCCGACACGCAATTGGAAGGGACCTTATTCCGATTTTTATCAGAACATGACCCCGTTTGTAGCAAAGATGATGAATATGTCTTTAACGACCCCCGAAAAAGTCGCTAAACAAATTCTTAAAATCATGAAAACCAACAATCCACCGCTATGGGTTCCAGCGACTTTTGATGCAAAGTTATTCTATTATGTGCGCAGGGCTTTACCCCGCCGAATTTTGCTACCTATCTTGTATTGGTTTTTACCAAACGCCCGAAAGTGGTCGAAAGAACATTCCCATCGCCGTTAACAGCACTATTGGCTCGACCAAGGCCCGAATTGCGCCTTAGCTGTTGAGTTCCTATTAACCTCTTGATGGACTAGTAACGTCCAAATAATGAGGCTTCTGAACGGATTCGGAAGACTTATTCTTCGTTTCAAGCGAAGGGACCCATTTGCACGGAGGCAATGAGGATGGAAAAACCTCTTATCAAGACAGTGGTTGAAGCAACAGGTTTACCTGAAGACCCAGTTCAAAGAGAACTGAATCAACTTATCGCTCAACACGGGAAAAATCCTGACGATCTTACGATTGAAGATTTACGCGAAATTGTCGCTGATTACTTGCATTCAGTGATGCTTGAGTGCTGCGAAGAATACAGCGCCTAATTTTCAGTTTTTTAAAATAAGAAAGGGTCCTTGCGGACCCCTTCTTATTTCCCCTCTAGAACACATGCCTTCAATTATTTTGAAAGCTTAGCTAAACCCTCTTTAATGAAAGCGGCCTGTGCTGCCACCTCAGTGTAAACACTGTAAGTCTGGCAGTTATCAGGATCACCTTCTTTGTAGATTCCACGGCTGGTTACGCCCCAAACGTACTCAACGTTATCTACTTTTAAAAAGGCAGGCCCACCAGAGTCTCCGTGGCAAGCCCCTTTGCCTTTAGTTTGATCCAAAACGATTTCTGTATTTCCCATTCTGTCGTAAATTTGCACATTGGCTTTACGAAGATTGTAGTCGTTTTCTACGTTCACACCGTCAGTTTTGATGTAACCGTATCCTGCCAATGTCACTGTCGCGTCTTTTTTCAAAAGGGATGAATCAGTAAGAAGTTTAGCAACGCCATAGCCTTTTGGCAGTTCGCCAGTGAACTTAACTAAAGCGATGTCATTTAAATCTTCCTGTGCTTCGACGTCTGTTCCATAATCCTGGTGCATCACTACATCGACGATTTCTAAAACATCTTTCTGAGTCGCTTTGTTCAAATCCAAATGGAAAATCACTAGCATTCCGCCTCTTTTGTCATCTTCGGCAATATAGGGAATGCAGTGAGCGGCAGTTAAAATAACATTTTTTGCGATGAGCGTGCCTGTGCAAAACGACTGAGATTGTTCGCCTTGAGCATCTTCTCTGAATGACATCAAAGCTACTGTGGATTTAACGATTTGATCGTCAGCTTTTACTTTTTCGCCACCAATAATAGAGGCTGTAGAAGT
Organism: Bdellovibrio reynosensis; assembly: GCF_022814725.1. NCBI lineage: Bacteria > Pseudomonadati > Bdellovibrionota > Bdellovibrionia > Bdellovibrionales > Pseudobdellovibrionaceae > Bdellovibrio > Bdellovibrio reynosensis. The sequence goes on from NZ_CP093442.1 coordinate 2,502,185, forward strand.
AGAAGTGCCAAATTCAGACTTAGGAGTGCTTTTAGGAGAACAAGCAACCATTGAGCTTAGAACAACAGTCGCTAAAAGTACTTTCGTTGAAAGTTTAGAAATCATATTCCCTCCTAAGGTGAGCGCCGTTAAACACCCATTTTGGAACCAGGGCAATACAATTTTTCAAATGTAATTCATAAGAAAATCTTATGGCGGGCTTGCGCCCGGCAGAGCCGAAGCGCCTGCGCGCGTAGGCTGAAGCAGCTTCAATAGGAAATAAAAAAGGGAACCCGAAGGTTCCCTTTACGTAACTAATTAATTCAAAAGAACTAACTAAGCGCGCTCTACAGAGATTTGGATTTTAGCTTCCATACCTTCTGAGTAACGAACTACAGCCTTGTGTTGACCCAATACTTTGATTGGCTCTTCAAGGTGGATGTCACGACGGTCTACTGAGTGACCCATTTTTTGCAATTCTTTAGAGATATCTGTTGTTGTAACAGTACCGAAAAGTTTGTCAGTTTCACCAGCAGCCAATTTGAAAGTAACAGTTGTACCGTTAACTTTGTTCAATAGCTCTTGGCGCTCTGCCATTGCTTTTTTCTTTTTAGTTTCAGCAACGCGTTTCAAGTGTTCGTATTCTTTTACGCGTTTTTCAGTTGCTTCAGCAGCAAGTTTGCGTGGGAACAAGAAGTTTCTTGCGAAACCTTCAGAAACGTTCACAAGCTCACCAACACGACCTACATCTTTAACGTCTTTTTGAAGAATAACTTTCATGTGATCTCCATTTACTACTTCGTCGCCGAAGTGCAATTTAAGTAAAGTTACTTAGTTATTTTCAGCAGTCTTGATTTTTTTAATCCGACTTCTGAAATCAACCCAGTAATCGATCAGGCCAATAACGCTCAGTAAGAGCAATAATTGTCCGACCAAGATTATGTACGTCAGAATTCTTGTAAAGGCACCAGCCTTCATAGAATCCAGAAATACCTCCAACACCGCCAGCCCTTGAAAAAAATAAAGAACGATAATTACGTTCACAATATTTACAGCCAGGATGGCAATGGCCTTACCGCCAAAACTCACCATTGTTAGAAGGAAGGCAGTCATCGCAATCCAGATCACGTAATCAGGAACACGATATTCTAACAACTTGAGCTGAGAGGCAATTTTCTCACGGGGCAAATTGAGCCATGAAAAAACGCGTTTCTCAAAAATTAATCCCAAACCTAACGCCAAAATTAAAATGATGACGATAGCTGAAGGGATTTGCTGAACCAAAATTTCTGGATCTAATTTTACCGTCGGGTTCATAGCTTGAACTTTGCCGGCAAACTGTTCCGCTAACCTTTGAATTTCAGCCTGCGTATTAATTCCGTTTGTTCTAAATGCCCCAAGAAGACCAAGGCCTGTGGCCGCTGCCCCTGCAGAAATACTTAGAAGTCCCGAAATCCACCACCCAATACCTTTTTGCTCTAATTCCATGTAGGCCCCTAAAGTCATCCAAACAGAGCCAAGAAAAAGTGCGAGAGGTTGTGCGTTCAGGAACCACGCAGTTCCTGTTGCTAACAGTCCCAAAATCCAAAAGGCGAGGGGACCATAAGCTTTGCGTAGGACACGAAGAAGAGGAGCTCCCATAACCACAGTGAGCATCGACAACAAAATCGAGAGAGATGAGATTGTGATGAACTTCTGTGTGGTAGCAGTCTTCTTCATGGCTTACGCCTTTATTTTTAATTATTCGCCTTTATCGAAACGCTCAGAACGCTCTGCTTTCGCAGCTGCAAAAGCGGCTTTACGAGCAGCCATTTTTGCTTCACGTTCTTTTTCACGAGCTGCAGACTCAGAAAGACCTTTTTTGAAGCTTTCCAAGTATTTTGCCAAAGGCACGCGCTCATCAAGACGAGTGTGCATGAAGCGAAGAACTTTATCGTTGATACGCATAGTTCTTTCAAGCTCTGCAATCGCTTGTGTGTCTGCTTCGAATGTAGCATGGAAGTAGACAGCTTTTTTCAACTTGCCAATTGGAGTAGCCAAGTTTCTTTTGCCCCAAGTCTCTAGTGAATTCACAGAGCCCTTGTAGTTTTCAATTGTCGCTTTATTTTTTTTGAAAAGCTCTTTTTGATCTTCAAGAGTTGCATCTGGGTGCATAAGAACGACAACTTCGTATGGTTTTGTCGCAGTAGTAGTAGCCATGTAACGATCCTTTCGGTTTATAGCCCCCACCTCTTTGAGCGGGAGCAAGGATGACTTTTTAAAAATGTTTTAAGGGTTTAGCACGGCTTAAGCCTAAGCACAAGGATTAGGCATTTGAATCCTCAACATTCCAGCCCTAGAATGTCTAAATGGTTACATTTATTGAGATTGTGGAGGGCGCCAACGAAGGCTCCCGTTTTAAAGTTGAAGAGGGTTTGACCATCGGTCGATCGCGAGCCGATATCGTGATTAAGGACCCCAAAGCCTCTAGCACCCACGCTCAATTTGCCATCGACGGGAAGGGTCAGTTCGTTTTAATGGACATGGACTCTTCTAACGGAATCCACATTGCCGGTCGCCGTGTGAAAAAAGTGGCCTTATTATCAGGGGTTATCTTTGAGATCGGTCGCACTCAGTTTAGAGTTGTTACGGTTGAAGAAGAGCTTGCTCTTGATTTCAGTCGCCTTATAACGTGGCGCAACATTCTAAAGGACCGTCTTAGCGAGCTTCAACCAATGGGACTTATTGAACAGGCGCAACTTGAAAGATTCAGCCCCGCTTTAAAATTGACCTTCATTCAAGGTATTCAAACCGATGAAGAAATTATTTTAGGGTATGGACCGCGCATGGCAGGGTCGGACTCTTTGGATATCGAACTTTTGGATGAAGAAGCACCTAAAGAGGCCTTTGAACTAATCCCTGGCCCCGGCATGGTCGAAATTAAAATTAAGTCTGCAGGTCGGGTTTTACTTAACAATAAATCCGTCAGTGCCGAAATGTTAAAAGATGGGGACTTGATCTCTTTAGGCAGCACCCTTATTAAGGTAGCGTACTTGTAGAGGACGTGATGGAAACAACACCGAAACAAACGGGCAGCTTTGAAAGTTTTGACGGAACTTCGATTTATTATGAAGTTCGCGGCGAAGGCGAGCCTTTGATTTTGGTGTACGGTATTGCGTGTTTGATGAACCATTGGCATCACCAAACCGAAACTTTCTGTAAACGCTATAAGGTCATCACCTTTGATCTGCGTGGCCATCAAAAAAGCAATCCCGTTGTCGATATGAATCAGCTTTCTATGGAAGCTCTTTCTAAAGACATTCAAGCATTGATGAGTCATTTAAACATCGAAAAGGCCCATTTTGCGGGGCACAGTTTTGGTGTGCCTATAATTTTAAAATTATACGATGACCGTCCAGAGCTTTTTCATTCCATGGTTTTGATTAACGGCTTTGCTAAAAATCCAATTAAGGGAATGTTTGGATTAGATGTTATCGAGCCGTTTTTTTATTTCGTAAAAACCCAATACGAAAAACAACCGCAGGTGTGGAATACTATGTGGAAAATGGCTGTTGATAATCCCATGTCGATTTATCTAGCGGCACTAGCTGGTGGTTTTAATCTTAAAGTCACACACATTAAAGACATTGAAGTCTACATGCGGGGCGTGGCTCGGCTAAATCTAGAAGTTTTTTTGAATCTGTTTGAAGTGTTAATGGAATACGATGGGGAAAACGTTTTAGAAAAGATCAATGTTCCGGTTTTAATCTTGTCGGGTGAAAAAGACATGGTTACGCCCATTCGCTTTCAGTATCACTTTAAAGAAAAAATTAAAAATTCAGAATTCGTACTTGTTCCTTACGGATCGCACTGCACTCAATTAGACTTTCCTGATTATACGAACTTAAAAATGGAAAACTTCTTTGAGAGAGTCAGACGCAGTGACAAGCTATAAAGACTTTCTAAACTCCATTCCCGTTTTCGACGATTTTCTGCAAGTTTCTAATGATCAATATTTTAAGTTAGTCCCAGAAAACTGGGGCTTGATTCTTACTGACGTTAAAGGTTCTACAAAAGCCGTGCAAGCGGGCAAACACCGTGAAGTGAATATGATTGGTGCTGCTTGCATCACAGCGATTTTAAATGAACTGAATGATCGCGATCTTCCATTTGTCTTTGGTGGAGACGGCGCAAGTCTTTTAGTCCCACCACTTAGTAAAGACCTAGCACAAAAAACAATGGCTGAAGTTCAAAATTGGTCCATGAAGGAATTTGGCTTAGAATTGCGTAGTGCTTACTTTGATCTTTCTGAGGTTTACAAAGAAGGCCACCAGTTGTTGCTTGGTAAACATCGCTTATCCCCGGGCAATCATACTTATCAATTTCGCGGCGGAGCTTTAAAGCGCGCCGAAGATAAAATGAAACAAGAGGATCGTAGCGTACGCGATGATAAAGCAGGAAGTAGTCCCAATCTTGAAGGACTGACTTGTCGTTGGGAGCCTTTAACCGCAAAAAAGGATTTGATCTTGACGGTGTTAGTAAGCGCCAACGGCAATGAAGCCAGTGCTTTTGAGATTTATAAAAATCTTTTAAAATCTTTGCGCAATATCATCGGCGGCGATTTTAAATATGCCTGCCCCGTGCAACGCCATAATTTAAAAATAAAGTGGCCGCCAGAAACATTGTTAATAGAAGCAAAAAGCCGCAAAGGAAACTTTCTAAAAAGTTTTTTTCTTTCTTCGTGGGAATCGTTTGTTGCTTATCTATTTTTTCGTTTTAACTTAAAAGCCGGTCTATTCAATCCAGAGCGCTACAAGGAAGAATTAATTTCTAATTCAGATTTCCAAAAATATGACGACTTATTGCGCATGGTTTTAGATTGTTCAAGTGAACAAGTATTAGAAATTGAAAAAGTGCTAACAGAGTTTGAAGAAAAGGGCGAGCTTGTGTTTGGTACTCACAAATCCAATCAAGCTTTAATGACTTGTCTTGTTTTTTCTGCGACTCAAAACCAGCATTTGCACTTTATTGATGGCGCCCAAGGCGGCTATACCTTAGCCGCCGTCGAATTAAAAAAGAAACGCGCTTAAATTTTCTACTGCCAAGCAGCCTTGGTTAAATCAAATCCATAACGATTCACCGAGCCATCAGAAGTGAAAACTACTTTGACTGTGTGGCCTTCAATGGGTGCCGTATAAAGCCCGTTGTTGCGCCCAAAAATCTCTGTCACCTTGGTTCCGTTTTGATCAAAAAGTTCAACTTTATCAAAATCAGCTTCCGTATTGAAAAGCGAAAAGTATAAAGAGATGCGCTTAGCTTGTGGGATATCTACGATAAATTCTTGGCGAGTGTTTGCAGCATAAGGGTGGGCCGTAGAAAATTTTAAATTTACCTTACTCCAGTTTGCCGGATCCGCAGGATCTGGCCATTCGGTGTTGGTAAGGGCGTAATAGGCGTTAGCAATACCTCGACGGATTTTTAAATTTCCCACTCGCTTAGATGTTGCCATGATTCGCGAGCGCACGCGTGTATTTAAAAGATCTGGTTTATCACTCCACATTAGGGCTGCAATTCCAGATACATGGGGAACTGCCATCGATGTTCCAGACATAGAAGTGTAATCACCATATAGATAAGATGAATAAATATTCACACCAGGTGCAGCGACATCAACCGTGTAGCGTCCATAGTTACTAAAATCAGCAAGCTGACCTTTGTTGGTAATGGCAGCAACAGAAATAACGTTAGCAACCTCATAGTTCGCTGGATAAGAAGGGGTCTTATCGTTATCGTTTTCATCGTTACCTGCAGAAGCTACGAACAAGGCGTTGGCTTTATGGGATTCTTCAATGGCTAATTTTAAATTGGCAGAATAGCCGCCACCACCCCAAGAGTTTGAAAGTATCTTTGCACCCATTTTGTTTGCGTAATTAATTGCTTTGATGGCGGCATCCAATGTGCCTTCGCCTTCTTCGTCTAAAAATTTTACCGGAAGCATTGTCACGTGCCACGCTACGCCCACAATCCCCATGGCATCGTCACCAATCGCTCCCAATGTTCCTGCGACATGGGTGCCGTGCCCATAATCATCAAGGGGGTCTCCTGTTGGTTTGTCGGCTTTTACAAAGTTTGCGCCATGGATGTCATCGATGATGCCATTGTTATCATCATCAACTCCTTCTTTTCCGTTTTCCTCTTTTTCATTCACCCAAATATTTTCTACTAAGTCGGGGTGAGTGTATTCCACCCCTGAATCAATGATGGCGACTAAGATTTTTTTTGAACCTGTCGTGATATCCCAGGCTTTTTCGGCGTCAATATCCATATCCCTTACGCCCGGATTACGATCTATATCAGATTGACCTATATTTCTTAATCCCCACAACAATCCCAACATCGGGTCATTCGGGATACGCGAAGCTTTGTAAATATAATTTGGCTCAGCGATATCAACCCAAGGATTTTCAGAAAGTATTTTGACTACTTCTTCTTGCAATTCAAATACGGGTCTACGGATCACGACGATATTTTGTTCTGGAATTGTGGATATCACTGTGGATTTCAGACGAGCTTCAATTTCGTGGCGAGGTGAATGCACTGACAATTGCGGCTTTAGTTTTACGACGAATTCCCCGGGTACTGTCTTAATTTTTCCTGCTTGAGATAAAATTGGAAATTGAAAGATCAGGAATAACAGAAATAAAAAGCTCTTTTTCACTGCGCCCCTCACAGAAAAGTTGTTTCAGCTACTAAGGAAAAGCCTAACAACCGATCGTGAGGGTGGCCAGGTGACTGATAACATTCTAACGAACTGTCAGTGCTGAATGTGCGCTGACCAATCCCGCTTTGGTTTTTCCTTGTAAGGATTTTAATGAGCGTGATGTTGCAACGATTCTTCTTTTTAGACCACGGCCCGAAAGGTCTGGTTCTTTTGCAGAAAGAAGAGCCGCTAAGCCGGAAACGTGCGGCGCTGCCATGGACGTACCGCTGTAATAACCATACTTCCCATTGTTAATAGTCGAAAGAATGTTAACCCCTGGTGCTGCCACATGCACTGTGCTTGCACCATAGTTTGAAAATTCAGCAAGCTTACCTTGGTTATCAACAGCAGCGACGGTCAGAATATTTGGCACATCATAAGAAGCTGGGTAACGGGGATTTTTATCATTGTCATTTGTTTCATTTCCAGAGGCGACAACAAACAGGGCGCCCGCTTCGTTCGTTTTTTCAATGGCTTCTTTCAGAGTTTCTGAAACTCCACCACCACCCCATGAATTGTTTAAAATTTTTGCTCCCATTTTGGTTGCGTAGTTAACACCTTTTAAAGCCGCGAATAACGAACCACTGCCAGATGCCTTTAAGAATTTAATCGCCATAAGGCGAACTTCCCACGCTACACCAGCGCCACCAATGCCATTATTGGCTTTAGCCCCAATGGTACCAGCGCAGTGGGTGCCATGGCCATGATCATCCCAAGGACTGCCGGTGGGCTTATCTGGAATTTCGAAATTGGCACCGTAGATATCATCAACTATTCCATTGCTGTCATCATCGACGCCACTTTTTCCGTTCAGTTCTATTGTGTTCGTCCACATGTTTTCTTTTAAATCAGGATGAAAGTAATCAATTCCTGAATCAATCACGGCAACTATAACTTTTTTTGAACCTGTCGTGATATCCCAAGCTTTATCCACAGAGATATCCATACCGGCAACACCAAGGCGGCGCTGATAATCATATTGCCCGGTATTTTTTAATCCCCACATCAACGTAAACATAGGGTCTGTGGCAGACTTGTTCATATGGTAGATATAGTTGGGCTCAATAATTTTAATATTTGGATCTTCTGCGAGAATATCAATAGCCGAAGACTGCAGCTCAAACACAGGGCGACGAAGAAGAACTGTGTTTTGTTCCGGGATCACATCAATAACAAAGCCCGCGCCCGCATCGAGCTGATGAATAACATCAAGCACAGAAACTGAATCTTTAAACTTAATAACATATTCACCAGGAACTGCATCAACTGCAGCCAACAGTTCAGAGCCAAGACCTAAGAAAAAAAACAAAAGCCCACAAGAAGCTTTTTTAAAATTCAACTCCAAAGACGTCCTCCTCGCAAAGAATGTTTGGAAATCTTAGCAAGTGACGTGAATTCGCTATAGAGCTATTTATCTGTTCCTTTACATGACCTTAAAAATAAAAAAGGCCGTCTTGCGACGACCTTTCTAGTTTCAGATTTTTAAAGCGCTTTATTTCCAAGCAGCTTTTGTAATGTCGAAACCATAACGGTTCACTGAATCATCTGAAGTGAACACGATTTTCACATACTCGCCAGGAATTGGTGTAGAGAATGAATCATCGTTTTTACCGCTAATTGAGGCTAATTTTTTTCCAGAAGCATCGTACAATTCGACCTTATCGTAATCTCTTTCTGTGTCGAATTTAGAGAAGTATAAAGCGATTTGTTGTGCGCCTGGTACACGAACTTCATATGTTTCGTTCGTTTTTTCTTTGTATGGATGTGCAGAAGAAACACTGACTGCAACAGTTGCCCAGTTTGCTGGATCGTTTGGATCTGGCTGCGGAAGAGTGTTCGTTAACATCGCATAAGCATTCGCCATACCTGCTTTTGATTTTCCTCGAAGACCGGCGATTGGTTTTGCTGTTGTAACGATTCTTTCTTTCATTTCGACGTTTGAAAGATTCGGCTCATTACTTTTTAGAAGTACCGCCATACCTGACACGTGAGGAGCTGCCATTGAAGTTCCTGACCATGAATCATAACCGCCACCTTTGATAGACGAATAAACATTCACACCCGGAGCACCAACGTGCACTTTTGTTTTACCGTAGTTAGAAAAAGAAGCAATTTGACCGCGGTTATCAACAGCCGCGACAGAAACGATGTTCGCAACATCATAAGTAGCAGGGTAGGTAGGGTTTGCGTCGTTGTTGTTTGATTCATTACCAGCAGCAGCTACGAAAAGTGTATTTGCTTGGTGAGATCTTTCAATTGCTTGTTTTAAAGTTTCAGAATAGCCACCGCCACCCCAAGAGTTTGAAAGAATCACTGCGCCCATCTTAACTGCGTAGTCGATACCTTTAAGTGCGCCTTCTAATGAACCAGAACCACTAGCTGATAGGAACTTAACGCCCATCAAACGCACGTTCCAAGCTACACCCACGATCCCGCGACCATCGTTACCTGTAGCACCGATAGTGCCAGAGCAGTGTGAACCGTGACCGTGGTCATCTAGAGGATTTCCAGTTGGTTTATTCGAATCTACGAAGTTAGCACCATGGATGTCATCGACGATACCGTTGTTGTCGTCATCCACTCCCGCTTGACCTTTGGCTTCAGCTTCATTGATCCAAAGATTTTCTTTCAAATCCGGATGGTTGTAATCGATACCAGTATCGATCACCGCAACAATTATATCTCTGTTACCAGTTGTGATGTCCCAAGCTTGCTCCGCGCCCACATCCATTCCGGCAATACCTTCACGGCGTTGAGAGTCTTGTTGTCCTGTGTTTTTGATCCCCCAAAGATTTCCCAACAAAGGATCATTTGAAGTTTTATTGATGCGATAAATGAAGTTCGGTTCAACGATATCAACCAACGGATTTTCGGAAAGTGTTTTGATAACGTTAGATTGAATTTCAAAAACCGGGCGCTTAATCACCACGATGTTTTGACCCGGAATGGTAGACTTAACATATGAACCAAGAGCTTGGCTCAAAGTGTGGACAGAGGATTGAGCAGAAACTGTATCCTTTAGTTTTACGATATATTCGCCCGGTACTGATTCAGGAGCTGCTGCAAAAGAATTAGCTGCCGTAAAAATCACTCCTACAAGGCCTGCTGTGAAGGCTCTTCCGATAAGCCTAACCATAAAATCCTCCTTCAATTGGGGTATAAGACGTCCCAGTTCCAAAATGGTACCAATGTGAAGGTGAGCTGGTTATTTATTTTTTTCGTTCGCTTTAGGCGAGGTGATTTTTAGGATGAAGGTCTAGGAAATTAGACTAAGAAACAGCTTTTTTACTGGATGTTGGTTTTGATTCTAGATCAATAAATCCAAAACTTAACTGCACCGGAGATGCGAGTGCCACTACGCGATCCGGATTTTCAGCAATTTCTTTTCGTTCTGATGGGGTCGTTACGATAGTTCCTGTCGAAGATTTAATAAGATGTTTGATAAAGGCTTCCTTCACACTGTCAGGTGCATTCTTATTAAAGCCTAGTTCTGCCATTAATTGGTCAATCTTCTTCATTGAAAATCCTTACGCCTTAAGTCTAGTTCGGTATTTTGCTGAAGAAGCTTTATGAAGATTTCAAAAGAAGTTGATCAACGATGTCTCTAATTGAAACACCGTAAACTTACTGAGTGGTTAAAAAAAAAGAGGAGCCAAATGGCTCCTCTTTAATCTTACTTTTTGAAGGTTAGAGACTAACCAGCGCCGCCGTCTTTATGTTTCGGACGTTGAGTCGCGCTAGCCACAAAGAACTCACGATTCATGCGCGAGATATTTGTTAATGAGATGTCCTTAGGACAAGCCACTTCACACGCACCCGTTGTCGTGCACGATCCAAAACCTTCAGCATCCATCGCGCCAACCATTTTAATTGCGCGTTCTTTTCTTTCAACCTGACCTTGCGGAAGCAAAGCCATGTGAGAGATTTTTGCTGAAGTGAATAGGGCTGCAGAAGCATTTTTACAAGCAGCCACGCAAGCTCCACAACCAATACAAGTTGCCGAAGACATCGCTTCATCAGCGTCTGCCTTAGGAACTAGGATTGAGTTTGCATCCACTGCATTTCCGGCATTTTCAGAGATGTAACCACCAGCTGAAATGATGCGGTCTAAAGCAGATCTATTCACCATCAAGTCTTTGATCACTGGAAAAGCTTGGGCTCTCCACGGTTCTAAAGTCAGAACTTCACCGTCATCAAAATTTCTCATGTGCAATTGGCAGACTGTTGTTGAACGAAGGCGGCCATGGGCTTCGCCATCGATCACAAATCCACATGATCCACAGATTCCTTCACGGCAATCGTGATCAAAGGCAATTGGTTCGTCGCCTTTAGAAATCAATTCTTCATTAACTGCATCAAGCATTTCCAAGAAAGAAGCATCTTCAGAAACGTTCTTAGCCTGATATTCCACGAAACCACCCTGATCCTTAGGACCTTTTTGGCGCCATACTTTCAATGTTAGATTCAATAATTTTCCAGCCATCTTAAGCCTCTTATTTATAGCTACGAGTTGCTAAGTGAACGTTTTCAAATTGAAGTTCTTCTGTATGACGAGTTTCAGGAACGCCATCGCCGTTGTATTCCCAAGCAGCTACGTGGCAGAAATTCGCGTCATCACGTTTTGCTTCACCGTCAATTTGGTATTCTTCACGATAGTGACCACCGCATGATTCTTTGCGTTCTAAAGCATCACGGCACATCAACTCACCAAGCTCGATGAAGTCAGCAACACGGCCCGCTTTTTCAAGCTCAACGTTCAAGTAATTTGCATCACCTGGAACGCGCACGTTTTGCCAGAATTCTTCTTTCAATTTTGGTATTAGTTCTAAGGCTTTTTTCAAACCTTGTTCATTACGAGCCATTCCACAGTATTCCCACATGATGTGACCAAGTTCTTTATGGAAGCTGTCCACTGTGCGGTTACCTTGGATAGACATTAGTTTTTGAATTTCTTTTTTAACGCCGTCTTCAGCTGCTTTAAATGCATCATGGGTAGCAGAAACTTTTTCTAGTTTCGTTCCACCGATGTAGTTGCCGATTGTTGATGGCAATACAAAGTAACCGTCAGCCAAACCTTGCATCAACGCCGAAGCACCCAAACGATTTGCCCCGTGGTCAGAGAAGTTAGCTTCACCCGCTACGAAAAGACCTGGAATAGTAGATTCCAAGTTATAATCAACCCACAAGCCACCCATAGTGTAGTGTGGAGCAGGGTAGATCATCATTGGCATTTTGTATGGGTTATCGCCTGTGATCTTTTCATACATTTCAAAAAGATTTCCGTAACGCTCAGAAATTTTATCTACACCTAAGCGCTGGATGGCATCTTTGAAATCTAGGTAAACGGCTTTACCAGTTTCATTTACGCCACGGCCTTCATCACAACGGTACTTCGCTTGGCGGGAAGCAACGTCACGCGGAGCCAAGTTACCAAATGAAGGGTAAACTCGCTCTAGATAGTAATCTCTTTCGTTTTCTGGAATCTCGTTTGGATGACGTTTGTCACCTTGGGCCTTAGGAACCCATACGCGCCCATCATTACGAAGAGATTCAGACATCAATGTCAGTTTTGATTGGTTTTCACCGTGTACAGGAATGCACGTTGGATGGATTTGCGTGAAGCAAGGGTTCGCAAAGTAAGCGCCACGTTTGTGAGCTTTCCAAGCTGCTGTCACCGCGCAGTTCATAGCATTCGTAGAAAGGAAGAACACGTTAGAATAACCACCGCTGGCAATAATAACTGCATCAGCCTCGTGGGATTCAATTTCGCCGGTGTTTAAGTTACGAACAACGATACCGCGAGCTTTTCCATCGATCATCACTAGATCAAGCATCTCGCGACGAGTGCGAAGCTCTACTGTGCCAGCGTCCACTTGTCTCATCATTTCAGAGTAAGCACCTAATAAAAGCTGCTGACCAGTTTGACCGCGGGCATAGAATGTTCTTGAAACTTGCGCACCACCGAATGAACGGTTTGCTAAAGTTCCGCCGTATTCACGAGCAAATGGCACGCCTTGAGCCACCATTTGATCAATGATGTTTGCAGATACTTCAGCTAAGCGGAAAACGTTGGCTTCACGTGCCCGGAAGTCGCCACCTTTTACAGTGTCGTAGAAAAGACGGTAAGTTGAGTCGCCATCGTTTTGGTAGTTTTTCGCAGCATTAATACCACCTTGAGCCGCCACGGAATGGGCGCGGCGAGGGGAATCATGAATACAGAATGCTTTTACTTTATAACCAAGCTCACCCAAAGAAGCGGCCGCTGAAGCACCGGCAAGACCAGTACCAACTACGATGACAGAATGTTTTCTTTTGTTCGCAGGGTTCACCAGCTTATAGTTGAACTTTGAACTTTCCCATTTTTTTTCAATAGGGCCACTAGGGATTTTACTATCAAGTTTTTTAGACATTTCTCATTCCTTTTAGCGCGTGAGGAAAAGATAAAGAGGTTGAGCGATAAAACCTAAAGCTACGATCACCGCGTAAGCGATGCTTAGCTTTGCCCACACGGGGCGGTAAGTGCCTTCCATCAATCCCAAAGATTGGAATGTGGAGCCAACACCGTGACTAAGATGGAAACCTAAAAGAATCAAAGCAACCACATACCAAGCAACATAAGCTGGGCTTTGGAAAACTTCTTCCATCAGTTTTGCTAGGTCACGCATCACCACGCCATTCACGTTCGTTTCATAGTAGGTGCCGAACTTAAAAGTAGCGATATGAAGAATAACGAAAACCAGGATCAAAGATCCTTGGATTGCCATCGTACGTGAAGCAAGGGAAACTCTTTTCGCGCCCTTAGCCTGTACTGCATACTTCTGTTGTTTAGCTGCGCGGTTAGCAGCAGTGAGTGAAAAGGCCATGTACACGTGCACAAGCAAAGCTAAAACCAAAACCGTTTCAGCAACGTAAATTAAATTACCGCTTGTTAGTGCGTGCCCGTAAGCATTGTAGGCATCGTTACTAATAAAAATTAATAAATTACCCGCCATATGCGCTAGCACAAAGCCAGCCCAAATCAGACCTGTAATTCCCATCACGTATTTCTTCCCGACGGTGGAACCGAGAAACCCAGACAACATGGCCAAAGACTCCTTGTATTTTCTCAATAAGCTTCCAGTTAACTTACTCTTTTGGACTGTAATTTGTCTATGACACCCGTCATGTTTCGCGACACGTTAAATATGGAATTTAGTTTTGCCTTTCTTAGACTTGCGATAGAACAAATCCTCTAAAAAACGGGGTAAAAACATGAAGATTTTTGTGTGTATCAAGCAGGTGCCTGACACCGAAACAAAGATTAAAATCTCTCCCGACCAAACCGGTATCGACTCGGCGGGAATTAAATGGGTTTTAAACCCTTATGACGAATACGCAGTAGAAGAAGCTGTGAAGCTTCGCGACGCAAACCCAGGTTCGCAAGTTTGGGTACTTAGCGCAGGACCAAAGACTCGCGTTGTTGAATCTTTGCGTACGGCCTTGGCGATGGGTGCTGATGAAGCCATCGTAATCAATGCTGAAAACCTTGATAATTTTGCAACTGCAAAAGCTTTAGCAGAAGTGATTAAAGCTGAAGGCGGAGCAAAAGTTATTTTCTCTGGCAAACTTGCGATTGATGATAACGCTTCTTCAGTAAGCCAAATGTTAGCTGAATTCTTAAATGTTCCTCACTCCACGGTGGTTTCTAAATTCACATTTGCTGGTGAAAACGTAGTGGTTGAGCGTGATGTTGAAGGCGGAGCTAAAGAAGTTGTGCAAATGATGACTCCAGCAGTTGTTGGTGCGAACAAGGGTTTAAATATGCCTCGTTACGCAAGTCTTCCTGGCATCATGAAGGCTAAAAAGAAAGTTATCAAAGAAGTTGAATTCGCATCTTTGAACATTCCTGCAACTGACGTGAAAGTAAAATACTCTGGCATGACACTTCCTGCAGAAAAACCACCTGTGAAAATGATTTCAGGTGATGCTGCGGCTCAAGCAAGTGAGCTTGTTAAACTTCTTCGCGACGAAGCGAAAGTTCTGTAAGGGGCAAAAATGGGAAAAGTATTAGTTTTTACTGAACATACAAATGGCAACCTTAAGCGCAGCTCAATGGAACTTCTTCAAGCGGCTGCTAAATCTGGTAACACAGTTGTTGCTGTTGCTTTCGGTTCTCACGCGGGTGATGTGACTGCAGCGGCAGGTCACAACGGCGCTAATGAAATTTACGTAGTGAAAGATGCATCTTTGGATTCATACAATCCAGAAGCTTTCACAGCAAACATCGCCTCTGTCGTTGAAAAAGTTCAACCAACAATCTTGTTGGCTTCAGCGTCTGCTACTGGAAGAGATTTATTCCCACGTGTAGCGGCTCGTTTAAACACAGGTGTTGCAAGTGATTGCACAGAACTAAACATCTCTGGCGACACTGTAACGGCAACTAAACCGATGTACTCTGGGAAATGTTTTGCAAAAGTTAATTTTGAAAACAGCCCAGTGAAAATCGTTTTAATGCGCGCCAATCAATTGCCTGTGGCGGCGGCTGATACTTCTAAATCAGCAACTGTTGTTGAACATGCGGCAGCAAAACCTGATCTAAAAACTTTGATCAAAGAAATCGTTAAAGGTGCGAGTGAAAAATTGGATCTGACTGAAGCTAACGTGATCGTTAGCGGTGGTCGTGGTCTGAAAGAAGCTGCGAACTTCAAGATGTTAAGCGATCTTGCTGATGTTTTGGGTGCGACAGTGGGCGCTTCACGCGCGGTTGTTGATGCGGGTTGGGTAGGACATGGTATGCAGGTAGGACAAACTGGTAAAACAGTAGCTCCAACTTTGTATATCGCTGTTGGTATCTCTGGCGCGATTCAACATTTGGCTGGTATGAGTGGATCAAAAGTGATTGTTGCAATTAACAACGATCCAAATGCTCCGATCTTCCAAAAGGCAACTTACGGTATCGTGGGCGATGCTTTTGAAATCGTTCCAAAACTGACTGAAGAGTTCAAAAAAGCTCTTCACCACTAATTGTGTTTAGAAAATATATTCTTCCGATTATTGTGTTTGTATTTTATCGAACCCTCTCGGCAACGTGGAGGGTTCGAATTATTGAGCCTGATTCTTTAAAACAATCTTTGAAAAATCGAGAGTCCGTTATCTTCGCCCATTGGCATGGTGATGAACTTGCTTTGCTTCACACAGTAAGACGTTATCGTGTAGCGACCATTGCATCACAATCCAAAGACGGTGAGCTAATGAACACTGTTTTAAAATGGATGGGTGCAAGAACTAGCAGGGGTTCTTCCACTCGTGGTGGCGTACAAGCCTTAAAAGGTTTGTTGCGTTTACTAAAAGACGGGGGAAATTGCAGCTTTGCAGTGGATGGACCAAAGGGCCCGTTACACAAAGTAAAGCCCGGTGTTTTTGAATTATCCCGTATGGTCAATGCGCCTATTTATGCTGCCGGTATTGCTGTTGATCGTGCCATTCATTTTCCAAAATCTTGGAACAAAACTTTTCTGCCGAAACCTTTCGCGAAGGTGATTATTTATTGGCACAATCCAATGAATCCAGTGCCTCGAGATGGTGATGCAAGAAACCCAGACCTTGCTCTAGAGTTAGAGTCCCTTTTACACCACTCTAGACAGCAAGCTCTTAATTTCATTGCCGATAATAAAACCTAGTGCTAGCTTTTTAAGGTGAGTTCGACTCTCAACTTTTTAAAGGGACTTTTAAAGTATGAAACTTCTAATCAGCATCTTGATGCTCATCTCGACTACTTCTTTTGCGCAAAAATCCACGGAGGTCGTGGCTCAGGTGGGCAAAAAATCGATCACTGTTGAAGACTTCAACAAAAAGTACAACGAGATCAAATCGCAAACCATCAATCCACCATCAAAAGAACAATTCCTTGAAGACCTAGTTCGTTACGAAGTGGGTTTGCAAGAAGCAGAAAAACGCAATTTACAAAAAGATCCAATCGTTCAAGAACGTTTTGACCAAGAAATGTATAAAGCGTTGCTTGAAAAAGACATCGGTCCACGCGTTCAAAAAATCCAAGTTTCTGATAAAGAAATGGCTGAGTGGTACGCAAAAAATCCAGAACTACGCACTAGCCACATTTTGATTGAATTCAAACCAGGCGCGACTGCTGCGCAAATTGCGGAAGCTAAAAAGCGTGCCGTAGAAATTTTTGAAGAAGTTAAAAAAAGCAAAAGACCATTTGAAGAGCTTGTAAAATTGTACTCAGACGATGCTCTTTCTAAACAAGCGGGCGGCGACATAGGTTGGCAGTCTCGCGTAACTCTTGTTCCAAACTACTATGAGGCTGCGTCGAACATGAAGGTCGGTGAAATCAAGGGGCTCATCGAAACTCAGTTCGGTTTCCACATCCTTAAGTTGACTGGAAAAAGAAGCTTTGAAAACGCAAATAAGCGTCAAATCAGAGCCGCTGTTTTCGATGAAAAAAGAAAACAGCTTTTCAACGACTACTTTGATAAGTTGAAAAAGTCGTACACGATTAAAGAAAATAAGAGTGCGATCAAATAAGGAATTATAACTTATGAAATTTTTAAAGAGCCCCGCAAAAACGGGGCTTTTTCTTTTTATAGCTTTAGCTTTGGCGGGTTGTCCTTCGAAATACCAAAAGGTTTCTACAAAACCTGTGGCAAAGGTGAATGACCACGTTCTAACTACCAAACAATTTGCCAACCAGTTGGCGCGTAAACTTCGTAACTTCGATGCCCTGGCAGCAAAAGATCCCAGCAACATCCACAGGGTTAAAGAAGATATTCTGAAGGACTTTTTAGTTAAAAGTCTGACGCTGGATTGGGCCCGCGCCCAAAAGATCGTTATTTCAGAAGGTGATTTAGATAAAGAAGTCGATAAACTTCGCGGCAACTATCCTGATGACCTTTCATTCCGCCGTGCTTTGGCTCAAGAAAATCTGTCATTTTCAGAATGGCGCGAAGAACTTAGATATTCTTTGGTTGAACGTGAGGTCTTTAAAATTCTTAATGAAAAAATAAAGCAACCTACCGAAGAAGAAGTGAAGCGTTACTATGAAGAAAATAAAGAGCGCTACAAAAAGAAAGAGCGCATTTACCTTCGCCAAATCGTCGTGGACGAGGATGCTAAGGCTGATGCGATAAAAGTTGATCTAAAAACTGCGGATTTCGCAGAACTTGCCAAAAAATATTCAATCACTCCTGAGGGTAAGACGGGTGGGGTCGTAGGTTGGATTGAAAAAGGTACGGTTGATTACTTTGACCCGCTTTTTAGCGCCGCATCGGGCCTACAAACAGTGAAAAGTCCTTTTGGTGTGCATTTGATTAAGGTTGAAAAAAAAGCCCCAGCAATGACTTTAGCGCTTGAGGATGTAAGGTCGCAGATCTTAAGGGCTCTACGTGCTCAACGCGAGCAGGCAGAATACGTGGCGTGGCTTGATGCCCAGCTCAGAAGTAGTAAAGTTCTAAAAGACTACGATCTTATGAACTCTATTAAGATAGATACTCGAGGCAGTAATGATTAATTTTATTTTCGCACTTCTTGCAGCAACTCCAGTTCACGCTGAGCTTGTGGAAAAAACTGTGGCTATCGTCGGATCCGAGGTCGTTCTTGAATCTGATTTTAAAGATTTAGAAAAAAAATTAGGTAAGCAAGGCCTGGTGGATGAGTCTCTTCTTTTTGGCAAGCCTATCGAAAGCCTTAAGGGAAACCGCAAAGCGCAACTTGATTATTTGATCAACGAAAGTCTTTTACAATCCGAGATCAAACGCTTGAATTTATCTGTGACTGCAGACCGTGTTGATTCTGAAATCAAAGACATGGCTAAAAGAAATAATGTAAATGAATCCGAACTTTTCAACATTATTAAGGGCCAGGGGATTTCTGCTACGGAATACAAAAACTTTTTAAAACAAAGTATTGAAAAGCGCTCTCTGATGGATGCAGAGATCATTTCAAAACTGCGTATTTCTGATGAAGATGCTTTAAATGAATACTTAAAGAAAAATCCAAACGCAGGTCCTTCCATTGATGAGTTCAGCGTGGCGCACATTTTCTTTAGCCCTAAAAAAGGCGGTGGTGAAGCAGCCTTAAAAAGAGCTGAGACTGTATTAATCAAACTTCGTAACGGGGATAATTTTGATACTTTGGCTCAACAACACAGTGAAGATCCGAATTTTTCTGCTGGCGGAAGTTTAGGTACTTTTAAAAGTGGTGAGTTTTTGCCTGAAATCGAACAAGCCATTTCAACTTTAAAAGTAAACGAAACTAGTGGTATCGTGAAATCCCGCATGGGTTTTCATATCGTTAAGTTAACTGGTAAAAAACTAACCACCGATCCAAAGTTTGAGGCTGCTAAAGAAAGAATTAAAGCGTTCCTTTTAGAAGAAAGCTTCAAACGCCAATTAAAAACGTGGCTTGCGAATAAACGCGAAGAATCCTTCGTGCGCATCAATGAGTAAAATTAGAATCGCCTTAACCACTGGTGATGCCGACGGCATTGGCTTTGAAGTTACCGCCAAAGCCTTAAGTCTTTTGCCAAAACAAAAAGGCGTGCAGTTCATCATGTGGCGTACTGATGGCGCAGATAAAAAATATCTTTCGCTGATCGATAAAAAATATGAACGAATCACTGTCGACACTTTAGAAGAAGCATTAAAAATCGAAGGCCCTTATCTTATCGACATCGCCTCTGAGCTTTCGCCAGCGCATTGGGTGGAAGTCACAGCAAAGGCCTGTCTAGATAAAAAGATCGACGCGATGGCGACAGCTCCCTTATCTAAGCCTGCTATTAAGCAAGCCGGCTTCAAAGACCTAGGGCACACTGATATTTTAAAGCGTCTTTCAAAATCCAAATTCGTGAATATGGGTTTTATCGGCGAAAAGTTTAATGTGGTTTTGGCGACGGCACATTTACCTATTAACAAAGTCAGCGAAAGTCTGCGCTTTGATAACTTGTCTCAAGCATTAATCAATGCAAATTCTTTACGAACCAAGCTTACAAAATTGCAAAGTAAGCGACCTATCGCCATTCTGGGATTGAATCCCCATGCGGGCGAAAGAGGTCTGATTGGCAACGAAGAATTAAAGCTTTTCCCGCAGATCTTAGACTTTGCAAAGAAAAATAAGATCCCTATTGAAGGGCCGTTAGTTCCCGATGCGGCCTTCTTTGAAACTAATTGGAAAAGATATTCCGTATACTTAGCTCTTTATCACGATCAGGGCCTTATTCCGTTTAAGATGATTCACGGGCAGGACTCGGGCGTTCATATTAGTTTAGGTATTCCTTTCATTCGCACAAGTGTCGATCACGGCACAGCTAAAGATATTTTTGGAAAAAATGTCGCAAATCCTCACTCGATGATGGATGCAATTACTTGGGCCGTAAAATTAGCTCGACTCAAGCGGGCTTAGACTATATTTCTAAATTCTTGTTTAATTTTGAGGTGTATATGTTTCAACCGGTTATTTTTAGAGAATACGACATCCGTGGAGTTTACAACGGGCAATTCGACGACCACTTTGCTTATCTATTGGGTCGCGCTTACGTTGTTTATTTAAAAGAAAATAAAGGTCTTACTAATCCAACAATCTCTTTAGGTCATGATGCTCGTGAATCATGCCCGGCTATCATTAAAAACCTTGCCAAAGGAATGATGGAATCGGGAGCTAAAGTTATTCACTTGGGTTTAGTTACAACACCCGTTTGTTATTTTTCGACTTTTGAACTTAAAGGCGTTGATGGTGCAATCCAAGTAACTGGTTCCCATAATCCTCCTGAATACAATGGATTTAAAATCTCTGTAGGTAAAGGCACAATCTTTGGTGCTGAAATCCAAAAGCTTCGTCAGATCATTGATCGTGGCGAATTCATCAACGGTCAAGGCTCTGAAGAACACTTCGACATTAAACCAATGTACTATGAGCGCTACAAAAAAGAGTTCGGTCAAATCAAAGACATCAAGGTTGTTTTAGATTGCGGTAACGGGGCTGGTGGATCTGTTGTGCGTGGCTTATTTGAAGCTGTAGGCTTAAAGCCAACAATCATGTTTGAAAAACCTGATGGCACATTCCCGAATCACCATCCAGATCCAACTGTCGAAGAAAACCTAGAAGACCTTAAGACGCAAGTTCTAAAAGAGGCTGCGGTCTGTGGAATCGGTTTTGACGGTGATGCGGATCGTATCGGTGTGGTTGATCACACTGGTAAGATGGTTTACGGCGATGAACTGATGGTTATTATCGCTCGTGACATCCTTTCTAAACAAAAGGGTGGAAAGATCATCGGCGACGTGAAGTGTTCTGATCGTCTTTACCAAGACGTTGAAAAACACGGTGGCCAACCCATCATGTGGAAGACGGGACACTCGCTAGTAAAAGAAAAAATCAAGGTTGAAAAAGCACCCTTCGGTGGAGAAATGTCGGGCCACGTGTTCTTTGCCGATCGCAACTACGGTTATGATGATGCTCCATACGCAGCTTTACGTTTGGTAGAGATTCTAGCAAAGACCGGAAAAACTATTCCGCAGCTGCTTGAAGGACTTCCTCCAGCATTCAACACGCCAGAAATTCGCATTGATACTACTGAAGAAAAGAAGGTGTTGATCGTTGAAAAAATGATCGAGGCTTTCCCGAATAAGCCCGATGCAGATTACAAAGTGGATTTTACTGATGGTATTCGTTTAAGTTTTGCTGATGGATGGGCATTGTGCCGTTCATCGAACACTCAACCCGTTGTGGTTGTTCGTTACGAATCTTCATCGCAAGCGGGATTAGATAAAATCCGCTCTCGAGTGGAAGCCGTCGTAAATAAGTACTTATAATGATATTTTTAAGCCCATCTATTCAGGTGGGCTTTTTTTACACCCTTCGTAAACTAGACCTAATTTATAAATCCTTGTTTTCGCAGTGAACTATAATACAAATGATTGAGTAGATCTGATTGTTTATTACTATAAACTCTATGGATGAAATGTTTCCTACTGGTAATTAGGATAATCCTAATGCGTTCGGTATGAAGCCTTTTTTAGAGGGTGTTAAGATGCAAAGACTTATGTTGGTTGTAATAGCTCTGCTGTTTTCATTTCAGGCAGAAGCAAAAACTTACAAAATTTTAGTTGAAGACAACTGGCCACCATTTGCTTTCAGAGAAAAAGGCAAACCTCGCGGACTTTCAGTGGATATTGTTTTAGAAGCCTACGCAAAAGCCGGCGTGAAAATAGAATTGATCCAAGTGCCATTCTTAAGATGTATTGCCCTGACAGAATCAGGAAAAGAATCAGGCTGCTTTAACTCTGCAAAAAACGAAGAGCTGACATCTAAATTTTTATTCCCAAAAGAACACCTTTTCAGAAGCCGCGGTTTAATCGTTAGTAAAAAACTAAACGTGATGAAGCCGCTAACAAAAGTAAAAGATCTGGAGGGTAAATCCGTAGCCCTACCAGCAGAGTTTCCCTTCGGACAAGAATTCGATGATAACAAAAAAATCCTAAAACACGCCGTAGCCAGCGATTCAATCAGTTTAAAAATGGTAGCAGCAGAAAGAGTTCTTTACGCAGCCATTGATGAAATGGTTTTAGCGTTCTATCTAAATAACGATAAATCCTTAAAAGGAAAAATCGTCCCAGTCCTAGAGCTAACCAACGAACCGATCTACGTGCATTTCTCAAAAACCCACAAAGACACACCAGTCTTAATGGAAAAATTAGATCAAGGCTTAGCCGAACTAAAAAAATCCGGCGACTACGACAAGATTCTACAAAAGTGGTTAGGCAAAGACGTAGCCCTAGAAAAATTCAAATAAAGAAAACCACATTACTTCAGACACAAAAAAACCCCAGAAGCAAAGCAACTGGGGTTTTCTATTTTCACAATCTACCAACCACTTAAGGTTGGCGAGAAGGGTTCAAGCGCAAGGCGGAGGATTCTTCGCGAAACGCAGGCGTACCTGTAAGGTACGTCGGAGAGAAGCGAAGAACCGCACAAAAATCGCAGGATGCGTTTTTTGCGCGAAGCCCGAAGGGTTTGGGGCAGGAGCCCCAAACACAACGCAGTCGATTGGGCCCTTATCGACGACCGCGACTACGCAAGACGTAGAGCGATAATCAATGCGTAGATTACTAGAGACTCGATAAGTGCTAGACCCAAGATCATTGGGATCAATAGTTTACCAGAAGCCGCTGGGTTACGAGCGATACCGTCAAGAGCTGTAGCTGCAGTTTTACCTTGAGCCATAGCGCCACCGAATACAGACAATGCGATAGCGATAGCAGCTGCGATAGCAACCAAACCGCGGTCAGCAGGAACTGCAGCAGTAGCAGTCGTAGTAGCTTCAACAGCAGCAGGAGCTGCTTCTTGAGCGAATGCAGATACAGAAGCCAACATAGCAACCATAGCAACGATCATTTTTTTCATGTGATATTCTCCTCTAAATAGAGTGGTTAATTTTGCTTCTTAGTGGTCGTGTGCAATCGCAAATGCCACATAAACCATTGAAAGCAATGTAAATACAAAAGCTTGAACAAAGCAGACGAACAATCCCATCATGTAGAATGGAATTGGTACGCCGATTGGAACTAAATCAAGGAACACAGAAAGTACTGTGTGGTCGCCCATCATTACGTTCGCAAGACGAAGACCCAAAGAGAAAGGACGAACCATGTGTGAAACAAGTTCGATCACAAACATCAATGGAGCTAAGAAGATCACCGGACCCATAAAGTGTTTAAGGTAAGCGACGATGCCGTTTTCTTTGATACCTTGGAAGTTATAAACCAAGAACATCAACACACCGAAACCGAAAGTGGTGTTGATATTTTCTGTCGCAGGAGTCATCCCTGGGATCATTCCGATTAAGTTATTAAATAAGATAAAGAAGAAGACTGACGTGAAGAACGGAACGTAGTGTTTGCCGTGTTCGCCGATAACCATGTCGGCAAGTCCCGACATCATTTCTGTTAGCATCTCCATGATTCCACGAAGAGAAAATTTGCTAGCAGGAAGAATCGCTGCTTCACCTTTACCAAGTGCTGCGCGAGCGGCAAGGCCGATACCTGCGGCTGCAACAGTTGCAACACCAAGAGTAGCAACGTGAGAGTAGTGGTGACCAACACCAGGAATAAGTTGAGTCCAGTTAAACGACATTGTCTTTTCCTTCTCTAGAGGCTTCTTTCACTGCAAATGAAATTGCGGAAAGAATTAAGCTTGCGACTCCCATGGAAAACCACAAAGGGCTAAACCACGAAAGTTTAACAAGCGTAAAGATAATAATCCCTAAAATCGCGTACTTAAATACAATGATCCCGATAGCCAGGGCAATCAATTTCTTACGAAAGATCAAGCTAAAGCCAACAGCAAGAAGAATACAGCTTGTAAGGATGGTTAAAGAGCCAGCGACAAATGAAAGGGCTTGCTGAGGCGCGTAAAAATATTGAAGTAACAACCCACCAATTAGGGTCACTACCGATTGAACTATCAGAACTATCTTCATTTTATTGAACGGGCCCTTTAGGGCCTGCATCCTGTTTTTCTTCCTGCTTTTGCATACGGCGCAAAAGCCAGATAACCCGCCACAACCATCCGATTAAAGCCGCAAACGAAAGGCCGACAAATATAAGGCCCTTCGAGTTGTACTTCCGATCAAGGTATTCGCCAAGGTAAAAACATCCGATGATAAGACCGACAAGTTCAAAGCCCATCGATGCAAAAATTATATAGTTTTTCATTACTTCCTATATCCTTTCGCACCCGGAGCATTCTTCATGCGTTCTTGAAGTCGTTTAATACGAAGTTCAATGTATTCCGGTGGACTGTACTTACCGCGATATTGTTCCAAAATGCCGATGGCACTTTTAAAATCAAAATTCTCTTCGTAACAAACAGCCAAAATCAAAGCCACGTTTTCTTGCACTGCTTTTTCAGGATACTTTTGAATTAACATCTTAAAAATATCCGCGGCTTTTGAAAATTCCTTTTTGCCAACTAGGATATTGCCCTTAAGCATCAAAGCATTAAAGCGAATGTTGTCATCACTTTTCAGCAGCAATAAAGAATCAATCTCTGATTCTGACTGAAAAAAGTTATTTAAGTAATACTGGGATCTTGCGATGTTCATTTTATATTGAGCCGCTTCTTGATCCGTGTGAGGCATTTGTTGAAGTTTGCTATATTCGATGATCGCAAGACTATAGTTCTGCAGATTATTAAAATAGATCGAAGCAATCTGTTTTTGCGCTTCTAGACGCTCTTTTTCGTCCAAAGAATGTAAAACAATGAACTGATAATAAGAAATCGCCTTATTAAAATCCTTCACTTCAAAAAACGAAATGCGCGCGGCCTCGCGGGCAGCTTCTAGTGGATATTTAGTTGGACGATTTCTTTTAATGACTCGATCAAGATAACCCAAGGCCGTGCGATAATGCTCTTGGGTTATGGCTTTTTGCGCTTGTTTAAATTCCGCCTCCTCCTGGGAGGAGCAGGCGGTCAGTGCTAGCACTAGGATGACCAGTAGTGCTCTGGTCATCTTAGTGAGTGACTCCTTCAGGAGCCGGTGTTGTTTCTTCTGGAGTGACTTCTTCTTCAACCACGGCAACGCCTGTCACTGTCTCTTCTTTGTCGTCCAAGTTGATCAAACGAACACCTTGAGTATTACGGCCAAGAACAGAGATATCAGTCACTTTCATACGGATAACCTGTCCATTGTCAGTGGAAAGAATAAGTTCCATTTTTTCAGAAACTTTTTTCGTTCCGATAACAAGGCCCACTTTGTCTGTGGTTTTTTGCGTGATGATACCAACACCGCCACGAGACTGAATTCTATATTCTTCAGTTTCAGAGCGTTTGCCGTAACCTTTTGATGTCACCATTAAGATGGTATCTTTAGTTCCTTTTTCAAGAACTTCCATCGCCACAACAATATCATCTTTAGCAAGAGTGATCGCTTTCACGCCACGAGCGGTACGGCCCATGCCGCGCACGTCGTTTTCGTTAAAGCGAATCGACATACCTTCTTTGGTCGCAATAAAGATATCGCTTTGACCGTCTGAAATCTTAACGTCGATAACGCCGTCATCAAGATCTGTAGTTAAAGCGATAATGCCTGCGGTACGTGGGTTCGCGAACGCATCCAAAGATGTTTTCTTAATCACACCTTTTTCAGTCAACATCACCACGAATTTATTTTCGCTAAATTCATTTACAGGCAAGATCGAACGAACATTTTCGCCACTAGATAACTGAACCACGTTTGCTAAAGATTTACCCTTAGAAGTTCTAGTGCCTAGTGGAAGTCTATGAACTTTCACCCAGTAAGCTTTACCTTTATCAGTAAAGATCAAAAGCATGGTCTTAGTCGAAGCAGAGAAGATGTCTGTGACATAGTCTTCTTCTTTCGTTTCCATACCTTTAAGACCTTTACCACCACGTTTTTGCACGCGGTATTCTTGCGCTGGGATACGTTTGATTAAACCTGTGTTTGTCACAGTCACAACCATTTGTTCGTCAGCGATAAGATCTTCATCTTCGATATCATTCAAATCGCCCGTGATTTGCGTACGGCGCGGATCTGCGTAACGTTTTTTGATATCTTCTAGTTCTGTCACGATAATTTTGTAAATTTCGCGAACATCTGAAAGGACGAATTTCAACCAGTCGATTTGTTTCATCAACTCTGCTAGTTCAGCGATGATTTTATCACGCTCTAAACCAGTCAAACGTTGCAAACGCATTTCTAGAATTGCTACTGCTTGTTTTTCAGAGAATTCGAATTTCGACATCAACGCTTCACGAGCTGTATTAGCTTCTTTTGAAGCGCGGATGGTTTTGATCACTTCTTCGATGTGGTCTAAAGCTTTCTTTAAACCTTCTAAGATGTGGGCGCGTTCCTGAGCTTTTTTAAGTTCGAAAATACAACGTTTCGTAACAACGTCACGACGGTGATCAACGAACGCTTCAAGCATGCCTTTAAGATCGAAAGTAACCGGTTGGTTTTTCGCATCCAAAGCAAGCATGATAATACCGAAGCTTGTTTGCAGTTGGGTGTACTTGTAAAGTCTATTCAAGATCACGCTTGCGTTTTCACCACGTTTTAAAGTGATTACGATACGCATACCTTCACGCGAAGACTCGTCACGGATATCAGAGATACCTTCAACTTGCTTATCACGAACAAGGTCCGCAATGCTTTCAATCAATTTTGCTTTATTAACTTGGTACGGAATTTCCGTAACGATGATTTCTTCACGGTCTTTGGCTTGAACGATTTCAGCAACCGCTTTAAGCGAAATAATACCACGGCCTTTTTTGTAAGCCTGAAGAATACCTTCACGACCCGCGATCACACCGTAAGACGGGAAGTCTGGGCCTTTGATGTGCACTAATAAATCTTCTAGTTGGCAATCAGGGTTGTTGATCAAGTGAACGCAACCATCGATCACTTCACCCAAGTTGTGCGGTGGAATGTTCGTCGCCATACCTACGGCGATACCCGTAGAACCATTCACTAAAAGATTTGGGAATTTTGCTGGAAGAACTAACGGAACTTCTAATGAGTCATCGTAGTTCGGTCCAAATGGAATCGTTTCTTTATCGATATCCATTAGCAGTTCTTCTGCTAAGTGGGTCATTCTGATTTCTGTGTAACGCATGGCTGCTGCGTTATCACCATCGATAGAACCGAAGTTTCCTTGTCCATCCTCAAGTGGATATCTCAAAGAGAAATCCTGGGCCATACGAACCATAGTTTCGTAAACCGCAGAGTCACCATGTGGATGGTATTTACCGATGACGTCTCCGACCACACGAGCAGACTTTAAGTAGGGTCTGTTCGGGCGGTTGTTCATTTCATTTTGCGCAAACAAAACACGGCGGTGAACCGGCTTTAAACCGTCACGCACGTCTGGAAGAGCACGACCCACGATAACTGACATGGAATACTGAAGGTAGGCTTCACGCATTTCCTTGTTGATATCGACGAGAGTTACACCTTTTTCATTCATATTATCCATAATTCACCAACTCTATCTACACTTCGACTTTGTCGAAAAAACTAAACGTCCAAACTTCTAGCCATCAATGCATTGTCATTGATGAATTGACGACGAGGTTCAACTAGCTCACCCATCAAGATACTGAATGTTTCATCAGCAGCTACGGCATCATCGATTGTTACTTTAAGCAGGGTTCTGTTTTCCGGATTCAAAGTAGTTTCCCAAAGTTGTTCCGGATTCATCTCTCCCAATCCTTTGTAACGTTGGATGTAGATGCCTTTTTTCGTCGATTCCATCACGTGAGTGTAGAAGTCGTTATAGTTATCAAATTGAAGTTCTGTTTCGCCCTGAAGAATCGTCAATGGCAATGAAGATACTGACTGAATTTCAGCCCAGATAGCTCTTAGCTCAATGATTTCTGAAGAGCGAAGTGAATCAACACCGAACTTCGTCGTCATGCGGTCCGCGTAACGAACAGTGTAAATTTCAGTGTAAGGTTTTCCTGTTTCCGCATCTGTTTTAAATTCAGATTTGAATTCAGTGATTCCCAATTTTGGTTCTGCTTTAATCCACGCTTGCAGATCATTCATCGCCGCAGTCATTTTCTTTTCATCAGTCACAGATTTTTCAAGATCTGTAATTTTGCTTAAGATGAAGTACAAAACGTCTTTATCGTATTTTTTCGAAGATACTTTCAGAAGGTTGTTAAATTTCTGAATGTTCAAAATCAATTTTCTTAATTCAGATTCAGGCAAGTTTTCTTTGCCTTTGATTTTGAAGTTATTAAGACCAGAGCTTAATAAGTACTCTGTCAAAGCAGCTTCATCTTTTAGGTATTGTTCGTTAGAACCTTTTTTCGCACGGTAAAGAGGTGGTTGCGCGATGTAAACATATCCACGCTCAAGCACCATAGGCATTTGGCGATAGAAGAATGTTAACAACAAAGTTCTGATGTGGGATCCGTCGACGTCGGCGTCCGTCATGATAACGATTTTGTGGTAACGGATTTTATCAACGTTCACGTTGTCTTTACCGATACCAGTACCAAGGGCCGAGATTATAACTTTGATCTCTTCACTTGAAATAACTTTATCAAAACGCGCTTTTTCTACGTTTAGAATTTTACCTTTCAAAGGCAAGATCGCTTGCGTTTTACGGTTACGACCTTGTTTTGCGGATCCACCTGCCGAGTCTCCCTCCACCAGGTATAATTCGCAAAGTGCAGGATCACGTTCTTGGCAGTCAGCCATTTTTCCTGGAAGAGATCCACCATCCAGAGCTGTTTTACGACGAGTTAAATCACGGGCCTTACGAGCAGCCTCACGCGCGCGTGCTGATTCCACGCACTTCATGATGATGTTTTTTGCAACTGATGGATTGCGATCCATCCAGTCCGCTAATTTTTCATTCACTAAAGATTCAACAATACCTTTTACTTCGGTGTTACCAAGTTTGGTTTTTGTTTGACCTTCAAATTGTGGCTCACGAACTTTTACTGAAATAACCGCAGCCAAACCTTCACGGATGTCTTCACCTTCAAGATTTGTTTTTAGGTCTTTCAAAAGATTTTTTTCAGTCGCGTAGTGGTTTGTTGTACGAGTCAAAGCCGCACGGAAACCAACAAGGTGAGTACCACCTTCATGAGTGTTGATGTTGTTGCAATAAGTGAAAATAGATTCTGAATAAGAATCATTCCACTGCATCGCGATTTCCACATCGACATTGTCTTTTTCACCTTTGAAGTAAACCACTTCATTGTGCAAAGATTTTTTTGATTGGTTCATGTACTTCACAAATTCCGCGACACCTTCAGCGTATTGGAAATCTTGTTTTTTACCTGAACGTTCATCTGTCAAAGCGATATGTAAACCCGCATTTAGGAACGCTAGTTCACGGAAACGATTCGCAAGGGTAGCGAAGTCATAAATGATTGTTTCGTCTTTGAAGATTTCGCGATCTGGTTTGAAAGTAACTTTCGTTCCAGTTTTCGCAGAATCCTCACCTTTTTCCACAGGCGCTAGAATTTTTCCGCGCTCATAGTTTTGTCTCCACATGTGGCCTTCACGTTGAACTTCAACATTCACGCGAGATGAAAGTGCATTCACAACGGAAGCACCCACGCCATGCAGACCACCAGAAACTTTGTAACCACCACCGTCGAATTTTCCGCCGGCGTGAAGAACTGTCATTACGATTTCTAGAGCGGATTTTCCGTTTTTGTGCGCTCCAACTGGAATACCACGGCCATCATCTTCAACTGTGATTGACTCATCGGCATTGATAGTGACTTTGATAGTTTTGCAATATCCCGCAAGATGTTCGTCTACCGAGTTATCCACAATTTCATACACAAGGTGATGATAACCTTTGAAGCCGGTATCACCGATGTACATCCCTGGACGTTTACGAACAGCCTCAAGTCCTTCAAGAACTTGAATCGAATCGGCGGAATATGTTTTTTGTTCTTCGACTGACACTAGTAACCCCTCATAAGCTGGCTTGTTCTCCGCTCAGCTTAAAAAACTGAGGGAGCATCACTCAAGAATGTGACCATCCTTGATACGCATCACAGAAAGCTGATCGAGGCTGAAAGAATCGGGCAGTGTGAAATCCGTCGTCGTTACAAAAATCTGCGTATTGATTTCGTGTAGGAACGTAATCAAGGCTTCTCTTTTGCCCTTATCGAGTTCGGATAAAACATCGTCCAACATCAGCACAGGATAGGTCCCGTGAGCCTTACGATGATACACGATTTGAGCCATTTTGAAAGACAATATGATCGCTCTTTGCTGCCCTTGGCTACAATAAAATCTTGAGTCTTTTTGACCATATAGGAACACGATATCGTGCTTGTGAGGACCTACTAAACTAGTGCCGCTCGAAAGCTCCGCATCATGAAGTTCTTGAATGCGTTTTTGAAGTGCAAAAAAGACTTCTTCTCGGGAAAAATTCAGCGCATTTTGATCGCTAATCACATATTCCACTGAGATATCCACATCGAAATTCCCAGAAATGTATTGCATGGCATTATTAAACTCTTTGGCCAAACCGTTCAAAGCACTGATGCGGGCATAGGCGAAATCGGCCCCTAAACGCAAGAATTGGGGGTTTAGGCTGTCCAAAAGGTTCTGGGTGAGTATTTTATCGTTTAAACCCTCTACGTAGTTTTTAAGTATCTTATTGCGCGTTTTCAGCGCTTTTCGATAATCGGCGATCAAATCGGCATTTTTGCGATCAAAGGTCACTAGCAACTCATCCACCAGTTCACGGCGGTGATCAGCACCTTCTTTGATCGATGCTAAACTTTCAGGACTAAACACAACACTAGCAAAAATTTTTCGAATATCTGTCGAAGTCACTTTCTTATCGTTCAAAGTTAAAACTTTGCGACTTTTCGTAAGCCCTAATTTTAATTTGTAATGAAGATCGTTCTGAGTAATCAGAGCTTGAATAAGCGCCTGCTGATTATTCGAATTGATAAGAGTGGAGTTATCACTGTAGCGAAAAGAATCGCCTTGGGAAATTAGATACAAAGCCTCTAGTAAGTTTGTTTTACCTTGGCCGTTCTCTCCTAAAAAAACATTCACACGCGGAGAGAAAGAGAACACTACGTCCCGATAATTGCGAAAATTAACAAGACGTAGTTTTTCGAAAATCATTAGATTCTCATAGGCATCACAACGCAAGTGTAAGAACTGTCGTTATGAGGTCTCATCAATCCTGGGGATAAGTGATCATTTAATTCAAAATCGATTTTATCTTGGTTCATGCTAGTTAAAATATCTGTGATGTATTTAGCATTGAAACCAATTTTAATTTCATTACCTGCGTAATCCACTTCGATTTCTTCTTTTGCGTCTCCTAGTTCAGGATTGTTCGAAGAAATTTCCATGCGACCGTTTGTCAGGTTCAACAATACCGCTTTTGATTTTGCATTCGCCAAAAGTGATACGCGTTTAAGTGAAGTTAAGAAAGCATCACGGTTGATCATCACTTTTTGCGGAAGCTTCTGTGGAATAAACTGTTGATAATTCGGGTACTTTCCTTCGATCAAACGAATCATCAGGATTGTTGATGAATGCTTAAGTACGAATTGAGATCCTTCAATCGCGATTTCCACATTTCCTTCAATGCCTTCTAAAATCTTTTTGATTTCATGAAGACCTTTTCTAGGAATGATCACTCCTTGAGTCGCTGCCACTTTCACTTCAGACAATGGCTTATTAACCAAACTCATTCTGTGACCGTCAGTAGCAACCATTTTAAATCCAGCTTGTGGACTTAATTCAAAGAACACACCGTTAAGGTGATAACGTGTTTCATCGTTTGATACAGAGTAAATTGTTTTATCAATCATCTCTTTCAAAACTTGTGCATCAATGCTGATGAAACCTTGAGAGTTGTAAGTAGGGAAGATCGGATATTCTTCAGCAGAGATACCAACAATTTTTGAAGTGTACTTACCTTGTTTAATCTCTAACCAATTATTTTCTTTTTTAATTAAAGTGATTGGTCCTTCAGAAAGTTCTTTAGCGATGTCGAAAAGACTTTTTGCGCTTACTGCCACTTTACCTGGCTGATGAACTTGAACCTTGATTTGGTCAGTAAGGCTGACTTCCAAATCTGTGGCAAAAACTTTAAGAGAGTTCTGGTCTGCTTCCAAAAGAACATTGATCAGAATTGGCATTGTGTTGCGCTTTTCTACGATGTTCTGTGTTTTACCGATAAGGCCTAATAGATCTCTCTTATCAATTTCTAGTTTCATTTCATCCTCTAGTTCAGAATCTATCTTTGAGCTCTTCTTTGAACTCTCTTAATACCTATTACTTATATATATAAATACTAGTAGTAGTAGTAGGGGCGTGGAAAACCTAACAAATCCCCTAAATCCCTGTAAACACTAAAAAACAGTTGTGGATAATGGCTCTGCATAATTCTGCTGAAAAGGGCTCGATTTTGGGGGTAACTTGGATCCACAATCCAAACCCCTGAATCTTCCACAGCCCTTTCCACAGTCCACATTCACACCCCTGTGATATTGTGGATTCTTTGTTCTAAATCTTCGATATCTTTAGCAATATCTTGGTCGGTTGCTTGTAGATTGCGAACACGTTCTAGCGCATTCATCACAGTTGTATGATCTTTTCCGCCGAAAGCTTTGCCGATATCCACCAGTGATTTATCCAGGAACTTTTTAATCAAATACATGGCAATTTGACGTGGAACGACAATAGGTTTTGCGCGCGTAGATGATTTTAAGTCTAAAACTTTCACTTTAAAGTGGTCTGCAACAAGCTTCATAATCTCTTCCACACTGATTGTGGATTGAGTTTCATGGTGCGCAAGAATGCGTTTCACAAGGTCATAATCAATCGGTAAACCTTGAAGCTCAGAGAACATTTTAATCTTACGTAAATTGCCCTCTAACTCTCTGATCGAGCGTTTAGAAATACGTGCGATATAATTCACAACGTCTTCAGGTACGCGCACATTAAATTTTTCGGCTTTATATCTTAGGATCGCGATTCTGGTTTCAAGATCCGGCATGGTGATATCCGCAATCAAACCACGTTCTAAACGCGTACGACTACGGTCTTCTAAGCCATGGATATCTTTAGGCATTCGGTCTGAAGCCAGGATGACTTGTTTGCGCGTATCGATGAAGCTATTAATAGTGTGGAAAAACTCTTCCTGAACAGCTTCCCCGCGGGCGATATACTGCACGTCATCCACCAATAAGATGTCTGAATTTTCGCGGTATTTTTGGCGAAACTTATCCATTTCATAGCGGCGGATGGCTGAAATACATTCATTTAAGAAACGTTCTGCAGATATATATGTAATTCTAAGATGCGGAAATTGCTCACGAATTTGGTTTCCCGCAGCGTGAAGCAAGTGGGTTTTACCCATTCCCACTGGTCCATATATATAGAGAGGATTATAATCATCAGCTGCCGGGTTGCGGGCAACGTTATAGCAAGCCGCGTGAGCAAATTCTGAATTTTTACCCACTACAAATGTGGAAAAGGTCAGTTCAGAGTTTAAAGCCTCCTGGCCAGACCTTGGTTGAGTAACCTGGATATTCTGAGCACGAGCTAATTGAGCCTGAAGGATTTCGCTACCACCCAAAACCTCTTCTGGAGGCTGGTTAGCTGTCTCAATATGAGAATTTACTTTGCTTCCAGTAATACTAAACTCGACCTCAAAAGGTCTTCCATAAGTATCTGAAATCTCTGTGAAAATTTTATCCTGCAGATTCTCAATAACGAAGTATTGATGAAGGGCATTAGGTACGCCAAGGACAATTCTTGGTCGCTCAAGACTACCCAAGGTATTCACGTACTCAATAGGATCTAGCCAGGTATCCAACAACTTGTTGTTGTCGTTCCGGCTTTTCATTTTAGTTTTGATCAGTGTCCAAAAAGACGAGTTTAATTCCACGTGTTTCCCCTCAACGCAGTCCGAACCCTCTTTAACAAGTGCAGCTTAAATTTTCAACAGTTGACCTTGATGCCGCATTGTGATTAATTAGTGCCCCACGTATCTAGTTGGGACCCAACTTTGTGGCACATATATAGAGATCCGCCGTTGACTTAGTTATCGCGGATGAATAAAAGACGTCATTTAGCGTCGTAAAAATCTCGGGGAGATAAGAGTTATGAAACGTACATACCAACCATCAAATAAACGTCGTAAAACTACACACGGTTTCCGCGCTCGTATGGCTACTAAAGCTGGTCAAGAAGTTCTTAATCGTCGTCGCGCTAAAGGTAGAAAGCGTTTGACGGTTTCTACAGGTGGAAAATAGTTCTCCACTAATTATTAAGCGAAGTTCTGAATTTCTCTCTCTAAAGCAAACGGGAAAAAGACACTGGCCTACTAAATGGTTACTTTTGAATTATCAAAAGAATCAGGTAGGTCAGTTACGTTTCGGGGTCACTGCAAGTCGCAAAGTGGGCTCTGCAGTTGTTCGCAATAAACTGAAGCGTTGGTCTCGGGAATATTTCAGGGCTTTGTCTGTAGATGGAAAGTCTATTGAAGCCGACATCAACATTATTTTTAAACCTATGGATTCCAACTTCTACAAAGGCCTCAACCACGAGGAATTTGTTAAAGCTATGGATCGGGGTTTGGAAGTCTTACGAAAAAATATCTAAAGGTTTTCTTTGGTTTTTAGTAAGTGCTTATCGAACTCTTGGTACCACTCATTTAGGTGGTTCTTGTCGCTTTGAACCTAGCTGTTCTGCCTACGCATTAGAAGCAATTCAATCACATCATACTCACACAGCTCTTTGGTTAATCACTAAACGAGTATGTAAGTGCCGACCAGGTGGACCTTATGGTTACGATCCGGTTCCGCACAAAGAGGGGAATACCCATGCAGCAAAAGAATGATTCACCATCGTTTTTTGATCCTAAAACACTTATTGCCGTAGCCACTGTCGCTTTAGTTTATTTTGGTTGGCAGACCTATTTAGGAAATAAATATCCTAATTATAACAAACCAAAAACAGCACAAACTGAGACTCAAAAGACAGACGCTACCCAAGGCACGACAACAACAGCTCCTAACACTGTTGAAACAAAATCAGAAGTCGTCGCAGCTCCGGCAGTTCAAGATCAATCCTTTCAATTTTCAAATGATAAAGTAGCTTTCACCCTGACTAGTCACGGAATGGGTCTTAAGAACTTCACTTTGAATAACTACCAAGACAAAGAAAAAAATCCGATCAAAGTTGGCCATGGTACTCAAGAATCCATGTTCGAAATGCGCTTAGCAAATGATGCTAAAGCTTTGGATTTTAATGTTACTGAACAAGCTCCTGGTCATTACATTGGAACAGCCGTTGTGGGTGAGATGTCAGTAAAAAGAGAGTTGAAGTTCAACGCTGAAAACTCTTCATTCACAAACACGATCATATTGACTAACCCGAATGAAGAAATCAAAAAAGGTTTCTCAATCGTAATTCCAGAGAATATCCAAGTTGCTAAATCTAGCTCGATCTTTTTCCCTAACTATGAACACCAGGACTTCTTCGTTGTTCATAACGGTGGAAAACACGAGACAGTAAACTTCAATAACGCTTCTGAAAATGTTCTTCAGTCTTTCCCAGCGACTTCTATTTTATCAGTAAGCTCGCAATACTTTGCAGCTGCGATTTTAGATAAATCTGCAGTGATTCCTGAAGTAAAAGTTGCTGCTGATCTTAATAATAAAAAAGCTTTGGCGGAATTAACTTACAAGCCAGTTCAAACTCAAAGCGAAATGAAGTTTGAAGAGATCTTTTACGTAGGTCCAAAATCCATCGATGCTTTAAAAGCAGTTGATCCTGAATTAGCTAACATCATTGATTTTGGTTTCTTTGGGTTTATCGCACGCCCTCTATTATATGTGATGAAGGCTTTCCACTCTGTGGTTGGTAACTGGGGTTTTGCGATCATCCTATTAACATTATTGGTTCGTCTATGTGTATTGCCTTTCAATATCATGTCTTTCAAATCAATGAAGGCGATGGCTAAGGTTCAACCTTTGATTCAAAACCTGCGCGAAAAATATAAAGAAGATCCAATGCGTTTGAATCAAGAGATGATGGCCGTTATGAAACAAAACGGCGCTAACCCAATGGGTGGCTGTCTTCCAATGCTTTTGCAAATCCCAATCTTCTTTGCTTTGTATCGCGTAATCGGTTCAAGCATCGAACTTTATCATTCTCCATTCATTGGTTGGATTCATGATCTAAGTTCTTACGATCCGTTCTATGTTTTGCCAGTATTGATGTCGGTATTTATGTTCATCCAACAGAAGATCACGCCGTCTACAATGGATCCTACTCAAGCTAAGATCATGTTGTTCTTACCAGTAGTGTTTTCGTTGTTCATGTTGCAGTTACCAGCGGGTCTGACACTTTACATGGTTGTCAGTACTTTGTTTGGAATCATTCAACAATACCTGATCATGAGAGAAAAGAAGGCTTAGAAGCCGTGTAACAGCTGCTCTATTTTAATAGAGCGTAGTTTTTTTGATTAAATTTTAAGTTTATAACTAGGAGGAAAAATGGGTTTTTTTAGTAAGCTTTTCGGGGGAAAAAGCAAAAGTGCTAACAGCGAAGTTGAAGCACTGATTCAAAAGACCTTAGAAGGAATCATCGAAAAAGCACAATTCGATTTAACTTTTGAAATTAACACTGAAAAAGAAGAAGACGGTGGCTCTACTTTATCGGTTGAATTCAATGGTGCTGATGAAGAAATCCTTAAAGATAAAAAAGGTCAGATGTTGGACGCTTTCCAATTGTTCCTAAAGCGCGTTGTTCAACACAATTTTCCAGAAGATAAAACTAACATCACTGTTGATTGCGGTGGTTACCGTGATGAATCAGCAAATGCTTTGATTGAGCGCGCTGAAAATCTTAAAGCCATCTGCATAGAACAAGGTAAATCAGTTTATTACCGTGCTCTTCCGCCAAAGGATCGCAAAGTTGTTCACCAATATTTGGCAAAAGATCCGCGTGTAAAAAGCCGTTCACTAGGTGATGGCCTTTACAAAAAAATCAAAATTTATCCTGCTAAAGGGCAAGCTCAAGGCAATTCTGCTGAAGAGTCTGCAGCTAACGACTAAGTCGACAACGACTTAGATTTACAAGGTCACAGAGGTTCCTATGTTTCGTGGAGATCGTGATAAAGATACTATTTGTGCGGTCTCCACACCTCACGGTGTTGGGGGAATCTCTGTTATTCGTATTAGTGGTCCCAACGCTCTATCTATCGTTTCAAAAATCTGTACATTTTTGCCTGAACATCCTGAATCCCAGCGCGCTTACTTTGGATCTTTAACGGCGGACGCCGGTAGAGCGAAGGGCCAAGGGGCCGTAGCTGAAGCAGATGAGATTGACGAAGTTCTAGCAACTTACTTTAAGCATGGTCGCTCTTTTACCGGCGAAGAAGTTATTGAAATTTCTTGTCACGGAAGCCCGGTTATTTGCCAAAGCATCCTTCATCAATTAGTGGCTTTAGGTGCTCGCCCTGCAGATCGCGGAGAGTTCACTTATCGCGCGTTCATGAATGGAAAATTAGATCTTGTCCAAGCTGAAAGCGTTCTTTCGTTGATTGAATCGCAAAGTCAGCAAGCTGCGAAGCTAGCTCTTCGACAGTTAAAGGGATCTGTTTCCCATAAATTAGAAGATATCGAAAACGACATGACTTGGATTCTTGCCCACGCTGAGGCGGGAATTGATTTTTCTACTGAAGACATCAAGGTCGTCGATAATACGGTTGTTTTAAACCGTTTAAATAATATTGAAAAAGGCCTTACTGAATTAGTTGGTACTTTTAAAGTCGGCCGTCTTTTAAAAGATGGTTTTAGAGTCGTACTTACAGGTCTTCCAAACGTAGGTAAATCGAGCCTTTTAAATCTTTTCTTAGAAGATGAAAGAGCTATCGTCACTGATATCCCTGGAACTACTCGCGATGTGATTCACGGGGATACTAGCTTTAAAGGCGTTAAGTTTACTTTCTTAGATACCGCGGGTCTGCGTGAATCGGTTTCTGACTTAGTCGAAAAAATTGGTATTCAAAAATCCAAGGAAGCAACAGGGGAATCCGACTTTGTTTTCTTTGTTATAGATATCGAAAAGGGTCTTTCAGCAGAAGAAATCACCATTTTAGATGGTTTAGACCCGCAAAGAACCTACATTTTAGCTAATAAAACCGACCGTTTATCGGCTCCAGTGGGCTCGGAAACTGTCGAAAAAGCACTTAAAAACAGTAAATTTTTCCAAAAGATCAAGGACTTAGAGCTCTTCCGCAAAAGAAGGATGTTCTTTGTAAGCGCTCTTGATAAAACTGTGCGCGCTAAGGTTCTTGAAGAGTTAGTGGCAGAATTTGCAGATTTGCAGCTAGAAAACACAGTTTTAATTTCCAACTCCCGCCATTTAGAAAATCTCTCTCGGGCTTTAGAAAATACGATTCGCACCAAATCCCTGGTCGAAAGCGGAATGGGTGAAGAGTTCATTGCTCTTGAATTAAAAGAAGCATTGATCGCGATCCACGAAACT
Source organism: Bdellovibrio reynosensis (assembly GCF_022814725.1). Taxonomy (NCBI): domain Bacteria; kingdom Pseudomonadati; phylum Bdellovibrionota; class Bdellovibrionia; order Bdellovibrionales; family Pseudobdellovibrionaceae; genus Bdellovibrio; species Bdellovibrio reynosensis. The sequence continues at coordinate 2,540,920 of NZ_CP093442.1, forward strand.
TTGGGCAAACGGTTTGATGATCAGATCATGGATCGCGTATTTAAAGAATTTTGCATTGGTAAATAGGTCGACGGGTGTCGGCAGTGCCAAAGCGCACGGCGCGTAGGCTGAAGCAGCGGAGATTTTATGAGCACAAAAAAACATGACGTGATAGTTGTTGGTGCCGGCCATGCAGGTGTTGAGGCTTGTTTGGCTTCCGCGCGTTTGGGTTTAAAAACCTTGATGATCACTTCCAATATCAGTCGTATTGCTTATATGAGCTGCAACCCTTCGATCGGTGGACTTGCAAAAGGCCACATGGTTCGTGAAATTGATGTCCTTGGTGGACAGATGGGGATTGCTGCTGATGAAACTTGTATTCAGTACAAGCGTCTTAACTCTTCGAAAGGACCCGCAGTTCGCGGAACTCGAGTTCAAAATGACAAACATCTTTACTCTCAATTTCAAACTGAAGCCTTAAAGAACCAAGAAAATTTAGATCTGCTTGAAGGTGAAGTGAAACGCCTGATCTTGGAAAAAGATTTGTGTGTGGGCGTGGTTTTACAAGACGGTTCTGAGATTTTTGCTTTAGCAACTGTGATTACAACTGGCACCTTCATGAACGGTGTTATGCATATCGGTCTTCGCCAGGAAGCTGGCGGTCGGGTAGGGGATAAACCTTCAATTGGTCTTTCCGATCAGTTGGCGCAATTTGGTTTTGAAGTAAAAAGATTAAAAACTGGAACTCCGGCCCGGTTACATAAAGATAGTATCGATTGGTCTAAAACCATCGCTCAAGGTGGCGATGAAAAGATCTATCCATTCAGCTATCGTTCTTCTAGCAATCTAAAGCTTCCGCAAATTGATTGCTTCCTTACTAGAACAACAGAGCTCACACATGAAATTATCCGTAATAACCTAGATAAATCTCCGATGTTTTGCGGGATTATTGAAGGTACGGGACCTCGTTATTGCCCATCGATTGAAGATAAGATCACTCGTTTCGCTGAAAAAACCAGTCATCAAACTTTCTTGGAACCAGAAGGTTTAAATACGGATCTTATTTATCTTCAAGGTATCTCAACAAGTTTACCTGAAGATATTCAAGACCAATTTCTTAAAACGATCCCAGGATTAGAAAACGTGAAGGTCGTTCGTTACGGTTATGCCGTTGAGTATGACTATATAGAACCAACGCAAATCTGGCATCGCTTAGAAACCAGAACGATTCGTCAGCTTTTCCTAGCTGGTCAAATTAACGGAACTTCTGGTTATGAAGAAGCAGCTGCACAAGGTTTTGTTGCCGGCGTAAATGCTGCGCACTCTGTTTTAGGAAAAGAAGAATTCATTCTTGGTCGCGATGAAGCCTACATCGGCGTACTTATCGATGATCTTGTGACTAAGGGAACCCGCGAACCTTATCGCATGTTCACTTCGCGTGCTGAACACAGACTTGTTCTAAGAGAAGATAATACTATCGATAGATTAGGTGCTATTGCTGCGAAAATCGGTATTGTAAATGATCAGTCATTACAACTACTGGAAGGCTTGCAAGAAAAACGTAAGAATTTGCTTGGAAAATTGCGCACAGAAAAGATTTATCCAACCAAAGATGTGCAGGAACTTCTTACGAAAATTCCGACTCCAGAACTAACAAAGTCTTTAACTTTTGAAGAGTTACTGCGACGTCCTGAAATTGTTTGTTCACATCTAGAACAATTCGGTTTTGTCGTTGATAGCGATCCAAATGTTAGTGAACCAGTCGAAATTGAAGTAAAATACTCTGGTTACGTAAAAAGACAGATGGAACTTATCAATCAGTCGAAACGCCTGGAAGAAATGTTACTTCCAGACACTTTGATTTATGCGGATGTACGCGGTCTTTCGAATGAAGAGAAGGATAAGCTGCAACGCGTTAAACCACGTACCTTAGGCCAAGCTCAACGCATAAGCGGGGTAAATCCTTCAGCTATTCAAGCGATCATGATACATCTTAAAGGACATAAGAAAATCAAGGAGATCGAACTTGAAGGACAACAAGGAGCAAGAAGCCCCGGTCATATTTTGGCGGATTAACGAGTGGTTCCCGGATTTAAGTCCTGCGGTCAAAGCTAGTCTAAAGACCTATCACGATGAACTTATTAAGGCCAATCGTACGCTAAATCTTATTTCGCCAAAGACCATCTTTGTGGGTGATGCCATCCACTTTGCTGATTCTATTTTATCTTCAAAAACTATCTTTGGCTCTAATTCTAAGATCGACCAGATCTATGACTTCGGAAGCGGCAACGGCTTTCCGGGTCTGGTGTTTGCGATCTTGTATCCCCAGGTAAAAGTAGTCCTTGTCGAGAGTGATTCAAAGAAGTGTGAATTCCTTAAGGGTATGGCTGCGACTTTAAAGCTTTCGAATGTTACGGTCGAATGTAAGAACGTGGACGCTTTGCCGGATGGTTCTGTTCGCTACGCTATGGCCCGCGGCTTTTCTAGTATTTCAAAGACAATTCTAGTTGCAAGAAAATCAATGCCTAAAGGCGGGATCTTTTATCACATCAAGGGCGAAGAGTGGGGGATGGAAGTCAGCGAGATCCCGACACAGCTTTGTTCAATCTGGAGTCCCGCTTTAGCCGGAGAATATAAACTTCCGATCGGCCAAGTTAAATTTTCTATCGTTAAAACAGAGAAAATTGCCTAATGTTCCACGTGGAACATTAATGTCCTGATGGAGCGGGTGCAGAACCCGCTTTTTCATTTCCCAAACCCGCTTGTTTTATTCTTTCTTGTACATCCCAGGTTCTTTTTGCTTTTCTTAAGCGTTCTTCGGCCTGGTAAGAATCCCACTCTTTTGGATCGGGCCATGTTTCGCCTTTTTTAAACGCCGCCAGGTAAGATTTCTTTGAATCCCGGGCGCGAGCCTTTTTCTTTAGTTCTAAATACTGCTTTTCTTGCAAAAGCTTCGTGAGTCTCTCTTTTGATTCTCTTACGCGCTTTTGGGCGTACTTAATTTGACCTGTTTGGGGAACAACGTCTGCTAAAGTCTTTTCGTGATCAGCAAGGGTCTTTTGTTCGCCCGCAATAGCTACATCTGTAGCTTTTAATTCAGCCTCAATAGCCGAATGAATAGGATCGCGCAGCTCCGGGTTTTTTTCGGGCTTATTACACGCCAATAGGCACAAACTGATGATGATTAGACTGATTATTCTCATAAAACCAATTGTTCCACGTGGAACATCGGCATTTTGAATGAAAAACATAAGGTGTGGCGCAGTAAAACTAGTCTTTCCGCTTGAAAACTTTTCAAAAACGCAGGACTTTTAAACCTCAAGGAGGAAAAATGGCAAAAACGATCTGCATAGCAAATCAAAAGGGCGGAGTTGGTAAGACAACTACCTCTGTGAACCTCTCTTCTGCTCTGGCTACTCTAGGTAAGCGAGTACTCTTGATCGATATGGATCCTCAAGGGAATGCTTCAAGCGGTTTGGGTATCAAACGCTACGAAAGCCAGGATAATAATAGCTACCACGTACTCATCGGCGAAAAGACTCTGACCGAGGCTACTCAGAATACTTCAAATGGCAACTTGAAGATATCCACGGCTAATCCTGACCTAGTTGGTGCAGAGATTGAGCTTGTTGATATGCCGCAGCGCGAATATCGTCTAAAGCAGGCGATTGCAACCGTAGCTGATCAATATGATTTCGTATTGATCGATTGTCCTCCATCTTTAGGTCTTTTAACTTTAAATGCGTTGAATGCTGCTGACTCTTTCCTGGTTCCACTTCAGTGTGAGTACTATGCACTTGAGGGGCTTAGTCAGCTTTTGAATACTGCAGGACTAATCAAAAAGAATTTGAATCCTCAGTTGCATATTGAAGGCATCGTTTTGACTATGTTTGATGTGCGCAATAACTTGAGTCATCAAGTAGTCACTGAAATCAAAAATCATTTTGGCGAGAAAGTTTTTAACGCCATCATTCCAAGAAATGTGCGCCTCAGCGAGGCACCTAGCCATGGTCAATCCATCCTTGAATACGACAGCAAATCCGTAGGTGCGATCCGATATTTGGAGCTAGCTAAGGAAGTTATTGCTCGTTCAGAGCAAAAAGTGACTCCTGAAGTGGCGCCAAAGGCAGAACAACATGCTTACGAAGGGGAAGTAAATGTCTGATATTGCTGTTGAATCAACAAACAAAAAGAAGGGTCTTGGCCGCGGCTTAGGATCTTTATTGGGCGGACCTGCACCAGCAGATATCCCAGTAGCAAAACCAACAGTTGAAGTAAAAGCACCCATCGCTCCTCCCGTAACAGCAGCGACCGCAACGACGACTATTCAAAATCCAACTCCAGCACCTGCTCCGGTAGCCCCTCCCGTGGATCCGGAAAGCAAAATCTGGAAGGTGGGAATTGATAAACTTCAATCTGGCCAGTATCAACCGCGCCAGCATTTTGAAAAAGAGCCGCTTCAAGAGCTTGCTCAGTCTATTAAAGAAAACGGAATCCTCCAGCCGATCGTGGCTCGCCGTACGACTTCAGGAAAGCTTGAAATCGTAGCCGGTGAACGCCGTTGGAGAGCTGCTCAACTAGCGGGCTTGCATGAAGTTCCAGTTATCCTTAGAAGTTTCACAGACAAAGAAGCCCTTGAATTAGCCATTGTTGAGAATATTCAACGTGAAGATTTGAATCCAATTGAAGAGGCAGAAGGATATTCTCGCCTAATCTCTGAGTTCAAATTGTCGCAACAGCAAGTAGCTGAAAAGGTGGGAAGAGATCGTGCGACTGTAGCCAATGCAGTTCGCCTATTATCTTTGCCTGAAGAAGTTAAAACCATGATTTCTGAAAACACCCTTTCAGTAGGTCATGCGAAGGTTCTTCTTTCTTTGCCTGAACAGAAAAAACAAATCGAATTAGCGAAAAAAGTGGTGAACGAAAAAATCGCGGTTCGTAAGTTAGAAAAAATGGTTCAAGCCATCGTAAAAGGTGACGAAGAAGAGTTAGAAGTACCAACTTTCGATTCAAACGTAACTCAGCGTCTAATTTCTGGATTAAGCGATGAGCTGCAAAAGATCCTGGGAACAAAAGTGAACATTGATTATTCCAACTCAAAAGGTAAAATCAGTATTCATTTCTATTCTGACGACGAACTTACGCAGTTTGTAGATAGGCTTAAAGAAGGATGGCAGTAGCATTTCCTCCCTCACTTCAAGAAGATCATCTTTCTGGTCATGTGACTGCAATCCTTGACCAGGGGACTCATTTCGAAGGAAAGCTCAGTTTTGAAGGCACCGTGCAAATCGGCGGGGACTTTAAAGGGGAAATCTTCACCAAAGACACTATCGTAATTAATGAGGGCGCCACCGTGTTAGCCCAAATTGAAGCCGATACTATTGTTATTAGCGGCCGGGTTGAAGGAAATCTTTTTGCCCGTCGCCGAGTTATTATGCACCCTCCCGCAATTTTTAAAGGTACTGTTACATCCCCAAGTTTACGCATAGATGAAGGCGTCGTATTTGAGGGTGCGTCCTATATGCCTAAGTCCTAGGCAAGAACATTATCAGTTAGAAATACGTCTTGACCCCCTGCTAGCTCGAATGCTAATTCCGAAGCACAAAAAACTAGTAGGGATTTCAACTAAATGGACATTTTTGGACAACTAGGTATCAATACCACAGCAGCCTTCCAGTTCGTTCTTTTCGCTATTGCATTGATCTTTCTTAGCAAAGTTGTGTTCGCACCATATGCGCACGCTTTAGAAGAAAGACAAAACAGAACCAAAGGGGGCGAAGACCTTGCTTTGGAATATCAAAACAAATCTATCGAATTAACTAGTAAGTACGAAGCGGGTGCACGCCAGCTTAATGCTGAAATCAAAACGATCGTTGATGGCGCAAAATCTGCGGCTAACAAAGACTATGAATTACTGGTAAGCAAAGCTCGCGCTGAAGCTGAAAAGTTAGTTCATGACAACCGCACGCAAATCACTACATCGGTTCAAGCGGCAACTGCAGAGTTAAAAACTCAAGTTCCAAATGTGGCGATGTCTATCACTAAAAAGTTATTAACATAAGGTAGGGCTTCATCATGAAATTGCTTTTAAACCTTTTCATCATCCTAGCTCCTGCGGCAGTTTTCGCAGCTGGCGGCGCACACGGCGAAGGTGTACCTAAAGTAGTTATCTATCAATTGATCAACGTAACTATTTTGGTTGCTGGTCTTATTTATTTCACAAAAGATTCTGTGGTTTCTTTCTTCTCTGGAAGAAAAGCAGCTTACTTAGAAGCAGCTCAAAAATCTGCATTCGCTCGTGAGCAAGCTGAAAAAGAATTCGTAGAAATCAAACACAAGCTTGAGACTCTTGAAAACACTCGTGCCGAGTCTTTGAAAAAAGCTGAAACTCATTCTGCAGAACTAAAAGCGCAAATCATGGCTGAAGCTGCAGAAGTTAGTAAACGCATCCGCCAAGATGCAGAGCTAACAGTGAAGCTTGAGGTGCAACGCGCACAAACTGAGCTTCGCGAACAATTATTAAAAGATTCATTAGAAGCAGCTCGCACCGTTATGACTAAAGATCTTGGTTCTAACGACCAACAAAAGTTGCAAAAAGAATTCATCAATCACCTCGGAGTATAGGCGATGAGAGCCAGCGAAGTTTCTAAAAGATACGCCAAAGCATTTTTGGCAGTCGTAAAACAAAAGGGCACGCACTCTAAAGCATTTGCAGAGCTGCAAGCCGTAGCTCAAGCATTCGCTAGCGATGCTTCAGTGAAAAGTTATTTTGAAAATCCAATGATCAGCTCTGACCAAAAAGTGACTGCGGTAAAAGCGGCTCTTACTGGTAAAAGCGTGTCTGAAGAAGTGATGAACACCATCGTTCTTTTGGCTGAAAAAGGTCGTTTGGAAGCTCTTGAGCAAGTTGTTCTTGCTGTCCAAGAATTATTGGACATCGAAGAAGGCGTGACTCGTGGGGTAGTTCAATCTGCTCAGCCTCTGTCAGCTGAAGCACAAAAAGATATCGAAGGTAAAATCAGTAAGGTTCTTAATAAGAAGATCGTATTGACTTACACACAAGACCCTAAGCTTTTGGGCGGCGTAGTTGCCCATGTTGGCGGATGGACTTTCGATGACAGCATCGACACACACTTAAAAAAATTGAATGAAGAATTAAACAGGAGAGCCAACTAACAATGGAAACACAAATTCGTGCTGACGAAATCAGTCGTGTTCTCAAAGAACAAATCAATCAATACAACAAAAAGATTGAAGTAAGCGAAACAGGTAGCGTTCTTTCCGTAGGGGACGGTGTTGCCCGTATTTACGGTCTTGAAAATGCAATGGCCGGTGAACTAGTAGAGTTCCCAGGTGAAGTATTCGGGATGGTATTGAACCTTGAAGAAGGTCACGTGGGCGTGGTTATCTTCGGTGAAGACCGTCACATTAAAGAAGGCGACACTGTTAAGAGAACAAAGAAAATCGTTCAAGTTCCAGTTGGTGAAGCTCTTCTTGGTCGCGTAGTTGACGCTCTTGGAAACCCAATCGACGGTCGCGGTGCTATCAACACACCTCACAGCCGCGTAGTTGAATTAAAAGCTCCTGGTATCGTTTACCGTCATCCAGTTGAAGAACCTCTTCAAACTGGTATCAAGGCGATCGATGCTCTTGTACCAATCGGCCGTGGCCAACGTGAGTTGATCATCGGTGACCGTCAAACTGGTAAAACAGCAATCGCGGTTGACACTATCATCAATCAAAAAGGTCAAAACGTTCAGTGCTTCTACGTAGCTATCGGTCAAAAACAATCGACTGTTGCTCTAGTGGTTGAAAAATTGCGTGCAGCGGGTGCTCTTGAGTACACGACTATCATCGCAGCGAATGCATCTGATCCAGCTCCACTTCAATTCTTGGCTGCATACTCTGGTACTGCAATGGCTGAGTACTTCCGTGATACTGGCAGACATGCTCTTATCGTATACGATGATTTGACGAAACAAGCTCAAGCTTACCGTCAAGTTTCCTTGCTACTTCGCCGTCCTCCAGGACGTGAAGCGTACCCAGGGGACGTATTCTATCTTCACAGCCGTTTGTTAGAGCGTGCTTCTAAATTGTCTGCTGATAAAGGTGGCGGTTCATTGACTGCTCTTCCAATCATCGAGACACAAGCGGGCGATATCTCTGCTTACATTCCTACAAACGTTATCTCTATCACTGACGGTCAGATCTTCCTTGAATCAGACTTGTTCTATAAAGGTATCCGTCCAGCGATCTCTGTAGGTAAATCAGTATCGCGCGTAGGTGGTGCGGCTCAAATCAAAGCGATGAAACAAGTTGCGGGTTCTATGAAACTTGAACTTGCTCAGTTCCGCGCGATGGAAGCTTTCGCAGCGTTTGCTTCTGACTTGGATAAAGCAACTCAACAACAATTGGCGCGTGGTCGTCGTCTTGTTGAAGTTCTTAAACAAGGTCAATACTCTCCAGTAAAAGTGGAAGAGCAAATCGCTATGATCTTCGCAGCGAACAACGGTTTCGTGGACGCTTATCCAGAGACTGACGTTAAAAAATACGAAAAAGAACTTATGGACTTCTTGCGCAGCAAGCACCCAGAAATTCTTAAAACTATTAGCGAGAAAAAAGCTATTGCTGACGACACTAAGAAAACTCTTCTTAATGCTCTTGGCGAGTTTAAAGCAATCTTCCAACCTTCTGTTAAGAAGTAATTTGGTGCTTAAATGGCAAGTTTGAAGGATATCCGGGCTCGAATTGAGTCCACTAAAAACACCCAGCAGATCACGAAAGCTATGAAGCTCGTGTCTGCTGCGAAGTTGAGAAAGGCGCAGAATAACATCGTTAATATGCGTCCTTATGCTCTAACTTTGCGTAAGGTGATTGCGGATATCGCTGTGACTAACAAGGTGACGCATCCTTTGATGGAGACTAAGGCTCAGGTAAAAAATGTTTTACTTGTGGTTATTAGTTCTGACAGAGGTCTTTGCGGAGCCTTCAACAGCAATATCAACAAATTCACTGAGAACTACATTAACGAGAACAAAAGCAAGCTAGAGAAAATCGATTTCTTGTTCGTAGGTCGTAAGGCCCACGACTATTTCGCTAAGAGAGGCATCAAGGCAGTTGATTACATCACCAAGCTTGATAAAGACATCTCTTACGAACTGGCTTCTAAAGTCGCAAATCGCGTGATGAATGATTACCTTGAAGGTTCATACGACGAAGTTCGTATCATTCATAACGAATTTAAATCTGCTATTTCTCAGTCTGTTGTTTGTGAAACTCTTCTTCCAATCAATATGGAATTAAGCGCTTTCAACACAGAAGCTGAACAAACTGCAGCGTTCTCAGTAGATATGATTTTCGAACCAGCTCCAGAGAAGATTGTTGCACAACTTCTTGAAAAGCATTTCGACCTTCAAGTTTACAGAACTATGTCTGAGTCTGTTGCCGGTGAACATGGTGCTCGTATGAGCGCGATGGAAAACGCGACAAACAATGCGCGTGATATGATCAACAAACTCACGCTGACATACAATAAATTGAGACAAGAAAAAATCACTACAGAATTGACTGAAATCGTATCGGGCGCGGAAGCGCTTAAATAGGGAGCTGAATAATGGCATTCGGTAAAGTAAAACAAGTAATGGGTCCCGTAGTGGACGTAGAGTTTGAAGGCGGAGAACTTCCGGCGATCAACTCTGCTCTTCGCGTAACTAACAAATTTATCTCTGACTCTGAATTCAACCTAGTTCTAGAAGTTGCTCAGCACTTGGGTGACTCTGTTGTAAGAACTATCTCTATGGACCAAACTGAAGGTTTAGTTCGTGGCGAAAAAGTAAAACCAACTGGCAACATGATCACTGCACCAGTAGGCCGCGAGGCTTTGGGTCGTATCATCAACGTTATCGGTGAACCAATCGATGAAGCGGGTCCAGTAAACGCAAAAGAACACTGGGGCATCCACAGATCTGCTCCTAAATTCGAAGACCAAGCTACTTCTGCAGCGATGCTTATGACTGGTATTAAGGTCGTTGACCTTCTTGCTCCATACGCAAAAGGTGGAAAGATCGGCTTGTTCGGTGGTGCGGGCGTAGGTAAAACAGTACTTATCCAAGAACTTATTCGTAACATCGCGACTGAGCACGGTGGTTTCTCTGTATTCGCCGGTGTAGGTGAGCGTACTCGTGAAGGTAACGATCTTTGGAGAGAGATGAAAGAATCAGGCGTTATCGCTAAGACAGCGCTAGTATTCGGTCAAATGAATGAACCTCCTGGAGCACGTGCGCGTGTTGCATTGACTGGTTTGACTGTTGCGGAATACTTCCGTGACGTTGAAAACCAAGACGTTCTTTTCTTCGTAGATAACATCTTCCGCTTTACTCAAGCGGGTGCCGAAGTGTCTGCACTTCTTGGCCGTATCCCATCTGCGGTAGGTTACCAACCAAACTTGGCGACTGAAATGGGTGCTTTGCAAGAGCGTATTACATCTACTAAAAAAGGTTCGATCACTTCAGTTCAAGCGGTATACGTACCTGCCGATGACTACACGGATCCAGCTCCTGCAACTACATTTACTCACTTGGATGCAACGACAAACCTTGACCGTGATATCGCTGCTATGGCGATCTTCCCTGCGGTTCATCCGTTGACTTCAACTTCACGTTTGCTTGATCCAAACGTAATCGGCGAAGAGCACTATAAGTGCGCTCGTGACGTTCAAGCATTGTTGCAACGTTACCGCGAACTTCAAGACATCATCGCGATCCTTGGTATGGACGAGTTGTCTGAAGACGATAAACTTGTTGTATCTCGTTCTCGTAAAATCCAACGTTTCTTGTCTCAGCCGTTCTTCGTTGCTGAGCAGTTTACTGGTCTTACTGGTAAATACGTTGATATCAAGGACACTGTTAAAGGTTTCCGCGAAATCCTTGACGGTAAACACGATGCTCTTCCAGAGCAAGCGTTCTACCTTGTTGGAACAATCGAAGACGTTGTCGAGAAAGCGAAGAAGTTGCAGGGTTAATCCTTGCTCTTCCTCACAAGGGCAGGCTGATTTTCAGCTTGCCTGTTGAAAGGCTGAGATATGTTTAAATTAACTATCGTGACTCCGGAAAAGCGCATCCTAGTAGGCCAAGAGGTTGAAGAGGTGACTGTTCCTGCATTCAAGGGAGAGCTTAACATTCTTCCTGGTCACGCGCCTTTGATCACGACACTTGAAACTGGCGTGATGAAATGGAAACTTAAAGGAAAAGAAAAGCAAGAAATCGCAGTTATCAGCTGGGGTTATTGCCAAGTAAGTCCTGAAGGCGTGAACATTCTAGCGAACATCGCTGAATTGCCAGAAGAGATTGACGTTGAAGCAGCGAAAGCTTACTTAGCTGACTCTGAGAAAAAAGTGATGAATGAATCCATCACTGACGAAGAGTGGACTGAGTATCAACGTGAATGGGCAAGAGCACGCGCGAAAATCGACGTGGGTTCTAGCTTAAAGAAGTAATCAGAAATTTAAATTTTGATTTGAATGAAAGGCTCCTGAAAAGGGGCCTTTTGTTTTTTTGTCGAGAAGCGCGGATTATGCGTGGATAGTTCCTATCGAAGGACATAGTGGGACGTATTGGCGTTTAATATTTCATCTAAATGCTGAGCGACCTTTTTGCCAGAATCCTTGTGGTTAAAATAGAGCTGCAGAACTTTGCGGTAACCCTTCCCTTCGTTGAATAAACGCGGGGAACCTAGGTTTACGACGATCAAAGTGCCTCTTAGGTCTTCGGACAAGGCTTTTACGGTTGTTGCTGTTTTAGGGCCAGTGACGGCGATTACAGAGGCAGGACAATTTTCTTTATTGATCCAAGCCGTGATTTCTTCAGAAGTACTTTTAGCGCTTAATAGTAGAACCTTGGTTTCTTTCTTAGCGGTCTTTTTAAATGAACTATTAAAAGTGGAAGACGGCGACAGCACGCAGACTTTTGAAATCGAAGAGGGTGTGCGCTCTTTGGTTTGCTGTTCCCGAGCTATCAAATTTGTTTTTAAGTTTTGATCTAAGATATTTTCTTCCACTTTTGCATAACTTTTCGAAGTCATGACGGGACCAGCAAGCAGGGAAGGTTGATGCGGATTTCTGCGATACAGATTTGCGAAGGCTTTTACCGTAAGAATACGGCTTAGTTTTTTATTAAGATCCGTTTCTGGAAGTTCGTTATTTTTAACCGCAGCTTTCACAAAATCAAAAGCCTTTGCTTGATCTTCAAACGACCAAGTTAACATCACGACATCAGCGCCAGCCTGCAAAGCCTTCAAAGCCGCAGCTTCTGGTCGCAATAGCTGTTTTGAACCTTGCATCTGTAAGTCATCAGTCACTACAAGGCCTGCGAATTTCATTTTCTCACGAAGTAAGACTGTAGATATCTCTTTGGAAAAACTCGCGGGCTCATTGCTTTTATCAAGAGCGGGATAAATTAAATGCGACAGCATCACTGCGATGTTTTCACCTAACGAATTGTAAGCTTCAAAAGGTTTTAGATCTCGCGATTGCAGAGTTTCAAGCGAAGATTTATTCATCACCACACTATGATGAGGATCCGCCTTCAGGTTTCCAGTTCCCGGAAAATGTTTTGCTGTAGGAATCACGCGCGCTTTTAAAAGACCTTTAGAATAAGCCACACCAATCTCACCAACTATTTTTGGATTCGCGCCAAAAGATCGAACTCCAATAAAACTTCCCGTCAGCGGATCAGAAACATCAAGCACAGGTGCAAGGTTCATATTAAAACCCACTTCGCGCAGGAAAAGACCGGTTTGATAACCCATCTCTTCGGCTAAGAGTGGCGACTGCGTTTGTCCAATCGCAAGGGCATTCGGTGGGGCAGGCTTAATTGGCAGACGCGACACTGTGCCACCTTCTTGGTCAATGGCAATTAACGGTGGCAGCTTCGTATAAAGATAACTTTTGCGGTAAAGCTGGTTATTCAGATCGCGAATCTGTTCACCAGAAGTGATATTGCGTTTAAATAAAAGAAAGGAACCCGGTTTATACTCAGATAAGAACTTTTCAAGATCCGGTCCGATTTCTTTTTGCGGAAAGCCGATGATAAAAAGTTGTCCTACTTTTTCTTCAAGGCTCATCTGCGCGATTTTTTCGGTGATAATTTTTTGAAGATTTGGTGCAGTCTTGGACTCAGAAGCTAGAACAAGGTGGGGAAATAAAAATATCAGCAGACTAAGACTAAAATTCTGAATGATTTCCCTGATATACTTACCCATACGACTAGAATATCATCGCGCCTTTACGAAGATAGGCGAGATTTGAGAGTTAGCATGAATTTGCACCAAAGTCTTAGATCAATAGTTCCTTTCCTTTTTCTAATTCTATGCTCTTCATTTGCTTTTGCCGAGGAAGCAGTAGTGCCTGCCACAGATACCAAGCAACCACTTGTTGAGGTCGAGGTTTATCAGGATTACTTGGCACCGTATAAGGAAAGAAGAGAAAACCACGGTTCCTACGTGACGCTGGGATACGAAAGCTTAGAGTTAAAAAATTATATCTCAGCCATAGATGCAAAAACTTATGGGGATATGTTTGGCACCGCTCCGATTGCGTTGATGTATTTAGGTGTAGATTATAAATACAATTTCGCCCTTGGTTCCTTAGCCTTCGGTATCCAATACGGTAAGGGCAATGTAACCGGAGAAGACAGCGGCGAAGAAAGAACCATGGATGTTACAAAGACGGGTGTAGGGTTCAAGTTCACACTAGACATGATTATGAACGAGCCCATCGTAGCACCCTATATCGGCTTAAATATCTGGAAGATGACAATCGCCGAAACAAACCCCACAACAAGTTTTTCCGCCGAGACCCAAATGGGCATGAACTACACGGTAGGATTGCTATTGCAACTTGATTGGCTAGATTATGAAACTGCCAAAAATACGACGTTCAATTGGGGACTAGAAAACACATTCATCGACGTCTATGCTACAAAATACGCTAAGACCAACGCCACTGATGATGCGAACACTGAAACCGACATGATTTACGGTGGTGCCCTTCGCTTGGAATTTTAGTTACTTAAAGGCTTGAGGATACTTTTCAGCAATAAATCCGGCAAGCTCCTCATTTGGTTTAGTCAAAAAAGTATTCAAAAATGGTACGAGGAAAATTAGTGGAAACAATAGTATTGCCGTAATTCCACTTGAAGCAATGACTGTGCTAGCCCCATACTTTTCAACAAGCCCGCCGGCCATGCTAATCCCAATGGGAAGCGTCCCAGACATAAAAACGCCTATGAATGTAAAAATTCTTCCTACGTATTGCGCTGGGATAGCAACTGAGATCTTTGTTTGAAATTGAATGTTCAACCAGGACATAAAAATCATTGAGGCAAAAAGAACTACCACACCGATCGCTAAACTTTTACTGAAGCCTAAAAGGAAGATGCTTGCGCCGGCCAAGATAAACGAAACGACCCAAAGCAATCTACCCGGAAGCATTTTTTGTCCATTGCCCAATGTAACTGCACCAACCATAGCACCAATACCCAGTGCAGATTCAACAACACCTAAATTCCAGGCAGGAAGCATGCGTTCCTTAAGGATTAGAACAGGCAAAGTTACGTGAAGATGAGAAAACATGAATTGAAAAGTTGCCGATAAAAGTAATGCATGAAAAATCACTTTTGCCTGAAAAAGGGATGAAAATCCTGCGTGCAAGTCTTTCCACCAGAGAGCAAACGATTCTTTTGAAGTTAATGAGGTTTTACTAAGGATGGGACCTTTTAATTCAAGTAGGGAGTTGAAAAGTAGGGCAAAACCATAAGAGGCAATATTAAAAAGCACAGCCATCGCCGGACCATATAAACCAAGAATGGTTCCTGAAACTGCAGGATTGACGAAGCTTTTTAGACCTGAAAACACCTGAGCGGTTTGCATACCCGAAGGAAGATCTTTTTCACTCACCAGAAATTTAGTAAGCCCTGCAACCGAAGACTCAAAACCCGCAGTGAAAATAGCGCCAAGACATGAAATAAAAACTAAAGCAGAAATATTAAAATAATCAAAGTGCATCATTAGGAACACAGATAGTGACGTGAAAAGCCTTAATACATCACAAAGAATCATAATCGCTTTTCTTGAATATCGGTCTACCAAAGGCGCAATTAAGGGCGGCAAAAAAATCTGAATCGCGGCAACGGGTGCTAAGATCATTGAAAATTGCAGCGCGGATCCAGACTTTTGCAAAACCCACCAGGATAGTGCGATGTAAGCAGTCACATCACCAAGAGAAGAAACCAGCTGCCCGATATTATAATAAAAAAAGTTTTTACCTAATTTAGAATTCACAGAAATTCCTTTAATGGTTTGGTCTGAAGAGAAAAAGCCAGTTAGTCAAAAATTTCTAACCAACTCAGTACAAGCAATAGGTATGCTAGATTTCGAAGAACTCATTTCGCACTACAGCTTTAGCAATGCCCAGGAAATCCTGATTTAAATAAAAAGTCCTTATTTTAGGATATTGCCGCTTACCGGAAGCCATTTAAATCGAGTTGAAAAGCAAGGTGGGTGGCCCTGCAATTGCTCAGATACCTTTGGGCTATTGAAAGGGCTGTCGATGAATTCAATTAAAAATTATGGATCTTTAATAATGTTCCTGTGGGTTTTTCTTAGCGCGGCAGCTGCCGCTGGCGATGCCTGCCGCACCCCCAGTCCGAAACAGTGTGGCTTTTACCGAAGCTGCGTTGAAACTAAGTATAATTGCGGAGGCCAAGGATATCCCATTGCATACGGTGAAAAATACTGTGAACGATTTCTAAGTCTTACTTATAAGGACTTATCACTTAAGGGCATACAGTGGAGAGATGCAACGTTGGTCTGCCTTCAAAATCAAATATCCAATCTTTTATATAGTTCAAACAACGTTAGAACGTGTGGCGATTTAAAAGCATTTGCGTTTGATACCCATGCCGGATGCTACACTCAAAAAGGCAATTCGATTTGTGATCTTAGCTACGATGAAATGACGACTATCGGAAATACCGTCGATGTCGGTGACGTTATGACGATCAATGGCGTGTCGCAAATTTTCAGTGTTCTAAAAACTTGCTACAGTCCATGGAAAAAAGAGTTAGTTCTTTTAAGATCAAAACAAGCAGCGCTAAAGTCTAACGTGATGGTATTCTCAATGAATCACTATGGCGACGAAAGAAATGTAAAAGAACTTGAAAAAATTGAAATTCAAATTCATCAGCTAGAAAAAAAGATGGAGCTAATCAATGAAGTCCCTTAATAAATTGAAGTTAATCAGATCACTATTAACTGCAACAGCAGGCGCATTGATTTATCTAAGTATCTTCGGATTGGCTGATAACAACTTCATTAAGTGGTGGTTTATTCCATCAACCTTAGCCGGTACCATTTCATGGGCATACCTAACAGCATTATCGAAAAAGCCATGGTGGGTCTATATCGTCGCAAATATCGCAACAGTATGGATTGTATTCGTGGCATTAATGGTAACACCCCTTAGCAACGCACCAAAACATTATACAGACATCTCCGCAATCATCGTTCTTGGGGGACTTGGTACGTTGGTGTTCTTTAGACAGATTCTTATTATTATGCCGATATATGTTTTGGTTGATTGGTATTTAACCAGAAACAATCAAAATTCTGATGGAAAAATTTAGACGTAAAAGACTCTATGATATCTGTGATTTTTTGATCGAATAATAAATTCATGCGAGTTTAAATTAGAGAGTGTCTTTAAGACTCGCACTACTATTAAAGGTTAATGACACCTGAGTGCCAATGCCGGGCTTTGAAACTACTTTACATGAACCATTCCACGCCTCCATTTGCCGAAATGTCGAGTACAGACCGATACCATTTCCATTATTCTTCGTAGTGATTTCCTTTTTTCCAATAGTTTCTAGCACATCTCCGGAAATACCAACTCCATAGTCGGTAATAGTAATTAAGGTTCTATCGGAAAAACAATTGATGGCTATTACTACGCTTTTATGTTGGTCACTAGCTTCAACAGAATTATTAACAAGGTTGGAAATTATTCTGGTTAGACTTTCGGGTTCTATTTCCAGCAACACCTCCTCGTTATCAGTTCTAAGCTCAAAGTTAAAGTCTGCATAAAGCGCGGTCTTCTCTCGCAAAAGATTTTTAATAATAGGGACTATGTTTATTTTTTTTGTGTGTGATTCGCCGGGAAAATCTGACTGTTTACTGAGAGTATCCTTTTTGTACTGAATAAGTAGGTCATCAGCTATGGCGTTGATTCTTGTAACGACGGCAGAGATAATATCAGTTGAACCTGCAATAGATGTTTTTGCCGTAACAATAGCATTCAAGGCGCTTAGAGGTGATCTTATATCATGTGCCAAACGTCGAGCCATAGACTCTGCGACCACAGCATTTTTGAGTTTGATTTGAACCCGAATTTCAGCATCGATTTTTTTCCTTTCGAAGTAGAAAAAAATCAAAATAACCATGAACAAGATAAGTGCGAAAGTCAAAATTAAGTACAGGATATTTAAAACATTGTACTGGAAAATAAACTTTAGATCGTAAAGATTCAGCTCTATTCGTATATCGAATTTTGAGGCTTGGCCCATCTTGAAAAGCTGACTGTTAGTATTTTCAATGATCTCGACCATCGAAAATACGCTGGGGATAACCGGATGAATTACTCTCTGAACGCTCCTTAGATCATGCGTAACTGCGAAATTGTATACTGAGTTGCTTATCGAAATCGCAAACTCTTGCTTTTTGTTCGAAATAGTTATTAGCACTGAACCTATGACCACTAATAATAGTGAGAGGTAAAGAACAGTAACTTTTAAAAGCAATCTTTTTGTAAGTCGATCAATCATTTATTACCTAAGCGGATGAGGAAATAGGTTTAGATCTATAAAATTTAAATTTTTATTATTAGAAAATAGGCGTAGTCGGCCGAGATTGATGTCATTAGGCTTTGGTATACCAAGGTAAAGCGATTGGAGATCTTTACATTTAGCTTGCGCAAACTTTAAAGGCGCAGACTTTAAATCACTGAATCCAGTTTCCAAAATGCTATACTGTATTGTATCAACTTTAAAATTTTTTGGCGGTATCAGAGCATTGGGCTCAGTATTAAAATATTCTGCGATCGAATTATAGAAATCCAAATTTAGGGCAAGATTACCGTGATCCAAGAAAGTCGGCGAATCGATCTTTGAAAAATCGTCTATTGTAATATTATTTATTGTTGTAGGGTGGAAAATTATATTTGAAGCCTGCCTAAAACATTCGATCAGTGATTTCTCAAGCGATTTTGTTCGATCCGTAGATGACCCCAAGCCTATCTCAATACCAAAAGGAACTTTGAAATTAATTCCAAATAACGCTGTAGCATAAACACCCACTCCGTTAATTTCGCCCAAAAAATAACTTTTTGTTTTAAGAAGGTTTCTTGAGATCTCAGTAAAAAATAAATCATATTCTTTCTTTAAAACAGTCGGCAGCGGAATTTCATAATATGGTTTTTTTGTTAAATAATGAGATAGAAACAAATCACGTTCAATTAATTCCGAACAAGCAGCTGTTTTAGCCTCTGATATGCTTAGATGTGCTGCGACGCCATTTGAAGTGTCAATGTGGTTATGTGTGAGAACCGAACGTTCGATTGCTTCCGCTGTCGCCTTATTAATAGCAATGCTTTTATCTTTGTCAGTTCCTCTTCCGGAAAAAAACCGACCTTCAGATTGAATTGTAACTTCACAATCATGGATATCAATTCCCCAAAGCTGGGGCCAATTAAGCACCTTAACTTTAAAATCGATTTTCTCTTGATTGATAAGCGTCCAAATAGCTAATTCATTTTCACTTGCCATAAATTATATGTCGCACTGAGCCTCGTCATTTCAACACGAATATCCTTTTTATGAATCACTGTATATGGGGATACGCTATGAGGATACATGGCAACCTTTTTAAGGAAGCTGAAGTGTAATTCATTTACTAATGCTAGCGACCTTTCGGGCGACTTTTCTTTTATGAAAGCGTCCAACCACATCTTCCCCTCATGGGCTGATAGTCCAAAATTTAGTTGCGAAAAATTATAACTGAGAAGGGAGTAATCAGTGTCAAAGGCTACATCCGTGACGCCACTAAAAACATCGCCAGGCCGGTCCTCTGGCGCATAAGATAAATACCCTTTGTCGAGTAAATATGGTTCAAAATATGAGTTGATATCAAAAAAATTGCCCCAGTTTTTTATTAAACTTTTGCTTGCTAGAAATTCCATTTTTCGCTTGGGATGAAACTTTTGTCCGTAATCAGCAGCATCCAAACGCATTTTTTCAATTTGTTCAAGTTGGTCGGTTGTTAATGATCCAGCTGAGGCAAACTGAAAAAACTGCATGGTGTTTTGGCTGCCGTAGTTAACGATATTTTGCTTTCTTCTGTTCTCGACAAATTTAAAAGCAGCGTAAGCTCTCTCTTCCGGAGTAAAGTCGTGCATTGCTTTCAGATTAAAGAAGATTGTACTTACTTTGATTGGCTCTGTTGCAAAAATTGTGAAGTCGTTATGATCCTCAAAAAGGTTATTTAGCATTTTTGGCATGTAACTAAAATCTGGGCCAATTATATCGATCTTGTCTTCTCGTACCAAATCGACAATTGAATTATAATCGTACGGAACCATTTGAATAAGCTGGGGCATGTCTTCAGAGTAGAGCTGGGAAGTCATATTCGCTCGCAGCACTATTTTTCCATCAGATGAATCTTTATCTACGTAATAAGCACCAGAAGTATTTCTGAAATCAGTTATTTCTAATGATAGGGGATCGACAGAATTTTCAGGTATAATTCGATGGTCAGGCGAAGATAGAAGTGGAATCAAAATTTTTCCGAGATATTCTTCAACTGGAGTAATTATCAAAGTATCTTCAATGATTTTTAACCCAGGGCACTCGTCTGAAATCTTTTTACCATCCCAGTTAGGGCAAAGGATTCTCGCCGTGTCGCCATGTGTATTGTTTTTATCTAATATAAGGCGTTTCAACGAAAATAGAGCATCTGCCGCCCCTACGGGTTTACCGTCGACCGATCTAAATCCTCTTTTAAATTCGATGTGAAGACTTCCGTTGCGCCAATAAAATTTGCTAGCCAATCCCGGAACATAATTTCCATCATTATCTACGTCAATAATTGGACTATACAGGTTCATTAATAGTAACGCGTCTGAGGCACTGTGGATTCTTCTAGTGTCAAGAGATCTGGCTGATGATTTATGCGCTGTTGCTGCCCTTAGAATACGGTTGCTAATTTTGGTGCTTGTCATCTTTATACCCAAAGACAAAAAAATGCCTGCAGTTAGCAGGCACGTAAGAATAATAATTTTGCGAATCGTAAATGGATTCATTTCGTCCTAACATCAGTTTCATTACCAGTACAAATTACGCTTTTTGTGGCGTCTAATTGTTCAACTCTTTTCTTATTCAAAAGATCGGTAATGTCCGTATTTAGGATATAATGACCAGTCGCCGGATCATAGGTTAATTTTCCACCAATGATAAGTTTTTTGAGGACTTCGGCGTCCTGTGAGTGATTGTCTAAAGTGTTAAGTATTTGGACAATCTCAAATTTTGCCATCCTTTGATCAACTTGAACTATTGCTTGATCTGCTTGGGTAACAGCAGGGGAGCCTAAAGATATCAAAGAAAGTAAGGAGATAAGTTCGATTCTAGTTAGTTTCATATAAAGTTCCTTTCAACATACTCTTCTCTAGCAAGTTTAAGGCCATAAACAATAGTGTCTTTATGATACTTACCTTGCACATCCTCATAAGAATCATTGCTGCCAAGTAATATGCGAACACTATGTTTTTAGCGTTATATCGAGCTTAAAAGATTGGGTGTTATGCCTTTAAAGAAAGGTTATTTGAAGCGCAAGGAGCTCATATTTAATCAAAATATCCAAAATTATTTCTCAAGGAATAAAGTAGAATTAAAAATGTATTAAAAGATCCAAGAGATATTAAATAAGTTTCAAAAGTTGCTCAAGCTCATCGTGAACTGCTGACCAAGAAATACTCGGCAGCTTAATATTCAATCGATTATCCGGCGTCAGAGAGTACTTCTTGCTTTCCCTTACCGCCAATTGAATTACAGTTTCCGGTTTTAACTTCGTTTTTTCTGTGAAGATCAAAGAAACTGATTTTACACCAGCGCTGATGTCGCGCACGCCTAGTTCTTTACACTGGCGACGAATCAACATTAGCCCCATCAAGTTTATTGTTGGTTCTGGGATTTGGCCAAACTGATCGCGTAGTTCCTCTTCGATGCGATCTAGGTCCTCGTGGGAAGTAATGTCAGCCAATGCTTTGTAGTAACTTAAACGAATTCTGATATCTGCGATGTAGTTGTCTGGGATCATCGCTGGAATTCGCAAGTTGATTTCTGGATCTAGTTCCATGTCTTCGATGCTTTCGCCTTTTGCTTCTGCCAAAGCTTCGTTTAAAAGATCCATGTACAATTCATAGCCTACGGAATTTACGTGGCCAGATTGTTCTTCGCCTAAGATGTTTCCGGTTCCGCGCAATTCTAAATCGTATTGGGCGATTTTGATTCCGCTTCCTAAAGCAGTGTTTTCTTGGATGATCTTTAAGCGTTCTTGCTGTTCTTTATCTAGCTTGCGATTTCTTGGCATCATCAAGTAGCAATAAGCGCGGGTTTTACTTCGCCCTACGCGGCCACGTAATTGATACAATTGCGATAAACCAAACATGTGCGCTGAATCGATGAACATCGTATTCGCGCGCGGCACATCCATGCCGGACTCAACAATCGCCGTACAAATTAAGACATCAATTTCGTGATGGAAGAACGCAAGCATCGCTTTTTCTAATTCATGTTCTTCCATCTGCCCGTGGGCTACGCGAATGCGGGCCTCGGGAACAATGGCCCGAATCTCATCAGCCAGTCCGTAAATAGATTCAATGCGATTGTGAATAAAGTAAACCTGACCACCACGCGAAATTTCAGCCGTCACGGCCTTGCGAATTGTTTCTTCGTCAAACTTAGTGACAAACGTACGGGTAGGAAGCCGATCGACAGGAGCCGTATTAATTAAGCTTAAATCTCGAATACCAACCAGAGCCATATTCAAAGTTCTAGGAATCGGGGTGGCAGACAAAGTCAAAGTATCAACACTGGTTTTGATCTTCTTAATTTTTTCCTTATGGGTAACGCCGAACTTTTGTTCTTCGTCGATAATCAATAAGCCAAGATCTTTATATTGAATCGCAGAGCCCAATAACTTGTGGGTACCAACAATGATATCCACCTTACCATCTTTTAGATCTTGAATAGTCTTTTTAGTTTCAGCCGTAGAAACAAAACGATTCAACACGCGAATGTCCACCGGCCATCCTTCAAAACGCTTCTTAATGGTTTCAAAGTGCTGGAAAGTTAAAACAGTCGTCGGAGCCAACAAAGCCACTTGCTTGCGCGCTTGAACCGCAAAAAACGCCGCGCGCATCGCCACTTCCGTTTTACCAAAACCTACATCACCACAAATCAAACGATCCATTGGTTTAGTCGACAACAAATCTCGGTGAATATCCGTGATCGCGCGGTTTTGATCGTCGGTCTCTTCATAAGGAAAAGAATTTTCAAAGGTAGTGATCTCGCCCTCGTTCAAACTAAACGGAGGACGGTGCATTTCCGCGCGTTTCGCATACAAGCTTAATAAGTCAGAAGCAATATCACGAACATGGGCTTTAACTTTTGATTTAGTCTTTTCCCACCCCGTACCACCAAGCTTATCTAATATAGAAGTCGGCGAAGCCCCAGAAAACTTCTGCAACTGGCCGACGCGATAAACAGGCAAATACAGCTTATCTTTATCTTTGTAGCCAATCTGAATGTATTCAGATTCGACTCCGCCGATGTTCATGATCTTTAAGCCTTCGTATTGACCCACGCCGTGTTTAACGTGAACAACTAAATCACCAGGCTTTAAGTCACCGAATGCCAGGCGCTTGGCCTGCTTTTGAAAATCCTGAGCGCCCGAAGTGTCCCGGGCCCGTTGTTTTTTTCCGTAAAAATCTTCATCGCGCAAAAAGACGATGCGTTCTTCCTCCAAACGCAAAGCTTCAATCAAGTATCTAGGAATAATATGTACTAAATGGGGATCGGCTTCTTGTTCAGCAAGCCAAGAATCCCACCGGTATTCATCCTCAGCAGCGCGGGCCGCCTTTAAATCCAACTTATCAAAAACAAGCTTCAACCGTTCAATGTGCGATTGGTTTTTTGTGCCAATAAAGATGCGGTACCCTTCGCCACGCCAACGATGCAGTTTGTTTGCCGCTGCTTGCAACCACTGTTCAGATCCAACGGCGTTAGCCAAAGCCAAGTTTGTAAAATCTTGAGTCAAAGCAGTACGATACTCAACCCTGGCGTCTTCGGTGTTTTCATCTTCAAAGTATTCTAATGAAGAAAAATAGATCTCTCGCGACCCTGAAGGAAACACTATTTTATCAAAAGGAGTATATAACAAACTAAGCTCAGGCCTAATCACATGGGAAAGGCTTGAAGCATAATCAGCTTTCAGTTCGGCAGACACTTCATCGGCCCAGCGAGAGATTTCAACGGGATCTAAAAACCAAATATGTAAACCAGAACCAAAATGTTCTACCGGGGAACAAAGGTCGCCGTAAAAATACGGAAGCAAGAACTCAATTCCAGGAAATGAGTTCTTTAAAACTAAAGAACGAAGCATCTCTTCAGAATCTGATTTATCAACCGGGCGATCACCTAGAGTTTCACGCACTCGTTGCAACAGGCGCTCGTGGGTTTCATCGCGAAATAAAACTTCGCGCGCCGGGGTTAAACAGAAATTATTCACTTCATCAGAACTGCGCTGATCAGAAACATTGAAATGTCTTATCGATTCGATTTGATCGCCGAACAAATCCAAACGCACTGGCGAGTCTTCACAAGGCGGGAAGATATCAACGATACCTCCTCGCAAAGCATACTGTCCTTTATCTTCAACCATCGGCGCTGAAGTATAACCGAGCGAATTTAAATACTCCGCGATGTCTTCAGGAAGTTCGTCACCAGATTTTAGAATACGCGAATAATCCTTCAGGATTTTCACCGGCATTGTTTTTTGCATCAGCGCGTCAGAATAGGAAATGAAGATTTCACCAGGCTTTGCGTTTTGCGCTTTTGCTAGAAAACGAATTCGGTCTGAAGTAACTCTCGAGTTTGGATAAAGACCCGAATAAGGCGAAACATCAAACGACGGCAGAATATAGCTCTGACGAGTTGGGTCAAAGAACTCTAGAAGCTGCTGAAGTTTTGTCGCTTCTTGCAGACTTCCAACCACAACTAAGTGCGGCAAGCCGTTGATTTTTTTAGAGTATGTTTGCGACAAAAAGAAAGCAAGCGCAAGCGGGGAGGCAGCCCCGGTTACTTGAATTTTTCCTCGCGATGTTTCAAAGGCTCTTTCAAGAATTGTTTCAAGCCTTGTGTGCGTAAGTTCGGCTTTCATCGGTTCACGTATCCTGCCACGCTTATCGCCTTGTATCCATTCATATTTCTTGGTTTTAACCGTCGACACATATATAACTAACTCTGCTTAAATGAAATCCAAATAATAATCCAACTTTGGAGGGTTCAGTGCCACTCGGTGGAGTCATATTCATCGTCATCTTCATCGCGCTTTTCGGAGCGTTCTTGCTATGGGTTGCAACCAAAACAGGCGGCAAACCTATTTATCACCCGATTAAGTACGAACCGTATGAGTGCGGTATTCCGGCGCTTGATAAGAAAGACACAAAGGTATCAGTAAAGTACTACCTTACTGCGATCCTTTTCATCTTGTTCGATATCGAGATCATCTTCATGTATCCGTGGTCAGTTTCTTTCCGCGAATTCATCGCTGCTGGTAACGGTGGTTTGGTGTTCTTTGCGATGGTTGAATTCATTGCGATCTTTGTATTCGGTTTGTTCTGGTTAGTTAAAGCAAGAGCCTTGGAGTGGGACTAGAAAATGGGAATGGGTAAAGATATTTTCGAAATTACCGTCAATGGTTTAAAACTTATCGTCATCTTCTTGATGATGGTTCAAGCAGTTCCATTGCTTGTATGGGTAGAGCGTCGTGGTTCTGCCTTCATCCAAAACCGCCTTGGTCCAAATCGTGTTGGTCCTTTGGGTTTAATGCAGCTTCTTGCTGATGCCGTGAAGTTCTTAACAAAAGAAAACTTCGTTCCAGATACAGCAAAACCACTTCTGTACTATGCAGCTCCAGTGTTTGCGTTGATTCCGGGCGCGGTGGCATTTGCCGCGATTCCAATGGCGACACCAATTTTGGTGGATTCATTTGAAATGTTTGGCCAAACATGGGGTCCTTACACTTTCTTAGTGCAAGGTTACGACATGGGCGTTGGCATCGTATTCATCCTAGGTGTTTCGTCGCTTGCGGCGTACACACTTTTGATGGCGGGTTGGGGATCAGGCAATAAGTACTCTTTGATGGGTGCTTTGCGTGCTTCTGCTCAAACAATTTCTTACGAACTTGCTTTGGGTCTTTCAATCGTTGGCGTGATCATGCTTTATGGAACTTTCAATCTGACTGAAATGACTTTGGCTCAACAAGGTCCATTGCAGTTCGTGTTCATGGGTCACACAGTGACGGGACCAGACTGGTTGCCAAACTGGGGTATCTTCTATCAACCTCTGGCAGCTCTTTTGTTCTTCACAACAACTTTTGCTGAATCAAACCGTTTGCCATTCGACTTGGCAGAGGGTGAATCAGAACTAGTTGCGGGTTTCCACACCGAGTACGGCGGTTTCAAATTCAACATGTTCTTCATCGGTGAGTACGGTCACATGATGATCGCTTCTGGTTTGATGGCTTTATTTTTCTTTGGTGGATTCAGCATTCCAGGTGTGACAGTTGCGGAAGTTCAGCAATGGGCTTCATCTGTAGCGCCAACAGCAGGTAAAGCAAGTGCGCTAACAGCACTTCTTCACTTCTTATCATTCTTCGTGAAATTTGCTTTCTTCCTTTGGGTTTTCATCTGGGTTCGTTGGACGCTTCCACGCTTCCGTTATGACCAGTTGATGGACTTCGGCTGGAAAAACCTACTTCCGTGGGCTTTGGCAAATACGATTATCACAGCTTTGATCATCTTCATCGCTGCGAGCTAGGAGTTTAACGTGTCAGCAGATGCTTTCTTATTTTGGTTCTTGGCGATTGTCACATTGGTTAGCGGTCTTAGTGTGGTTCTTTTATCGAACCCGATTTATTCAGCTTTATCACTTGCGATGACAATGGTTGGTATTTCAGCTTTGTTCGTAACCTTAAATGCTTACTTTATCGCCGGTGTTCAGCTAATCGTTTACGCCGGAGCCGTGATGGTTCTATTCGTAATGGTGATCATGCTTTTCGACTTAAAAACAGATCTTCAAGCTTTCACCCGCGGCAAATTCACTGGAGCAGTTAAGATTGCTTCTGTTGGATTGTTAGCTGGTTTGGTTGTGGGTGCGATTGCGATGTCTGTAGGTCTTCTAACTGAAAAAACCACAGACAATATCGTAACTACAGGCGCAGGCATGGAGTCTACAAAGGCTCTAGGTATGGCGTTGTTCAATAAATATATCTTTGGATTTGAAGCTTTAGGGATCTTGTTACTGGTTATCGCAGTAGGTGCCGTGGCTTTGGCGCGCAGTAAAGGTGGAACACATGAACACTGATTTTATTAACAACATCGGCCTGACACACTATCTGGTTCTTGCCGCCTTATTGTTCGTAATGGGTATGGCTGGGGTTCTTCTTCGCCGTAACGTGATCGTTCTTTTGATGTCGGTTGAATTGATGTTGAACTCTGTAAACTTAACGTTTGTAGCCTTCAGTAAATACTTGGGTCTGATTGATGGGCACATCATGGTGTTCTTCGTAATGACTATCGCCGCTGCAGAGGCGGCGGTGGGCTTGGCCCTAGCCGTATCAATCTTTAAACGTTTTAACGAAGTGAACATTCGCTTCTTTGAACACTTAAAAGGATAG
Organism: Bdellovibrio reynosensis; assembly: GCF_022814725.1. Taxonomy (NCBI): domain Bacteria; kingdom Pseudomonadati; phylum Bdellovibrionota; class Bdellovibrionia; order Bdellovibrionales; family Pseudobdellovibrionaceae; genus Bdellovibrio; species Bdellovibrio reynosensis. The sequence goes on from NZ_CP093442.1 coordinate 2,567,962, forward strand.
GGGAGTCAGCCGTGAATTATTCTTTATTAATGGCCCTTGTGATCCTGACGCCGTTTGTAGGCTTTCTAATCAACGGTCTTCGTTATAAAAAACACTCTGCAAATCTTGCGGGTACAATCGCAACGATCGCAGTGGGTATTTCTTTTATCTGCTCTATCATCTTGGTGGCAGACCTAATCAGCCTTCCAGAAGAAACTCGCAAAATTGCAGTAAGCTTCTTTGACTGGATGGCGATTGATAAACTTAAAGTCAGCGCAGGATTTGTGATCGACCAAATCAGCGCGATCATGATTTTAGTTATCACGGGTGTTGGTACTTTGATTCACTTGTTCTCTATCGGGTACATGCACCACGATAAGGGTGCAGCGAAGTATTTTTCTTACTTGAATCTTTTCATCTTCAACATGTTGTTGCTAGTTCTTGGTGATAACTTGCTTGTGATGTTCGTAGGTTGGGAAGGTGTGGGTCTTTGCTCATACTTACTAATCGGTTTCTGGTTCACGGATAAAGAAAAAGCAGCAGCTGGTATGAAAGCCTTCGTAACGAATCGTATCGGTGACGCGGCTTTCTTGCTTGGTATGTTTGTTTTGTTCCTGACTTTCGGAACTTTGAATTTCGCTGAACTAAATGCTTTAGCGCCAACTACTGTTGAGGCTTCTTGGTTGGGTGCTGCGACGTTGGGAACATTGTTCTTGTTCATCGGCGCTACTGGTAAATCAGCGCAAATACCATTGTACGTTTGGCTTCCAGACGCGATGGCGGGTCCGACTCCAGTATCTGCACTAATCCATGCGGCGACGATGGTTACTGCCGGTGTTTACATGATCGTTCGTTTAAACCCAATGTTCATGGCGGCTCCTAATACAATGATGGTTATCGCTATCATCGGTGCGGCGACTGCGGTTTTTGCGGCAACAATCGGTATCACTCAAAACGATATCAAAAAAGTTTTGGCATATTCTACAGTTTCACAACTTGGGTATATGTTCCTAGCTTGCGGTGTGGGCGCGTTCGGGGCAGCAATGTTCCACTTGATGACTCACGCATTCTTTAAAGCCCTTATGTTCTTGGGTTCAGGTTCAGTGATCCATGCGATGCACGAAGAACAAGACATCCGTAAAATGGGTGGCTTGAAAAAATATCTTCCGATCACTCACTTGACGTTCTTCCTGGGTTGGCTAGCGATTATTGGTATGCCGCCGTTTGCTGGTTTCTTCTCTAAAGATGAAATCTTAGCTTACGCTTTCAACTCTCCACTAGGTTCACCAGTGCTTTGGGCAATGGGTGCGATCGGTGCAACTTTGACAGCGTTTTATATGACACGCTTAATGGCGCTTACTTTCTGGGGTAAAAGCCGTGTACCTAGCGACATTCATCCACATGAATCGCCAGCGTTGATGTTGATCCCACTTATCGTTCTTGGCGTCTTGTCAGTGATCGGTGGTTGGATTGGTATCCCGCACGTGATTGGTGAATATCTTGGTCACATTCCAAATGTGTGGGAACACTGGTTACATCCTTTGATTAAGCCAATTCCTGGCTTCCACCATTTGGATGCAGTGACAGAGTTTACACTGATGGGTATTTCAGTAACTTTGGCAGCGATTTCTGCGGCAGTTGCTTACCACTTCTATGTGCGTTCGCCTGAAACTCCAAACCGCGTGGCTGAAAAAATTAAGCCGATCTACAACGTGGTTTACCACAAGTACTTTGTTGATGAGGGCTACTTCGCATTCATCATCAATCCGCTTGTGAATATCAGCCGTAATACTTGGTATTATGTTGATGTGAACTTTATCGACAAAATGACTTATCTTGCGGGCGATTTAGTTCGCGGCATGGGTTCTTTTGCTCGCTCTATTCAAACCGGTAATATGCAACAGTACGCGATGTACATCGGTATCGGTGTTGTTGTTGCTCTTTCATTTGTGATCATGAGGTAATGATATGATCCTGAGTAGCTTAGTTTTCCTACCTCTATTGTTTGCTCTGCTAGTGATGGTTTGGCCGAAATCAAATACGGTCAGACATCTTGCTTTGGGTTTATCAGTTATCGAATTCTTGCTAAGTCTTGCGATCTTCCGCCAGTACGACGCTAACAGCGCCGGCTTGCAGATGGTTGAACAGTTCATGTGGATTGAAAGATTCGGAATTCAATACTTCATGGGTATTGACGGGATTTCATTGTGGTTGGTTCTTCTAACTACGTTCCTTACTCCGATCATTATCCTAGCAAGCTGGTCTTCAATCACCGAAAGAGTTAAAGGTTTCCACGCAGCGATGTTTGTTTTGCAAACAGCGATGATCGGAACATTCTTGGCTCTTGATGCAGTTTTCTTCTATGTATTCTGGGAATTGTCACTAGTGCCAATGTACTTCATGGTTGGTATCTGGGGTGGTGCTCGCAGAATTTATGCGACAGTAAAATTCTTCATCTATACTTTCGCGGGTTCTGTGATGATGTTAGTTGCGATCATTTATATGATGTACCTAACTCAAGAAGCTACAGGCCAAATGAGCGCAAGTCTTTTGGACTTCTATAAATTGCAAATTCCGTTTGTTGGCGGCACGTTCTTTAGCTTGCAAACTCTTTTGTTCTTCGCTTTTGCTTTGGCATTTGCGATCAAAGTTCCGGTATTCCCACTTCACACATGGTTACCTGATGCCCACGTTGAAGCACCAACTCCAGGTTCAGTCATTCTTGCTGGTGTTATGCTTAAGATGGGTACTTACGGTTTCATGCGCTGGGTGATCCCTCTTTTCCCAGAGGCTTCTGAATACTGGGCATGGTTGTTCATGCTTATCGGTGCAGTAGGTATCATTTACGGCGCCTTGGTAGCGATGGTTCAACCGGATGTGAAAAAACTTGTCGCGTATTCTTCAGTTTCGCACATGGGTTACATCCTGCTTGGTCTTTTTGCTTTCAACGCTTACGGTATGGCCGGTGGTTTATACCAAATGTTGAATCACGGTATTTCAACTGGCGCGCTGTTCATTCTGATCGGTATGATCTATGAAAGAACGCATTCCCGTGAAATTTCTAAATACGGTGGTTTGGCTAGCGCCTTGCCTCTATTCACGATCTTCTTCTTTATCATCACGCTTTCTTCGATTGCGGTTCCGATGACGAACGGCTTCGTAGGTGAGTTCTTGATTCTTTTAGGAACTTTCCAAGCACAACCAGAATTTGCATACTTTGCAGTAACAGGTGTGGTGCTTGGTGCGGTTTATATGTTGTGGATGTTTAAGCGCGTGTTCTTCGGTGAAAAAGGGGAGCTTGTCGCTGACGAACATCACCCACTTCATGATTTGAATGCGCGTGAAATCGCAGTTCTTGTGCCACTGGTTGTCATGGTTTTCTGGATGGGATTATTCCCGAACCATTTCCTTGATTTCTCTAAAGCAAGTATTGATCACTTGGTGAACAACAGAACGAACTACAATCTGACTATCGTAGAACCTGGAACGGCCGCTTCAACTCAGGCCGCTCAGGGAGGTAACTAATGAACGCAGCAACTATCGGCTTAAGCGACATCCTGTTGGTATCACCAATGCTAGCGTTGTTTTTGGTGAGCTTAATCCCAATCACAGCTAAAGTTTTGCGCAATAACCGTGAACAACATCCACTTGTGACTTTGTCACAAGCTTTGATCGGTATCGTGATCGCAATTGGTTTATTGATTGTTTTCGGCGGTGGCGGAAAAACAGCTTTCAATAACGGTTTGATCTTTGATGGTGTAACTCAATGGATGGGTATCATTGCTTTAGCATCAGCGGGTGCTGGTATGGTGATGATGTACGAAAATCCATCAACGACAGGAAAACAATTCTCTGAATTGATCTTCCTTGCGATGAGCTCTGCGATCGGGATGTTAATCCTTGTTTCGGCTGTGGATCTTTTAATGGTGTTCATCGGCCTAGAGTTAATGTCATTGGCTCTATATTTGATGATCGGCATGAGCCATGAAGAGAAACTTTCAAAAGAAGCCTCACTTAAGTATTTCATCTTGGGATCTTTTGCTTCAGCGATCTTCTTGTACGGTGTTGCATTCATCTTTGGATCTACGGGTGGAACAAACATCCTAAATTTCATGGAAACAGCGGCAGAGCTTGTTCAATCAAGCCGCATGTTCTTATTCGGTATGACGTTTGTGATCTTGGGCTTCTGCTTTAAGGTTTCAATCTTCCCATTCCATGCTTGGACTCCGGATGTTTACCAAGGTTCTCCAACTCCGCACACGGCATTCATGGCTACGGCGGTAAAAACGGTTTCGTTTGCAGCTTTCTTAAGAGTGATTGCGACGAAATCTTTGGTTGGTTCAGATCACCTTTTTGATATCTTGCAATGGCTAGCGGTTCTAACAATGATCGTTGGTAATGCGGCTGCGATCATGCAGAACAACTTAAAACGCATGATTGCTTATTCATCTGTTGCTCACTCTGGTTACTTATTAATCGGCGTGATCACGGCGGGAGTAAGTGACAGCGGTGCTTTCGGTGCTTCTGGTGTGATCTTCTATCTTCTAGGTTACGGCTTGATGACTATCGGTGCGCTAGCAATCGCAAGCATGCTTGAAAAATCTGAAAACCACATCATCAACATCGACGATCTTAGTGGCTTCGCAAAACAAAGACCAATGTTAGCTCTTTGCTTAACTGTGTTCTTGTTATCACTTGCTGGTATTCCACCAACACTTGGATTCTTCGGTAAGTTCTATCTATTCAATGCAGCTATCGGAGAAGGTCTTCTTTGGTTAGCAGTATGGGGTATGTTGAGCTCTGTTATCGCAGTTTATTACTACCTTCGCCCGATCGTTGTTATGTACATGAAAGAAGGAAACGCGGAAATCGCGGGTCATTCATTGAATGCAACGACGGTAACAGCGGTAGTTATGGCTTTAGCAATTGTTTTGATGGGCTTTGTTTCTGGCCCGATCTTCGCGGCAGTAGAAGCAAGTCTTCTGTAAGCGGCGAATGAAAAGGGCCCATCTGACTTCGTTGGAGGCCCTTTTACTTCTCTCCGACGTAGCTCTGCTCTCCGCCTCCGTTCCGCAAAAGAACCTCCGCCTCGCATATGAACCCTTTTGATTCGCCTTAAACAAGGCCGGTTAAAAGGGTTTTTTTATTTTAAAGGTCGTAGTGTCTCATGGCGCTAATGCCAGATTTGAATCCGATGCGCACGATGCGTGCTAGGATTTCGGGGCTTAAGCTGAAATGATCGACAAAGAACATTTCATAGTTTTGCGGGCGCGGGGAGATGTAAATATAATCAACTTCGGGTCTGTAGTTCACACGAGCTCTAATGATTTCAAGTAGTTTCTCGCGATGTTCAGATGGCAAGTTCATTTGTTTAAAGTATCCATCAACGGCGTTATAGATGCCTTTGATGTCGTTTTTATACTGAATATGACGGGCAATCTTTTGCTGAACCACTTGATACAAAGCTTGGTTGGCGATCAATGGAATTCCGTAATCGTGAAGCGAGCCCATTTCTTTCGTGTAGTGATAAGGCTGAATAGAAAAAGAAGAAATAACTAAATCAGCCCCATTATCAGCAGCAACGTGAGTTGAAAGAGTGTCGCGAATCTCGCCATCATAATAAAAGAACTCTTTACCATCAGGACGCTTAATTCCGTAAGGCGCAAACACCGGCGGAAGAGCTGTGGAACAAGCAACGGCATCACTTATGGTTGCATAGTTAATATACTTAGTAGTTTCGGTTTTATAGGATTCAGGGAAATTACCAAAGATAGCTTTGCGGGAATGGTTTAACTGAGTTCCGATAACATAAAGCTCAACCCCTAAACGGCTAAAGTCATTGTCTAGCAAAACTTCTTTGCGCAGATAGCTTTCCATACCTTTAGTGGAAAATAGACCGTTTAGCTTAAGTCCGTTTTTTAAAAGAGATTCAAAGCCTCCAGTAACCAGGGCTTTTTCCATCAACGTGCGCGGAATGAATTTCAATAGGCCACTAGAGTTAAGATTAAAAATATCGCGATAAGAAATCGGCTTAAGATAACGAAGATCTGATTTTTCAAATGTCGGTGAAGTTCCAGACCCCACTTGAAAGGCGTTAACTAAAGATTCAACTGAATACCCAGCAGCTAAAATGGAAGCGACAAAAGCTCCAGCGCTAGATCCGACGTACAAACGGATCGTCATGGGGTCATTTTCATTGGTATTCTGACGCACCATCTCTTTAGTTCCACCGGCGAACTTGAAGCCTTTTTCTTGCAATGCAAGGCAAACGCCGATGTGAAAAGCAGCGGCCTTAATCCCGCCACCACTAAGAACTAGAGCAATCTTTTTCTTATCACGAATACGTACCATCTCTTTAAGTATTGAATTTTCATGGGAAAGGAGCAAAGAATTCTTTCGCCATTTGATTTTACAGCATGACTAAGGGTTGCGTAGTCAGACAAAAGTCCAGTGAATAGGCGTTGAATAGCCAGATCAAGGTCCTGAAATTAAAAACTTCTTGAATATGCATTGATTCTAAATTTGACAGACCGAAGTCGTGTGATAGTGTTGGCTATGCAGGCTGAGTAGGGTGACCACCTAACCAAAAGGCTTGCAGAAGCTTTAGCAGAAGCTGAAGTTAGAGGATTTGATGAACGTTGAAACTTATGGTTCTTGGTTACCGCTAACGGATTACTCCACTAAATATAAAATTAGTGTGAGCACACTCCGCCGTAGAATCAAAGCCGACGACATCAATTACCGATTTGAAGACGGCAAGTACTTCATCATGGACGAACCGATGGGTACCCATCAAAGAGTACATCGCCCCTCCCAAGAAAGCGACCTTGCTTTGGTGGGTGCTCATCAAGGAATGATGAAAGGTAACGACACTATGTCTGCTTCTTCAAAAGATGATTTAAAGGCTCAGGACCTAGATAAATCCGTCAAAGCAAACAAGGATGAGCCGATCCTCACTGCCGCAAACAAACTTTTAAACGAACTTAAAAAAGCCTACACCCAAATCTTACAAGAAAAGGAAGAACAAATCTTCCAACTCAAAGACGAAGTGTCAGACTTAAAAACCTTAGTGCGCGTTTTGGAACAAGAAAACGACCGCCTTAAGGGTTTTAAACAATAGAAGGCTTTCGGTTTTCCGAAGGCCCCCTCCCGTACTTTCTCTCTTTAAATATTTGAATTCTTAGGTCTGGTGAAAAAGGCAAGTATGCCGCACACGACGATCACGCCCAAAGTTATCTGAAGGCCGTGATAGATATCTCCCGTTTGTTCAAAGTAAGAAGTCGTCATCGTTTGCAAAACAGCACCCAGCAAAATCAAACCAAAATTATAAGTAAAGCCAAAGGCAAGCCCGATATATTGTTTAGGCATCAGATCACACAATAGAGCGGCTAAACTTGCTTGGCTTAAAGTCAGCAGTATTCCGTAAATAACGATCAATGTGATCATCTCCATATATCGATCTTGAACTAGATTGGTAAATTCAAGCCCCTTAAAAAATGGAATAAAAAATAGAGCGCCTAAAATGATACCGCTAAAAACAAATTTTAAGCGCCCATAATTATCAGACATCCACCCAAACACCGGAAAAAAAGGCAAGGCAAGCAGGCTTGAAATACCAATGATAAAACTGGATTGGTCTGTACTTAGTTTTAAGACGGGGCCCATGAAGTAGCCTCTAAAGACGATGAAAAAGAAAAACATCACTCCGGCAGAGGCGGTGACCAACAGTGGAAAGGTTAAAATTCTTTTCATCAAGGGTGTATCGCCGAAAAAACCATGCAGATGATTTTTAAAGGTTTCAACATTCCATTCAGAAATAGTGTGAGATTTAATATCGGGAAAGTTTTTATCAACATACATCGCAATAGGATAAAGAAATCCACAGAAAGCATAAGCTATCCGCCACCCCCAGTGTCCCAATTCCTGCGCGGGAAAAACCAAACGAGTTATTAGAATCAGAGCGATCGCACTTACATACCCAGCAGGCGCTGACATCTGAAGTAGCGATGTGAATTTCCCTTTTTCATTATCTGGAGAAAGTTGATAAAGGTAAATCAATCCCAGTGTTGAAGCGCCACCCATAAAAAATCCCTGAACCAATCGTAAAACCATCACTAGAGTGACCGCCAGTTTTGGTCCAAGAATATCCACATCGATAAAAATAAAGCTAAACGAAACAATCGCCAAAAATTTAAGTGCGCGAACAAAGGCTAATTTCTTTCCACGCAAGTCGGAAAGAGCCCCGTAATACATGCCGCCAATGGGGCGAAGAATGAATCCACCCGCATAACTCAAGGAAGAGGCGATGATACCAATATCCCCAGTATCAAGCTGCCCTTTGGAAATTTCTAAAAAGTAAATACCTGTCACATAGTAGGCGTAATAGGAAATAAGTGTAGCAAAGCAGGAAAATCCCGCAATGTCCCACAAACCGGTATGTCCACCTGACGTGAGGTTGCTTTCTTGTTTCACCAAGATATTAAAAAGTGATTATCAAGAAATTGAAAAGACTAATGAGAAATCAAAAGGATCTATGTTAAAAAACCGCGGGCAAAAGAACGCTGTTTGCTTTGACGATTAAGCGGGGATTGTAGTTACCAACTTCATTCATTGCGGCTCTAGAAAACTGTCGTCTAATTTCGCGAATGTCAGGCTTGCGCTCGCCCATGCGTCCTTGGCACTGTTGATCCAATTCCCAACACAAACGAACTAACATTGCTTCTTCTAAAAGTTTGTCGGCTCTGGGGCGACGCGGGAAACCTTTTTGGTCAACACGCTCATGGCTCTGTAAAATAATTTCTTTAATATTATTAGATAACGGAAGACGACGGGCTAGACATTGATTTAAGCTAAAGATCGGATGTTTTTGATATTCCATTCGCTCTTCAGCATTCATTTCATGGGTTCTATTTGTTCGCAACTTTGCTGCAACGGAAGGACTTAATTCCAAATACCCAATATCAGCAAGCAACGCACCAATCATCACTTCTGTTGGAGATCCCACCTTTAATGTCGCACTCATAAATCCAGCATAGGCGGCAACTGCCGGAGCTCTTTCAATGGAACCATAATCCCCAACAGCAGAACTGCTGATAATGTACCAAGGGTCTTCTAAATCTAATAATGACGAAAGAAGATCAGCAGAGAACTTTTCACAGTGGGAATAAAGCTCTTTCCCTTTAGCAAAAGTTGCCGGGGTGCTGCGATCAGAAACAAGAAGTGCAAGACTTAAAAACGACTCATTCAATTGACGGAATTTTTGCCTAGATTTTTGTAAAGCCTCGGCACTGTCTTTTGCGACATAACCAGAAGTGTATTCCTGCCACAAATCCAAGCTTTCTCGTTGCACGTAAAGATCTCCGGCATTTGAAAACTTCGTTAAGAAATCTTTAGTTAACATTGAGTTTGTATTGAAGACTTTCAAGAAGCGACGATTCAAAGGCATGAAGTGATAAAGCGGAAATGTCGGGGTGGTGCCCTCAACCAGATCCATTGTCTTCACCGGCACAAATACCGATTTGATCACCTGACTAAGTACGAATTCAGGTTTACTTGAATCATAGTATTCTTGTTGCGTGATAATACGTGAAGCGCCTGCTGAAATTGCCATATCCATTTCTTCAGTGCTCATTTTATTGCAGACGACCAGAATATAACTTGCTGGCGAAACCTGGCGAGCAACGTGCAAGGTGCCAGTAATATCTTTGATATCTTGAGGTTTGCAGAAATCAAAAAGAAGACAGGAAACATTCTTGAACAAATTGGATTCCATGAAAAATGCTTCATCGCTGGGATAGGTCATGCATTCAAAAGTAAAAAGACTTCCGACAAGCTCAGCTCGTTGTCGAAAGACGTTACTTTCTGAAATGATCGCAAGATCCAATGTGCGCATGCAAATTCCTCTTAACATTAATATTAGTATTACTAAGTTAGTTCCTAAAGGTCCTGGAGGACTAAAGGCCTACATTTTTCTGCTTTTTAACAAAAATAAATAAGAAATAAATTAACTAAAGATAGGTGAGTTGCGAGGTTGAAGCACACCCAAAGTCTTGCTTAAGAATTCGGGGGAGTAGTTGCCTTTTTCTTTCATCGCCGAGTGGGCAAGATCTTCCTTCAACGTTGCAATCTCGGCGCGAATAGCGCCAAAACGAATTTGGCTTTTTGAATCAAGTTCCCAACACAGTCGCACCAGCATCGCTTCTTCAGCAATTTTATCAGCACGAACTTTGTGGGGGAATCCTGTCTGATCGGTGCGCTCGTGGGATTGCAAAATGATGGATTTGATAGAGTCAGACAGTGGCAGCTTGCGATTAAGACATTGATTCAAACTAAAAATAGGATGCTTTCTATATTCCATCAACTCTTCGGCATTAAGACCCTGAATATCGTTGTTACGAATTTTAAAGGTTGTTGAGGGACTTAAATCTAAATACCCAATATCGGCAAGCAGGGCGCCGATCATGACTTCTTCAGGATCACCAATCTTAGCTTGAAGACTTAACAGCCCCGCATAAGCTGCGATGGCTGGGGCGCGTTCTAACGAGCCGAAATCTCCGATCGAAGAATTATTAACGATAGTCCAAGGATCTGAAATTCCTTTAAGCGCGGTAAGTAGTTCACCACAAAGTTCGCGCACATTTTCATACAATTGGCGACCTTTGTTAAAAGAAGTTCCGGAACTTTGATCTCCGATAAGCAACGTTAAAATAGTAAAGGAATGATTCAGTTGCAAAAATCTTAAGCGGCACAGGCGCGCCACGGAAAGTTCGTCTTCTTTAGCAAGGTTTGTAGAATACTTCACCCAAGCATTAAAGGATTCCCGTCTTAAATAAAGCTCGCCAATCGGTTCGTAGCGTTCAAGAAAATCTTTTCTTACCTTCATGCCGGGTTTGATAACTTTTAGAAAGCGCGAGTTCGCAGGCATTAAATGATAAAGCGGAAAGCTTACTTTCGTGCCTTCGATAAGATCGCAGGTTTTTACCGGTATGAAAGCTGAGCGAATTGTTTGCGACAAAACGAATTCTGTTTTGCTTGAGGAAAAGAATTCATTTTCTAATAGCACAAGTGAAGCTCCGGCTTCCTTGACAGCATTTGACGTGTCAGCCGTGAACATCGATCCAACCACGATGATAAGATAGCTTTCTTTCGCCACTTTTTTAGCGTCGCGAGTAAGTTCCAAAACGTCATCGGATGTTTTACAAAAACTGCAATCAAGTAAAACACAGGTCACTAATTTATAGGTTTCGTCGCAGAAAAAATTATCAACGGTGCTATAGGCCTTATAATCAAAATGAAAATCCTGAGCGAGGAAGTTCGCTCGGTGACGGAATTTCTTATTATCTGAAACGATCGCTAAATCTAAGACCTTCATGCTGTCTTACAGTCTAAAGACAGGGAATATGAGGGACAAGACTAGGAAGGTAAATTTAGCCTACCGTATTAACTCGTAATGTTTATAAAGCATTTGGTATTTATGGGTGACTCAGAATGAACATGTGTTCCCCTAAAAACAAAAGGGCCAGAATTACTTCTGACCCTTTTTCATCGTTTCGGGAGGAGCGATGTTTTGTTATCTAGAAATTAGGCGGCAAGGCCACGAGATTTCTTAGATTCTTTCTTCACAGGTTTCTTGTCTTGGCCTGTCGCTGTTTTATCAAAAACAACTGCAAACACTTCATCAAGATTTTCTGCAAAGATAAAGTTGATCTTATCTTTAAAGACCTTAGGGATATCAGCAAGATCCTTTTTGCAAGCAAGCGGGATGATGATGTTAGTAATACCTAAGTTCAAAGCAGCTAGACACTTTTCACGGATTCCACCTACCGGTAGAACTCGACCTTGCAAGGTCACTTCCCCAGTCATCGCGATATCGTGACGTACTGGAGTTCCTGTCATCAAGCTTACAAGCGCTGTTGTAAGAGTGATACCAGCTGAAGGTCCATCTTTAGGGATAGCACCTGCAGGCAAGTGAACGTGCACATCATATTTTTCAAAGAAGTCTTCTGGGATTCCCAATTCTTCTTGATGAGCACGAGCGTAAGACATTGCTGCGTGAGCAGATTCTTTCATGACGTCGCCAAGTTGGCCCGTCAGTGCAAGATGTCCTTTACCCTTCATTTTCAAAGCTTCGATAGTTAGTACTTCACCGCCAGCAGAAGTCCATGCAAGACCTTGCACAACACCTACTTGGGAATCAGCAAACTTGTCATCACGTTGGAAACGTGGAGGACCAAGAAGCTCTGGTACTGTATCTGGAGTCACTTCAACGAATTTCGTTTCCTCCATAACAACCATTTTAGCGACTTTACGGCAAACAGAACCTACTTCGCGCTCAAGGTTACGAAGACCTGCTTCACGAGTGTAGCCAGCGATAAGGTATTTGATACCTTCATCAGTAAACTTGATATTTTCTTCAGTGATACCGTTAGCTTCGATTTGTCTTCTGATCAGATGTTTTTTCGTGATCAATAGTTTATCGTTCTCGGTATAACCAGGGATATTTAAAATTTCCATACGATCGCGTAAAGCTGGTGGGATATTTTCCAACACGTTAGCAGTAGCGATGAACAACACATTTGAAAGATCGAAATCAACATTCAAATAGTTATCACGGAAGCTTGCATTTTGTTCTGGATCAAGAACCTCAAGCATCGCTGCTGATGGGTCACCCCTGAAATCAGAACCTAATTTATCAACTTCATCTAGAACGATAACTGGGTTGTTCGTTTTACATTGGCGAAGAGCTTGGATGATTTTACCAGGCATTGCACCAACATAAGTTCTTCTGTGACCACGGATTTCCGCTTCATCTTTCACACCACCAAGGGCGATACGGAAGTATTCACGGCCCATTGCTCTAGCGATAGATTTACCAAGGGAAGTTTTACCTACACCCGGAGGACCCCCGAAGCAAAGGATTGGACCTTTAAGATTTGGCTTAAGTTTACGTACAGCCAAGAATTCCATGACACGGTCTTTAGCTTTTTCTAATTCATAGTGATCTTCATCCAAAATTTCTTTTGAACGTTTAAGATCGATGAAATCGTCAGATTTTTTATTCCAAGGAAGATCCGCCATCCAGTCTAGGTATGTGCGAACCATTGTAGCCTCAGAAGCATCTGGATGCATACGCTCTAAACGACCTAGTTGTTTAAGAGCTTCTGCTTCTACTTGGGCAGGCATGCCAGCATTAGTTAACTTGTCACGAAGTTCATCCATCTCTTCAGATTTAGAATCACCTTCGCCAAGCTCATTCTTTATAGCTTTCATTTGCTCACGCAAGAAGTATTCTCTTTGCGATTTCGACATGTCTTCTTTGCCGCTCGCACGAGTTTTTTGCTGAGTTTGCATAACTTCAAGTTCTGCAGCCAGGATTTCGTTAACTAGTTTAAGTCTTTCTGTTGCATCAGAAGTCTCAAGAACTTTTTGGGCGTCTTGAACTTTCACACCAAGATTTGAAGCAATTAGGTCAGCGATACGACCTGGATCAGAAACATCATCCAAAACTAAAAGGATGTCCGGAGAAAGAGGACGGCCAAGAGCGATGATTCTTTCGATATGCTCTTTAGCTGTTCTGATTAGTGCTTCGTTTTCAACAACAGTTTTTTGTGTTGGTGTTTCTTCGATTTTTTCAACTGCAACTTCAAATGAAGGAGAAGTCTTAGTGAAATTCTTCACGCGGCCTTTAGCCACACCTTGAATAAGGATTTTTACGCGACCATCAGAAAGTTTTCTCATTCTCATGATCATCGCAACAGTACCTACTGTGTAGATATTGTCTGGCGAAGGATTTTCTTCAGTAATGTCCTTTTGTGAAGCCAAAAAGATAAGACGGTTTTTTGCTAAAGCTTCCTCTACTGAGCGGATAGAAGCATCGCGACCTACAAACAATGGAATGATCATGTAGGGAAATACAACGATGTCTCTCACAGGTAACATGGGAAGGGTCTGTGGGATTTCTAAAACTTTATCGTCAAAACTCATACCGCTCCTCCGCGTAAAATATGCGGGAATTTAGTTTTCTTGGTATGAATCTGATCGGCGTGTAATTGTTTTCGCTGAATCCAATTTTAGAACAATTCTGAAAAATTGGACTGACATCCATGTCAGGACAGGAATTTATTGGAACAAATTAGAATGGCTTTCTTGTTCTTCCATGCACTCAATACAAAGGGCTGTGAATGGTCTGGCCTGAAGTCGGCGAGCATTGATCATTTCGCTGCAAGCTTCACATTGGCCGTAGGTCCCGTCAGCAATTTTACCTAGTGCTTTTTCAATTGCATAAAGAGCAGTGCGATCACGCTCATGCAAGTGAATAGAAATATTTGTTGTGATATCTAAAGAAGCGATCTCTGCTTCATCAGCAACTGATGAAAGATTGGATTGTTCTTCTTTGAACTCGTGTGTCTTATTAAGAATAGAGCTCTTTTGAAATAACAAAGATTCTCTTAAATCTTGTAGGTCTTTTTCCGAAAGTTCGGTTGCGTTCATCTCACCCCCCGATATGATGATCATGGCCGAAAGTGGCTTCCTTATTACGGGGGAATGAGATCAAGTCATCAAAAAAGCACTGCGTGACGCTTTAGTAAGCATGTCCATAGCGCCGTGCTTAAATTCTCTTACCGTGCAAATCTACGACTGACTGCTTCTCTTAACTCTGCGCCTTCAATGCTTAAACGTGTCCATGGAATTGCAAGTAGGCGATCTGCTTCGATTACTTCTTCAGTCTCTTCACAAATTCCGAAAGTGCCTTGTTCGATGCGGCCTAGTGCCATTTCAATTTCAAGAAGCTGATTTCTCATTCTTTCTTGAGAAACTAAAAAAGAATGTTCTTCGATGTGGGCGACGGATTGATCGGCTTCGTCTCCGCCTTTTTCTGTATGAACGAGCTCGCGCTGTGCAGTGCGGAAGCGATTAAGGACATCTTGCTTCGCCATTAAAAGTTTCCTGCGACACTCCATCATTAAGTTTTCAGATATACGACTCGTCATAACTAACCCCTTTCTTCAGATTTAAGCAGCCCCTCGCTGCTCGTGTTCCTAAGACCGGGGACCCCGTGGGCGGGGTTAAAAAATCGTCATTAAAAAAACTTATGGGCCCTATTTGGTAAGGCTAAGGGGAGCCACTTCACCTTTAGATACGGTTAAAGCGGTTAATGGACGTTCGATCTCACGATCATTATTCATGCTTAAAGGTCCTAAAGCCCCTGGAAACCGCTTCAGCTGCGTCAGACGCGACGATAGCTCAGTTCGAGTGGTGGCGCCCGAAGCGACTAACTGACGCAGGATTAGACCCGCATCATAGGCTTGAATTTCAATAAGTGAAGGGTCTTCGTTATAGACACTTTTGTATTCAGCAAAAAAGCGCGACTTCGTCTGCGCTGCTGGTGAAACGCTATCGACGAAAATTAAATCGTTAACAAAATTGCCTGCGCGACGGGCGACGTCTTTGGTATTCCAAAGATTTGTTCCTAAAAGTTTTACGTTCTTCACATCGTTATAAGAAAGCATCGCTGCAATCTGGCCCATGGCTTTTACGCTATCGGGGATGAAAATCGCATCAAAGTCAGTAATCGGCGGCAGCACAGTTTCAATATTCGAATGTCGTGCTGAACGTTTTTTATCAGACTGTTGCAGCTCTTTATTGCGAACAGCGAATTCATCCATACGGGCTTCACCATAATAAGTTCCAACTAGACGTTGAATCACTAAGCGAAAGTCAGTCTCCTTGGTAGAATAAATTTGCACCGCTGTGATTTGTCCACCGCGCGCTAAAACTTCATCCCAAAAGATATTTGTAAACTCAGTGCCGTAAGCATCATTAGGGTAAAGAATTGCAAACTTCTTCATTCCTAAATCTTCCATGGCTGTTCGAACTAAGGCTCTTACTTGCATGCCGCTTGTAAGTGAATTTCTAAAAATATTAGAACCGATTTCAGTCAGTCCTGAACGTTGGGAAAGAGCTAACGACGGCACACCTAATTCGTCTGACTTAGCAGCTACTGCGGGAGCGGTTTTACTAAGCAAGCTTCCCACAATCGCAATGACGTTATCTTCTTTCACTAAGCGTTCAACCCCACGTCGAGCAGAGTCTGGATTGCCTTCACTATCCATCACAGCTAATTGAAAGCCTGAACCAGGAATATGTAAACCAAGACCCATCTCAAGGCCACGCAAAGCGCGTTGACCTTGGGCTGCGTTTTTACCACTTAATGGCAAAACAACTCCGACGACTTCTGATTTAACATTTTTCGCCGCATCCAAATGAGATATTAAATCCTGAGAGCGTAAAGCTAAATCACTGCCTGGCAAAAACTCGATCACACCATTAAAATACTTTTTAGCTTCAGAAGAATCTTTTCTTTCTAAAGCTAGTTCGCCTAAGCGAAACATCGCGTGGGCTCTTAGATAACCATAGTCAGAAGAGTCTGCTACTTCTTCTAGCTGCTCATCATTTAATTTATTTTCAACTATATCAATTGCATGAAGGCGATGTTTTTCTTGCTCTGCTTTGTTTGGAGCTTGCACAGATTGGTTCACAAGCCCCTTAAGGTATACTAGGCCATCAACAGGTTTAGCTGGCTCAGCCGGGGCTTCCGCCACAGGTTCTTTTCCAACGGGAGGTTTGGATGGAGTCATTCCACCCATGGTACGAGGTTTTTTTGTCGTGGCTGCCACCGGAGCTTTAAACGGCGGTCTTTTTTTAGTTGCGACCGTAGTGCAAGAAACTAAAAGGCAAGCACCCATTAACAAAGAAAACTTCAATGTCATTTTCTGTTCCTCATGATTTGTGCCACTTTTTCCTGAAAGGCTTTCACCATCGGGGTGGACTCAACAGATTTCGCCAATTCTTCGACGAGTTCTTTTTGCTTATTCGTTAAATGATCTGGAGTATCGACTAAAACTTTGACCAGCATATCGCCAGAGCCAAAGCCGCCAATCTTCGGAAAACCCTTTCCTTTAAGACGGAAAGTTTGTCCTGAATGTGTTCCTGGCGGAATACGAATCATCGCTTTGCCAGTCAAAGTTGGTACTTCAACGTTGGTACCGATGATGGCGTCAGTAAAGCTAATAGGAAGATCCAAGATGACATCATTTTCGTTTCGTTTAAATAACGGATGCTCTTGAATATGCATGATCACATAAAGATCACCAGGGGAGCTTGCGCCTGAAGGCAGATCTCCTTCACCGGCAAGTTTTAAACGCTGGCCTTCTTTTACGCCTGCGGGAACATTCACAGCAAGCTTTGCTGATTCTTCTTTGCCCCCACGGTGACGAATGAAGCTGATGATTTTTTCAACCCCTAAAGCGGAATCTTCAAATGAGATATTTAAAGTGTAGCGAAGATCAGTGCCCTTAGCCTGTTGCTGACGGCGAGTGCGCTGTCCACCAGCGCGACCACCACCAAAAATGTCCCCGAAGACATCACCGAAAATATCCTGGAAGGGGTCACCATGACCACCGCCTGCACCGGCCCCAGCAGCACCTGCGCCACCGAAACCGCCAAAGCCACCGAAACCTCCAGGTCCACCGCCGAACCCTTGTTGGGAACCAGCATGGCCGAACTGGTCATACATTTCGCGTTTCTTGGTATCACTTAGAACATCATAGGCTTCGCTAATTTCTTTGAATTTCTCTTCAGACTTTTTATCACCCGGGTTTTTATCCGGATGATATTGCATAGCAAGCTTGCGATAAGCTTTTTTTAGTTCATCAGCCGTTGCTGTTCTTGGAACACCCAATATGGAGTAAAAGTCCTTCTTAGACAATCAACACCCTCTTTATTCTGGCTTTTTACCAACGACCACTTGTCCTGTGCGGATCACTTTGTCGTGAAGCTTATATGGTTTTTTATAAACCTTAGAAATATGTCCAGGCGCCACAGCATCTGTAGGCTCGCTACCCAACGCTTCATGAACGGCAGGATCAAAAGCAGCACCGTGAGAAGGAACTTCAGTGACGTTATGTTTTTGCAGCAGGGACTTTAGTTCCTGAGCGGTCATATCAATACCTTGTTTGAAGGTAGAAATAGTTTCAGCGGTTACGTTCACTTGCAAAGCGCGTTCGAAATTATCAACCACATCAAGAAGATCACGAATAAAACGCTCGCCACCGTATTTCAGTAAATCACTGCGTTCTTTAACGGCGTTACGTTTATAGTTTTCAAACTCAGCTCTTAGATAAAGATAATCATTCTTGAACTTCTCTGCTTGCTCTTGAAGCTTTTGAAGATCAGAGGCAGGAGCGGCATCACCTTGCGACGAACCTTGTGTTTGGTTTGGATTTTGAGAGTTATTTTCTTCCGACATGATCCACCTTCGCTAAAGCTACGGCGGACGGGTCCACCATAGGCTGGCCCCGCCATAAATTTTACTGGCGGAGAGTAATAACTAAGATTGTGTATTCATACGGTATTGTCAATGTGCGGAGGTGAAAAGCTTAAAGGGTTTAGACGTCTTCAGACAAGAATGTAAGTTCTTGAAAAACTCGGTTGCTAAGAACCAGTCCTTCACGCGTGAGATACCAATGCCCAGAGTCATTCTTAACCCAGGATTTTTCTTGAAGGCGCGCTAAAATACTTAGCACCTTATCGCTGACATTTTGTGGGAATTTGTTTTGAAGTTGCGCCACATTTAGGCCGCGCATAAGACGCATCGAAGTATGACAAAAGTCCGTGAGGGCTTGATGCATTTCAAGAATTTCAAATTGGTTTTCAGGAAGGTGTTTTGCGGGGCTAGCGAACTCTTGCCCATCAAAAGCCAATATCTGCTTCTGGTAATCGTTGATGTTATTGATGTTCCAGTAACGGGTTCCCCAAGCAGATTCTTTGGAATAACTATGGGAACTTAATCCTAGGGACCAATAGGGTTCATCAACCCAATAAAGCATATTGTGTCGTGATTCAAAGCCTGGCAGTGCAAAGTTTGAAATTTCGTACTGCTGAAATCCTTTGGCAGTCAGTTCGTTGGCAATAATATCAAACATCTCTACTTGCTCTTCTTCCAGCGGACGACCTTTTGAAAGTGGATGTCCATCAGGAACTGTTAAGCAATAGGGGCTAATGTGCTTTGCACCTTGTTCGATTGCGATCTTTACGTCGTTTTTCAATCCATCAACAGTTTGGGAAGGTAGGGCAAAAAGAATATCGAAACTGAAATTAAGATTGTGCTCCCGCAAAAGGTCCAGCGTTTCCAAAGTTTGTTTTGCTGAATGTTCGCGGTGAACCATTTTTAACAAACGATCATCAAAAGTTTGAGCACCAACACTGAATCGGTTCACGCCATTATCAAGATAGATTTTTAACTTTTCTTTGTTGATGGTAGCCGGATTGATTTCAATTGTGATTTCAGTATCCGGTCTAGTTGTAAACCCAAACCTACCCAGCTCTTTGATAATAGCTACAATAAGATGAGCAGGAATCAGACTTGGCGTTCCTCCACCGAAGTAGATCGTATCAAGACTTTGTGGTGGATAGTAACGATGCTTCTGGCGGATCTCTTTAAACAGAAGTTCCACGTACTGATCCGGCGGCAAGATTTTACTTTGCTCGTAAGTCGCGAAGTCACAATAAGTGCAGCGCTGAATACAGTAAGGAATGTGAACGTAGACGCCAAATGCCATGGGAGTTATCTAGAGTATGTCTAAAAAATTTCAACTAAAAAACGGTCTTAAAGTCCTTTTCTTAGAAAGTCATAAGTCACCTGTGGTCTCAGTTCAAATGTGGGTGAAAACGGGCTCTGCCGATGAAAAAAAGGGAGAAGAGGGCATTTCTCACTTTATCGAGCACTTGGTTTTTAAAGGCACCCGCAAGTATGGCGTCGGCGAAATTGCCTCGACAGTGGAAGGTTCTGGCGGGGAGCTAAATGCCTATACATCCTTTGACCAAACTGTTTTTTACGTCACTATTTCTAAGCAATTTTCTGATGTCGCTTTGGACGTGATCAGCGAAATGATGGGCTTCCCAACGTTTGATCCAAAAGAAATTGATAACGAGCGTGAAGTTGTTATCGAGGAAATCAAACGCGGGCAAGACAGCCCTGGTCGCCGCGCAAGCCAGCTTCTTTTCACTAACGTATTTAAAAAACATCCCTATGGTTTACCGGTCATAGGTTATGACAAAGTGATTCGCAAAGTATCTGCGAAGAAAATCTTGGACTACTATCATAGCCGTTATGTTCCTTCGAACATGTATCTAGTTATCGCCGGTGATTTCGAATCCAAAGAGATGCGCAAAAAAGTCGACCAGATGTTCGGCGATTTCGAACCGTATAAACTTAAAAAAGTATCTCGCCCTAAGGAACCAGCGCAAAAAGATATTCGCATCAAAGTCGAACAAGCGAAGTTTGAACAAACAACAGGTTATCTTACTTGGCGTATTCCTAATGTAAAACACAAGGACATCGCAGCTCTTGAGGTGCTATCAGCAATCTTGGGGCAAGGTGATTCCTCACGCCTGATGCAAAGCCTGCGCATTCGTGAGCCTATAACGAATTCAGTTGGATCATTTAGTTATTCCATGCAGGATGACGGTCTTTTTGCTGTTTCATTTAACCTAGAAAAAGAAAATCTAGGTAAGGCCCTGAACACGCTAATCCCTGAGTTAATCAAAATGATAGAAGAGCCACCAACCGCGGCAGAAGTGCAAAAGGCGATCACTAACTTCGCTAGCCATGAAGTCTACTCTGTGGAAACTGTGGATAACATTGCCCGTAAAGCGGGAAGTAACGAGTTTTACTATCAAGATCACGACTACTATCGTAAATACATGAGACAAGTTTATTCTTTAAAGCCCCTAGATATTCAAAAGGTCGCGAAGAAATATTTGAAACCAGATAATTTTGGTCTTTCACTAATGACTAACATGGATAAAAAGGCGGCCGAAAAAATCCTGCGCAGTTTTGCGAAGGACCTAAAAGCCTCTTTAAGCAAAGCTAAGATCGGCCCGAAAAAAGAAAAATTCGTTGCGAAGAAATTTAAAATTAATACTGAAGCGGTTAAACACACGCCTGAAACTGATAGAATCGTTCTATCATCAGGAGCGACGTTGCTAATTCGCGAGCAAAAAGACACTCCATACGTTGCAATGAAAGCCGCGTTCCTGGGTGGATTAAGAGTCGAGAACAACAATGAAACAGGTTTAACTGAACTCTTTTCACGCAACTGGCTTTCAGGATCGAAAAACTTTACTGAAGATGATATCAATCTAAAAGTGGACGAAATGGCAGCAGGTTTTGGCGCCTTTGGCGGCAGAAACTCTGCAGGTCTTTCAATGGATTATTTATCACCCTTTGAAGATAAGATGCTTGAGGTCTACGCCGACACGCTACTAGCGCCTCAATTCCCTGAAAGTATTTTACAGCGCGAAAAAGTGGTGATTAAAAATCAAATTAAATCCCGCAACGACAGCCCGGCACAAATTTGCGTTTTAAACTTCATGGAAGAGATTTTTAAGGGTCATCCTTATTCTCGCGACCTTATCGGTGATGATAAAAGTATCGATGCAATCACCTCAGCGCAGTTAAAAAAATATTACGAGCGCATCGTTCACGCTAAAAACGTAACCTTCTCGGTGGTAGGGGACGTTAATAAAGACAAGTGGGTGAAGGCTTTAGAGGAAATCACTAAACAAATGCCTAAAGGTGAACGTATCACCAATAGCTTTGAAGTTGCGCCACTTAAGGAAAATAAAAAACGTTTCTACGAACTAAAAAAAGAACAAACCAACATCATTGTTGGTTATCGTGGACTGACGTTGCGCGATCCAAAACGCTATACGCTTGAAATCATTCAGTCGATTCTAAGCGGGCAGGGCGGAAGATTATTTATCGAACTTCGAGATAAAAACTCCCTAGCGTACTCCGTTTCCCCTATGCACATGGAAGGTATTGAATGTGGATATTTCGGTGGATATATCGCGTGTTCACCTGAAAAAACGCAAAAAGCTATTCAAATGCTTCATGATGAATTTAAAAAATTAGCTGATACAAAAATTAGCGAAGAAGAATTGATGCGCGCACAAAGATACCTGATTGGTCGCCATGATATCGAATTACAAAGAAAGAGCACGGTTACCAACGCCATCTTGTTCGACGATATTTATGGCCTTGATTATCGTGAAAGCCTTGATGTGGCAGACAAGTATTTTGCAGTGACGGCGGAAGACGTCCAAGACTTGGCACAAAAGATCTTTGCACAACCTCATGTGCTTAGTGTGGTTGGCCCAAGCGACGTGAAATAAAACACACGGCTTGAGACGTATTTTTTTGAGACAAAGGCCCAGATAACAAAAAAACAACTAACCGGAATGGGCCTCCAGTTTGTTAAAATAAGAGTATGAGGGATCAAAAGACGACTCCAAAAGTTGAGCTCTTTGTTAGCCCCGAGGGTTTTTTCCAAGAGCTCGTTCAAGAAGGCCTAAACCAGCGTAAAGTTCAAACTTACCCGGTGGTGGAAACATATCTTGTGCGTCTATTGCAGCATTACTTAGATGCACGAAACCTATTTGAATCTGATTACGTAAGTGAATCAGGTCAAAAAGCTCCTCAAACTCTGGCAGAGATGTATTTAACAGCTCAGAGTGCAGAACCTCCTGTCAAAAATGAAATGCTGAGAAAGCTAGGCGACCGTGCCCTCTATATCAGTGGCTTCTTCGGTGATTCGCTTTCAAGAAAAGTCGTGGACATTGATTATTATGCGGGGATTGGTGGCGCAGCCTACGCGACCTTGGCTCACCATACAAAAGAAGACACCATGGTCAAAGTTTACGATACGTTTGCCCGTCGTTTTCAAGACTACGTGGATGTTTTAACTTACATCAGTCATAACTCGTTTATTAAGAGCGATGAAAGTATTCTGCGTCTCTATGACCGTTATATGCGCACGGGATCTGAATTAGCTCGTGAAAAGCTTGTAGAGATGGGTGTTCTGGCTCTGTCGCCAGACCAAGTAAAGCTTGGCAAGCAAGGCTGATTCCTCTATGCTGACGCCATGTTCGGCTTAGGCATGTCTGAAATCATTGTATTGGGAGTTCTTGCTCTGATCGTCATCGGTCCGAAGGAGCTTCCTGAATTAGCGCGCTCCATCGGCCGCTTTCTTAATGAATTAAAACGAACAACCAATGTGCTTCAAGACGAATTAAAAGAACAAGTTCGTTTAGATCGTCTAGATCTGCGCGGCGATGAAGCTGTGACCCCACCTTCGATTGATCCAGCAACAACGGGGCATCATATTGCTGCGCCACCTGCTGATCCACAACAAATGGAACTAACAGATCAATCTTCCGCTGAAGAAAAAAAAGAAGAGCATAAGCCATCATGAGAAGCGAAGAATTAGATTCACGAGCGCAATCTCTTTACGAACATCTGGCAGAACTGCGTAAGCGTCTTATCAATTGCGTACTGATTTTATTGGTAGCAACTTGCGTGTGTTATTACTTCAGCGAACAGATTTTTAATTTTGTCAGAGCACCCATCGCTCCTTATCTCCCCGGCGGCGGGCTAATTTATACTGGCCCCATGGATAAGTTTGTAGCGCACTTAAAACTTTCTGTGGTCTGCGCGATCTTGGTTTCTTGTCCGTTTTGGTTGTACCAGGTTTGGAAGTTCGTAGCCCCAGGTCTTTATCAAAAAGAAAAAAGCTACACTTTTGGATTCATCCTTTCGGGAACAATTCTGTTTTTCCTGGGAACTATGTTTTCCTATTACATCGCTTTACCTATGGCTTTTGAATTCTTAATGAGTTTCGGTGGCACCACAGATAAGCCGATGATCTCGATTGAAGCCTATATGGGATTTTTCACCCAAATGTGTTTAATGTTCGGGGTTGCATTCGAACTACCACTGATCATTGTTATCTTGGGAATGATTGGCTTAGTAAGCCAAAAATTTCTACGTCAAAACCGTCGCTACGCTGTGATGATTTTGGCGATCGTATCAGCCATCATTACTCCACCAGATCTTTTAAGCATGTCCCTAATGCTTGTTCCAATGGTTCTGCTATATGAGATTTCCGTCATTATCGTGGGAATTTTTGAAAAGAAAAGAACAGCTTCTATAAACGAACGCGAATAATTGCTGACAACCCCTGGTGATTAAGGTGTGCTTTAATACACGGGGGGAACGTATGTCATTTTTAATCGGTTTAATTGCCATGATGGGATTGGCTCAAGCAGCGGATCCAGCAAAATGCACAGACTTAGTTGAGCGCTACGAAAACACGCAAATTCAAAGAATCTGGGCCGCAGACATTCAATCATGTTTTTTTTCAATCATTCCGCTAGATGCTTATAAAGATCTTATCTATCGCGACTATATGTTCACTTCAGACGGTGAACTCATGGTGTTTAATTCATTCGGAAGTGGCGACGAGTCTTTGACGACAGGTGCACGTGAATTCTATATGTTCCCGCGCCCGGTTGAAGAAATCACTCACAGCTGGGACTTTGATAAACAAGAACTCACGGTTCAACACGTGACTGGCGATAAATTTATCTTTGATATCCGTAAAGCACGTCTAAAAAGCATGACTCGCGGAAATGTCACAGTGGCTGACTACGTAGAACCAAAAAACCGTGGCGGAGTTGAGATCTCTAACTTCCAGGGAATTCTTTTTGATGGTGGATTTAAACGCGGAAGTGCGCCGACTGGGAACGGCAATGCGACTTCTTATTTTAAAGACGTAAATAATAAGTCATGCGCAGTAAAAAACTCTGAAGTATTCAAATACACTTCAGACGGTGATATTCATTTAAAATTTGAATCTGACAAGGCGGTCATGGCGTTCATAAAACAACGCTGCCCAGGTTTAAAACTTTAATCAGGGAATAAAAAAAGGGGCCTAAGAGCCCCTTTTTACTTCGACAAGGTCGGAATGAACTTTCTTGATCTGACGAAGTCGGAGTGTGTGCTACGGTTCTTCGAACTTGATCAGCACGGCTCCGGATTCAACCGAGTCACCTTGCTTCACTTTGATCTCTTTGATTTTTACATCACGAGAAGCGCGCATTTCGTTTTCCATTTTCATCGCTTCCATAATTAAAAGCGGCTTATTGGCCTTCACGATGTCGCCTTCCTTCGCAAAGATCTCAATAATCTTACCTGGCATCCCGGATTTAAGCTCGTTATCACCACCGAAACCGCCGCCTTTTTTCAATGATTCATGTAGAAGCATTTCATCATTGAAGACCTTGATTGCGCGGAACGAGTTACGAGTAAACACAGTATATTCAGTGTCTTGACCGATTACGTCGATCAAGTAAGATTTTCCCTCAAAAAGGAAGCTGATGTACTGCTCGGCCTCTTTATAGTCATTTTTTGAAATGTCGTAGTGAAGCCAGTCTTTGCCTTCTTCTTGCAAAGACACCTTCCATGAGCTTTTGTGTTCGCTCACGTCGACTTTATACTTTTTCCCTTTAAGTTCTGCTTCAAAATACATCTGTTACGTCCTCAATTGAAGTTTGCGGCCTACGCGCTTCCAGTTGGAAGTCAGATTCAGCTGGCGAACATCTTTGGATTTACGATCGTTATAAGCGGTAATGGCTGCAGCGATCAGGAATACAGGATCTTCAACTTCTTTGAAAAGTTGTGGTTCGATAACTTCAAAGTTCTTTTCAATGAACTGAGTCGTGTAAGAACCATCTCTGAATTTAGCGTGATCCAAAATCGTTTTATGAAGAACGATATTGGTTTTAATTCCCGTCAAAACAAACTCCGACAACGCTCTTTGCATTCTGTCGATTGCTTCTTCGCGGTTTTCACCCCAAGTGATCAATTTAGCGATCATTGGATCGTAGTATATAGGAACTTCATAACCAGGGTAAGCGTAAGAATCCACACGCATAAACGGACCCTGTGGATGGCGGCAGGCGCGAATCACACCAGGATGTGGTTTATAAGTGATTGGATCTTCAGCGCAGATACGCGCTTCAATAGCATGACCTTTTTGTTTGATGTCTTCTTGTTTGAAAGACAAAGGTTTGCCAGCAGCTACGTAGATTTGCTCTTTAACCAAGTCAAAACCAGTCACGATCTCTGTGATTGGATGTTCTACTTGCAGACGAGTGTTCATCTCCATGAAGTAAAAATCTTTAGTCGCATTATCAAAGATAAACTCAATTGTTCCCGCGCCAACGTAATTGATTTGTTTAGCTGCGCGAACAGCCGCTTCACCCATACGCAAACGAACTTCGTGAGGTACAGAAGGCGACGGACATTCTTCAATAATTTTTTGGTGGCGACGCTGAACAGAGCACTCACGTTCAAAAAGATGAACATGGTTCCCATGTTTATCGCCGAACACTTGAATTTCGATGTGTTTTGGATCGTTGACGAATTTTTCGATGTAAACAGTTGGATCCGCAAAATAGTTCTGACCTTCAGAACGGCACGCACGGAAAGCGCTTTCAAGCTCTTCCATCTTGCGCACAACACGCATCCCTTTACCACCGCCACCAGCAGAGGCTTTGATGATAACTGGAAGACCGATTTTTTGCGCGATTTCTAAAGCTTGCTCAACCGTGTCTACACCGCCATCGCTGCCGGGAACTGTCGGTACGCCTGCTTTTTTCATCAACGCTTTTGCAGAAAGTTTATCACCCATCGATTCAATGTTTTGCACTGTAGGACCGATGAAAGTGATACCAGCTGCTTCAAGAGCTTTAGCAAAGTTCGTGTTTTCAGAAAGAAAACCGTAACCCGGGTGAATTGCATCCACACCTGCTTGCTTCGCCACTTCGATGATTTTTTGATAGTTCAAATAGCTTTCTTTAGATGGAGAAGGCCCAATGTGATAAGCCTCGTCCGCCAAAAAGACATGCAAAGAATCGCGGTCCGCATCTGAAAATACCGCAACAGAACCGATGCCAAGCTCACGGCAAGCGCGAGTGACACGGATTGCGATTTCTCCACGGTTGGCGATCAGGATTTTTTTAAACAATGCCATAATTTTTCCTTAATCTAGTCCAGTTCCACATTCTAGCGTTACCGCTACAAAGGAATATTGCCGTGTTTTTTCGCCGGCATGATATCGCGTTTATGTTTAAGCATTTCTAGTGAATCAATGATGCGTTTACGAGTCATTGCTGGCTCAATAACTTCATCAGTGTATCCAAGCTCTGCCGAAACATATGGATTGCTGAACTTAGCTTCGTATTCAGCAGTTAAGCGCGCGCGCTCTGCCACTGGATCTTTTGCTTTGTTGATTTCTTCTCTGAAGATAATGCTTACCGCGCCGTCAGCACCCATTACAGCGATTTCTGCAGAAGGGTAGGCAAGGTTCACGTCAGATCTAAGAAGTTTAGAACCCATAACGATGTAAGCGCCACCGTAAGCTTTACGAGTGATCACAGTGATTTTCGGAACTGTCGCTTCAGCGTAAGCGTAAAGAAGTTTCGCACCGTGAGTGATGATACCATTCCATTCTTGATCCTTACCAGGCAAGAAACCAGGAACGTCAACGAAGGATACCACTGGAATGTTGAAAGCATCACAGAAGCGGATAAAGCGCGCGGCTTTACGGGAAGCTTCGATGTTTAAGCAACCCGCTAGAACATTCGGCTGATTTGCTACGATACCAACAGGACGACCGTTGAAACGAGCATAACCTACGATGATGTTTTGCGCGTAGTGCTTGTGAATTTCTAGGAAGTAGCCTTCATCCACGCACTCAGTGATCACACTTAGCATGTCATAAGGTTTCTTAGGATTTTCAGGAATCAAAGTGTTCAACGCTTCCGTCACGCGATCCGGGCGATCGTTTGTTGGTAATACCGGAGCATCATCCAAGTTGTTTGAAGGAAGGAAGTTCATAAGCTCACGAATCAACAATAAGCAGTGCTTATCGTCTTCCGCAGCAAAATGCGCCACACCTGATTTTGCAGAGTGTGTGGTCGCCCCACCAAGTTCTTCTTTAGTCACTTCTTCATGAGTCACAGTCTTAATAACATCAGGGCCTGTCACAAACATGTAGCTTGTGTTTTTAACCATGAAAACAAAGTCAGTGATTGATGGAGAGTAAACCGCCCCACCTGCGCACGGGCCCATGATGGCCGTGATTTGCGGGATAAGACCCGAAGCCATTGTGTTGCGAGTAAAGATATCTGCGTAACCACCTAGTGATTCGATACCTTCTTGAATACGCGCACCACCAGAGTCATTGATAGAAATGAATGGCGCACCATTTTTCATCGCAAGATCCATGACCTTACAGATTTTATTAGCTTGAGTGCGAGACATAGATCCACCAATGACGGTGAAATCTTGAGAAGAGATATAGACTAATTTTCCGTTGATACGACCGTAACCAGTGATGACACCATCACCAGGTACTACGTTTTTATCCATTCCAAAGTTTGTGCAGCGATGGGATACAAAACGATCCATTTCAACAAAGCTACCTGGATCGACAAGAACATCGATACGTTCGCGGGCAGTAAGGCGACCACCTTGTTTATGTTTTGCAACTTTGGCAGCTCCGCCACCAGCCATTGCAGCTTCATTTCTTTTTTCAAGATCGTTAAGGCGAGCCTGAATGCCAGATGAAATTTCCGTGCTCATATGATTCCTTTTTAAGTAGGGGTTGACCCCCTAAAAACCAAGGGCACAATCTACCACGCACTACTTAAGAATCACCTTAAAAACACAGACGCAGAGCATACTTTTTATGCCCTGCGGAATATGATCTATGTATTTGAATTTACGGAACTAACTGCTTCAGAAGTTGTAAGGCCTTTTGCACGTTTATGCGGCCTCGAGTATTTACTTTAAACTCATGCCCTGGATCGACATCCACTGACTGCAAAATAGCTGTCTTAATTTGTGCAGCAGTTGCATTGGGACGAGCGCTCCAAAGAAGGGCTGCAGCACCACTGACAAACGGAGCCGCCATACTTGTTCCATCCATGTAAGCCGTAGAGTTACCAGGAATTGTACTTAAGATTCTTTCACCCGGAGCAGCCACGTGGACATACTGAAAACCACTGTTAGACCAAGCAGTCATAAAGTCAGTCACCGAAGAAGCCGCCACCGTGATTTGATTCGCTAAATTAAATGAAGCAGGGAACTCAGGATATAAATCGACATCGCGACCATCGTTACCTGCGGCCACAATCACAAGAATTCCTTTTTTCTCTAACTCAATAAAAGTATTTCTTAAAGAGGTCACACAAGGCGCGCCACCCCAGCTAGCATTGATGATTTTAGCGCCACGATTTGCAGAATACTGCAAAGCTAAAACCGCATCACCTAAAGAACCACCGCCATCGTTAGCAATAAATTGGGCAGGAATAATTTGCGCTTGCGGAGCAACACCTTCAACTGATCCTTTCGTGTGATCAGCAGCAATGATGCCAGCAACGTGGGATCCATGGGAACTTGGAGTATCTGAACCACTAGGTACAGAAACAAACACAGCCCCATAATAATCATCGACGACACCGTTTCGATCATCATCAACCCCATTATTAGCAACCTCTGCAGTGTTCACTGCAATTCTAGGTGCAAGTTGTGGATGAGTTGTGTCAACAAATGAATCAACCACGGCGACCTTGATGTTTTGGCCATAGATACCTTGTGACCAAACGTTTCTTGCGCCGATCATATCTTGACCCCAGCTATCAGAAATTCCAGCGACGCGAACATCATCGGCTTTTTTGATTTGCAGTTGGCGATCAAATTCGACAAAGCGGATTTTTTCTAATTGAGGCTCAATAAAATTTTTAGTGAATTCTTCAGCGTTGGCTGCGGATTCAACTGTGAATTTTCCGTCTTCCCATTGCACGATAAATTTATTTTGAACAGCCTGACCCAAACATGCATTTGAATCTAATGCGCCATTCTCTGGAAATACGGTACTCGCGGACTTTTCGTTGCTACATGCTGCTAATACAAAGATGCAAGCAACCGCCGAGAGAATCTTCTGAACATCCATGTTCACTCCCTATTGCAGGCTCACAGGTCCCATCATTAGGACAATGTCAGTGAACCCTTCCGGTTAGCTCTTCGGTAATTATATGTCTTAATTTGAGTCTATTATGGGAAACTGGACCTGATTTAATGTAAGTCAGTGCAATCGTAGGGATATCCACAACAGCCTTATGGCTAGCGGAAGCTAAGTTATTAAGATTCCTATAAAAAAATTAGAGCTGGCCTATGAACTCGCGCAAGAAAGAGCTGAATTCAAGCTCTACGCGTTTCGCAGTTTCGGTAACTTCGGTGTGGGAAAGTTTATGGTTTGAAATACCAGCAGCTAAGTTCGTGATGCAACTTAATGCCGCCACACGAAGACCTAAATGATTAGCAGCGATTGTTTCAGGCACTGTGCTCATGCCGACAGCCTTACCACCAATAAGTTTTAAATAACGAACCTCTGCCGGAGTTTCATAAGTAGGACCGCTCACACCACAGTAAATACCTTTGTGATAGCGAGTTCCTTGCTTTTGCAGAAGTTGTTCCATGATGCTGATTAAACGTTTGTCGTAAGCTTCAGTCATATCAGGGAAACGTGGACCTAATTCTTTGATGTTGGGTCCCATCAATGGGTTTGTGCCCATAAGATTGATGTGATCTTCGATGATCATGAAATCACCGGCTTGCATGCTTTCACCAAAGCCACCCGCAGAGTTTGTTAAAATCAAAGTTTCAACACCCAACATTGCTAGTGTACGAACTGGGAAAACCACGCTCGACATCGGATGGCCTTCATAGAAATGATTTCTGCCTTGTAAAATCGCGATGGATTGTCCACCCACTTTACCAAAAATCAAATTCCCAGAATGACCTTCGACCGTAGGAGGGGAGAAGTGCGGGATTTCTTTATACGGAATCGTCGCTTCCACTTCCACATCTTTTACGAAGGCGCCAAGGCCCGAGCCCAATACCACACCGATCTTCGGTTTTGCCGAAGTTTTTGTGCGGATAAAGCTAACGGTTTCTTGTAAGTCTTCGAGGATCAATGGAACCTTCCTACTTTAAAATCTTAAGTATCAAACTAGGCTTTGTAATTTTTGGCAAGGAAATATTGATTGCTGATTTAAGCAGCGGAACTGCAGATTGCAAAAGATCTTTATCATCACCATGTAAAGTAAAGATGCGATCTCCTGGTTTTACTGCGTCACCAACCTTGACGTGGAACTCTATGCCCGCAGTGGGCGCAATAATACCAGTAGTTTGCGCGCGGCCTGCGTGAATAATAATTCCCGCGACACCTATGCTTTCTGTATGAAAACCATGCACATGACCTTCGTGTTCCGTAGTTACATCCACCTTGTGCTTAGGTTTTGGCAAAGCGGCAAGATTGCCACCGTGAATTTGGCAAAGCTCTTCAAATTTTGCCATCGCTTTACCTGACGTTAAAATATCAGAGGCCATTTTATATGATTCTTTTTCATCGCGACCAACACCTGCTAACAACAACATGTGAGCAGAAAGTTGCAGACTTAATTCTCGTGTATCTTCGTAAAGATCATATCCACCAGGGCCAATGAATTTTTCATTTTTCATGATGGCAACACACTCTTCCACTTCTAAAGAGTTTCCTGCATAGCGGCCCAAGGGTTGATCCATATTAGTTAAAAGTGAAGTGACCTTTTTCCCGTAGCCGCGAGCAATCGACATTAAATTCAATGCAAGTTCTTCGGCCTGCGCAGAAGTTTTCATAAATGCGCCAGAACCATACTTCACGTCTAAAACAAGGCCATCAATCCCTTCAGCTAATTTTTTTGACATGATCGAAGCGCATATCAGCGGCAAACTTTCAACGGTTGCCGTCACATCACGAAGTGCATAGATTTTTTTATCAGCAGGACAGATTTCTTTTGTCTGACCGATAAAACAAATCAAATGCTTGCGCACAAGCTCAATAAATTCTGGCAATGATTTCTGCGTATTAAAACCAGGGATGGATTCTAACTTATCTAATGTTCCACCCGTATGACCTAGGCCACGGCCTGAAATCATGGGAACTGGGACACCAGCTGCAGCAACGATAGGACCAAGAATCAAACTTGTCTTATCACCCACGCCACCGGTTGAATGTTTATCAACTTTAAATCCTGGCACCGTAGAAAAATCCACAACTTCACCCGAATGAAGCATCGCCTTGGTTAATGCCAAAGTTTCTTCCGTTGTCATACCTTTAAAGAAGATCGCCATTAATAAAGCAGACATCTGATAATCAGGAATGTGCCCGCGAGCGTACCCTAAGATAAATTCATTGATGTCTTCATAAGAAAGACTTTCGCCATTGCGTTTGGCTTTAATAATTTCAGCCGGCAGAAAGTGCATTAATAACCCCCAGAAACAGTGGCACCTTGAACTAAAGCAACACCAGAGCTTGTGCCTAAGCGGCTTGCTCCAGCATCAATCATCGCTTTTGCTTGTTGGAGGTCTTTAACTCCACCAGAGGCTTTCACTTCCATTTGATCTTTAACAATTGATTTCATTAATTTTACATCTTCAACCGTGGCACCACCGCCGCCAAACCCTGTTGAAGTTTTCACGAAATGCGCGCCCGCTTCTAAAGACAAATTGCAAGCAAGCACTTTGTCATCGTGGCTTAAAAGCGAAGTTTCGATAATCACTTTCACTTTGCGCCCTTGCGCTGCCTTCACCACCGCTTTGATATCTTCGCGAACATAATCAGTGCGGCGATCTTTTAATGCGCCCACATTGATAACCATATCAATTTCTTCAGCACCATTTTTAATTGCCGTCGCAGTTTCAAAGGCTTTGGATTCGGTGTCCATGGCTCCTAAAGGAAAGCCCACAACGCAGCAAACTTTGACCGAAGAACCAGAAAGAAGTTTTGCGCAGGTTGAAACATAAGACGTGTTCACACAAACACTAAAGAATTGATGCTCTTTAGCCTCAGCGCATAGTTTTTCGATCTGCGCCATTTGCGCTTCCGGCTTAAGTAGAGTGTGATCAATATAACGACTTAGTTGCACAGGGCACCTCGGAATGATGTAATAAGAAAAGTTATCTTAGTTCATTGCAGGAGGCAATCATGACCCCACAGAAGTGGACCTCAGTTTTACTGGCAACATTAGTAATTTTCACTTCTCAAGCCTCTTATTCGCAGACGGACCGAACTTTAAAGCGCAATGTGGCGATAGTCCTCTTCTCTAGCTTAGGCGGGGCGATCCTGGGTCTAAGTACTCTTTCATTTTACGGGGAGCCTCAAGAACATACAGATAACATCACAATCGGTGCTTTGCTTGGTTTTGCTAGTGGCGTGGGGTACGTATCGTATCTTGCATCCCGACCTGCGCCGCCAAAGTATGAATATTCCCAAGTATTTGATTTGGATCAAAAAAGCAGAAGGGCTGTAGCGTTTGCTAAAGCCCCTCAGATAGTTCAATTTTCCTATGAATTTTAATTAGCCCACTTTGGTGCGGGTCGCTTGGGTCGCAGCATTCGGTTGAATCGCTGTGTCGCCACCACCAGCCTGGCCCAAGAAGGTTTTTGCATCAGCAGCAGAAACCTTCCCTTTGCGAACCAGATCCTCAATGTATTTTTCAAATAGCACCATGCCTTGGCTTGAACCTGTTTGCATTGCCGAAGCCAATTGATGCACTTTTCCTTCGCGAATAAGATTCGAGATGGCTTTTGTATTACGCATGATTTCGTAAGCCGCGACACGACCTTGTCCATCGGCGCGCGAGAAAAGAGTTTGCGCCACTACGCCACGCAAGCTTTCTGCCAGCATCGTACGGATTTGTTGTTGTTGTCCCGCGGGGAAAACGTCAATGATACGATCGACTGTTTTTGCAGCACTGTTCGTATGAAGAGTACCAAACACAATGTGACCCGTTTCTGCAGCCGTTAATGCTAAAGAAATAGTTTCAAGGTCACGCAACTCACCCACAAGCAAAATATCTGGATCTTCACGTAAGGCTGCTTTTAAAGCGTTAGCGAAACTTTTTGTATGACTTCCCACTTCGCGTTGATTCACAAGCGCTTTCAAATTCGGATGAACAAACTCGATCGGGTCTTCAACCGTGATGATGTGGGCTTCGCGAGTCATATTGATTTGATGAATCATGGCAGCCAAGGTCGTAGATTTACCAGAACCTGTGGGACCCGTAACAAGAATCAAACCACGATCACAATCAATCATATCCATCACCGCAGGAGGTAAACCTAACTCTTGCGCTGTTTTAATTTTCTCAGGGATAATACGCATTACTGCGCCAAGTCCTTTACGCTGCATAAAGATATTGCAACGGAAGCGACCAATTCCAGAAAGAGTGTAAGCGAAATCAAGTTCCCATTTTTCAACGAAGGCTTTCTTTTGTTTTTCAGAAAGAATTTCGAAGAGCAAGCCTTGTACGTCTTGGTTCGTCAATTCACGGTAATTCAAAGGCACCATGTTTCCATGCAGTCGAAGGTAAGGAGGCGCGCCGCTTGTGATATGCAAGTCGGAAGCTCCTTGTTCCACCATCAATTTAAACAGTTCATCAATTGTTGCCATTCGCTTAACCTCTATATTTCTATGATCTTTTCGGCGACAAATGGCTCAATATTAAATATTATTTGCTAAGGGTCTTGTTTCTGGACTAATGAAGTAGGACAGCATCGCGCACTTGTTAGGAGCTTAGTATGTCAGCAGAAATTTTAATCAATGTCAGGCCTCAAGAAACCCGCGTTGCTTATGTCGATTCTGGTGTTCTTTCAGATTTAAAAATCGAGCGGAAAACTTCTCCGACGTTGGTGGGGGCTATCCACCGCGGAACAGTGTTAAGAGTTCTGCCGGGGATGCAAGCTGCTTTCGTAGACATTGGTCTAGACAAAGCAGCATTCCTTTATGTCGGTGATATCCGCGAAGACGTGGATGATGCGTTTCTTTCTGATGTAGACCGCGACGAACCATTTCCAGATGGTGATGATGAAAAACTACCGACCCATCACAATAAAACTCCTATCCAAGATCTTTTAAAAGAAGGTCAATCGATTTTAGTTCAAGTCGCAAAAGATCCATTAGGAACAAAGGGCGCACGTTTAACGACGCATTTATCGCTTCCTGGCCGCTTCGTGGTTTTTTTGCCCACAGTACGTCACTTAGGTATCTCTCGTCGTATTGAAGATGAAAGTGAACGCGAACGCCTAAGAAAACTTGTACAAAAAATCAATCCATCCGGCGGCGTGATCGTAAGAACTGCCGGGGAGGGTGCTTCAGAGGAAATGCTGAAAGCCGACATCGAATATTTGGACCGTTTAAGCAAAGAGATCTTTAAAAATTACGAAAAAAAGAAATCTCCAGGCATGGTTCATACCGAGCTTGATGTTGAGCTGCGCGCACTTCGTGATTTAATGAGTGAAGATGTTACCAGTGTATGGGTGGATAGCGTTGAAATTCACAAAAAAGTCGTGAAGTTCGTATCGCAGTTCATGCCGAAATATAAGCAGAACATCGTGCTTTATGAAGAACAAAAGCCGTTGTTTGACTTGTACGATATCGATATTGAAATTTCTAGATCGATGGAAAGAAAGATCTGGTTAAAGTCTGGCGGTTACATCGTTATCGATGAAGCCGAAGCTTTGGTCGTTATTGACGTAAATACTGGTAAATTTGTCGGCAAAAAAGATCTTGAAGACACAATTTTAAAAACAAATTTAGAAGCAGTTAGAGAGATCGCGCACCAACTGCGCATTCGTAACTGTGGCGGCATTATTATTATCGATTTTATCGATATGGAAAAAGAATCCCACCGTGAAAAAGTTCTAGAAGCTTTAGCCGAAGAATTGCAGCGCGACCGTGCCCGCACAAATATCGTTTCAATGTCCCAACTGGGTTTGGTTGAAATGACTCGTAAACGTATTCGCCCAAGTCTTATTAAAACATTATGTGAGCCATGCAGTTATTGTGATGGCAAAGGTTACATCAAAAGAAAATCTACGGTAGCGAATGAGATCTTCCGCGAACTTGAACGTGATGCTGATATGTTAATTAATAAAAAAACCAATGTCGTAATTCATTGTCACAGCGGTGTTGTTGACTGGATTTATGAAGTTGAAGGTGAAAGCCTTGAAGTTTTAGAGAAGAAACTAGGCCGATCTGTGGCGTTTAAGATTGAACCCAACTATCACTTAGAACAATACGAAATCTTCTTTGTCTAAAGAAAAAGCCTTCATAATCATGAAGGCTTTTTTTATTACTTTTTCTTTGAGCCGTTTTCTTTAAGCTTTACATTTTCTGCGCCGAATTTTTGTCGCAAAGTTTTTTCGACACCTTCAAGGTGCGCTTGCAGAATGACTTCAAATAAAGCTTCTGGATCGATTTTATAAAGCTTAGCGAGGGTTTTAATCACCGGAACAGGTGGTTCAGAAAGTCCTCGTTCCCAATTAGAAATAAATTGAGAAGTATTATAACCAAGATGAACCGAAACTTCCTTCTGAGAAAGATTTTGCTTTTCTCTGGAGGCTCGTAAGAAGGTACCACATTTATTCATTCCAAAAATCTCCGTGCCAGAAATTGATTTTTGCAAAGAACAAAGCGGGTGTCCACTACAAGGATTTTGTTTAGTCTAAGTAAATTTAAATAAAATTTAGATTAATAATTTAAATTTTGTTTTTGAAAATTGCATTTTTCACGCAAAACAACCGGAGACACTTTTTCGTCTTCAAATCCTAAAACCCGCTCTAGCAAAGGAAACTGTGGGTCTCAGATTTTTTTGAGTGAATAAAGTAAAGTAAATTTCGATGAAAAATCTTGCAGAAAATATCAGTTTAAAATTCAAAGTAAAAAATTTTTTACTAGCGTAGTTCCGGTTAGTTCATCACTGTTCTTGAGGACGCATGGGTGGGAAAAGTCCTGTTTCAAAATGATTAGTAAACAAAAGCAGAGATAAAAATCTGCGTGATGGCCATCACTTCTAGACAAAACACCAGCGCGAAGCTGCTTTTTAATTCCGATATCATATTATGCGTATTCTTTTTTATATCTTCATGCTTGTTAGTTTTTCGTTACCCGCTTTAAGCCAAGAGCTGAGCGTGGCTTGTTCTGCTTATTTAGATAAGTGCGAAAAAGTTCCAGAACCCTTAAAGCTCGCAGCAGATACCTGCGCCATCGAACAAAAAATTTCTGGATGTGAAGAGCTGGCGAAAAACGATCCTGAAACTGCTCCCTACATTCGTAAGTGCGACGCTAAGTCCGTTTGTGATCAGGCTGCCAATAAATCCATAGATCAACTCAAAGGATGCTTTTCAGGCACGGTTGAAATTGCCAAAGAATTTTGGGATGCCATAGGTTCTATCCCTGAGCTTGCCGGCAAAGGTGCGGATGCCATCAAAGCCTGTTGGCAAAGTGAAGAGTGTAGATCACGAGTCTACGATCATTCCGTAAAAAATGCGGCTTACACAACTATGTTAGTGAATCCGATTTTGGCTCCGCTAATTTTAATTTATATGCGCAAAACAAATCAGGTTAGCGATGATGACCTTAAAAAGTTAGCTGACGTTTCTGAAAGTCTTATTAAAAAAGGTAAAGAGTATATAGAGAAGCAAGGAATGAAGCTTGCTTGCTACGATGCTAAGACCCAGGCAGAGATGGTTTGTTATGGTGTTTTTTCCGTCGTAAATCCTGCAGGAGCAGCAGGGATCTTAGCCAAGACCCCAAAGCTAGCAAAGATCATCAAAGCAGCTGGCAGTTCAACTGGAAAGGCTTCAGAAGCCACAGTGGATTTGGCAAGGGCAGCAAAACTGACCAATGCAGAGCGAGTTGTCGAAGCGGAAAAGATCACAGGTCGCAAACTGACTCCTGATCAAGAAGCTGCTTTAATCAAAGCCCACGAAGTCGCAAAAGACACCGGCCGAGGATATGGAAGTTATTCTGCTGCAGACCTTAAAGAGAAATCGGAAATTCTTCGCGCCGCTGGCTTCAGTGACCAGGAAAGAGATCAGCTTTTACGGCAAGGGATCGCCGGAATGTATAGCAATGCCCAACAAGCCCACGTCTATGCAAACACCGCACGCCTTCAGGCCGATAAATTGCGCGTGGCGGGTAAGATTGATGAATCTACTGCCAGTTATAGAAACGCTGCTGATTCATATGAAGTTTATATAAAAGATGCAAAAGTCCAAAAATCAGAGCGCGATTATTTAGTAGGTGCTGGCTTGAACGCCCACGCCGGTCGTTATGACAAGGCAGCGGACTATTATTTAGCCAGCAAAAACTCGATTTCTCGGTCCGATCAAAAGGCTGAAGCAGTTTTTGAAGCACTAAGACGAGAAAAAGACGAGCTTCGTGTCATAGCCGCTAAAAATCCAGAAAACCGAGGCGCTAAAAAGGCTTACGACGATCACCGAAAAATGATTGAGGCCGTTGTTAATCATCCACAGTTTAAACTTGGGGATTCTTGGCGCGCCGAACTTTTAAAGCCCTAAATAGTACTTAAGTAGTTGTTATTATGAGGCTTATTGCCAACCCTGGACCTCCTTGAAATTCTGCAAAATTATTTGCATTTGGGGGGTCTTAAGGCTAACCTCTCTTTTCCCTGAAAAAGCTGAAAAAAATAGCACGTAATAGGTTGACAAAGCCTATCGCAAGGTGGCATTTACCATTGGCTTAATTCGGGTAGCTGGAGGTATTAAATGTACGCGATTATTCGTACAGGCGGTAAGCAATATAAAGTTCAAGCTGGTGATGTTCTTCAAGTCGATAAGCTTGAGCAAGCACTTGGCGCAGAGTTTGAAATCAACGACGTATTGATGGTTGGTGGCGAGTCCACTTCTGTTGGTCAACCTCTTGTTAAAGGTGCGAAAGTAACTGTTGTAGTTACAAAACAAGCTAAAACAAGAAAAGAAATCGTCTTCAAAAAGAAGCGTCGTCAAGGTTACAGAAAGTTCGCAACTCACAAACAAGAGTTCACAGAGCTTTTCGTTAAAGCAATTTCCTTCGATGGAAAAACTGCTAAATCTGATGATTCTGCTAAAGTAGTAGACGTAGCAGCAGTTCGTGCTGAAAAAGCACAAGCTCGCGTAGCAGCTCGTAAAGAGCGCGCAGCGAACAAAGGAACTGCAGAAGTTGTTAAAAAAGCGGCTAAAAAAGTAGCGAAAAAGAAAGTTGCAAAAAAAGCAGTTAAAAAGACTGCGAAAAAAGCAACTGGCGCTAAGAAAAAAGCAGCTAAAAAAACTTCTAAGAAAGCATAATTTTTAAATTTCTTCTAAGAGAGGTTAGTCATGGCAAGTAAGAAGGCCGGTGGTAGTACAAAGAATGGTCGTGATTCACAGAGTAAACGCTTAGGCGTGAAACGCTTCGGTGGTGAAAAAGTTCTTGCGGGAACAATCATCGTTCGTCAACGTGGAACAAAATTCCACCTTGGTAACAACGTTAAAATGGGTCGTGACTTCACGATCTACTCTGTAATTGATGGTCTAGTTAAGTTTGAACGTTTCTCTAAAGAGCGTTTCAAAGTTAGCGTTTATCCTAAAGCTGTTTAATCAGTTTTTTAGATAAGCACTAAGACATTTTTTCAATACATAAAAAGGAGCCAGTCTTGGCTCCTTTTTTTTGTTATAAAGTGCTGTTATGAAATTCATTGATGAAGTCAAAATCACTTTAGCTTCTGGTCGCGGTGGCCCAGGCTGTGTAAGTTTTCGCCGCGAATCTATGCAAGCCCGTGGCGGTCCTGATGGCGGTAACGGTGGTAAAGGTGGGGATGTTATCATCCGCACATCTCGTCACATCAACTCCCTAGTCGATCTAAGACAAAACAAAAGATACGCTGCTCAAAGTGGTCGTATGGGTGAAGGTCGTCAGAAATCCGGTATGGATGGCGAAGACTTCGTACTTATCGTTCCTGAAGGCACTGTTATTCGTAATATGGATGGTGAAATCATCGTCGATATGACGGGCATTTCCGAATACACACTTTTAAAAGGTGGCCGTGGCGGAAAAGGAAATGAATTTTTCAAAAACAGTATCAATCAAGCTCCGGAACACGCGCAGCCAGGTGAAGACAACGAAGAAATCGAAGTTAAGCTAGAGCTTAAACTTATCGCTGACGTCGGCATCATTGGTTTTCCGAACGCTGGCAAATCAACTTTGGTTTCCCGTATTTCAGCGGCTCGTCCAAAAATCGCGGATTATCCATTCACAACTTTAACTCCAAATCTTGGTGTGGTTAAAGCGGGTGATTATACTTCATTCGTCGTTGCAGATATTCCGGGTCTTGTTAAAGGTGCTCACGAAGGTGTTGGTTTAGGAATTCAGTTCTTAAAACACATCGAGCGCACTCGCTTATTCATTCACTTAGTTGATGCTTCAGGATTATCAGGCCGTGAGCCACTAGATGATTTCATGGACATTAACAATGAACTAAAAATGTACGACGAAAATAATCAGGACAAAGAAGGGTTTTTCCCTCTAGCAACACGTCCACAATTTGTCGTTCTTAATAAAATTGACACTTTAAGTGACAATCAGCTCTCTAAACTCAAAAATAAATTCAAAGACGTTACTGGCAGCGAACCTTATGCGATTTCTGCAGTAACTGGTAAGAACATTAAAGAGTTCGTCCAAGAGTTAGCTCGTCAAATCTTGAAAGAGGAAGAACAATGAAAATAGGTATCTTTGGTGGAAGCTTCAATCCTCCTCACATGGGCCACCTTAATGCAATCCAAACGGTTGCAAAAAAAGCGGGACTTGGAAAAGTTCACGTAGTTCCAGCGGCACAAAATCCATTGAAAACTCCTGTAGAGGGACCGTCGCCAGAGCAGCGTTTAGAGCTGACTCGCATGGCTTTTGAACAATACGGCGATCTTTACTTTGTTGATGATCAAGAGATGAAACGTGGCGGGATGAGTTACACCATCGACACGGTTTTGAATCTTCGCAAAACATACGATGCTGCTGATTTATACTTAGTAGTAGGCGCTGATAAGTTTGAAGAGCTTTCTCAGTGGAAAGACTATCAAAAACTTTTGGCTGAAACGAATTTGGTTGTTACGACTCGTCCTGGTTATGACACTCCAGAATCTTTGGAAGAAATGCCGGGATACCTAAAGCCAATGGTCGCCGACTTTGATTTTAACTTTATCGAGTTAAACACTGGCAGAAATATTCAATTCATCACTTTGCGTGATATCGAAATTTCTTCTAGCGAAGTTCGTAAATCTTTGCGCAACGGCAAGCCAGTGGAAAAATATCTTCCACTAGCTGTAGAAACTTACATTAAAGAACATAAATTATACCGTAACATCGGTCATCGAATTGGTGATTTCCAAAAGTTCACTGCGTTCTGTGCTGATGTTTTGTTCTCTAAAAAAGGTATCAACGTACGTGGCTTTGACTTAACTAAAGTTTCAGCACCTA
Source organism: Bdellovibrio reynosensis (assembly GCF_022814725.1). NCBI lineage: Bacteria > Pseudomonadati > Bdellovibrionota > Bdellovibrionia > Bdellovibrionales > Pseudobdellovibrionaceae > Bdellovibrio > Bdellovibrio reynosensis. The sequence goes on from NZ_CP093442.1 coordinate 2,609,244, forward strand.
GCGAATACACTTTGATCGCATCTGGTACTTCAACTCGTCACGCTGCCGCGATGGCTGAAAACATCGTGCAAGCAGTGAAAGAAGAATACAACGTACATCCACAAAGTGTGGAAGGTATCGACGAAGGCCGTTGGGTTCTAGTGGATTACGGTCCACTTATCATTCACCTTTTCTATGACTTCGTAAGACAAGAATACAATCTTGAAGGTCTTTGGAGAGACGGAAAAGATTTGGGTCTAAAAGATCCATACGTTGGTAAGCCAGGGGCTCAATAGTCATGAAATTCATTTTGTACAATCTCGCCACAGCCAAGGAAGACTGGGCCGATGAAGTGAGCGAGTTGTACAAAAAGAAGATCTCGTTTTTTATTCCGTTTGATATCCAAGTTCTGAAAGCAAAAAAGTCAGCTCGCGAAGACGCTGACTTTAAACGCAATGAAGAGTCTGAATTAATTCTTAAAAATCTAAACAGTGATGATTACGTCGTGCTTTTTGACGAGCGTGGTTCTGCATTTGATTCTATTCAGTTTTCTAAAAAGATCGAAAATATTCTGGGAAGCTCTAAGAAGCGCTGTATTTTTATTATTGGTGGCGCTTTTGGGGTGAACGAAGAAGTTCGTAAAAGAGCAGATCTGAAGGTTTCACTATCACCCATGGTGATGAATCATCTGATGGCCCAGGCAATGTGCTTAGAGCAAATTTACCGGGCCTTTACGATTATCAAAAAAATTCCCTATCACAATATCTAGTTCATTAACCATGGTGGGAATGCGCCAAGTTCCGCTTGGGGATCTCGTTTTAATTCAATAAGGCGTTCCCATTCATAATCCAAATAAGGCTCCTGCATTTCCAAGGCTTTTTCTAAAGAAATAGCCTGTATATCTTTACAGTCATCTCTCGGATCAACTGTGTCAGGATGGCAAAGTGAGAAATCAAAACGTTTTTTATCTCCACCCATCAAGTGATTCCATTCAGCTAACTTTAATGGACGTGCAGGTTCAATGGCAGGATCTAAAACGTAAGCTTCATCCCCAACACGATAAGTGACAGCAACATGATACCACCAGCTAATATCACCATAGCGGGCATTTTTAGAGGAAACCCATAGATCACCGAAGATAAAGATTTTCTTGGGGGCCGGAAGGTGAGCGTCTACCAGACGAGTTTTCATTAGTTCAGCTCGGGCAAAACATCCGTCATCTGGATACAGCCAAGTAGAGCGGCGTGGGAAGTCAGAGTTCTTATTAATGAACCGTTCATCACGAAGGATCTTGAACTGATTTTCTAGATCTGCGTAGGATCCTAGGTCAGGAATTTCCTTAATTTTCAATTTTTTTAGCGGAACCTTCACGTCCCACACATTGTTAGAAGAGCCAATGTAGGGTTCTTCTGGGGATTGAAAAGGGCCCATCGGTTGATTGAATTTTAACGACATGTTGCGAAGGTGGGCTACCTTGTAAGTCTCTCCACGGTTTCGTTTTGCTGAGATGCCGACAGCAAAAACTGTTGAAGAAAATAATGAAACCAAAAGAATCAGACTTAATTTTTTCATAACGAAAGTTTTAGGACTGGCGATGGGCAGTGTCAAAGATTTTGCATGGTCTATCGGACATGAAATCATTTAAGCAATTTTTACTTAAACACCTTTCATGCTGTCTGAATTGCGGATCACTTCTTGTGGCGCGCGGAGCTTACTGCGAGGCCTGTGATTTTGCTTTAATTCCTTTGCGAACGAAGGGTGCCCTTTATGAAGCGCCATTAAAAATCCAGGCATATTACTTCTGGAACCCGGGGCAAAGTGATTCCTTATCTCGCTTATTTATAAATTTAAAAGGCGGAAAGGCTAAAGACCTTTGGCGGTTTTATGCGGCTCGATTTATCAGTCAGGTCCTGCCAAGCCTTCCCGCAGGAAGGCCCCTTTACATCGTGCCAGCTCCATCCCGGGTAAGGGGAAAAAAGGACCACGCTTACTTATGGGCGGAAGCCTTGGCCGAGGCAAGTGGCGGGGTTTTGGTGCCTTGCTTGGTGAAGGCATCTTATTCCCATCAGCGCTTCGGGGACAGGGGTGAGCGCGCTTTGATAGAGATGAAGCTTGATGAAATTTATACACAGACTGTCGACTTATCAGACAGGGCGCTATGGATTTTTGCTGACGATATCCTAACTACGGGCTCTACAGCGAGGGCGGCTCACAAAGCTTTGGGCCACCCTGCAAATTTTGAAGTTTGGGTACTGGCCCAAAGGGGCCTCTCTTGCGGAGCGTCCAGGACTCTGTTATAACGGCCGAATGTTTAAACAATTCGGCATCTTGTTATTAGTTCTTACGTTTTCTGCGCAAGTCTTTGCGGCTACAGGAAATGGAGCTCTTCAAAAAGTTTCTAAAAAATATCGCTCTACCAAGCTTGTGGAAATGAGCGTGGAAAAGTCGGTGAAGTCTGAACTTCTCGGCAAAGAAACAAAGTATCAGGGAAAAATGTTTGTCTCTAACGGTAAGTTTCGTTGGGAAAACACGACGCCAGAAAAAACTCTTTTAGTTTTTGATGGAACAACTATTTGGAGCGAACAAACTCCACCGAAAGAATTCGGCGGACCTGTGCAAGTTGCAAAAGGGAAAGTCGATAAGAAAACTCGTTCCCATGTTTTGATAGCTTCGTTACTAGGTGCTGATCTAGAAAAGAACTTTAAAATTCTTAAAGAAACTGCAGAAGGTGACAAAGTTAAGTTGGACGTGAAAGCCCTTAACGGCGAAGACTTGACAGTTAAAGATCTTCAAGTCGTGATCAACTCAAAATCAAACACTTTAGATCAAATCAACTATAAAGACGACATCGGAAATTTGACGACGATGAGTTTTTCTAAAGTGAAGTTCTTAAGCAAAGCTAAAAAAAGTTTATTTAAATACCAACCGCCAAAAGATGCGCAGGTGACAGATCTATGAAACAAGAGACTGCTGAAAATAAAAAGGTCCATTTTATTTCCCTTGGTTGCCCAAAGAACCTAGTGGATAGCGAAATCATGGCCGGCACCCTGATGAAAGACGGCTATTCAGTTGTGGGTGAAGCGGAAGAAGCTGACACAGTGATCGTAAACACTTGCGGTTTCATTGAGGATTCTAAAAAGGAATCCATTCAACGCATTCTTGATATGAGTGACCTTAAGCAAGAAGGTAAAATCAAAAAAGTTGTTGTCGCTGGTTGCTTAACTCAACGTTATAAAGAAGACCTAGTTGAAGGTTTGCCAGAAGCGGACTTGTTCGTAGGTTCTGGTGAATTCCAGAATATCGCTAAAATTTTGAAGAAAAATGAAGAAGGCGAAAAGCAAAAAACTTTCTTCAATCTTCCTACTTACCTTCAAGAAGAAGCAACTCCGCGTGTGAACTCTCAACCGGGTCACCGTGCTTATTTGAAAATCTCTGAAGGTTGCATGAAGCGTTGTGCTTTCTGTGCGATTCCTTTGATCCGCGGAAACCTGCAATCTCGTTCTATTGACGCTATCGTTGCTGAAGCAAAGCTTTTAGTGGCCGGCGGAGTTAAAGAATTAATCATCATCAGCCACGACTTCACTGATTATGGGTGGGACATCCGTCGTAAAGATCCAACTCGCAAAGAAAGCCCTGTCGAGCTTTTAAAAGCTTTAGACCAAGTTGAAGGCTTACAATGGATCCGCTTGATGTATTTGTATCCAGATGGAATCACTCAAGAGATGGTGCAAGTTATTAAAAATAGCACTAAGATCGTTCGTTATTTTGATATGCCTTTGCAACACGTGAACGATGCAGTTCTTAAATCGATGAACCGCAAAATGACTCGTGATGAAATCGAAACGGCGTTAATGAACATCCGTGAACACTTGCCAGAAGCGGTGATCCGTACCCAATTCATCGTGGGCTTCCCAGGTGAAACTGAAGAGCAATTTGAAGAGCTACTAAATTTCGTGGCTGATCAACAATTTGACCGCGTAGGCTGCTTTAAGTATTCACCGGAAGAAAATACTCCAGGTGGAAAAATGGAAGCGCAGATTGACGAAGAAACAAAACAGTACCGTCATGATGCATTGATGGAAGTTCAACAAAACATTTCTCGAGAAAAACATCGCGACTTCATTGGTAAAACCATCGAAGTTATCGTTGAAGGTTTCAGTGAAGAGACTGATTTGTTATTGCAAGGTCGTTTCTGGGGACAAGCTCCAGACATCGACGGTGTAGTTCTAATCAATGATGGTCAGGCTGAAGTAGGTGACATGGTTAAAGTCCACATCACCGACAGTTTAGATTATGACCTTGTTGGTGAGATCGTTGTACAAAACTAGAAAGTGCAAGTATCCGAAGCACTTTCGAACTTATCGATCCACTGACCGTTTTTAGCATTTCTTAAGATTGAAGTGGCCTTGCGAAAGGCCACTGCGTTTTTCTTGTCGTACTTACAGGCGTTTTTGTAAGCAATTAAAGAGAGCTCATACTTTCTAATTTCAAATGAAGATGTCGCCAGTCCCAACCACGAACGGGCCGCTTGGCTATCGGCTTCAGTTCCAGCTTTATAAAAGCGCATGGCATCCACATAGTTTTTTTGTTCTTCAAGTAAGCGGCCATAATAGTACTGCGCAATTTCAGCTTTTGGGAAATCAAGGGCCGCTTTTTTTAGCGTCTGTAAAGCAATAGCATCGTCACCATTGGCTCTTTGCGATACGCCAAGATAGACGAAGGGGTCAGCGACCTTAGTGTCTTTGGCAATGGCCTCTTTGCAGGTCGTGATTGCAGCGTCATAGGTGCCATCCATAGTGTTAATCTCGCAAAGCTTACGTAAATACTGCGGACGCGGACCGATATTTGCGATCATATCCTGAAATAGGATTCTTAATTCATACAAGTTGGGCGGTTCGCGTTTTTGATAAAGCTCAATAAGGCCATCATAAGCAGGCTCGTATTTAGGATTTAGCTCTACCGCTTTTTTATAGTTTTCCATGGCTTCTTTGCTTTTTCTTTGAATCGCGTAAGCCTTGGCCATCAATGTGTAGGCTTCAAAGTCTTTATCGTCTTTTCCTAATTCCACGTTTAAAGCCCTCATCATTTCAGCGGGCTCGTTGCGTTGTTCGTGGGCTTTGGTCAAAAGAATTATCCCTCGACGATCGATCTTGTCGATGTGTTTCCATAATAGCAGCGTTACTTTTTCGTACTCTTTTCGTTTGAAAAGTTCTTCGGCTAAATCGGTGATTAGTTTTCCGTCTTTAGGGTTCTTACGAATTTCAGCTTTTAGTTGTTCAAATTTATCTGTGCTAACCACCGGAGCTTTAGCGGGTTCAGCTTCTGCTTTAGCTGGAACTGGTGGTGCAGCTTCTGGAGCAGAAGGAGTCGCTGTCGGTGTCGCGACTGGAGGCGTAGGCGTCGCTGTTGGAGCTGGTTTTGCGTCTGGCGCTTTCTTAGATTCGGTCTTCTTTACGGGCTTTTTCTTCGGCGCAGTTTCAAAGAGGGCAAATTCATCTTGGGTATCATTTGCGACGGCATTACTGCCACCTAGCCCAATGGCTAAAAATGAGACAAAAGACAAGAAGAGGATAATGAGAGAGCGATTGAAATACAGTCCAGTCATCATATGTTGTATTATGACCTAAATGCTCTTACGAGTGAAGAAATCTCCATTTACATCTAGACTAGGGAATTCCCAAGGTCAGGCATTGGTTGAATATGTCCTGATGTTGATTATTTCCGTTTCCTTAGTGTTATTGCTAATGAACTCAATATTTAAACCCTTCGGAGATTTCATCAATAATTATATGGGAAAGTACACGGCCTGTTTGCTTGAATACGGCGAGCTTCCGTCTTTTAGTGCGCAAAATCCTTCACCGGTTGAAGAAGATAGTGAATGTAATAAAAAATTTGCTGATGCCACTTTGACTGCGGGTCGGCCTCCGGTGAATAGCGGAAAAGGCAGTGGCAGCGATTCAAGTAAATCAAACAAGGGCTCGGGAAGTTCTGATTCTTCCGATTCTTCATCTTCTAGCAGCAGCAATAGCACTTACGCGGGTTCAAATTCTCGACGGGGCGGTTCGTATATAAATCGTCGACGTCCTTCTTCTGGTGTCGAAGGGGGATCTAAAGCGGCCAACGGAAAAGTTGTAGAAATTGCTTTAGACGGAGGAGCCAACGGCGGATTTTTCAGAGCTTCAAACAACAACACACGTTCCATCGGCCCAGGAAGAAAAATTTCTTCTATCGCGATTACTGGTTTAACTGATGAAGAAAAAAAGAAGCTTGCCAAGAAAGCTGACGGAACAGGAAAAACAATTGTTACTAACGACGGAATTTCTCAACCGCCGAAAAAAACAATCGTGAAAAAACCAGAGGCAAAAGTGGAAATTCAAGAGGAGAAACCACTTACGATTGGAAATTTTATACGTTATTTATTTATCGCCTGTATCGTAATTGCGCTTGTCATTTTCATAGGTGGTCAAGCTTTGCAAATGTCGAAGAGCTTAGAAAAATAACTGACTGCGTTTAGCTTTTTTTCATATAAATTCTTAAGTTGTCTGTCATTGCGTTAATTAGTTGAAACACGCTCTGCTTTAATAGATACAGCCTTCATCGAACTTGCGGATGGGGGATCTTCAGTTGGAAAATGTGGTTGAAATCAATCGCAAAAATATATTCACGTTACAGGAAGCTCGCGCGCTCCTGCCGTTGATCTACCGCATGACTGACGATTCATCGCGCGAAGTGAAATCCCAAATAAATAAAATCGAAGCATTTTCTGACAAATCCCACCCCTCAGTGGGGCTTATTGAACTAGAAATCAACGCCATCATTGATCGTTGGCAGAGAAAATTACAGAAGCTAGGCGCTTCACCCAAGGGCCTTTGGATGGCGGATTTTGATAATGGTGATGGTTATTTCTGCTGGAAGTATCCAGAAGTTGAAATTAATCACTGGCACGGCTACCAAGACGGCTTTTCTGGGCGTATATTGGTGGAATGAGAATAGCTCTAGCCCAAATAAATCCTGTTCTTGGTGATTTTTCTTCAAATAAAGAAAAAATTTTAAGTTTCATCCAGCAAGCTCAGCAAAGAAAATGCGAACTTGTTGTATTCCCAGAATGTGCTCTGTTTGGTTATCATCCCTTTGATCTGTTAGAACGCGAAAAAATCGTCGCAAAACAAGAAGCCGAATTAAAAGATTTAGTAAAAAAAATTCCCGCTAATATCGGTGTGATTTTCGGTCTGATTACAAAAAACCCTGAAAAAATGGGCCGACCTTACTATAACAGTGCCGTGTTTGTGGCCAAGGGACAGAAACCTCGTTTCTTTCATAAACAACTCTTACCAACTGGTGACGTTTTTGACGAAGCTCGTTTCATTGAAGTTGGTGACGTTTCAAAAAACTACTTCACGTGGAAAGGTAAAAAATTCTTTCTTACGATCTGTGAAGACATTTGGGCCTGGCCAAACGCAAAGGGACAATCCCCTTACCGTTATAATCCATTAACCAAAGTAAAAAAGCAGAAGGTTGATTTAGTTATCAACATCAGCGCTTCCCCATATTTTGTTGGTAAAATGAAGCAGCGTGAATTTGTTACAGCAAAAACGGCGCAGCACTTTAAAGCACCAATGATGTATGTGAATTTGGTTGGTGCCCAAGATGAAATTATTTTTGATGGCGGCAGCTTTGTTATTGATAAGAACGGAAAGAAAATTCTTTCTTGTCAGCAGTTTGATGAAGACATCAATGTTATTGATTTAAAAACTTCTGAAACCTGGAACACAACACCTAAAATTCCAAAAACGGAAGAGCTACGTCGTGCCCTTGTTTTGGGAATTCGCGACTTCTGCATTAAAACCGGTTTAAAAAAAGTGCACTTTGGATTAAGCGGTGGCATTGATTCAGCAGTGGTTGCTGCTTTAGCGGTCGATGCCTTAGGACCTGCGAATGTTACTGCCATCGCCCTGCCTGGGCCTTTTAATGCTGAAAAAAGTCTAACCTTAGCAAGGGATCTTGCTGGTAATCTAGGAATTGATTTTAAGATCGTTGAATTAGGCGGACTTTACGAAGACGTGGTGAAGTCATTAGAAAAAAACTTAGGCCTAAAAGATTTCGGCTTAGTTCATGAAAATCTGCAAGCCCGTCTGCGCGGTATAACGTTGATGGCCTATTCAAATAAAGAAAATAGTCTGTTGCTTACAACAAGTAATAAAAGTGAGTATGCAGCTGGGTATTCAACTCTTTATGGGGATATGTGCGGGGGTTTAGCTCCCCTGGGTGATTTATTAAAAAACCAAGTTTACGAACTGGCGCGATTCTATAATCAGCAATCAGAACTTATTCCTCTAGAAATCATCGATCGCGCTCCATCGGCAGAGCTTCGCCCGAATCAAACGGATCAAGATTCGCTGCCTCCGTATGATGTTTTAGATAAATCAGTAAGTGATCTTGTCGAAAAATGCGCGCCTACTAAGAATGCAACCGATAAGTGGTTACTACCGATGTTGATGCGTTCAGAGTTTAAACGTTGGCAGGCGCCTCCAATTTTAAAAGTGTCGCAGCATTCGTTTGGACGAGGTCGCAGATATCCTATCGCTCATAAAGCAAAGGAATAGCTCCGCAGACGGAAACGATGAAAAGAAGCCATCCACTTCGTTGCAAAGACATTGTCCTCGCTCCGAGGTAGTGCTGCTACGCCTGCGCTGCGGGAATATCTTTCCCCCTCGCGGCTGACTGCTTTTGATCGTTTCTATTTTGTGAAAATTAAACCCCGAAAAAATCCATTTGTTTTGGTTGGCGTACGATCTGTGGGAAACGCAATTCAGGTTTTCCAGTCAACGCCACAAGGTTCACGATTTGTGGTGGTTGACCGCCGATAGAAATTCTTTTGATCATTTGGTGAAACAAGTGACCGCAGTAAGAAGCATCTTCTTCAGCTCTATGGAAATCTGTTGTTGGAATTTTTAAGTGTTGAACCAAAGTTCCTAATTTGTAGTTTGGTAAGCCTGGGAATACTTTACGCGCGATTGGCAAAGTATCTAGGATAAGGCCCTTCGGTGCAGCTGATTCATATTTTTTGATATCAGAAGTTAAAAACTGCGCATCAAACGGAGCATTGTGAGCGACCAAGATATCATCGCCACAGAACTCTGCAAATGACGGCAGAATGCTTTCAATAAGTGGTTTCCCCTTAACCATATTATCAAAAATACCATTCACGTTAGAGGCACCAGGAGGAATAGGACGTTGTGGGTCAACCAGTGTTGCGAATATCGCCTCAGGGTTGCCGTCAACAAAGCGCACGGCTCCGATTTCAACGATTTGATCTACTCCAGGAACTGTACCGGTGGTCTCTAAGTCAAAAGCTATGAATCTCATGGATTTATTGATACAAAATGGAAAGGGCTGTTTCAACAAAAGAGTGGGTCATTAAAGGAGTTCTTCAGCGTGAAGCCTAAGTCTGGAATTTCCATAAGCATTTTGCCTGATCACCACGATGTCTTGGTGAGTCAAAAAGACCAAAGCGTTTTAGACGTCGCTCTTCGCCTAAAAATTCCCTTAAATCACACCTGTGGCGGAAACGGAACCTGTGGAACATGCCTGGTGCATATCGTAAATGGGATTGAATCCCTTGAGCCACGCACCGAAATAGAATCAGAGATGGCCGAGGACCGAAAATTTCCCGACCATGAACGTTTAGCCTGCCAATTAAAACCGCACGACCACTTAGTGGTTGAAATCAAAAAATCGAATTAAGGAAGAACGTAAAAGGGATTCGTGTAAATCCACGTGATCCATTTTTTTGCATCCGGAAGTGGTAGCATCGGACTGACTCGAACTTGCACACGATAAGTGCCAGGCTCTGTGACGTTAAATTCAACATCTGGATTATTCTGTTTTGATACAGCTTCACCATTTTTAAAAATAATGATTTCAAAAAAGTCGCGAGGTTTCGCCGGCAAGCTGACTTTCAGTTTCATGTTCTTTGAAAACTTGGCTTCACTTCCCATCAGGTAACTTCTACCATCATCTTCAAGTGTGGCAACAAAGCCTTTCGGGTCACCAAGCATATCTAAAGCGACGTATAAGTTTCCATTTTTTAAAGAGTTAAAAATTTTCGTTCTGTCGTTATTAAAGCTTCCGGTAAGTTCTGACTTAAGCAATATGTGATTGCTCATAAATTCGAAGGACCGCTTATAACTTGGAAAACGAATGAAATAATTGGCTAATGGAATTGCCCTGGCAGAGGCTTCAGTTCCTGCATAGACGGAAATTTTTCGTTTCGTGCTGAGCTTATCTAGCAAAGCGATCTCGTCTGTCGGCTCAGTATAAAGCCGAATAAATGCCAGACGAGGATTGAAGGGATAGATTAATAAACTCCAGATGGTGGATAGTTTGGATTCGTCCCAGGCGCGGTTTAATAAGCTTTTTAAATTTAAAAGTTCAAAGCCATCTAATCCTGAAGGAATTTCTCCGCTCCATGAATATCCGGCCTTATAAGGGTGGGCTAAAATCGTAAGGGTTTCTTTGTTGGCGCCCGTCCTTTGCGAAAGCAAATCGGCAAGTTTGACTTGTGCATCCCCCATGTTCGCGCCAATGCTTTCTTGATGAAGCGAATAGTAAATCAGGCGTGAATCCAAGTAACTATACTTACCGGAAGAAAAAACCAGAATATTGCCATGGTAGGATTCAACTGACGTCGACATATCAAACAAATTTAGATCTGTGAAAAATAGAAAATCCAAATTAGCTAATTTTGCCGAAGTGATAACAAACGGAGGTGATGCTGATCCGCTACTTAAATCCGTATGAACATTGATGACACCTTTATAGTCGTTGTAACTGCGTGCATGTTCACGGGTGATTTGCGAAGGAATGACGCCCACTTCGTACTGATTTATGTAAAATCCGTACAAGAAATAAAATACCAAAAGAAATGAAAATATAACTATGGATTTCATGGCTTATAAAATTCCAACACTACAAAGTCAGGAGAAATAATCTTAACTTCTCGATACTGCCATTGTTGTTCGGAAAGCCACGAAGGTAAACCATTTCCCTGACGTTTAACTAAATAAAACTTTCTATCGGAAGGAACCGCTTCTGGAAGAGTGTCAAAAAAATCAAAGCGGCTAATACCTTTTAATTTAAATACAGGAACTTTGCTAAAGTACCATAGGGACGCAGCCATTTGATAGGAGCTTGCGTACAGTGGAGAATAATCCCGTGTAAGTGTACTTAATTCTTGAAACACAAACGGTTCAGCAACTTTATCACTTAAATTTCGAAGCTTTGGAATGAAAAGCGTTGCGATCACCAGCAACGTTATTGTGCCCCAGAAAAATACGTAATATCGAAGCCAGCTGCGAATCTTTGGGTGAAAAACCGCCAAAGCCAACATTGCCGGGTAAGCGATGATAGGCCAATTGGCTTCAACTAAAGCTCTAAAGGATGTCAAAAGGAAGAAGAGCAAAGGCCCCCAACCAAAATATATTAAACATCTTAAAGGATTTGGAACTTTAGCCTTAACAGCAGCCCAAGCAACAAGTGGGAATAATATAACTATTTGACCCAACACATAGGTGATTGTCCAACTTGGCGAATATCCTTCTCGCTCTAACCCGTGTTTAAGTTGAAATTCAAATGAAGCAAAATCATTTTGAATATTCCATAATATAACCGGAGCACAAAAGATAAGCCCCGTTATGATCGTAAGAAGCACGCCTAAAGGTCTTACTTCTTTCCATTTTTTTTCAGCGAATAAATAGGCTAACAGGCACGGCACAAAAAGGACGATGTGATATTTTGCGCAAAACCCAAGTCCCAAGGCGGCGCCTAAAGCTAGATACTTACCCAATGACTTTTGTTCAAGTGCTTGTATCGCAAATAAAATTGAAAGAGACCAAAAAAATACGACCGGTAAATCAGGGGTCACGATCAAAGAACCAAAACCTAATAACGGGGAAAACAGAACAAGATAAACCCACAACTTCAGTTTTTCTAAATCGATCTTATCTTTAAGAATGAAGTACCATACTGTGATCGTAAGATGCCCCAAGATCACCGCGGGCCAACGAACGGCATGCATCAGGGGCTCTAGGAATTGCCCGATAGAAAAAAGCCAACTTACCATGGGTGGGTGATCAAAATAACTTAACTGCAAACGCTGGGCCCACACCCAGTAATAAGCTTCATCTGCGCTTAGTGGGATAAGCGCAGAAAGCACCAACTTAACTAATAAACTTATAAGCCAAAGGCGGCGAAGGTCTTTCAAGACTAGTAGCTCAATCTAATTGGTTTCCCAAGGTCGCCAGGAATTCCGACTTCTTTACCATTCAAGATAAGATTGACGGCGCCTCCGTTAGAGAAACCGATTTTTAAACCACTTTTACTTTTAAAAGTATGAACTTGTTCTGCTGAGAGTTTTATCTTTTGCGGTTTTCCGTTTGGAGCAGAGTACTCAATTTCAACAGAATCTAAGGCTTCAACGATGAGTTCTACAGGTTTTGCCTCTTTTGGTGTGGGGGTCGGCGTTGGAGTTGGTGTCGGAGTCGGTGTCGGTGTCGCTGTAGGAGTCGCAGCTGCCGTTGTAGTTGGGGTTGGCGACGGCGAAGCCGTGGCCGTCATAGTCGGCTTAGCTGCCGCCGTGGAAGTAGCTGCCGGCGTCGCTGTTGTGGTCGCAGTAGCCGAGGTCGTCGGAGCTTGAGTAGAAATCGTAGGGGAAGTAGCTGGAGTTGTTAGAGCACTGATTGCCGCACCATTGCTGCTGGGTGAAGCTTCTGTGTCAGCATCGACATCGGAGGTTGTATTCTGAGCTTCAGGTACAACCGGAGTTGCGCCTTCCATGGTTTCAGCAACTTCATTGCTTGGTACTTCGGCTTCTTTTGAATATTTATCGATCATCTTTTTGGTGAAAAGAATAAGACCGATTAAAACAACTCCAACGATAATAATGGCTACGTTACGGGTTGTTTTGCTTTCGTTTAAAGATTTTAAATCAGATTTTTTTGAAGAAGGCGGTGGGGTCACACGGATAGGCGTTACTGTCGCCTCTTTAGCAGCAACTTCCTTGGCTGGTACTTCCTTCGCGGGAGCTTCTTTTGCAATTGAATCGGCAGCAGGAACAGTCGGTTGCGGAACCCCCGCTGTCTCTGCAGGTGGGGTCACAGTTTCAGTAGGACGCAGGTAAGGCTTAGGTTTTGTCGAACCCATTTCTTCATAGAAAATTTCTAAAACTTTATCTGAATCTAAATGTAAAAAGTTTGCGTAGCTTTGTACAAAGCCGCGCAAAAAAGTTTTTGCCGGAAGATGCACTTCATCGGCTTCTTCAATTGCTTTTAAAACCTTGCTGTTGATTTTAAGAGAAAGGCCGATTTCGTGTAGGGATAAGCCTTTTTCTTCACGCGCTTTCCTTAAGATTTCACCGGTCTTTTTCATTAGTGTCCCTTTCGCAGCAAACTTAGCATACCTTTAGCTTTATCACGGTATTTGCCATTAGGATAATACTTCACCACTTCTTCAAACCGCGTCTGAGATTTAGATTTTTCGCCAAGGCGGTAGTAAGCTAAAGCACTGTAGTAATGGGGTTCGTCGTATAAACTTTTTTGACAAAAACTGATGGCGCGGTCCAGCGCCTCACTAGCTCTATGATAATCTTCAGCCTCAAAATAGCTTCGACCAACATATGTGTTTGAAATGCAATCATCAGGTGTATTTTCAAGCACCTTGATAAAGCTTTTGCGAGCGCCTGAGTAATCCTTTTGATTAAACTTAGCCAAGCCCAAATTTATATAGGCTTTTTCCGGACTGGGATAAGTGAGATCATCTAAAACTATTTTCAGCTCTTTTTCGGCTTCGGCAAATTGCCCCTTTTCAATTAACACACGCGAAAGATTATTTCGGGCTTCGGTGTACTTAGGATCAATTTCAAGAGCTTTATTCAAATGCTTCGACGCTAAATCTTGGCGATCTCTGAAAAAATAAACCAAACCTAAATTGTTTTGAATGACGGCATTGTCAGAATCAAGTTCTTCAGCCTTTAAAAGGTCCCTAAGGGCATAAGGGTAATTGCCACTTTCAAGTTGGGAAATTCCCATTCTTAAAAACAGTTCTGCTTTTTCTTTTTTTTGCTTACTTTGACTGGCGCAGCCTAAGAGTGAAAGCAAGCTGATAGCGATAATCCATTTACGCATGAATAAAAAGGTATCATTAGAGGATTAAGAGTCAACCACCAGCTCAGCAATAGTCTCAACATGGTCTGTCTGCGGAAACATCTCGAACGTTTGAACCCGCGATAGTTTAAATGATTTTCCAAGTTTCTGTGCCCAGGCAAAAAGCCAGTTCAAGTCACGGGCTAAGGAAACGGGGTGACAACTGATGTAGATAATTTTTCTTGGTGGGGTTTGAGCAAGCTTTTTCATAATTTCTTCACTTGCTCCCGCGCGAGGAGGATCTAATACCACCAGGTCTTCGCGGCCGATGACCGCCTTTTTCATATAATTTTCTACATCTGAAAGAAAATACTTAATGGGCTTATTTCCAATCCTGGACTTAGCCCTTTCGACTAGTTTTGGATTAAGCTCAACCCCATGAATGGTTGCGATAGAGTATTTTGCAGCTAAAGGGAAAGTGAAGTTTCCCGAACCTGCATAAAGATCGAACACGTTTTTATATGAATAATCACCAGCCCATTCTAAGGCAGTGGCAACAAGGTCTTCATTTTGAAAACGGTTTACTTGGGAAAAACCAACACCGTCGTCGTCATCAGTGATCAAGCCGTAGCGAATATCACCTTCTTCAGCGATATACATTTCTAGTTTTAGCAAATCCTGAGATCGTTTCTGTTCAGCAAAAGCACGCACTTCAGGAAACTTCGCGGTTAGGTCTTCTTCAGTAATAGGGCAATCTTTAATATCAACTATGGCGTGGGAGTTTCGTGCAAAGAAACCGAAATTTCCATTCTTAAATTTGGGTTGAATTCGATTGCGGTAACGTAAACTGCGAGGACTTGCTTTAATCGGAAGATATTCAAACTCAACACCACGGTTGAATTTCTGAATAGTTTCTAATACCAGTTGTTGTTTTTGCGACCGTTGTTCTTCTTCAGTAATTTGTTGCCAATTGCACCCGCCACAAACAAGCGCGACGGGACACGGCGGAGTTCTGCGTGAAGGTCCGGGTTTAAGAATTTTAACTATCTTCGCTTCAGCAAAATTTTTCTTTTTTAAAGTGATCTCAACCGTAAGTTCATCTGCTGGCGCCGCAAGCGGAATGAACAAAACCATTCCCTCATGACGAGCGATACCAGCGCCACCGATGGCCATCTTTTCAATGGTGACGTTAATTTGTGAACCGCGGCTTAACACTTAAAATCCTTTACCCGACTGTGAAATATGCATTCAGCATAGAAGCAAAAAGGGAGCTTGTGGCTCCCTTTTTTATTAAGAAACAAAAATCTGTATCTTAGTTTTAAAAACTATACGTTGCAGATCTCGTGTTTTTCGAAGAACAAAGCAAGTTCGCGAGCTGCAGAAGCTGCGCTGTCAGAACCGTGAACTGCGTTTTCACCAACGTTGTCACCGAATTTAGCGCGAACTGTTCCGGCGTTTGCTTTTTTAGGATCAGTAGCACCCATGATTTCGCGGTTTTTAAGAACTGCGTTTTCACCTTGAAGGCACATCAAAGCAACTGGACCAGAAGTCATGAAAGATACTAGTTCACCGAAGAAAGGACGCTCTTTGTGTTCAGCGTAGAATTCTTCAGCTTTAGCTTTAGAAAGAATAGTGATTTTAGCAGCAGCGATTTTCAAGCCGTTTGCTTCAAACATGCTGATGATGTCGCCGATAGCGTTTTTCTTCATCGCGTTTGGCTTAATGATTGAGAATGTTTGTTCGATAGCCATGGTATCTCCTTATTTATAAACAGTCTGTTTTTGTGATTTCGAAGAACTTGGGAGTTTTAACGAATTGAGTGACACATGTCCACACATGCTTCGTTCCATCCACTTTGTTTAAAGTGATTTCGGTTTTCACCGCTAGGTCATGTTCTTTTTCTGGAGTGGTGAAATCTTGGTAAGTGACTTCGTAATTCATGAAAGCGTTTAAGCCCAAAGTGAACTCCGCGTCTTCCATAGCCATAATACCGATTTCATCAACTCTTCCAGCCATTGCTGTTGAACCAATGAGAAGAATAAAGATGAATAATCTCTTCATGTTAGCGTCCCTTTTATGAGGGCTCTTGGATAAGCTCTTAGCGGGACAGAGTCAATAAATTTTGCCACAGAAGGTCATTAAAAAGGCAAATAAAAACGGAATTAGAACCGAAATTTAAGCGCGATAGACAAGCCAAAGCTTTTATCGCTTTTGCAGCCTTTGTCGCAATCCTTAGGCAGATCGACCGAAATGGATTTAATGGTGGTAAGAAGCTTTACAATGCTTGGTAGCATATTTCCATCCACAGTAAAGGGCTCTTCTTCTTCAGAGCTTACTTCAATATTTTGACCGATGCTTACTGCCTTACGTTCAAGCATTGCTGCGAACTTATTTAACGTTTCAACTTTAGAGCCCTTAGAACGAAGCACGAAAGGCACCGAGAACAGTTTATAATTTAGAACACTCAAAGCGCTCAATTCAGCCATTCTTATTTGCGATACTGCCTGAGTTTTTTTATGGTTCATGATCTTCAATGTATGATCCAGCTCTTCAGTGTCTGAAATCAAAATGAAAGTTTCTTGGTCAATGATTGAAGAATCGCTAAGCTTGATCGCAAGACTGTTTCCTTTTTTTGCCTTTAAATCTTCCGTTGTAAAATCGAACTCTGATACGGGAGTAGAAACAAGGATGACCGAAATTGGTTTTCTTCCGTCCTGGGCGCAAAGAGCCTTAAGGTCGGCTTTGGGTGCCATGCTTTTCACTCTTAAGGTCGCCATTTCGCAGGCTTGGTGATCGCGGGTATCAAATGCTAAAAGGATTCCGCGCGTGAATGCGTACTCTTCAGCTGAAGCGGCTAGCGAAACAAACAGCGATAAAATGGCAGTGAAGAAAGCACGTTTTTTCATGCCTTAGTTTTAGCACGGGCCTAAGATGTTCTTAGATAGTTCTTGTCCCCGAAGGAATAATTTCTAAACCGACAAAAGTTTAAACAATGGCCCAAACAGATGTTTAAGCCAGGTAAGTTAAATGGCTGAAAACTATAGGGTTTGCAGGAACATAATCAGGTTCTTTTTGTCTTCGGGTGAAAGGATTTCCACGCCATCTTTGACAAAAATGCGCTCATCATGACCCATGTTTCCCATGCCTTTCTTGCGAGTATCGAAGTGATGTTCTGCGGTTTTCCATGCCTTTGGCGTCTTATTGCCAAGCGGGTACCCGTTACACTCGAAATCGAAATCGGTGGCTGGATTTATCGCATCACCTGAATAATAGGCGACAGGTCTTTTTGCCGCTGGGGTTAGAAGCGCACAAAGATTTGGAACTGAGTTGTTATGGAAGTATGGCCAGCGTGCCCAGATACCAACTAGTGGTGGGGGCACGTAGCCTTCTTGCGCTTTGATTAGGATGTTGTTTCTTTTAGAAATCTCAAGGTTGTTCAGTTGCTCAAGGGACTTCATTCCTAAACGGCGATAAGGATCTGTGCCAACATCGACAACTGGAGTCGTTTGTTTGTAACGAACTTTCGTCGTTTTTAACTGCGCAACTAAAGGCAAATTTTCAGAGCCCGGTGCATTCCAAGCTTTGTCATAATTACCGTGGCATTTTGCGCAATTGGCTTTGAAAATGCCTTCACCGATTTTAGCGCGATCAAGATCAATCATTTCTGCAGGGAAGAAGTCTGTGATCAGTGGCGCTTCACTTGAAAAAACTGCCGTCGTTAAGTCTTTGATGATTTCTGAATTCGCATCAAGCCACTTTTCAAGTTCAACTAAATCAGAACCACGGCCAATTTCATTCCAAATAATATTTGTGAAGATCGGATTACCACTGACCACACTGCCATCAGATAACCAGCGATTTTTATATTTTAAATTCCACCACACGGCAGGTTTTGAATCGGCCGGTTTATTATCTAAAAAGGCATCACGGCGTGGGAACTTCGCAAACCATTCGTTAAAGCTTGCGTAACCATCTTGAGAACGACGATTCAACGAAAGACTGACCTGCGCTAAAGAAGTATCTAATCCCAAAGCAATAGGCTGTTTTAAAGAAACAAAGCGCAGATTATTTTTAGACTCTGCTAACAGATCTCGCTCGGCACTAGTGGCGCCGGTGTAGTACTGGAAAATATGTGGATCAGTAACTGCCATGACACTTTTAGCTTTTATGAAAAACTCATTGGCCTTCGGAAAACGATTGGTCATTCCTAAAACAGTTTTTCCAAACAGGTTGCTGGAGTGGCAGGCAGCGCAGCTGAAGGTGAAACCCTTGGCACCGTTTCTTTCGATAATCCCTAAACCCATTAACTCTTCAGGCCGAAAGTTCTGAGGATAAGGGACTGCGTAAACACCCGTGTCTGATTCAAGTGGGTAAGGATGAAGTCCTAGGTTTTTTAATACATCGTTAAAGGACTTATATCCGCTGACGTTTTGAATAAGTCCTTGAATCCAACTTTTAAAGGGATTGCCATTATCTGACTCAATAAGCTTTTTAAATGGTAAATACGGGGGAAGCATTCCCGTGATAGTTACTGGATAGATTTGCGCATGAATCTTTCCATTGCGTTGATAGTTTAAGAAATCAGTCTCAGACCATTCATAAATATTTTGGCGACCACCTTCAGGTACCAAGACTCCTTCAGACCAATCAGGAGAAGCTTGGGTATTGAAGGAAAGACTTACGAAAAGTAATACCAGAATGATTTGTTTCATGACCCTTGAATATTTCCTGGACCCCAAGTCTGACAACTACATTTTAGGCAATGTATATGCGAAAAAATGCCATGACCTCAGGCCAGTTATATTTGATTTAGGAACCCAAATTTCAAGCCTTTTGCAGACTGAATTTGGTGCCGAAAAATAGACCATGAGAAAAATACAAACGTTGAAGGTCTTTTCAGTTATCGGTGCGTTTTTAGTGGGCTTCTGGGTGCCTTTGCGATTGATCGGTTATTTGACTGATTCCTCTGTAGAAATCATGTTTGATTTGCTTATTTCGCTGGTAGCCGGGGCAAATATTTATCTCTATTTTTCAACGACAAAAAGAAGCATCAAAGACTATCGCAGTTGGCTTAATCTTGGCCTTCTTTGCGATGTGATTTGTTTGATGCCTTTGTCGCTTTTTGGATTGTTACTATTCAATACGACGTATTCAGGTTTATTACTTTTTAATCTGTTAGCCGCTCGCCACGTAAAACATATCAAAAGTTTTCTTGATCAGTTTGATAACCTGCAACCCATCGTTTATCGCTTAGTGCCAATTTTCGTGATGTTACCAATTTTGATTCACTTAGCAGCCTGTGCATGGATTGGCTTAGGCAGTGGTTCGGCGGGTCCTGATCCAGATAAACTATTTGAATACGTGAAGGCTATGTACTGGGCATTTACGACTTTAACGACAGTCGGTTACGGAGATATTTCTGCTAAGACTATGTCACAGATGATCTTTACATGCGGAGTCCAAGTCATCGGTGTTGGACTATTTGGTTTCATTCTAAGTAACGTGGCAGGCTTGCTTGCTCGTCAAGATGCCGCTCGCGAACATCACATGGATAACTTAGATAAAATTGAAACTTACATGGTGTCTCATCACATTCCGAATGAAATGCGCACAAAAGTAAGATCCTATTACCACTACATGTGGCAGAATAAAAAGGGTTATCAAGATCATTCGATCATTGAAGATCTTCCTAAAAAGATTCAGTCAGAACTTATCTTTCATATCAATAAACCTATTTTGGAAAAAGTTCCTTTCTTAAAAGGCGCCAGCCGCGAGCTGGTTGAAGAATTGATGAATGAATTAGAAACAAGAGTCTATGTTCCAGGCGAAAGAGTTTTTAAAGCTGGGGACGTGGGTGATGCGATGTACTTCATCCACAAAGGACAAGTCGATATTCTTACTAAAGACGACAAACTGATTGCGACTCTTGGTGAAGGCTTCTTCTTTGGCGAAATGGCCTTGATCTTTGAAGGTCCGCGGACGGCGGGTGTCGTGGCGAAGCAATTCTGTGATCTTTATGTTTTAAAGAAAGAATCCTTCGCGCACGTGTGTGACAAATATCCTGAATTCCTGGATCACATTCATAAAGTTGTTCAGCAGCGAGCGGGTTAGTGCTTTAAATAAGTACCCACCAGATCCGTTTCTGCTAGGATGTGGCCTTCCATGGCTTTTTCTAAATCTTTTTTTGTCACGTTCACCATCTGCGGAAGTACAATATCTAATGCATATAACTTGTGATGATAGTGATGTCGACCAATGGGAGGACAAGGGCCTCCGTAACCAACGCTCTTAAAATCGTTCATTCCTTCTTGGGCGCCTTGCGGGGAGTTTCTAAAGTTTTCAGGAAGTGAATCAATGTTTGGCGGAATATTGTAAACCACCCAGTGCACCCAGGTAAGTCTTGGCGCTGCTGGATCTGGCGCATCGGGGTCATCTACAATCAAAGCTAAACTTTTTGTGTTAGTAGGAATCTCACTCCAGCGCAGGGGAGGAGAGATATCATCGCCTTGGCAAGTGTACTTTGCAGGAATTTCGCCGTTATTTTTAAATGCATCTGAAACTAATTCCATTTTTTAGCCTCTTTAGAAAAGATGGCTTAAGAATAAGTTCAATGCTGGAAAGATTTAAGCTGTGTTCCTGCACTGGATTTCAGGCATAAAAAAACCCGCAGTTTTTAGGCTGCGGGTTTGTCGTTATTTCGACTTCATCGAAGTAACGCAAGCTTAGATACTTTGTAAAATTACTTAAGCATAGACTTAAGTGTTTTACCCATATCAGCAGGGCTGCGTGAAATTTTGCAACCGGCAGCTTCAAGAGCGGCAAATTTAGCTTCTGCTGTTCCTTTACCGCCACTGATGATCGCGCCAGCATGACCCATACGTTTACCAGCAGGTGCTGCTGCACCGGCGATGAACGCAGCTACTGGTTTTTTAAAGTGATTTTTAATGTATTCTGCTGCTTCTTCTTCAGCAGATCCACCGATTTCACCGATCATGATTACTCCGTCAGTGTCTGGATCTTCATTGAACATTTTTAAAACGTCGATGAAGTTAGTTCCATTCACAGGGTCACCACCGATACCAACGCATGTTGATTGGCCAAGACCTAATGCAGTCAATTGTCCAACAGCTTCATACGTCAATGTACCTGAACGTGAAAGAACGCCGATACGACCTGGTTTATGAATGTGTGCTGGCATGATACCAATTTTGCATTCACCTGGAGTGATAACGCCTGGGCAGTTTGGACCGATCAAACGAGTGCGTTTGCCTTCCATGAAGCGTTTTACTTTTACCATGTCTAATACTGGAATACCTTCAGTGATACAAATCACAAGATCCAAATCAGCATCTACAGCTTCCATGATTGAATCAGCTGCAAATGGAGGTGGAACGAAGATGACAGAAGCGTTGCAACCCGTTTGTGCTTTAGCTTCTTTTACAGTGTTAAACACTGGAAGACCGATGTGAGTCGTGCCACCTTTACCTGGAGTCACGCCACCAACCATTTTAGTTCCATAAGCCAATGCTTGCTCAGAATGGAATGTACCTTGAGCACCAGTAAAACCTTGGCAAATTACTTTCGTGTTTTTGTTAATAAGAATTGCCATCTGACTTATCCTTTAATCGCAGCAACGATCTTTTTAGCTGCATCTTCGAGATTATCAGCAGGAGTGATGTTCAATCCGCTTTCTCTCAACATTTTTTTACCAAGCTCTACGTTTGTACCTTCAAGGCGGCAAACTAGAGGAACTTTTAAACCCAACTCTTTAGAAGCAGAGATTACACCGTCAGCGATGATGTCACATTTCATGATACCACCGAAGATGTTAACCAGGATGCCTTTTACGTTTGGATCTTTAAGGATGATTTTGAAAGCTGCTGTTACTTTTTCTTTGTTAGCGCCACCGCCAACATCCAAGAAGTTTGCAGGTTCAGCACCGTGAAGCTTGATGATGTCCAAAGTAGACATCGCAAGACCAGCACCGTTCACCAAGCAACCAATGTTTCCATCAAGTTTGATGAAAGCAAGATCGAATTTCGAAGCTTCGATTTCAGAAGGATCTTCTTCAGCCAGGTCGCGCATCTCTACGATATCTTGATGTCTGTATAGAGCGTTTGAATCGAAATTCATCTTAGCGTCTAGGCAAAGAACATCGCCCTCTTTAGTAACAACTAGTGGATTGATTTCAGCAATTGAACAGTCCGTC
The DNA here is from genome assembly GCF_022814725.1 of Bdellovibrio reynosensis. Lineage (NCBI taxonomy): Bacteria > Pseudomonadati > Bdellovibrionota > Bdellovibrionia > Bdellovibrionales > Pseudobdellovibrionaceae > Bdellovibrio > Bdellovibrio reynosensis. Next base: position 2,631,570 of record NZ_CP093442.1, read on the forward strand.
GCGATGAAAGCGTTATAAAGACCTGTCATGAATTTAACGGCTTTATTTACGATTTCAGGAGCCATCCCGATTTGGAAAGCTAGATCGCGAGCTTGGAAACCAGAAAGACCGATCACTGGATCGATGTCGATTTTTTTAATCGCATCTGGGTTGTGTTCAGCAACTTCCTCGATATCCATACCACCTTCAGAAGAAGCCATCATTGCGACTCGTCCTGTAGCGCGGTCAACTAGGCACGCAACATAGTATTCTTTAGCGATGTTGCAACCTTGTTCGATATAAACTTTTTGAACAACTTTACCTTCAGGACCCGTTTGGTGAGTCACTAAAGTCATGCCGATCATTTTTTTAGCTAAGTCACTTACTTCGTCTAAAGATTTCGCGATTTTTACGCCGCCACCTTTACCGCGACCACCAGCATGGATCTGAGCTTTAACAACCCAAAGGCTTCCACCGATTTCTTTTGCAGCAGCCACTGCTTCCTCAGGGGAATGAGCCACTTTACCTTTTAAAGTGGCAACTCCGAATTTTCTGAGGACATCTTTGGCCTGATACTCATGAATATTCATTTTTTTAAATTCCTTACAGACTAGTTTACAGTTTTAAGAGCAGACACCAATGTACGAACCGCTTCAACCGACTTTTCAAACTCTGCTTTTTCGTCAGCGTTCAATTTCATGTCGATGATGCCTTCCATACCTTTGCCGCCGATTTTAGCCAGAACGCCAACCATCAATTTATCGTTAACGCCGAATTCGCCGTGAAGTTCAACCGCAACCGGAAGAACGCGTTTTTGGTCTTTAAGAATTGCTTCTGCCATTTCAACTGCGCCACGTGCTGGAGCATAGTAAGCAGAACCTGTTTTTAAGTGGCCACCAATTTCAGCGCCCGCAGTTTTAGTTCTTTGTACGATCGCCGCGATTTTTTCAGCAGAAAGAAGATCTGTTAAAGGAATACCAGAAACTGAAGTCATACGTACAAGTGGAACCATCGCATCACCGTGGTTACCAACAACGATACCAGTTACGTCTTTAACAGAAACGTTCAACTCTTCAGCGATGAATGCACGGTAACGAGCTGAATCCAAGCAACCGCCCATACCTAGAACGCGCTCACGAGGGAAGCCAAGAAGTTGTTTTGCGTAAACAGCCATTACGTCCATTGGGTTACAAACAACGATTACGAATGAATTTGGAGCGTACTTTTTGATGCCTTCGCAAACGTCTTTTACGATTTTCGCGTTAACGCCAACTAGTTCATCGCGGCTCATGCCTGGTTTACGTGGCATACCTGCAGTGATGATAACAACATCAGAATCCGCGATGTCTTCGTACTTGTTAGTGCCTTTTACTTTTGAATCGAACATTTCAATTGGAGCTGCTTGGAATAAATCCAAAGATTTACCGATCGCTGCACCTTCGTTGATATCAAGAATAACAACGTCGCCGATTTCTTTTTGAGCTGCCCAGTGAGCAGTTGTAGAGCCTACGAAGCCCGCGCCAATGACAGCAATTTTATTTCTTTTGTGAGCCATGATAAATCTCCTTAAGGCTGCAATTTGAATGGAAAAATTTAAAACTTGCGTTGAAGGCCACATTCAATATCAAATTGAATATAGAGACAACCAATACTGCTCGGTGCCTAGAGAGATAAGAGCAAGAACTGGACGTAAAAACCATGAGCATGATCAGCCTCAAAGACATAACTGTCGCCTTTGACAGCCACGTTGTACTAAAAAACGTGAGCCTTGATATCGCTCCAGGTGAAAGCTTTGTGATAGTGGGTCCGAGCGGGCAGGGGAAAACGACTCTGCTAAAAACGATGTCAGGATTGATAACTCCGCAGAATGGCAAAGTTTTTATTGAACAGAGGGAATGGTTGACGCTAAGCAGTAAAGAGCGTCTGCCGCTGCTTAAAAAAATGGGAATTCTTTTTCAGAAGAATGCTCTTTTTGATTCTTTGACGTGCATTGAAAATATCTGCTTTCCACTGCGCGAAACCACAAAAGCAACGGATTGGGAAATTGCTAAAAAAGCAGAGTTTTTCCTGGATGCTGTAGGAATTCCCCACGCGCGGGATTTATATCCCGATGAAATTAGCGGAGGCATGCAAAAGAGATTAGGCATTGCCAGGGCCTTAGCACTAGATCCAGAGATCATTTTCTATGATGATCCAACAGCAGGTTTAGACCCGATCACTTCAAAAAAAATCATCGAATTGATTTTAAAACTTAAAAAAGAAAAAGGTTCGACAGTCGTAGCAATCACGAATGATATGAATCGTGCTTATCAAATGGCGGATAGAATTGGTGTCGTGGTTGACCAGCAATTATTAATCACCGGAACTCCAGAACAAACGCAAGATCATCCAGATCCCCGTGTGCATCAGTTCGTACGCGGGCTTTTGCACGGTCCCCTGACAACCTTAGCTTGATTTGTTTTGCTTAATTTCAAACTGCGAAACTATTTGCTGACGGCATAAATACGGCGTTGTGAATATCAATCAGTGTCTAAAACTCAGTTGGCCGATCTTATTCTTTATTTTCATTTTTTGTACGTGGTATGTGTGATCACGCCAGTGCCTTTGATTTTAATCGGCGCAAAACTTCATTGGAGGTGGATCCGCATTCCTTGGTTAAGACGCCTTCATGTTGCGATGATATTGTTTGTTGTGGTCGAATACTTAATCGGCATGATGTGCCCACTGACTGTTTTAGAAGAATACTTACGCCAAGAACCTGGACAGAAAAATATCTACCCACTGGGATTTTTCCCCGCTTTGATTTCAAAAATTTTATTTTCTGACTTTGAACCTTGGGTTTATGGTGCGATTTACATCACGGGGGCGTCACTCATCGTTCTTCTTTATAGAAAAGTGCCTCCACGTCCTTGACCCGTGATCTTTTACCCCTCACCATTATTTGGTGATTGAATTCAGGAACCTCGTAAAGAGATTTGGAACCAGAACTGTGCTTAACGGATTAAGTTTGAAAATCCGTGAAGGTGAAATCATTTTCATTCTGGGGACATCTGGGACAGGCAAGTCCGTTTTACTTAAAAATCTCGTAGGTCTTCTAACTCCTGATGAAGGTGAAATTTGGATTGATAACCAAGAGGTTTCTAAGTTCACAGAGGAACAATATCTTCCCATCAGAAAAAAATGCGGAATGGTGTTTCAGCATCCTGCTCTTTTTGATTCCCTCACTATCTTTGAAAACGTGGCTTTTGGTTTGCGTCGCCACTATCAGCTGGATGAACAAACTATCAAAGACAAAGTGAATAAAGCTTTAAAGCTAGTACATCTAACCGGGATTGAACAAAAAAGACCGGCGCAAATTTCCTATGGCATGCAAAAACGCGTCAGCCTTGCGCGCACGGTAGCACTTGAACCTAGGATACTTTTGTTCGATGAACCGACAACGGGTTTAGATCCTGTGACAACTACAGCGGTGAATCAGCTGATTTTAGATTTATCTAGAGAGCTGAAGACAACATCATTAGTGGTTAGCCATGATATGAACTGCGCGCTTTCGATTGCCGATAGAATCGTCGTTCTAGATAAGGGACAAATCGTCGCCTTGGGAACTCCAGACGAATTAAAAAAGTCCGAGCATCCGTTAGTGAAGGATTTCCTTTCTGAGGTGCTTAGCGCATGACCAAGTTTATCTCTATTTTAGATGAAATCGGGGGGACACTCCTGTTTCTGCAGAAAATTTTAGGCACTCTTTTTAAGAAAAAACTAAAAACCCACGACGTCTTTGAGCAGATTTGGAAAGTCACAGCTGAAAGCTTTTTTACTACAGCAATGGCAGGATTTTTCGTGGGCGCGATCATGACTGTACAGTTTGCGATGCAAATGACGGAATTTGGTGCCTTGGGATATCTTGGTGGTCTAGCTACAAGTGGTACTTTTCGCGAAGTAGGACCCTTATTGATTGCTTTCATGTTAAGTGGAAAAGTCGGCGCTTTTACTTCGGCTGAACTTGGTACTATGCGAGTCACTGAACAAATTGATGCCGTCAGATGCCTGGGTGCTGATCCCATGCAAGAAATCATTGTCCCAAGATTTATCGGCATCATCGTATCAAGCTTTTTCCTTTTAGGTGCAGGCTTGGTGATGTCCGTATTCGGTGGAATGCTGATGGGACAAGCCTTTGCGGGTGTAAACTTTGAAGAATACCTTCGTCATGTGCCTACAATTGTAAATCCCATTTCTATTCTAAATGGACTTATTAAATGCTTTGCATTCGCGGTGGTATTAGCCACTGTTTGTACCTATAAAGGATTTTCTGCAACGGGCGGCGCAAAAGGTGTGGGTCGAGCTGTGGTAGCAACAGCGGTCACAACAATGATTTGTATCGTGGTGATGGATTGGATGACTAGCTTCTTAGCTGAAATCGTCTTAACAATGGTACGAGGTTACCGCTCATGATCGGTCTTATTGCTGAAACCTTTGCTGGTATCTTTCTTCCTCCGTTTCGCCGTAAAGAATTCATCGAACAACTGCATTTTGTTGGCAATAAAAGTCTAGTTATTATCGTTTTCTGCGTCAGTTTTGCTGCTGTCGTGACGATCTTAGAATCTTCATTTCACATGAAGCTTGTGATTCAGAATGACTCTATGGTACCGGGATTTGCTGCATTACTTATTCTTCGTGAATTAGGGGCGGTGGTAACAGCTCTTTTACTGTGTTCACGGGTGGGCGCTGGATACGCTTCTGAAGTGGGTTCGATGCAAATAACTGAACAGATCGATGCGCTTAAGATGCTAGGAATTGATCCGGTTAATTTCTTGGTCGTTCCACGGTTTTTAGCCTGCGTTCTTGGCGGGATGATGCTGACTGTGATTGCCAACATGACTTGTATCTTTGCAGCAATGGCAGTGAGTGAAAGTTACCTTGGGTATACACCTTCGATGTTCCTAACCTCTATGCATCGCTTTGTTCAATTCAAAGATATTATTTTTGCGACGATAAAAGGCGCTTGTTTCGGGGGAGTGATTCCTCTCGTTGCATGCCATTTCGGATTTCGATGTCAGCAAGGTGCGGAAGGTGTCGGCCGAGCGACAACAAACACCGTGGTCGTGGCTTCGATAGCAATTATTGTGATTGATTTTATTTTATCCTATACTTTTAGTCATCTTTACTAGGAGAACGTATGAAGGTTGAAACCAAGGTTGGTTTGCTAGCTCTTGTATCTGTGATACTTATCGTGGTCTTCGCTTACCTCATGGGTTTCATCTCTCCTTTTTCCAACACCAAAGAATTAAACGTTATGTACAACTTTGCTGGTGGTATCGAAGAAGGTTCCCCCGTGCGAGTGATGGGTATCAAGGTTGGAAAAGTTAAAAAGATTTCTTTTGATCCGTCTTTCAAAATGGATAGCGGCGAAGAAGTTAAACTTCGCTTAACCGTGACTATTGATAAAAAAGCCTGGACCAGTGTCCGTAAAGATTCCAAGTTTTTCATTAACTTAGCTGGTGTAATTGGGGAAAAGTTTCTGGAAATCTCGCCAGGCAGTGCAGATGCCGCAGAATTTAATAGTGGCGATTTCGTTCGCGGGGAAGATCCTCCAAGAATCGATCAATTGATTTCGCAAAGTTATGGTTTAGCCGGTAAAATCGTTGCATTGGTTGAAAAAAATGAAGGCTCCATAACAAATATGATTCAACAGCTTGATAAATTGACGACGAATTTTAATAAGACGCTTGTCTTATTAGATAAGGGAACTAAGAATCGTGATGTAGCTAGATTGCTGGATAATGCGGTCAAAATCAGCGATAACATGGTTTATTTGACAGATAATTTGAGATCTAAAAAAGCGGAAGAAACCTACGACCTTGTTCATAAACTTCTTTGGAGGTTGGAACCGCTGGATGGAAAAGCTCTTAAAAAGTTCTTCCAAGAAGAGGGTGTAAAAGCTCGCCTTCTATAGATCTCCTTTGGAGGTTTCTATGCAAAAACTTTTTATTCGATCTTTAATAGTTCTTTTGGTTAGCGGCGCGGTCCAAGCGCAGGCGTCGGTAAATCTCAGTGCTGATGCCAACACAGTGTCTGAAAAAGCTCATTCCATCGAATCAGAATACAGCCAAAACATGCGCGATGAGCGTCTTTCGACCTCTTATGCATCTAATTTAAAAATGCGTGACCATAGAAAAGTGGGCGCGGGATTCTTTTTCGGCGGTTCCGCTGGAATGGCCGGATTAAACTTGGAACTTAACTTTGAAGATGCTGATGGTGTTTTGGCAAGTTTTGGGCAGGGTCCAGGGTATGATGCTTTCCAATTATCATGGAAGCACACATTTGAAGGGGATTATTTATCTCCTTATACAACCTTAGGATATTCCCGCTGGTACAATTCTGACGGCGCACGTCTTGATAGTTCCGATATCTTGGACCGCGTTCTAACAACTAAAGAAAAGAAATCCGGTCAGTTTGGTACGAACTTCATCAATACGACGTTCGGTATTCAATATAACCAGCTTTCTGGCGACTTAGCCGGAATGTCTTTTTATGGTGAGTTAACCGGCATGTATGAAGTAAGCAGATCAATGCTTATCCCGAACGGTTCTGTGGGTGCTCTTTATTATTTCTAAACTTATCTAAAAGCCCAGTGGCATTTATCAATGCGGGTCGCCGATAAGGGCACATTCGACGCCGTTGTCCGGTCTTTCACTTCTCTCCGACGTACCTGACAGGTACGCCTGCGTTTCGCGAAAGATCCTCCGCCTTGCGCCTATACCATTCCCGCCAACCCTAGTTTCCCACCTGTGAAAGTCGCTCAGGGAGCGGGTTTTAGGAATAAAAAAACCCCAGAGTTGCCTCTGGGGTTTTCTTTAGAACTAAATTAGTTCCGTAAGAATTACTTCTTAGAAGCTTTTTTAGTAGCTTTCTTTGTAGTTTTCTTAGCGGCTTTTTTAGTAGTTTTCTTAGCTGCTTTCTTAGTAGCTTTTTTTGCTGCTTTCTTTGCCATGTGCTCCTCCTAGGATGCAAACGTTGTTGTTGTTTCTCTAACTTAAAAACTTTACTTCCTTAAGTCTTCACAATTTGACCAGCGCGGTCAACAAAAAATTTACCTTGCATATTTTTTGCGAGCGCTAGTTTCCGTGAAGGTGGTTCCATGCTTATCTTTTTCTCGATTTCGCTGCTCGGATACTCATTAATTGATCGATCTATCACTTCGATCGCGCGAGATTTTGCGTTCTCTCAACAATTGGTTCGATTTCTTTCGATCTTGAACCTTGTTGTGATCGCTTTAATCACCTTAAGTGGAGTATCCGCACCCTCACTCTGGCTTTTCATCGGCATTCTTTTGATAACTTTAAAGTTTTTTCCGGATATTTTGCGTTTTTTCTTATTAAGAAGATTGCGAACAGCACTTATTCCACTTCTTGATAGCGTGATACTAAGCTTGCAGACAGGAAAATCTTTCCGCATTTCTTTGTTAACAGCAATTGAAATTCAAGATGGTTGGATCCGTCATCAGATGATGGAGATGTACGAATCTTTAGCGATGTCGGAAAATGTCATCGCCGTGAAATCCGCACTGCTCAAGGATTTGCGCCAAGAGTTTTTAGAAATCGATCGATCAGGAACTCGCTGTGTGGAACAAGTTCGCGCACTTCGCAGAGAGCTTAAGATGCTTGAAGATTTTCGACGTAGGTCCGGACAAGTAACGCAGCAATTGAAGATGCAGGCGATAATTGTCACCGCTCTTTTTCTGGCGCTATTAACTTTTGTAATTACGCAATTTGGGTTCCATCAACATCGTGTTTTGATTCTTTTTTCCGCTTTAATCTTTTCAGGTGGGCTTATTTTCATATTTTCTGTGGGTCGGAGGATGAAATGGAAGGTATAGCACCACCATTACAGCTGTTACTAAGCGTAAAAAGAGCGATTGAAAAGGGTCACTCGGTGAAACAAGGCATTCACACGTACTTAAAAAAATCAGAAGGTGAGTTTCCGGAAGTTGTAACGCGCTGGCTGGCGTTATTACAACAGGGGCAAGACCCTAAAATCTGCATTCAAAGCCTGTCTTCGATCCATCGCCGAACCCTTTTGCAGGTTTTAGAGCGCGGATTAAAAGGTGAATCGATTCACAATATACTTTTGCGGCTTGAAGAAGAGATCATTGAGGCATGCCATGAGGAGCTAACCAATAAAATTGCCCGCTTGCCATTTATTTTAATGATTCCCCTTTTATTATTTCAATTTCCCGCATTTTTAATGCTCCTTTTTGGGCCTCTTCTGCAAAATTTTTTTCACTCTTTGGGAGGGGGGTGATAGAGTGGCGGCTGTTGGAGGATAGCTATGGCACAGCCCGATAAAAAGCAGGAAGCTTTAACAAAACTAGTGGATGAGTTGATGAAAGATCAACCAAGCCGCCAGCTCGTTAAACAACTGACTTCGGAGCTTGGTATCACCTATTCCGTGGACCCCTTGACTCAAATGAATACAGTTTTACAGTCCATGAACTCAGTCGTTCTTCGATCCAACAGAAGAAGAGATCTAGAAAGATAGTTTATCATGTCACAAATCTACGATTCCATTTTGGAAACTGTCGGAAATACTCCGATGGTGGCGCTTCATAACGTTACTAAAGGTTCAAAACATAAATTCTTTGCGAAAGTGGAGTATTTTAATCCCGGTGGCAGCATTAAAGACCGCGTTGCTGTGGCAATGATTGAAGAAGCAGAAAAAAGAGGCGATTTAAAACCCGGCGGCACAATCGTTGAAGCGACATCTGGAAATACCGGTGTAGGTTTAGCTTTAGCAGCGGCTGTAAAAGGTTATAAATGTATCTTTGTAATGCCAGAAAAGATGAGCGAAGAAAAACGCGCACTTTTAAGAGCTTACGGCGCTCAAGTGGTCATCACTCCGATGGTTGAACCTGAACACCCCATGAGTCACTATAACGTCTCAAAAAAAATCACTGAACAAACTCCGGGCGCTTTCTTAGCCAATCAGTTCTTCAATCCTGATAACCCAACTCGTCACTATAAAACAACTGGACCTGAAATCTGGAAACAGATGGATGGCAAAATTGATATGCTTGTTGGTGGTGCGGGTACTGGTGGAACTCTTTCAGGCTGTGCGAAATATCTTAAAGAGCAGAATAAAGACGTAAAAGTGATCTGTGCAGACCCGATCGGAAGTATTCTTTACGATCTTTTCTATCATAAGAAAATCGTGGATCCTCCAGGCTCTTATAAGGTGGAAGGTATCGGGGAAGATATGCTTCCTGGAAACGTTCATTTAGATATTTATGATGGTTTTGTTCGCGTTGGTGACCCTGAAGCATTCGAAATGACTCGCAGACTTGTTTCTGAAGAGGGAATTTTGGTGGGTCCTTCAAGTGCTACAGCGTTAGTGGGCGCGATCAAAGCATCTGAAAAGCTAGAAAAACCGTCTAACATCGTAGTTATTTTCGCAGATAGCGGTCGTCAGTATCTAAGCAAAGCTTTCAACGATAAATGGATGGTTGAAAACGGTTTACTTAAAGAAGAAGACACAAAAAATGCGTTTAACCGCGTAGTAACAGCTGACGAAGCTCTTAAAAATTTAAAAAAATAGGTGTTTTTAGATGAAAAAGATGACTGACAACTTAGGTTTCCAAACTCGCGCGATTCATGCGGGCCAAGCTCCGGATCCTTCAACGGGCGCGATCATGACGCCGCTTTATTTAACTTCGACTTATGTACAGGAATCTCCGGGCGTTCATAAGGGTTGGGAATATTCTCGCACACACAATCCAACTAGAAGAGCTTATGAAAACTGCATGGCAAGTCTTGAAAGCGGTAAGTATGGATTTGCTTTTGCTTCTGGATGCGCGGCGACGACAACTATTTTGCACCTATTAAAAGGCGGCGATCACGTTGTTGCGATGGATGACATGTACGGCGGTACTTTCCGTTTGTTCGATAAAGTTCTTAAGCATGACGGGATGGAGTTTTCTTTTGTTGATTTAACTAAAGTAGAAAACTTTGAAAAAGCACTTAAGCCAAATACCAAAATGGTATGGCTTGAAACTCCGACGAATCCTACTTTGAAGCTTGTTGATATTAAGAAAATCTCTGAAATTGCTAAGGCTAAAGGCATTATCGTTGCGGTTGATAACACGTTCATGAGTCCTTATTTCCAAAGACCTTTGGAATTAGGTGCTGATATCGTGGTTCATTCTGCGACTAAATACATCGGTGGTCATAGTGACGTAGTTGGTGGTGTAGCCGTTACTTCTCGTGATGATATTGCCGAAAGAATGGCGTTTTTAAGTAACTCGATGGGTGGCATTCAAGGGGCGTTTGATTCTTTCATGTGCTTAAGAAGCTTGAAAACTCTTCCTTTACGTATGAAGGCCCATCAGGAAAATGCGATGGCTATCGCGCGTTTCTTGGAATCTCACCCCAAAGTTGAAAAAGTTATCTATCCGGGTCTTACAAGCCACCCGCAACATGCTTTGGCGAAAGAACAAATGCATGGTTTTGGCGGTATGATCACGTTCTACATCAAAGGTGGAATGGATTCGGCCCGTAAATTCCTGGAAAACGTAAATGTTTTCGCCCTGGCAGAAAGCTTAGGCGGGGTTGAAAGCTTGATTGAACATCCAGCGATCATGACGCATGCCTCCGTCCCCCCGGAAAATCGTAAGGCTTTGGGGATTGATGACTCCCTTATTCGCCTTTCTGTAGGGGTGGAAGATCTAAATGATCTTTTGGCTGACCTAAAATACGCATTTGATAAAGCCTAACTGCGGCGTCAGCCCAGTTTCTTCCGCGTTGCTCGTCGGCGCGGTACGATGTACAGCTTTCTCCTCGCGCCTTGAATAAACTGGGCTGCCACCGCAGTTCTTGTTGACATCAAAGAGGCCAAAAGATACACATTGGTCTCTTTGAACGATCCAGTGGCTTGGTAGCTCAGTTGGTAGAGCAGAGGACTGAAAATCCTTGTGTCGGCGGTTCAATTCCGTCTCAAGCCACCATTTTTTCCCTAAAAAAATCCCTACAATTAAATACAGTTCCTACCGCAAACTTGCTTTATCTTTTGCTTCCTGTTTCTGCGCTATTGATAATCAATTTATGCCTTATATTTTATCGCCGCCGATCACTTCGAAGATGCCTGGTATGTGGATGGAAGGAACTCCTTATGAAAAAGAGGAACTTTATTCAATCCAACCGGGAAAACTGCCTCCGGTAAATTACGATAAACATATTTTAAAATCCCACAGCTTAACTCATGCGGAAGCCCAACTTCATGTTGTGGAAAATGGCCATGGGATTGATCACTACTTTAAAAATCCCGGGTACTATTTCGGGCGAACTATCGTAGTTCGTCTGCCTGGCAATAACTATAAAGAAGTTGCTACCGGTAACGGTATTTATCACTGGGAAGTTTCTAAGCAAGAATTAGAAGAAAATCTAAATCGAGTGCTAGCGATTGTCGGTGGAGAATGCACGAAGCTTATTTTAACTTCGCAGTTCTATCCCTTGAATGAAGAAGGTTTTCACGATCCCAATTATGTTTTAACTCTCTCGGTTGAAGCAGCTCAGTATCTTATTGGTTTAGAAGGCTTTAATTTGTACGGCACTTCATGGAAGTCATCTGACTTCAAACCAGGCTCACCGGATAGACCGATTCATAAAATCCTTTTAGAAAAAGCGGCGATATTTGAACTGTTAGATTTAAAGAATGTACCTGAAGGAGAATACTTCTTCGTGGGTTTTCCGCTGCGAATTCAGGGCGCCAGCGAATCACCGGCATGCCCCGCTTTATTTACAAAAGAAGAAACTAAGTTCTAGTTGAGAATTTATTGAGGGCAGACTTTTTGTCTGACCTCAGGGCTAAGCTGACGACTGTCTTTATAATGATTTCTTGGAAAGTCTCTAATCTTTTCCATAAAGCTAGAATCCCAGTTGTCATGAATTCTATTTTTTAACCAATACTGCTGCGCCTGACCTGTTGAATATCCGCAGAACTGCATCAAGACAGCTGCAGAAGCATACCCTGATCGGTGTTCACCACCAGTGCAATGAAGCATTATTGGTCCTGGGTCTTTTTGTGAACTAAGGCGCTTGTGAATCAGATCTAAATAAGCGTCAGGACGCGAAAATATAGCGACATCATAATAAAGAGTGTGACTGCTGCCATCGGCCTTTTTGCAATGGATGGGCCCGGGTTTTACTTTTGATTTTGTTCCGCGCACGTCAATTGCCTGGGAAAAACCCTCTTTGCAAAGGTTTTGAAGGGCTTCATAACTGAAAGACTGATAGTCTTCTTTTCCTCCAGAACCACCCCGGTAAATAAATCCTGGAAGTACTTCGCGAACATTGTTCACTCCAGAAAGTCTTGAAGTCTTAAATGATTTATTTACGCCGGGATTGCCATAGCTTTGCGAGCGTCTTTGCAATGACTCAAAAAAATCACCGCGCGGTTCGGAAGGAATAGGAGTTTCACCAGTGTCGGCTTCTCTATCGGGGATTTTTATCTCTTCATTTTCTCGGTCGGCGTTGCAATTTGAACAAGGTGGGCTTGCACTTCGTCTTGAATTTTCTGAAGAGCTTTCATTGGATCTGGAGCTGCGAAATCTATCGCCAGCTCTTTCAATGACTCGTTTAGATTTAGCAAAGCCAGAAAGAAGTACTAAGGAAAGCACATAGAATAAAAGGACTATCTGTCGAGACATAGTTATTGAACTCCTGGCTGTGTTTCTTCGTCTGTGTGCGGGGCTGGATTTATTTCTGATGGTAAACGCGTTTTCTTAATTCTTAAGGGACACACGCCACAGCGATTGTTTGTGGTGATGTCGGAACATTCAGTCGCATTGAATCTTTCTTTACTATAGTCTTTTGATTTTGCGAAAGACGGAACAACGAAGCATACAATTACAAATGCAGTTAGGCCTATAAGTGAAAGTCTCATCTATTGTGTTCCTTGCATCTTCTTTATAAAATGATGTCAAAGAACACGGCGGAGTAAAATGCAAATCTTAGTCTTATTATTATTTGTAATATGGGGTTCGAACTCGTTGGCTCATATTGATACAATCAGCGGATCTTTCATTCAGAGTTTCAATGATTTTACAGAATCACGTCTGGATTTAGACGTTAACCATGTTCGGACATATAACAGTCGTTCGACTTTTTCAGGTGGATTCGGCGAAGGCTGGTGTACTGACCTAGATCTTTCAATAAGTGAAAATAATGGTCATCTGTTACTTCGTTATTGCGGCGATGGGAAAGAAGTAGTTTTTAAAAAAGAAGGCTCGGTCTTTCTAGCAAAGGACTTTCGCGATGGAAGAATACATAAGGAAAATCAATCCTATGTACGCACCCTTATTGACGGGACTACTGAAAGATATCAAGGGGGAAAATTAAAATCTATCACAGGGCCCGATACAATAAGGAATCTTCGTTTTATTTATTCTAAAATGAATCAGTTAGAAAAGATTCAAGACGGATCAGGAAGAAGTCTTTTGTTTGAACGAAACAAAGACCATTTAATCACAAAAATTTCTTTTAAAAGCAATCGGAACCTTGAACAAAAGGTAATAGCGATTTTTGAATATTCAAATGCGAAGTTAGTTAGTTCTATGAATTTTGAAGGTGAGCGCTATCACTACTTTTATGATGGAAAGAATAAACTAAACAAAGTCATCTGGCCTGATAAGGGATGGATTAGTCTAACTTATCACCCAACTACAGGGTGGGTAAGTGATTTAAAGGGAACAGATATCTGTTCAGAAAATTTTGATTATAAACTTCGCACGGAAGGCAATCCGATAGCTTATAACGTTGACGTTACGAAGACATGTATTGGTAAAGCCCCGATCAAAACAACTTACACTTACAAATATTCAGCTGATTATAGCCAACTTAATTCGATGACTGTTAAAAATGGTGAAGGCACTTCTGAATATCTTCTTAATAATTCCGAAGAGCCGATCGAAATTATAAAAACATTAGGCAAAGATGTCTTTAAAACCTCAATTAAGCGCAATGAGTACGGTCAGACCGTTGAGGTATCATCTCCTTATAAAAAAACTTCTTTTTCTTACAGTAGAGGAAAAGCTGGTCACTTGGTTTCACAGGTTGATTACGAATCTTTCTTAAACGGGGTTTCTTCGGAAAAAGGGGGGTATAAATTTACTTATGATAAAGAAGGCCGGTTAGCCTCGGCGACCCCTCTAGATAAAACTTCCATATTATTCAGTTATGATGCGCAAGGAAGACTAAGTAAAACTCGGCAAGGAAATATTGAAGTCGAACATTTTTATGAAGGTGATTCAAAGGATGCAAAGGAACTTATTGTAGAGGGCAAGAAAATTCCAAATATTTTGGATGAATCGCAGTTGGGGCTTAAGTACAGAACACAAATCGAGCTTTCTCGAGAATATGATTTAGTAATGAATCTTGCGCAACCTAACTATTAGATTTAAATTTAGTTAAACAACTTTCAAGGATTAGCTGAAGTCCGGTGAATATCTGCTCCGCCAAGTCGGAGTGTCTACAGTCCGGCACTGTGCCGCAACGGTGATAAGAGGTGTCCTCTTTAAGTCCGATCGCCTTCTTGAAACAAACCTCGGAGCAAGGATGAAAAATATCTTCGTCATGGGCCTTCTATTAGGCTCTTTATCAACTTACGCGCAAATAAATCCCGTTGTGGTGGAATCTTCAAGTGTCACTGAAGAATCTGCAGACACCTCATCTTGGGTCACGGTCTTAGATGAAACTGAAATCAAAAACCAAAACAAATCCACAGTAGCCGATTTACTGCGCGATGTTCCGGGTGTGGAAGTCGTAAGGCAAGGTGGGGTTGGACAAACCACTTCGATATTCATTCGCGGAGCCCGATCAGAAGACACCCTAGTATTAATTGATGGAATCAGAGCCAATGAACTTATGTCACCTGCGGGTGGTTTTGATTTTTCATCTTTGGCTTCAGTTAATATCGCAAGAATAGAAGTCCACCGTGGTCCACAAAGCGTGCGCTTTGGAAGCGGAGCTATTGGTGGTGTGATAAATATCATCACTAAAGAGGGTAAAGGTCCGTTGGCAGTTTCTTATGTAGCTGAAGCGGGAAGTTATGATACTTTACGAGCTGGCGTCTCTGTTTATGGCAGACAAAATAATCTTGGTTATTCCGCGGGAGTAGAGGGTCTTAAAACGGCAGGATTTTCAGCAGCGGATAAATCCCAAGGAAATACTGAAGCTGATGGTGCGACAGTTGCAACGGTTTCTTCTAAACTCACTTACCATGCAAGTGAAACTGGTAAGGTAGTGGGCAGTTTGCGCTACTCACAAGCAGAGGTGGATCTCGATTACGCCGGCGGAACTCAAGGTGATGACCCGAATTCGTCTGCGGTCTTTAAACAACTAATTACAGGCGTAACAGGTGTAAATCATTTCTTTTCGAACACTCTTCGCTCTTCATTAAGTTTCACATTTTCAGAAGTGACTCGCTTTGATGAAAACAAGGCGGATCCAGTTCACGTTGATACATCAGAAAACTATTTTATCAGTGAATTGCAACAGATCGAAACAGCCCATGAATGGCTGCCGACAAGCACCCAGTCGTTAAAGTTTATTCTTTCCTATCAAGATGAAAGTGGTAAGGGTTACTCGAACTACAGTGGATTTGCAGCTCCATTTGCACGAGAGCGCCTGAAAAATACGGGGGAAGGGTTCTTCTATTCCTATGATGATAACAAATGGTTATTTGATGCGGGCCTTCGTTATGACCAACAAAGTGAAAAAGGACAGGCGGTTTCAGTTCGCTCTTCCGTGGGACGCAGAATAGCTGCATCAGATACATTGGTAAGATTAACATATGGAACTGGATTTAAAAATCCTAGTCTGTACCAACTTTATTCAAGCTACGGTGATTTGAGTTTAAAATCCCAGGATGGAAAAGCGCTTGATATCTCAGTTGAACAGCAGCTTGGCGAACGCCTTGAATTTTCAGCAGATCTATTTAGAACCTTCTATGATGATCTAATCGACTTCGTATCTGGTAAATACAAAAATATAGCTTCAGCACAAAGCGAGGGTATTGAAGTTCAAGGTATGTACAAAGTACTGAACAGCCTAGCGCTGAAAGCTTCTTATACATACTTAGAAACCAAAGATAACACGACAAACTTGCGGCT
Source organism: Bdellovibrio reynosensis (assembly GCF_022814725.1). NCBI lineage: Bacteria > Pseudomonadati > Bdellovibrionota > Bdellovibrionia > Bdellovibrionales > Pseudobdellovibrionaceae > Bdellovibrio > Bdellovibrio reynosensis. The sequence goes on from NZ_CP093442.1 coordinate 2,647,708, forward strand.
TTTACGCCGACCAATGAATGCTTATTCTGTTTCAGCAATTTATTCACATGAAAAGATTGAAGGAAGTGTGCAGTACCGCTTCAGTGGCGAACGAGATGATCTTGATCCGAACACGTTTGCTAGAACAGAAAATAGTTCCTATGACGTTGTCAGTGTAAAAGCTAGTTACAAACTTTCCCAAGATCTAAAAATAACTGGTAGAATCGAAAATCTTTTGGATCGTCAATATCAGGAAGTATTGGGTTACGGTACGCCAGAAAGGTCCTTCTTCGTCGGAATTAGTAATTAAATGATTAGGGGAGCTGAAAGGCTCCCTTTCAAATTTGCGAATTTAAATTGGGATCGTCTTCATGGTCCCGGGTGTTGAAGGCTTTCCTTCCTGCGCGGTTTTGCAGTGTGCCCGGTGCATTCGCAGCTATCAATGAATGAGATAAAGTAGCACAACGATTTACCAAATCCTTTGTAGCATCTACGAGAACTTTGCTTTGCTGAACATAACGGACGTTGTGTTCCATGTTTTCCATACTCCACCCTAAAGAGTGGGCGATAAATGGAAACGGAGGCAGGTGAAAACCTAATTCAGAGAAGAATCCCATCATACTGCCAGCAACCGCCTGAACATTGTCTTGGCCTCCAGTGATAATAAATCCCGCAACTTTATTGCAGATAAGCTGATTATTATGAATGGTGATTTGATTTTGAATACAGTTAAGCCGTTCGACCATTTTAAAATAAAGCGCACTGGCGGAACCCCAACGAATCGGTGTGGCAATAAGTATGATATCTGCCCAATGCACCAGATCTTCATAGACTTGATCCAACTGATCGTTAGGATCAAGCTGCGTGATCGAACAGGGCCAAATACAGGCATGTGAACTTTTTGAATAAAATCCCTCGCAGTGCCTGAAATTAAGTTCACGCAGTTTAACCAAATGAGTATCAAATCCCAGAAATTTTGCATGTTTCAAAGAAGATTCCAACAGCATCTCTGAAGTCGAAGGACGGGGATATTTTAAATCCATAGCTGTGGTAGAAATTCCAGCAACCCGAAGCGGACCTGGGGCCCTCTCTGGTTTTCGCGCCAAGTGCATAGGTTCATGAAATTTATGATTACGTGTCGTAAGGCGATTTAAACTTAATAACACGCGGCCGTTTTCGGTTTTTACAGGAAAGGTTGGTACGCGATCTTCTTCAAAACCAGGTTCACCTTCACCTGTTTTCCAGTGAAACTTATAATAATGCCAAGGACAGACGACGTAATCACCTTCAAGGCAACCATCACCCAATGGTCCGCCGACATGATTGCAAACACCAGAAATTGCACTGAATTGCCCGTCTTTAAAAACCAGAGCAATCTTTTTACCAGCTACTTCAATTTGCTGCAGCGGACGCTTGCTTAATTCAGCAACTTCGCCAAGGTCATGCCATTCTTCTGATGAAACCATAGCAGCAGGCTAACAATGCAAAGTCAGGCTGTCTTTGTGTATATATGCACTAGCTAACGATGAGCCGAAAAGATAAAGCTATGCTTTTTGCAGGCATATCATGAGTAAACTATTCTTCATCGCTCATATTCAAATCGCGTAAATTTAGATGATACGAATACTCTAAATCAGGGATTTTAATATTATTTTTGCAAACAATCGGGATGCTGTTTTGACTAAAAGGTATTACATGAAGATTTTTTTCAAAATCTTGCAGGTAGGTACTATATTTTTCTAATCTGTCCTTTTTATCTTCGGTAAATCGAACTTCAGAAAGATTTTTTAAAAGATCAAAAGTCGGAAGATTTGCCTTAGCCAGTAATGAACCAAGAATATCTAAATACCCGTCGGGGTCGGGTATAACCCCCTGATAGGGGATAAAAATAAGATCAAAGTCACCCTCTTGCATAGGCGTCGATAGTTCTTTGCCCTTAACATTTATATGATTAACTTCAAACCCCGCGTCTTCATAGCCTTTAACTATCTTTTCGACGGCGGAAGAAAGAAATATTCCGTACGGAAAAACAATTTTAATTTTCTGTTTGTGTTGAAGCTTTGGGAGATGGGTAGTCGCTGCCGATTTAGCATAATAAGATTCAGGCATTATACCGTTAGGTAGATATGTATCTAGAATTCCGTCGAACTTAGTTAATACATTCTGGGTATCTCGGACAAAACGGGCAACGTCGGCCACTAATTTTCTATTCGCAAAGTCTTTCAGAAATGTATTGTTATGATTAAGGATAATGTGAGTGGTGACCAAACTGAATGTTGGATGACTTTTATACTCTGGTTTTAGATTTCTTGCCAAAGCCACCTCAAGAGGGGATCCCATTGCTAGGTTTGCTCTGCCGGAATTTAAAGCATCTACAGTAAGATCCACATCTCTTTCGATCTTAAAATAGTAGCGGTCTATATTTGAAGTAGGAAAGGGATAGGTACGACTTTTTCTTAAGCACCAAGTTTTTGTTTCGCTAGGTTCGAATTCATAGGGCCCTGATCCAATGACATAATTTGAAGTAGATTGATGGCTTATGATCCCGAATCCAGGAAGTGATAGTAGTTCTAAAAACGCGGGGTAAGCACCTTTAAGACAAAATTCGACAGTTCGATTATCGATCACTAAGATTTTATCTAAAACATTTCGTAGATAGCTTGCCACTACGGATTTTGAATTTTCATCAAGATGTCGTCTCAATGAGAAAGCAACATCTTGTGCGAAAATGGGTTCAGCATTATGAAAATGCGCCTGTTCGGATAAAGAAAAAGTATAGGTCCTTTGATCCGCAGAAATTTTCCAGCTTTGTGCTATTCCGCTGACAATACCTTTTTTAGAATCTTTTTTTACTAAGGTGTCCAAGAAAAGATTTAAAACCTGAAACTGCTGATATCCTCTAGCACAGATGGGGTCTTGTAAAACACCTTCTGTTGTTAAAATTGCATGGATTTCGCTAGCGGTAATAGGATTATTTAATGGCACAACAAATCCTTAAAATTTCTAAAGGTGTATCTGGTATAAACTTAAGCGATATACATTAATAAGCAAAGGTACTGAAAACCAGTTCCAGCCATCACGCACAAGTGCCACATGCCATGGCCGTGTTTGATTTTTTCGTCGTTAAGGAAAAAGATCATACCGATTCCATAGGAAATAAAACCGGCTAATACCAACGCAAATCCGATCGGTGGAATTGCATCCATTAAATGTTTTAAAGCAGGCGCAACTGTTGCAGCCATCACCGCGTAAAGCAATAGTGATGGGGTTCTATTTTTTGGAGATACAACGACCTCCCACATGATACCTAGAACTGCGAGCGTCCACACCACACCAAGAATAATCCACCCGGTGGTACCTCGCAAAGCAAGGATCGCATACGGAGTATAGCTACCAGCAATTTTCAAATAAATGCCGATGTAATCAAGCTTGCGATAAAACTCTTTTTTTTCGGCGCGGGAACCATGATAGATCGTAGAAATGCAGTAAAGCCCCACTGTCGTTAACGCATAAACTGTGAACGAAAAAAGTTTCCAGGTATCTTGTTTTTGTGCGGCTAGAAAAAGTAAAAGCACGCAACCCATTAACGCAAGGAAAGCACCGACTGCATGTGAAGCTGTATTAAATTTTTCCCCGTGCTGGACCTGAGTTATCATTTGTTTCATGTTTTTAAATGTTAGCAATTCTACAAACAAATTGCAGCAGTCAAAAATCTCAAGTCGGGATTCTATTTCACTTTTTTCATAAGCTAAAAATTATCCGCTTTTCACATTTAAAAACCTAAAACGTAAGTCTTGAGATGAAACTGTGATTTGTCTATTTACGAGAGATATAAGGATTGTCTTTTATGTAAAATCTTAAGGGCCACTGCGCGGCTTCGCCCGCATAATCAACCCCCACTCTGGTTGTGGCGACGATGTCTTGATTCTTCACTTTAAAATCGTCATCACTTACATACAAAAGTGAGTTCTTTTTCCACAGGCGCAAACCATCATGGTCCTTGGTAATTCCATACCGACGGCACAATTTCCCGGGGCCGTTGGTGGTAAGATCTTTTCTTTTCGGTTTTGCATCCGCTTCAAAGGGCTGAACTGCGCGTATCAGCACAGCTTCAGGATGGTCAGGAGTTCTGGTCACGAAGTTAAGGCAATAGTACATACCGTAAATTAAGTACACATAAGAGTGTCCACCATCTAAGTACATTGATTGAACGCGTGGTGTTCTTCTGTCGCCAAACGTGTGACAGGCGGGATCTTCTACTCCTAAGTAGGCTTCTACTTCAGTGATTCTTGCACGAAACTTTACGTCCTTAGTTTTAATATTTAAAACCTTACCCAAAAGCTGTTTTGCAACTTTTGTGGTGTCTTCAAAATAGAATTCCTGGGGAAGGATCATTGGGTGCGGCAGATAAAGCTGATTTGCCTGCCGGATTTATCTTTGTCGCGACGGTAAGAATGAAAATCGGGATTGGTCACAGTATCGATGTGCAGATTAAAGACCTTATCAAGATCAAGACCCTCTTGCTGAAGCTGAGTCTTCACAACCTCACTAAGATCCACCCGGCACTTGCCTGCAGAAGTTTCTTCAAAATAGGAAGCGCGTTCCGAAGGACTCAAAGGTCCCAGGCTGGAAAGAATCTGATCGCGCACGTCGTTTTCAACTTCAAAACTTTGTTTTTGAATATGAGGACCGACGATGACCTGCAAATTCTGCGGAAAACTTCCCAGTTGAATCATTTTCTGAATTGTCTTTGGGATGATTCTTGAAGCAACTCCACGCCATCCGGCGTGGGCGCCAGCAATTAAATTTGTCGCAGGATCATAAAAGAAAATAGGCACGCAATCGGCGGTAATCACACATAAAGCCAAGCCTTTTTCTTTTGTAAAATGCGAATCAGCAATGACTTGATAATCAAGTGCGTGGTCTTTGGTTTCAACAACCGCATCACTGTGAATCTGTTTTAGGCGCGTTAGTTTAAAATCAGGATAGGCTTCTGCAAGTTTTGGTAATTGCGCATGAACTCCCCCTAAAAATACGGTGATGTGCTCTGTGCGCACTTCGTATCCGTATTGGGTTTGTTCTATGTTCATTGCAGTCCCCATTTTTTCAAATAGCCTTGAATGTCTTCAGGCCAATCTTGCTTAAATGACATTCTCTCTTTTGTGCGGGGATGAGTAAACCCTAATTCGGCGGCGTGAAGCAGAAAGCGAGTTAAACTTTTTAAATCTTCCTGGGTGTTTTTTGCTTCCACGTTCTTAACCTTTTTATCAGCACCGTACAAGGCATCGCCAGCAATCGGAAGTCCATTTTCAGAAAGATGAACACGGATCTGATGGGTGCGACCTGTTTCTAATTTCAATTTTAAATAACTAAGCCCACTTTTTCTGTGCAGTACTTCGTAATGAGTGACAGCCCATTTACCAATAGAAGGTGGATCGTCTTTATCTTGAAGTGGTTTTTTGTCATTTCCCAATACAGAGGCATATCTTTTGCGATCAAGAGGATGGCGTGCAAGGAAGCTTCTAATTGAGCCACTTAGATTTTTAGCAGTTCCAATACAAACTGCGTAATAAATACGGTGAGTGCTGCGCTCTTTAAATTGCGCGGTGAGTGCTTCATGGGTTTGGTCGTTTTTCGCAATAACAATCAAACCACTAGTTTCTTTATCAAGTCGATGAACAATGCCGGGGCGTTCTTCGCCAAACTTCATGGATAAATCATCTGTATGGGCAAGCAATGCATTCACTAAAGTATCTTGCGCATGTCCAGCCGCCGGGTGAACCACAAGGCCCGCAGGTTTATTGATCACTAATAAATCATCATCTTCAAAAATCACATCAAGCTTAAGATCAAATTTCTGCAATTCAGAAGAAACAGGGGGCGGAAGGGTGACTTGAATAAGATCGTTTTCTTTCACGGCCACTGAAGGTTTAGCGATCTTGCCATTAAGTGTGACTAAAGAATTTTCGATCAAGTGACTGGCACGCGAACGAGTTCCTACTTCTGCAACTAATGCCAAAGCCTTATCAAGGCGCAAGCCATCCATATCTGCAGAAGCAGTGACGGTTATTTTTTGAGTTGAATCTTTATTTTCCAAGACCGTTCTTGAAGTTCTTCATATAAGAATCAGCGACTTTTTTGTCATCAAGGCCCAGTGCTTTTGCCATTTGCACTACGTAACCTCTAACGAAAACCACAGCCGGAAGATTTCCTGCATCCATAGCTTCAATCGCCGTGACATAGTAGGAATTGATTTTCGTGATTTCGCTGACTTTTTGAACTGTAAGATTTTTGTATTCACGAACTTTTTTAAGTAAAGCGCCATCCCAGTTAGCCTGAGCTGCGATTTCTTTTTCAAAAGCTTCGTCTTTTTTATAAGCTGGTACTGACTTATCCGCTTTAGGTTCTGGATACATCTGTTTGCTGGCTTCTAAAATCGAAGCATAAGTAAGGTCATTCAAAGAAGAAAGACCATTACGCAAACGTTGATCATAGATATTTCTAAGAATCTTATTACCTAGTACTTGGTAAGCTTCTTCAATCAAAACCAAAAGCTCTCGAGCTTCGTGTTCAGAGAAGATTGTATAGATAGCTGGATTGTCGCCAGAATAGGTGCTGCGAGCGCGATCATAGGCTACCGTCACCTCGTGTTGAGGCGCGTTTGCTGGTAGCTCAAGAATCTCGTAATAGTTATATCTAGTCGTTGCTTGCATCCTAGATATTATACTACGGCGCGAAGCTCTTCCGGATCAATAAGTTGTTTGCAGGTAGTTAAAAATTGTCCCGCAAGTGGAGTAAATGGCTGCGCTACAAGAACGTGCTCTCTCGTACGAACTGACTGCCACACAGCGTTGTCGAAGTCGATCGCCCCCAAGAAATCAATACCAAGGTCGTAGTATTTAACACAAACACTCTTCATCGCATGTCCTAAATCAGAGTTTTTTGGACAACGAGCGGAGTTCACAACCAAGCGAACTGGCTTTTCTGAAAGCGCTTCAAAGAAATTATACTGAATTCCACTTTGCTCTTTTAAATAAGAACGGAAAGAAAAAGGCTTCTCAAGTGTACGTTGACGATGATTTCTTAAAGTTGAAATCATTGTGCCAAAGGCGTCTGGCGTCGAATTTTCTTTTAAAGTATGGCACACGAAAGCTTCCAGGAATCGGTAAGTCTTTTCGATGCTTGTTGGTTCTGGTGAAGTGATAAGGAATTTCTCATCAGCAGCTTTGAATAACTCTAAGTGCGGTTCCAAAGCGCCAGCACCCATATCCACGATCACATAATCAGCGCGAAGCTTTTTTAATTCAGGCAATAGTCCGTGAACTTGAGAATATGAGAAATCAGTCGGAGTCCATGAATCCCAGAATCCTTGAACATAAGAAAGATGTGGGAACGGAGTCGGAATTACCAGCTCTTGCAAAGTTTTAGAACCTTCAAAGAAATGTCTGATGTTCATGTGGGAAGGTGAAAGACCTAAAGAAGTATGAACATTGGCGCCGCTTAAATCCAGATCGACGATGACAACTGAATGACCTAGTTTAGAAAGAGTAATACCCAGGCTTGAAGAAACGAACGTTTTACCAACGCCACCTTTGCCGGAAGCAACAACCCAAAGCTTCGTATCACAGTTTTTTTCTGTGTGCGAAGTTTGGTCAACAGTTTCAAGATAGAGTTTGTGAAGATCTCGTTCCATCGATGCATCCTTATTTCAGCGGAGAGATGAGTATTCCTTTTTTTGTCTCTTCGGCTTCAGACGCGCGGATATAAAGAGGCACAAATGAATTCCAGTCCAAGGTTAGACCCTTTTTTGCTCTGGCTTCCGCCATGATGCCAAGAGTGGAAGGCAACGCTTGATCTGGAAAGTTTTCGTCTCGGGTAAACTTCTGTTTTAATTCTTCAGGAAAGTACTCATGGTAAGCTTCCCAACCATCACCCACGACTAGGCAGTCAGTGTTAATATGATTTTTCAAGTCACGGACGGGGATCGCTTCAGGACCTTTTAGATATTTTGGTTCCTCACCACTGACATCAAAAAGACCTGTGTAAACCATGTTTTTGTAAGCATTAATAATTGCCAGCACCGGTTTGCCACAGTCTTTAGCTTGCTGAGCTAGAAGCATCAAGGAATCGATGGTGACCATGGGTTTAGAATAAGCATAAGCAAATGACTTACCCGCATTGGCTGCCACGCGAATACCGGTAAAACTACCTGGACCCTGGCCGACTGCGAACACATCGATATCTTCTAGTTTTAACTGAGTTTTTTCTAAACAATTAGCAACAAAGGGGCTGATGATTTCGCTATGGGATTTTTGCCGCAGTGATGTTTCTTCTGCGGCAACTTTTCCATCAATAACCACAGCGACTCCACCAAGCAGAGTGCTGGTTTCCATAGCTAGTATTTTCATAATCCTAATAGACGAGTAAAGTCGTTAAACAAGGCAAAGATCATTAAGCTCATCAACAGAGCTAGACCTACCTGCTGTGCAATTTCCATTTTCTTGATGCTAAGCGGGGCACCCTTTACCACTTCGATGATGTAGAACACAAGGTGACCACCATCAAGTACTGGGATCGGCATCAAGTTCAGGATGAAAAGGTTCACAGAAATGATAGCCATCATCTGTAAGAACTGAGTTAAACCGATTTTAAATGTTTCGCTCGCAGCCTGACCGATGGAAATAACACCACCGATATTTTTCGGAGAAATCATTCCCTGGAAGAGTTTCACAAAACTCATCACAGTCATGACTGATACTTCCCAAGTTTTTTGCGTACCGCGAACCAAGGCTTCGCCCACGCCAGCAGCTTTGACAGTCATTAATTCAGGAACAGCGATGTTAGCAATTGGCGAAATGCCAATTGTATAACGTTTTTCTTCAGTTCCCGCAGCCGTCATTTGTGTCGTCATTTTTGGCGTGATTTTAAGATTCAATTTTTCGCCGTTACGAAGAACAACCAGATCCACCGGATTTTTTCCGTCAAAAGATTTGATGTTGCTAATAACATCTTCCCACTTTTGCAAAGTCACGTTGTTGATAGAAACCAAACGATCCATTGAACGTAAGCCAGCAGCTTCCGCTGGAGAGTTTTCAAGAACTTTGCTTAGGTAAAGTTCAGAACTTTCAAAACCCAAACCTTGCATCGTGAATGAATTCATCGACTCAAGCGGAGCCAACGTCACTGTCAGCGGCTTTTCAGTATTATCACCTTCACGAACGCCCATGGCTTCAATCGTCAAAGTCTCTTTAGCATTTAGTTTAGCTAATAGAGGCTCAATTTGACGCCAGTAACTTACTTTTTGTCCATTGATCGAAGTCAGTGTATCGCCGGTTTTCAAACCCAAAGCATGAAGAGGGGAATTAGGTAAAACTCCCACTGTTGTCCCAGCAGAATAAGGACTTAAGCCATCGATGTTCGCGATATAATCAAAATTGCTAAGCACGTTTGGATTGCGCTCTGGTTTTGTATCCATCGCAAATTGCGCAACCTCTTTAGTACCTTCACGCTCAACCACAACATCAAGACGCAAATCTTGAGCTTCTTTTAAGCTGATGGTTTTTTGCAAATCTTCCCAAGTTGAAATTGGTTTTTGATTTACAGAAACAATTTTGTCTCCAGATCTGAAACCCGCTGCATAGGCAGGAGAACTTGCAGTCACATCACCGGCAACCGGCGTTTTAGCATCTTCACCAACCATCGCGACCGTGAAGAAAATCAAAATCGCAAAAAAGAAGTTCATCAAAGGACCCGCTAAAACGACTGCAATACGTTGCCAGACGTTCTTGTGGGTGAATGAATATTTCTTTTCTTCTTCCGGAATATTGTCGGCGCCTTGTTCGCCAAACATTTTCACATAGCCACCCAGTGGGATTAGTGAAAGTGCATAGGTCGTGTCGCCTTTTTTAAATTTCAAAAGTTTTTTGCCGAACCCAAGACTGAATACTTCAACTCTTACTCCGCACCAACGGGCGACAAGAAAGTGTCCAAGCTCATGAACGAAAATTAGGATCCCGAGCAAAATGACAAATGGAACGATTGCAGACAAACCTTGTTGAAAGTAAGAAAAAATATTCATTCAAATATTCTAGATGGCAGAAGTCAGACGAGCTACAAAATAAAAGTGTTTATGCAAACGGGCTCGACTTTTTGCTTACGACAAAAGATGAGACAAAATTAATATTCCTGAAAGAATCACAGGACTTGCGAACAGGACCGCGTCGACTCTGTCTAAGACGCCACCATGACCTGGCATGATTTTCCCAGAATCCTTCACATCAGAGACTCGTTTTAATAATGATTCAAAGAAATCACCAAACTGCCCAGCAAAGCCCGCAAGAGCTGCCAATATTAATAGTGGCGTAAGGGAAACTTCTGGGAACATTGCTAACCAACAGATAACCGCTGCAAGCAAAGAACCTACGGTTCCGCCGATCGAACCTTCCCAAGTTTTTTTCGGAGATACTGACGGCATAACTTTATGTCGGCCAATAAGGACGCCAAAAATATAGGCCATGGTGTCGCCAGCAAACACAACAGCCAACAAGAAAGTAAACCAAGCAATGCCGTTGTTATGTTCTAAAATTCTGTAAGCAAAAGAAGGCAATAGGCCAATATAGAATAGTCCCAAGGCCCCTTTAGCGCAGTAAGTGGCCATTGAATTCAGCTCACCTTGTTTGTGTGAAACTAAAAGCACCGCGATGATGTAAGTAATAAGACTTAACGAAAATGCCAATGAGCCAACACTGAGCGAAGAAATAGAAGCGGCAAAAACTGCTAAAGACAGAACGTAGAAAAAATATTTTAAGAACTTTGAATTTTCATTTTTAAAAAGAATTCCTAAAAGTTCATAGGCGCCAATGGCAACAATAAGACAAACTGCGATTTTAATCCCGTCAACGGCAAGCGTGACATAAAGTCCGATGATAAGTGCAAGGGCAATAATTGCGGAAGTAGCTCTAGTTAGGAAACTTTTCCAAGTTGTCATTCGCAGAGACCTTGCCAAATCGGCGTTGTCTCCCTGAAAAAGCGTGTAGGGCTTCATCAAGGTGAGATTCAGTGAAGTTAGGCCACAGTATATCAGTAAAATAAAATTCTGAGTATGCAGCTTGCCACATTAAGAAATTAGACAATCTTTGCTCGCCACTCGTGCGAATGATCAAATCAGGATCCGGAGTAGGGTAAGTACTTAGGCTAGAATTGATAACGGATTCATCAATTTCATCAGCGGATAATTCACCAGCCTCAACTCGGGCAGCGATCGAGCGCACAGCTTCCGTGATCTCTTGGCGAGACCCGTAACTAAGAGCAAAAACAAGGTTTAAGCCTGTGCATTTGGAAGTCGCTTCAATGGATTTACCGATTGTTTCTGCCACGTCTTTTGGAACACGCGACAGATCTCCGATAACAGAGAAGCGGATATTTTCTTTGATCAGATTTTCAGTTTCACGCTTTAAGTAACGGCGAAGAATCGTCATTAACAAACTGACTTCGGCCTGAGGACGAAACCAGTTTTCGGTACTGAAAGCGTAAAGGGTCAGATTTTTAATACCCTTTTTAGAACACGCAGTGATGATCTTTTTAGCGACACGAGTCCCTTTGACATGTCCAAACGTGCGCGGACGGCCCTTGAGCTGAGCCCAGCGGCCATTTCCGTCCATAATAATAGCAATGTGTTTAGGTAGCGTCATCGTGTCCCGAACTGAATAAGCAAACTAGATAGTCAAAATCGACTTTTCTTTTTCGTCAGCAACTTGATCGACTTTTTTAATATAATCGTCAGTCAGTTTTTGAACGTCAGCTTCGCCTTTTTTGCCTTCGTCTTCGCTGATAGCTTTATCTTTTTGAAGTTTTTTAACTTCTTCGTTGGCATCACGACGAGCCATACGAACGGCAACGCGAGCCTCTTCAGCGATTTTCTTAACTTGTTTTGCCAAGTCTTTACGACGTTCTTCAGTCAAATCTGGAACTTTCAAACGGATCACTTTACCGTCGTTCATTGGCGCCATGCCAAGTTCAGACTTGATGATCGCTTGTTCGATATCTTTAAGAATAGAAACTTCCCAAGGCGCGATCAAAAATGATTTTGCGTCAGGGGTAGAGATTGAAGCAACTTGAGATAGTGGAGATGGAGTGCCGTAGTAGTTCACGCGGATATTATCTAGCATAGAAACCTGAGCGCGACCTGTGCGGATTTTTTTAAGTTCTTCACCTAAAGCCGCAACACTTTTATCCATCTTAGCTTGAGCATTCTTTTTTACATCAGCGATTGCCATAGTTGTCTCCTTTGAGTGTCCAGTTACGCAAAGCGATTGCTAGTGAACTAGAGTCCCGATGTTTTCACCTTGAACAGCCTTCAGGATGTTGCCTGGCTGAGTAAGGTCAAAAGTAATAATTGGAAGTTTATTATCCATACACATGCTGATCGCTGTTGAATCCATCACCTGCAGACCGCGGTTAAGCACGTCGATGTAGCTGATCTTTTCAAACTTAACAGCGTCGCTGTGTTTGTTTGGATCTTTGTCGTAAATGCCATCAACCTTTGTGGCTTTCATAATCACTTGTGCGCCGATTTCCATCGCACGAAGTGAAGCGGCCGTATCAGTAGTGAAGAATGGATTTCCAGTGCCAGCACCGAAAATAACGATACGTTCCTTTTCCAAATGGCGGATGGCTTTACGACGGATATAAGGTTCTGCAATTTCTGCCATTTCAATGGCAGTTTGCACTCGTGTTGGAACGCCTTCTTTTTCAAGGGCGTCCTGAAGAGCCAAAGCATTGATACAAGTCGCAAGCATACCCATATAGTCAGCACTTGCGCGATCCATGCCCTCAGCAGAAGCGGCAACACCACGATAGATGTTACCGCCACCGATAACGATACCCATTTGAACGCCTGCTTTGTACGCCTCTGCTACATCCACAGCGATTTGTTTAATAACCGCAGTGTTGATTCCAGTCCCTTGCTTACCAGCAAGAGCTTCACCACTTAACTTTAGCAAAATACGTTTGTAAACAGGCTCTTTCAAACTAGTGTCCTTTCATCTGAGCAGCAACTTCAGCTGCGAAATCGTTAGATTTCTTTTCGATACCAGCGCCAAGTTCGAAACGAACGAAGCGTTTAACGCCAACGTCAGCACCGATTTTGCCACCAACTTGTTTCGCAAGATCGCTAACTTTCAAGTCAGGATTTTTTACGAAAGCTTGGTCAACTAGGCAGTTTTCAGCCAAGAACTTGCGGATTTGACCTTCAACGATTTTTTCGATCATTTCAGGTTTTTTGCCAGACTCAAGGTTCTTAGCAGCTAGGATTTCTTTTTCTTTAGCAACAACATCAGCTGGGATTTCAGCAGATGAAATAGCCATTGGGTTCATCGCAGCGATGTGAAGAGCAACGTCTTGAGCGAAAGTTTTAAGCTCAGGATTGCTTACTGCTTCTGGTTTAGAAGCAGTCACTTCGATCATAACGCCGATTTTACCTTCACCGTGGATGTAAGTGTGAACAAGGCTAGTCGCAGTCGCAGTGTATTTTTCAAAACGACGGATAACGATGTTTTCACCGATAGTCGCGATAGCTTCTTTCAAAACATCGCCGATTTTTTTAGAAGAATCTTTGTGGAAAGGTTGTTCCAAGATTTCGCCAGTCGCGTTTGAATTCGCGATGTGGTTAACAACGTCAGCAACAAGGTTTTTGAAACCATCGTTACGAGCCACGAAATCTGTTTCAGAGTTGATCTCTGCAACAACACCTGTGTTACCAGTAACTTGAGCAGCCACAGTACCTTCAGCAGCGATACGGTCAGCTTTTTTAGCAGCAGAAGAAAGACCTTTTACGCGCAACCATTCAACAGCAGCATCAAAGTCACCAGAAGTAGCTTCTAGAGCTTTTTTGCAATCCATCATACCAGCGCTGGTTTTTTCTCTAAGTTCTTTTACTAGATTAGCGGAAATAGACATAAGGAAGGCTCCTTTAAATACATTGGAAATATAAAGATCAAAATCAAAGAGGGACAACAAAGCAAAGGGTGGCTAGGGCCACCCTCTGTTGAATATTCTGACTACTCAGCAGAGTCGTCAGATTTTTCGCCTTGCTCAAGCTCAGCTTGGATTTCAACTTCTTCTGCTGTACCAGCAGCAACAAGTTTACGACCTTTAGTTGCTTTAACAACTGCAGGACCAGCTGATTTCTTAGGAGCTTCTTTACCGCCAGCAGGTCTTGCACCGCGACGTTTTGGAGCTTCTTCTTTACCTTCAGCTTTAGCTTCTTTAGCAACGTCAGACTGTTTATCAGTCATAGTGCGAAGTTTGCCTTCCCACTCTTTCGCGCCTTCAAGATAAGCATCAGCAACTAGGTTAGCGAACAATTTGATAGAACGGATCGCATCGTCGTTACCTGGGATTGCGTATTCAACAGACTCTGGATCAGAGTTCGTGTCAGCAATAGCAACAACTGGGATACCCAAGCGTTTAGCTTCAGCAACTGCGATGTGTTCTTTTGGAAGATCCACAACGAACATAGCAGATGGCATTTCTTTCATTTCACGGATACCTGAAAGGAAATCAGTCAAACGAAGGTATTCTTTTTCAAGTTTTGCGCGCTCTTTTTTAGTAAGGTAATTGAATTCACCTTTTTCTTTCATGGTGTCGATTTTGCGAAGACGATCGATAGATGATTTGATCGTTTCGAAATTCGTCATCATGCCACCCAACCAACGCTTAGTTACATGGTACTGACCGCATTTTTGAGCCGCTTCAATGATTGGCTCGATAGCTTGCTTCTTAGTTCCAACGAAGATCAAACGACCACCGTTAGCAGCGATTTCTTTTACGAAGTCAGCAGCTTTGTTTGCGCGTACAACAGTCTTTTGAAGGTCAATGATATGAATGCCTCCGCGAGCTGTGTAAACATAAGGTTTCATTTTTGGGTTCCAACGCTGTGTTTGATGTCCGAAGTGGACGCCAGCGTCTAGCATTTCTTTCATGGTTACTTGAGCCATGGTAGTACTTCCTTTCTGGTTAAACGTCCTCTCAGGTAGAGCCAGCTTCTTTTTTTCGCCGGAAGACCCCCTGTTTCAGTACTTTGGGGGACCAGTTAATGCCTGGGAGTGCTTTATTGTTGGAGTTTGGGGATATCATAGCGACACATAGGACGCAAGCAGTCTTTGGGTTGTTTCATTCTGGTGCACGGGGATTACAGAACGAAATAATCTCCTTACAAAAGTTTAAGCTGCACCATGTCGATGCCGATAAATTCTCTGGATAAGAGGCACATGAGCATCCAGAAAAACCACCCTGGGGTCCTACAAATATTTTCAGATCAAAATCGAGAGATCGCTTATCGGGTAGATAGGGCTTTTTCATTTCTGATGTTAATTCAATGGCTTGCCTGCATTTTGCTGGGCGGCCTGGTGGCTCCTCAGACGTGGCTTTCGGCGTCTGTTTCAGCTACTGAGGGGGGCCTGATCGGTGCCGCTTTAGGTGCGGCTCTGGCTTTACCAGCTTTTTATTTTTCATGGTTTGCACCGGGAGAAAAAGTCACTCGCAACGTCATTACTGTGGCTCAGATGTGCTTTTCAATCCTGCTTATTTTTCTTACGGGTGGTCGAGCTGAAACCCATTTCCATGTCTTTGTTTCACTGGCTGCTCTTTCTTTTTATAAGGATCTGCAGATTTTATGGGTCGCTTGCTCCATCATCGTTGCCGATAGCATTCTTCGCGGCGTGTTCCTGCCGATGACTGTTTATGGTGCTTCTTCGGGAACGGATTGGCGCTGGTTAGAAAATACTCTTTGGGTGGTTTTTGAATGCGCTATCATGTCATTGGGAATTCAGCGCATACGTTCTGAACTTTTAGAAATGGCCCATTCGAAGTTTTTGCTGATGAGCGCGCGAGAAGCTGCTGATCAAGCCTCACTTCTTAAATCAAAATTTCTGAATAACATGAGTCACGAAATTCGCACGCCACTGAGCAGTATTATCGGTTTTTCAGACATCTTGCGCGATACCTCGTTAGATCAAGAGCAAAGAGAATACGTTCACACAATCAATCGATGTTCTGAATCCTTACTTCATCTGATTAATGATATTCTTGATATTTCCAAAATCGAAAACGGGCTTTTGCAAATTGATAGGCACAACTTCAGTTTCAAAGAGCTGCATGAAGATGTGCATCGCATGTTCATGGTGACTTGCATGCAAAAGAAATTAGATCTGGAACTGAATTTAGATTCGAGCATGCATATTCTGGCGCGGGGCGATTCCCATCGTCTTCGTCAGGTGCTGATCAATCTTGTTGGTAACGCTGTGAAGTTCACTGAAAAAGGCAAAGTAAAAATTGATGTGACTAAAAATTCAGATGGCAGCTATCAGTGGGATATTTGTGATACGGGCCGAGGAATTAGCGCAGAAAATATGGAAAAACTTTTTCAACCCTTTCAGCAAGGACACCCATCTGTTGCTAGAAAATATGGTGGCTCTGGATTGGGGCTTACGATTTCAAAAAACCTGATTGAGCTTATGGGCGGTAATATTAGCGTTCAAAGCACAGAAGGCACGGGCACTACGTTTTCGTTTCATCTGCCTCTGGAAACCGTAAAATAAAAAAGGCGACTTTTCCGAGCCGCCTTTATCTTTAAAAACATTTTTTTTGATTTTTACAGAACTGCTTCTGCAGGAGCTTCGTTTACTTCGACAACTGTTTCTGGTACAGGCGCTTCAACTTGGAAACCCAAAGAAGCTACGATCGTTTCAGCTTGCAATAGCGCACCCACAAGATTTCTTTGTTCGTGAACTGTTGGTGAAGCAATCCAAAGGTTTTCAAGCTCTGGGATCGTCATGTTCGCCTTAAGTTTAATGTCACCGTTACCAGCGATAATTGGCGCAACGAAAATTCTTTCAAGTTTTAAACCGTCAAGAGCTTCAGGGTAAGCGCGTTTGATTTGGCGTTTGATTTTCTTAAGTGCTAAACCAATCACTTCACTGTCTTCAGTGACTTCATTTTCAATGAAAGTCATCCATTGAGAAGATTGAAGTGTTTGGCCTTCAACTTCATTGGCTTGCAAGAAGCGTCCTACGCAAGGTCCGATTTCATCTTGAGTAGTGCCATTTAATACGTGCATCGCCTTTGATTCAGTCACAGCTTTGCTATGGCAAAGATCCAAGCACAAAGCTGTCCAGTAAGTATTTTTTGATAACTTAGTTCTGGCGCGAATCGAAATTGAATCTTCTGGAAGCAAAACACCAAGGTCTTTCACAGTGCCCGCAAAAATAAAGTTTTGTGCGTGCAAAGTTTTAGATCCATTGATCGTGATGTGAGTAACCTTTTGATCTTCTTTGTGGAACTTAGTCACGTAAGAGCGAGGCAAGAAGTCGCCTTTAAATTTTTCAAATAAGCTTTGAGTCCACTGGTGTGGCTCTGAAGCTAGATCAATGCGCTTGCTACCTGTGAAGTAAGCAAGCTCTTCGTAAAATGCCGGTGGATTTTCTCCAAAGCCCAAGAAAGTTTTAAAGCCACCAGCTTCGTAAGTGATAGGTGCTTCTTCAGAAACATCGGCGATCACTGGCTGGCCCAAAAGATTTTCTAAAAAGCGCATTGCCTTTTCAGAAAGAACGGAATCAGGAACAAAGCGAAGTCCATTGTTCATCGGGCCGGTTGGGAAATTAACTTTTTTATTAACTCCATTTGGAACATCCATCGCTTCGATCAGCGCGATGTTTTTAGTTTCGCGACTAAGTGCTGCCGCGATGCTAAGACCAGTTAATCCACTTCCAATAATTGCGTAATCATAGATATGAGCCATGCAAATACCTTCCCTCAAGATGCGGGATCTTTGCAAGCCTCAAAACAGCCCACAACTTAGCTAACGCATTTAATCAAAAGACGGAGAGCTGCTCTGACTGCGGGTTTTAGACGGGGATGCTTATCCAGTAAGCATGCAATGCGCGGGGAAATCCTATAGTAATTCGCAATGAATTTTCTGCCTAAACTGGAATTGCGAAGAGTGAAATCGCGGAATTCACGAAGCTGCATAACTTCATGGGCTTGACCGTCTTCGAAGGCTGCTGTCGCGATGAAACAACGAGGGCGTTCCTTATCCGACATTTTTAAGAACTGTTTTACGACGTGGGGATTCTTAGCGGTCTTAGAAAATGATTCTGCTTTTTTAATAATATCCGGATAGATCGGCGTGAATTGTATAAATACAGCCAATTGCTTAGCCGCATTCATCATGCGATCAGCGTATTTTTCATTGGTATCATAAATCCGCAACAAATCCCAATACACTGAAGCTACTACAGTAAGCTCAGTCGTTCGTGCGCTTTCTTTAAAGGCCTCGGGTTTTAAGCGATCCCCTTTTTTAACTTCAAATACGATGTCCAAAATTTTGAGATATTTTTCGTAATTTAAAGCGGCGTCGGAATAACCTTTTTGGGTCATCGAAGCGCGAGCTTTTTTAATCAACATCACGCGACTTTTCCAAAGCTGCAAGCGATGTTGTTCTTTGGCGCGCTCTTGCTGCATCAATACGCCCCCGCTGCTTGTCGCAACGGTTCTGCGCATATCGGAAATACAACCCGCACAAACTTGCGGTGGCAAATTCGTTTCTCCTGAAGCCTGGAGTCTTGTGATTAAATCCGGGTCAACAGGGTGTAATTCCGTGACTTGAATTCCGCAGCGCGGGCATTGAATCATGATTTATCCCTTAGGCATTTATTTTAAGGGATACTTAAGGTCTAAAGCAAACTCATTGGATCGATATCGATCAATATTTTTATTCCTGAAGGGATCCAGTCTTGATCACCCAGTAACTGTCTAGAAAAGGGATTGGCTGCATTCGCTTGAGTCGATTTTACAAGCAAATGATAGCGAAATTGCCCCCGTAATTTCGATAACGGCGCTTCAGCAGGACCCAGCACCTCTATAGAGTTATACTGAGGGTATTGAGCTTTTAAAGCGTACGCTCTTCTGGCTAAAAGTCCTGCAGTTTCTTCAACTTTCCCTAGATGGGGTCCTTGGATTCGGAAGCTGACAAGTCTGCCTATCGGAGGATAGTGAAGTTGCGCGCGCATTTCTAATTCGTGTTTCGCAAAACCTTCATAATCGTGATTGCGCGCAAAAGTAATACTGTCGTGTTCAGCATTGAATGTTTGAATGATTACGCGGCCTGGATTTTCGCCTTCTTTGACGTGACGTCCACTGCGACCACTCATTTGGGTGATTAACTGAAAACTTCTTTCTGTGGCTCTAAAATCAGGAAGATTAAAACCAACATCAGCAAGAACTAATCCCACAAGTTTCAATTTCGGAAAATCCAAACCCTTAGCAATCATCTGGGTGCCGACAAGAATATCAATTTCCCCAGTTTCCATTTGATGAATAAGTTCTTCCAGATCCGCGCGACTTTGAATTTCATCGCGATCGGCGCGCGCGATTTTCTTTCCCGGGAACAAACGGGTCAAATCTGTTTCTAATAACTCTGTGCCAAGCCCGATGGCTTCAAGCTGTCCTTCGCTGCAATCAGGGCACTTGGTTTTAAAGTTTTCATGATAGTCACAGTAGTGACAAACAAGGTGAGAGTGCGCGTGCAAAGTTAAAGAGATATCACAGTTCGGGCATTCACGCGTGTGACCACATGAAGGACACACCACCATTTGTGCGACCCCACGGCGATTTAAAAACAGTGCAGCTTGGTCGCCTTGATCTAAAACTTCATGCATGCGCTCATAAAGATCTGCACTTAACCAAAACGGCAGATGGGAATATTTCTGCACAATTTTTTTTTGTTCATCGTCGTCGGCTTTTAATTTTCTTAAATCAATAACTTCAATTTCAGGAAGCGATCGATTGGCAACGCGCTTTTTTAAAGTGTGAAGATGGTATTTTCCTTCAACCGCGTTTTTCCAAGTTTCTAAACTTGGTGTTGCAGAGCCAAGGACCACAGGGCAATTCATTAATTTACCCATCACAACTGCAGCATCGCGGCCGTTGTATTTTAGCTTTTCATCTTGTTTAAAGCTGGGCTCATGCTCTTCATCAACGATAATTAAGCCTAAATCTTTAATTGGGCAGAAAAGTGCTGATCTTGCGCCAATAAGAATGGATTTTCTGCCTTCCACGATATCCCACCACTGATTGGTGCGTTCACGATCTGTAAGCTGCGAATGCAAAGCTGCAATTTTATCGCCGAAGCGTCGGGCGAATCGCTGAATCAGTTGCGGGGTTAGCGAGATCTCTGGAACTAGAACAAGCCCGCGCTTTCCTTCGGCCAAAACTTTTTCTAAAAGTCGTAGATAGACTTCGGTTTTACCTGAACCCGTAACCCCAAATAAAAGATGCGTAGAAAAATTAGAGTGTTTTGAAATGCTCTCAAAACAAGTGCGTTGTTCTGTGGTTAAATCTAAAAACGTATCACTTTCAAGTAGGGGAATAACCGGAGGTCTTTTGGAAGCACGCTGCTTGTCGGTTTTTTTCAGTGGCGGAAAGGCCGATTGCACCACTTGCCCGATGGGATGCAGATAGTATTGCGACAGCCACTCTAGCCACTTAACAAAAGCATCCGGAAGGGCCGCATACTCATCATCCAGGGATTCAATGCTCTTAACTTCAAACTCTGGCGGCTTGTCTGCAGGGCCCAATACAAGACCCTTCACCTTGCGCTTACCAAGGGGAACGTTCACTAACTGTCCACGTTCAAGGGGGCCAGAGTAACTATAGGTCAAAGCCTCTGGAAGAGGAGCATCTACTGCCACTCTCCACAGCTGGTCTGAACTCATCTAAACCTCGTGTAGAACTCCGTAATAACGTCTTTGGCAGGAATGTTATTAATACCATCCCACTTGAGGTTGCTATCTAGGGAATTAGGCTGAAAAAGACTGACGGCTGATTGCGGGCGGGCCTGGGCACTGATCAAACGGATTGTCACAGTGTTCGCGCCCCAACGAATGGTGCGGCTGCGAGGGTAATGTAAACCCTTAGCAAATTGACTGTAATTATTTGCACTCATTTCTGCTTGGGAAGGTAGGCGCAGTTTACGAATCACAAAGTGATCTTGTTCAATCCAAATTCCAGGCAATTCATTTTCTTGCTCTGGCTGTGTGGCAGTTCCAAAAGCGTAATTTACTACGCCTCCGGTTCTAGAAAATCTTACCCACGGTTCACCATCGTATTTAAAATCTGCACCAGTGCGCGGCACCGCTTTTTTTGCATACGCGCCCGCAGGAATGATTTTTAAGTGAGCTAGGGCACTAGCCATAAGCTCAGGGCTGCGGAAGTTTAAATAACGTTCGATAAAGTCATCGGAAACTTTTTCGCTTTTACGAGTGTTATTAACCTGGCTCCACTTTTGACCGCCGTTATAAATAAATTGCAGCTTAAATGTGTTCTGCAAATCCTTACCGCCGGTCACAGTTAAGCGCATGGTTTTATCACTATCAATCAACCATGTTTCTTTAACAGTTAAAGTTTCATCACCATTTGAAAACTGAACTTCTTGTTCAATGGCGTAAATACCACTTCCAGAGTTTTCCACGGTTTTTTGCACAATCGTGCGAGTGGGAAGAATGAAAGCCTGGGCCTGAAAAGCTAAGAAAAAGAAAAAAGTCGCAAAAAGAAATTTCATGTTCATCCTTAGTTCAGGCGCTGGGCAAGTTCTTTGATGTAAAGTTTAAGCTCATTACCAAGCTCGGGGTTGCGAAGTGCAAGCTCAATGTTTGCTTGCAAGTATCCAAGCTTATCACCCGCATCATAGCGGTCAGCTGTGAAAGTCATGGCATTAAGTCCATGGGTTTGGCAAAGGACCTTCATGCTATCGGTTAACTGAATTTCACCATGTAACGAGGGTTTTGCTGAATGCAGAATTTCCATGATGTGATTATCAAACACGTAGCGGCCAGGTAAAGCCCAGCGGCTTTTTGTTTCTGCTGGTTTTGGTTTTTCCATTAATGAATTTACTTTGAAATAACCTTTGTTGGTTTCTTCAACATCAGCAATTCCATATTTTGAAACATCTTTATCTTCAACCTTCATAACTGAAATTGTCGAAACTTGAGTTTCATTAAATGATTTTACCAATTGTGACGTGACGTTGGGTTCACCCATAGTAATTTCGTCACCGAGTAAAACTGCAAACGGTTCTTTACCAATAATCGGTAGTCCGCAAAGAACAGCGTGGCCCAAGCCGTAAGCATGTTTTTGGCGAATGCTAATGATGTTGGCTTTATCGCGAATTTTTGTCACACGCTCTAGCAGATGTTCTTTTCCATCTTTCGCTAACTTATCTTCAAGTTCAAAAGACGTATCGAAAAAGTCTTCAATAGCATTCTTTCCGCGACCTGCAATAAGCACGATGTCTTCGATACCTGCTTGCACTGCTTCTTCAACCACGTACAAGATGATAGGTGCATCAACAATAGTTAACATTTCCTTTGGAACTGTCTTTGTTGCGGGCAGAAAACGAGTTCCTAAACCGGCTGCTGGAATGATGGCTTTTTTAACTTTTCCCATACTCTATAAATCTCAAACGTTTCATTTTAAGACAACTATTAATCAGAGGGCCTGAACAGTCGGCCTGCGTTAGGAAAAAGAGGCATTTTCTGTCGTCTCACGCTGAGAAGTCTGTGGGTTTTTTGTGAATTAGCCGAATAGTATCTGGTATTCTGTTTTGGGGGAGTATTCCATGAAAGTACGTTTTAATAAAACGACATGGCGGGCAGCCAGTGGCATTTTTGCCTCTTTTCTGCTGGTCGTTTCGTTTCAAAACTGCGGTAAAGCCGGCTTTGATGCGAATCTAGATAGTTCTCTTGATCCCGGCGTAACAGATGCTGCGTTAAGTGCTAAATACGGCGAAGCTGTAGGTGCTAAAGTCGCAGAAATTCCTTTTGCCTTCGAAGCAACTTTCGACACAATCACTTATAACTCATGTGCTGAAACTCAAATCAGAAATAATCCTGCGTTCTTTTCAATTAAAGCAGGTTCTTATTCGACGGGTGGAATTTCTGTTAAGAATGAATTTTTTGATTATGCTGATCAAAACTTCAAGCCGCTTTATCCAGCAACACAACTTTCTGACAATCAATACAAAAGTTTCTTAGCTGATTCTCCGAAAAATAACGGCGCTACACCGACAATGGCTGTGCGGGTGAAAAACAGCTTAACTGACGTGTACACGGCAACTAGCAAAGTGGAATTGTGGACAGATGTGGTTCCTCTTGTTGGAAACTTAACTGACTCTTTAGTGATGGATTCAATCGCTACTAAAGGTGTGTCTGCAAATTATTTCCCATTTTCACCTGAACAGCGTGTGATGGAAGCGAATTTAAATTTTAATTCTAGCGAAGAGCTAGCTGAAGAATTCAGAAACATCTTCATGAGCTCAGGGGTCCTTTCTTTGACATATATGTCTGATGCAACTGAAATTTATAAAGTGCGTGCGGCGGCTGACACTTACCCGGTGAAATCAGCTTATGGCAAAGGTTACACTTTAACTTTTGCTCCGTATGCAATGGCTGGTGCCGCGATTAATAATCCCAGCCGTGTGTTATCAAGTGTCGGTGAAAACGATCTTTCTGTTTCCGGCGCTGGTCGCTCTTGGAGCTGTGGACGCGTATTTAAAGTTGTTCGCGCGCAAGATGCAGCGACTTTATGTCCTGCTCACACCTATAATGATTTAAAGAACTCGGCCATTCGTTCAGAGCTTGCGATTGCCCGCCGTCATCTTCGTGCGGATCAGTGGGATGTCAACGTAAGTCAACGCTGTGTAGTTCCAAAGGGCGGAGTTTCTTGTTACAAAGAAGAATCTGTCGCTGGTGCACCCGTGGTTGAATACGATTTAACAAAAGAATGCTTCCGTCCAAATGGAAGCTACGGTGGTGCAATTCCTAATAGTAAGTGCATGCACTTTGTGACAGTGTGTACCCGCGATTAGTTACTAGCAACGCGGGCTTCAAGCAGCCTTTCCATATGGGAAGGATAAGGTTTAATGAACTTTATAGGGTCGACCATTCGACCCTTTCTTTTTACTGCGAAATGTAAATGCGCGCGCGTGCAGTATCCGGTGCAACCGACCTCACCAATTTTTTCCCCCGCACGAACTTTTAAACCCTGACGGACACGACGATCGATGCGATGAAGATGATTATAGGAAGTTTCCATGCCATTTGGGTGAAGCAAAACGATATAGTTTCCTGCCGCACGGTTATTACCATATCGAACCACAGTTCCATAGCGGGGAGCATAGACTGGGTCACCCACTGGAAGTTCAAAGTCGATTCCTAAGTGGGGTTGGTGGCGGCCCGTAATCGGGTGCTTGCGGTTGGGTTGAAATTTACTAGCCACCTTTAGGTATTCAACCGGGGCATAGAAGGGGCGTTGTTCGAAAAGATCTTGGGAGTTAAAAAAGACACCAGCGTCTTTATGGCGAACAAACTTTTTCTGAACTAGCTCGCCCCCGATTTCTAGGGAAGTCTGCAAAACCTCACCGTATTTTACAAACTGACCGGCTTCGTAATTCTTTTCAACTGTGAATGAAAAACGCGAACCACGAGACACGTTTCTGCTGACTAAGTCAAAAACGTAGGCGTCAGTAAAGCGGGTAGCGACCCAATTGCTATTTACTTGCGCAAGCACACTGCCAAGTAAAGAGCCATGCACTCGACCTTCTACCTTTTTTAGTACAACATAGTAGTTAGGATTATAACGAAGTGCTTTTACTGATTTTCCCTGCTTCACGATTTTAAAAGCATCAGAAGTTTGTGAATCAAACATACGAAGTTCGATAGTATTTCCAGAGCGACGAACCAAATAACGGGTATCAAGAGTTAAAAAAAGATTTCGAAGTCCACGGTCGGAAGCCAAAACCTTTTCACGTTCCTTTTCGCTAAAACCATTTTGCCTAAGAATTGAAAGTAAGTTGTCGCCAAGACGAATCGGTTTTGCAGTAAATGTGTTGGCTGATGCTTGTGCTGGTTGATAGGATATGAACGCAATAAAAAACGCACTCACGATACCTGCGAGGTAAATAGCCATGCCCCATCCTTTGAGCTTAGTTAAACTTCCTGTTTTCCTAATGATTTATCTTACAGTGAACCTAGCTTCGGCCCAAGTGTATAATTCCTCAATCTCAGCTGCGACAGGTGGAACTGGACGTGCGGCTGTAGAAGCAGGTGACGCATCTTTTTTAAATCCTGCATCGCTTGTTCATTTGCGCGGGCATTATTTATTTTCCTCTTTTGCGGAAAATGAATTCGCGGTTGCCTTAAGTGACAATTCACAAGAAAGCTCTTTTCCAGCTTCTTTAGGGTACGTAAGAAAAACTTTTGAAGTCGCAAATGCTGAAATCGTGCAAAGTGATATCACATTTTCTTTAGCAGAATTTATTGCTGATAAATGGGCCTTCGGAATTACAGGTCACTATTTTCAATTAGAAATTCCGCTAGCAAGTTACAGTCAACCAAATGCGGACCTAGGATTTTTGTATACTCCTGAAGCCCATATTGGTTGGGCTTTGGTGGTCTATAATGCCTTCGGTGAAGATAAAGATATCCCAGAGGCATATAGACCTGAAACTTCGGTGGGCGGGGGCTTTAATTATATCTATCAATCGCGAGTCCGATTCCGTTTAGACGCCACTTCCACGTCCCTTTACATGGTGGGCTTAGAAACCTATATCAACGATTTCGTGATTACTCGTTTAGGCTATCAGAATAATACTGAGGAAAAACGGGAACTTATTACCGCGGGCGTGGGCTTTAAAGGCCCTAGATTCGCTTTAAACTATGCTTATCAGGGAAATTCGCAAATCTCAGGAGATTACCGCCATTCGGTTGACTTGGAGATTCCGTTTTGATAACTAACCGTTTCTGTTAAAAACTCAGGAGAGAACATGGCTTCTAAAACTAAAAAAACTGAATACATCCGTGAAAAGAAAAAATCTACTAGCGGTAAAAAGCGTAAAGCTGCAGTTCGTACTAAAGGTACAACTAAATCAGCAAAAGTTCTTTTCAAAGACTAGTCGGCTCGTCGATAAGCAGGCATCTGACTGCGTTGTCGGCACTTAGCCTTCGCTCCGACGTACCTTGCAGGTACGCCTGCGCTGCGGCTAAGGACCTCCGCCTTGCATATGCCTACTTCTCGCCAAGCCTTGATGCTTTGCGATAAAAAAGGGAAACCAGTGGTTTCCCTTTTTGTATTTGTGGAATTGATTCCGATCTTAGTTTTTGCTGACGCGAAGTAGACCGCCGGCTTCTTGGGCTCCGCCTTTAAGGTCCCAAACGAATGGAAGTTCAACCCAACCTTCTTGGCCTGGATAGAAGCGCCATTTTTTTAATGCCGTTAAAGTTTTCGCATCAAGATTTCTAAAGCCCGTTGATTTCATCATTTTGAATTTTGAAACGTAACCTTCTTTATTGATGTAAGCAACGAAGGCTACTGCACCTTTATCTCCGCGCAGACGTTCTTGCGTATCGTATTGAGGACGGGGGTTACCCGGCATTTGGCGAAGCTGTTCTAAACTTCTGACTCCTGATGGAACTCCTGAAACTTGTGTTCCTGAGCCAGTAGATCCGTTGTTGCCAGCGCCAGAACCCGCTTTAGTTCCATAGCCTTCACCTTGTCCACCCATGCCCGCTCTTTGGGCAGCCGCTTTTCTATTTGCTGCAGCTAAGGCAGCAGCACGTTGAGCAGCCAAAGCATTCGCACGATCACTGGCTTCAGCAGCAGCGATGGCTTTTGCATTTTTTTGGCGAACTGAGTTTTGCAAGTTTGCTAAACGATTTGCTTCGGCCTTATTTTCTTCATCAAGCGCGCCCAAGGTATCTTCTTGGTCTTCTTCTAACGCCGCAGCCATTGCTGCCATGGACTGTCTTTCGTTTTCAACAGTGGCTCTGTGGGATGAATCAATATGATCGAAATCTGGATTTAGATCTTCATCAAGATTGGATTCAAGTTTTGCGTTTGCGAGTTCCGCTTGATCTAATTCTGGTGCATCGATGTCATCAATCGTCATCGGTACAGCTTTAAAATTAGTTTTAGGAGCCATACTGCGAGCGCCACCTGCTTTTGTCACTGCAACTGCTTTTGCTGCGGTTTTAGTAGCTTTTGCAGGAGCCGATTTAGCTTTTACTGATTTAGCCGGGTTCGCCGCAGCTTTTGCTACAACAACGTCACCCGGTCCGCCAACGTCATCTAATTTTTCAACAACGGGAGTTTCTAATTTCGCCGGAGTTCCACCTTGTGTTGGCGGAACATAAGCGCCACGCGCCTGACGGATTTGTGGAACGTCTTCGATTTCAATTTCGATTGTTTCAGTTTTAACTTGTTCAACTAGCGGCACGCTTATTAAAGCGATTAGCAAAAACGCAACGGCGTGGAAAGTTGCAGAGATTGTCATGAAGCGAGAAGATTTATTTTGTTCTGGCTCTTGATGGGCCATTAGCCAGGTATTGAAATCAATGGCATTGTTGCCTGACTCGCTTAGATTTTTTGACTTCTCAGAGGGTACGAAATCGGCATTAGGCAGTTTATAGTCGAAAAAATTCAACTGGCCGTCGTTCTGTGATTTTTCATTATCGAGTTTAAAACCCATAAATACTCCTCTGGTCATAGAGGAGCATTATCAATTCCTAGGCCACTAAAAAGCGGCCCTAATAGGCATAAAATGCAGTACACCCAAGGGGGCTTGTACTTATTTCACCTCTGTACGGACCATGGGCAGCCAAGGGGTGACTAGTTTAGATCCGTAATATGGGGCTTTAACATTTCCTTATCGGCTTTGATTTTCCCTTTATGATGGCCGCGCAGTTCTCCCTCTAGGGCTGAGGGCGTGAACAAAGCTTCATTTTCAATGCGATGAGGTGTGCGAGTCCCTTTAATCTGATCATCGAAAAGTTTTTTAAGCATGTACTTGTCAGTAAGACCCGGTGCTAGGAATTCCATGATCGCTGAAAGTTTGGATTGAGCACCGACGTAAACATCGCGCTCTGGATTTTCTGCGCATTTAAGAATTTTTTCTGCAGCATAATCCGGGTGATAACATGGATCTGGTAAAGAAGGTTCACCAGACTTTAAATGGTTCACAGCATGTTCAGGGAAAAGTGTATCAATGGCTGTCGGTCTTACTAAGCAGACTTTGATGGGCACTTCGTCTTTATCAAGTTCCATACGTAAGGCATCAGTGTAAGCCTTCACTGCGTGTTTGGTTGCTGAATACATTCCTTGCAATGGAATTGCTCTAGCTGAAACTTCGCTTCCCACATTGATGATGACGCCTCCGTGGCCTTTGAATGCATCAACAGCCACATGGCATCCGTGACGGGTTCCCCAGAAATTTGTTTCGAATAATTCGCGTTCTTCAAACTCTGGAATTTCTAGTAATGGACCGTAAATGGATCCGCCAGCGTTATTCACCCAAGTGTCTATTTTCCCGAAGGCTCTTTCTGCTTGGCTGCGCAGATTTTCTAAGTCTTCTTTGTTTTTCACATCGGCCTTCACGCCAATCGCTTTGTAACCAGCAGCTGTTAGCTTTTTGCAAATTTCGATCAGTTCATTTTCGTTGCGTGAGGAAAGGACGACATTGGCGCCTCTTTTTGCTGCCATTTCTGCCGTTGCTAATCCGATTCCGCTTGAGGCTCCAGTTATAACGATAGTTTGTTGATTGATTGCTTTTGGTTTGAAGTCTTTGGCAGTCATGGATGCCTCCTCATTAAATTCAATTTACAGTGTTGTTGGCGAAATTAAATTTGATCGAAGGTAAACTGTGAATAACCAAGGGATAGACTGCATCAAGGTCTTGTGTCGACTTCAAAAATACTGTCACTGCCTATGGCAAAAACTCGATCGTTTTTTCCGGGGCGAATGACGTAACCTCCGGTTAAACTGCCGAAGGCTGGAATCGTTAGACAGTTTTTTTCTAAGTGGAAGCAGGGAAGTTTTAGTTTTAGTGGTCCTTCATGAATTCTTACTAACGGATGTGTGTGCCCTTGAATTTGAAACTGGGGAACTTTTTTGTATTTGTGCCCGTGGGTAAAAAGGAAAGGACCAATTTCCATATCCTCAATCACCATTTGAAACGGAAATCTTTTTAAGAGTTCGTGGGAAGCTCTTTCGTGGTTTCCCAATATCAGTGACCATTGGACGTTTCGGTAAGCGGCAAAGAATGAGTTCAGGTCCCTGACGACGAGTTCACTAAGACTGTGTTTATCGTGAATCCAATCGCCAAGGATAACCACGTGTTCAATCCCGTGGCGATCAATAAGGTCTGCGATCAGGTTTAAGTCATCGCGATGCGCGCCGGAAGGCATGGGTACACCAGCGTGTTGATAACTTTCTGCTTTTCCTAAATGGACATCTGACAAGCCCAAAAGCTTTTGTCGCTGCCACAAAAAAGCTTTTTGCGGTAACAGATCAATGTCTTCGTTCGCGACTTGTATCTTCATTTTTCTTTTCCCAGGATTTTTTAAGTCGGGCGATTTTAGATTCAAGGCTTTCATTTGAAAGATTGCTGATCGCTAGGTTTTCAACGACTAGTGGGAACGCCAAAGGGGAGGGTGTATCTAAAGTAATCCACTCCACGCTCATCTTTTGCAGTCGTTGCAGTGTTTTTTTTATCCTTCCGCTTTCAAGTGAGTTTGTTAGCACCTCATCAAGGCTTTGTTTCATGAGTAAATTATTGGGTTCATGCTTTTTAAAGACTTCAAAGAGCAAGGAAGAACTGATCTGCATTTGTCTTCCGGTTTTAGGAGCACCAGGGTATCCAGTGAAAACCAGTCCTGCGATTTGTGCTACGTCTCGGAATTGTCTTTGAGCTAACTGACCTATCTCTAGGGATTGACCAATTTCTTCGACGATCTCGTGTTCAGAAAAGAACTCATCATCAAATAAATCTTTAAAACCATAATCGCTAGGGCCGATTATTTCAAAACCATAGTCGTTGACGGCAAATGAAAAGGTGGATGGTTTTCGTTGGGCAAATCTATATCCCCAAAGCTGAGCTAATCCTTCATGCACCGATTTTCCTTCAAAAGGAAAGACGAAAAGGTGTTCGCCTTCTTTAGAATGCCACTCTTCAATCAGCAGCATTTCAGCTGTCGGTAATCGCGAGACTTCCCTTTGGGTTCCCAGTAGTGGCTGTAGCAGTCTTTCCATTCCTGGATGTTTTTCGCTGATAACTTCACGCAAGGCCTGACCCAAGGTTTCTGAAATAGGAAAGCGTCCGCCGTCCCAAGAGGGAATAACGTTTGTGGTGGCCTTACTTGATTTTACATAAGCAGTCATATCTTTCAGCATGACTAGCTCTAATCTTTTTCCTGCAAACTGAAACACATCGCCTTTCTTAAGTTTGGAAATAAATCCTTCTTCAACTGAACCAATGCGCGAACGGTTGGTGTAGGATACTTGCACGGACTCCTGGGAAACGATGGTGCCGATACTCATGCGATGCATTTTTGCTATGGCAGGGCTGGCAGGGCGGTATTTACCACTTTCTTCGTCGTAGATCAGTTTGTGGAACTGCGGATAGGATTGCAGCGTTTCCCCACCTCGGGTTAAAAACTGGCGGCACCATTTTAATTCTTCGTCTGTGATTTCTGAGAATGAATAGCTTTCTTTAAGAGCTAGGGTCAGCTCATCCATGCGTAAGCCCGGGCCACATGCCAGTGTCATCATATGTTGCAACAAAACGTCGATGGGTTTTTTCAGCGGCCGGCGTGGTTCGATGTGTTTACCTTTAAGGGCCTTTCTGACGGCTTCTAGTTCAAGAATTTCCCAAGAATTTGTGGGAACAAATAGCAGTCGGCTTTTTCCTCCGGGACGATGGGCACTTCTTCCGGCTCTTTGAATCATTCTGGCAACCATTTTGGGACTGCCGATCTGCACAACTCTTTCCACGGGTTGAAAGTCGACACCAAGGTCTAACGAGGAAGTACATACCACCCACTTTAAGGCGCCGTTTTTAATTCCTTCTTCCACGGCTTCACGTTCTTCACGATCTAAAGAGCTATGATGAAGTGCTAAATAAGGCTCCATCTCGGGTTTAGTTGATAGAATTGTTTCGTACCATTTTTCAGCTTGGGATCGCGTGTTTGTGAAAATTAATGTGGATATATCTGGGTTTAACTCTTCAAGTAAAGGCTCTTTCAAAGTTAGGCCGAGGTGTCCTGCCCACGGAAAGCGGTCAATCTTTTTAGGTAACAAGATATCCATATGTAAATCGCGATCACTGCCTCCAGAAATAATTTTTGGCTCTTGCCCGCGACCGACAGCTACTTGAGCAGCTTCAGTTAGATTTGAAATGGATGCTGACATCGCCCAGCTTTGCAGTTCTGGATTTAAACTGCGTAAATACGACAGTGAAAGTTCAATAAGGCTACCGCGTTTACTGGACATCAATTCATGCCACTCATCTAGAATTACGACTTCAATATTTTTCAAAATATCTTCGGCATCGGGTTGCGAGATAAGTACTGCTAACGACTCTGGTGTGGTTAACATTAAGTCCGCTGGATTAGTGAGCTGTCTTTTTTTTGCAGAATAAGAAGTATCCCCGGTTCGCGAAATGATTTTTAGCGGCCACTTTTCTTGTTCAATCGGTTCTAAAAGTGCTAGCTCCAAGTCTCGGGCTAATGCGCGAAGGGGAGTTATATAAAGTGCCTTTAGACCTTTCTTTGGATTATTCAAAAATTTTGCAAACGGTCCCATCACCGCAGCATATGTTTTTCCTGAGCCCGTTGGCACATGTAACAGTCCTGATTCTCCTCGTAAAAAAGCTTTCCACGCTTCCATTTGAAAAGTGAACGGTGTCCATCCTCTGTTTTTAAAGAAATCTTCAACCGGTTTAAGCTCCTTCATGACTGACCTGCCGCACTTAAAAGTTCCTTAGCACTTTTTATGGAGTCAGCATCCTGGGGTTTTTTATCTTTGCGCCAACGCAGAATGCGCGGAAAGCGAACAGCAAGTCCTGACTTATGCCTTTTAGATAGGCCGATACCTTCAAAACCGATTTCAAAAACGTGAAAGGCTTGAACTGATCTTACTGGCCCAAATTTTTCGACCGTATGTCGTCGAATCCACTGATCAAGTTCATCAATTTCTTTTTGATCGAGGCCTGAGTAAGCTTTTGCAAAAGGAGTCAGCTCATTATTTTCGTTCCACAGTGCGAACGTGTAATCGGTGTAAAGATTTGATCTGCGTCCCGTACCGGCTTGCGCGTAAATTAGAACTGCATCTAGCGTGAGTGGATCGACTTTATACTTCCACCAGTTTCCGGTTTTTCTGCCCACTGTGTATGAGCCACTCCATAACTTAATCATTAAGCCTTCAGCATCCTTGTTACGGGAATCTGCGCGCAGGCGATCGAGCTCATCAAGACTATCAACAGTTAAAGTGGGTGATGCCCTAATCAGTTTAGCAGAAATCTGTTCTAAGGCTTTATCGAGATATTCTTTTCTTTCTTTAAGTGGTTTATCGCGAAGATCATTGCCTTCATATTCCAGGCAATCGTAAGCGATGAACCCCGCTGGCAAATCGTTCATCATGGCGGGACTTACTTTCTTACGTCCCAAGCGTTTTTGTAGCTCCTGAAACGGAAGAATCTTATCGCCTTTAAAAACCAGGATTTCACCATCTAAAACTGTACCAGGGTGAAGACTTTCTAACGATTGCGCTACATCAGGAAATGTATTCGTGATTTGTTCTTCACCGCGCGACCATATCCATAATTGATTTTCCCTGCGAATAACTTGGGCACGAATGCCGTCGAACTTCCATTCGATACACCAATCTTCCGGCTCAAAATTCCTTTCACTTCTTTCGTTCCAAGGGTGAGCAAGACAAAATGGATAAGGCTGACTGAAGTTAAGTTGGTTCGGTTCGTGGGAAACAAGTTGCCTGAAAGTTTCAGCACCCGTAGCGATATCGCCAGTAAGTCTGTGAGCTATTTGGTCTGTAGGCAGTTCAAATACTTCAGATAGTGCGCGGATCACCAGCTTTTCGCTGACGCCGACTCGGAAAGCTCCGGTCATAAGCTTATTCAGGATGTAAATTTCCTGGTAGGTGAGCTCTTTCCACCAACTCATCAATTTTTCACTTTGAGTTAATTCATCTTTGATTTTTGATAAATCTGGAATTTCTTTTTCAAGCCACTTCGCAAGACTTTTATCTTTTGCTGTGCTTTCTTCGCTGCAAAGATTTAAAGAGTTCGCAAGCAGACTTAAAGTTTCGGCTGTGTCACCCACATGATGATAGCTTTCATCATAAAGCCATTCTGGATAATGGGTGGCACTTAAGAATAAATCGCGCAGATTTCGCGAAGTTAAAACTCTTTTGGAAATCTTTCCGGTTAAAAGTAATACTGCCCACATCGCATCGGCATCCTTAGCGACGGAAAAGTATTTTTTAAGCGCATCGACTTTTTCATTAGTGGAAGTGGTTGAATCAAGGTCTTCATAAAGCTTGGCAAAGGCTTTCATGAAGCCTCCTCTTCAGCAGAGTATTGAGTCTCAAATAAGCGGACCGTTTTTCCCTGTTCTTCTAAGAATCGACTTAGCACATCGGTTCTGCCGTGGGTAAGATAAATATCTTCGGCACCGGTTTCTTGAATTGTTTGGTTCAATTCATTCCAATCGGCATGATCAGAAAGTACGAATCCTTTTTCATAGCCTTTACGTCTTCGTGTTCCTCGCACTTGCATCCAACCAGAGGCAAATGCGGTTTGTGGTTCCTTAAATCTTTTCATCCAAGGTGAGCGATGGGCCGAAGGTGGTGCAATGATTAAATCACCTTTGAAATTATAACCTTTTGGCTGATCCATGACGGACTTGGTATTTAGAAGTTCTACTCCTGCCTTACGATAAATTTCATTAAGAGGTTCCACTGCGCCATGGGTAAATACCTCGCGGTCAGTAAGCAGTTTTAGTTCAGCGAGAATCCTTTGTGCTTTTCCCAAAGCGTAACAAAAAAGAAGTGAAGGACGATCCTGATCTCCCATCCACCAATCTAAAATCTTTTTTGCCGTCACCTCGCCGCGGTCCCATTTATAAACGGGCAGGGCAAAGGTGGCTTCAGAAATAAAGGTGTTACAGGGTACAATCTCAAAGGCGTCACAAGAAGGATCGGGGGTACGCTTATAGTCGCCAGAAGCAACCCAGATCTGATTTTTATATTCGATGCGAACTTGCGCCGAACCAAGAATATGCCCGGCTGGATGAAAACTTACCCATGTGGGACCAATCTTAAATTTCTCGCCCCATTTTTTGGTATGAACTGGCAGACTTTCACCAAGTCGTTGATGCAAGATCGGCAGACATTTTTCAGAGGAATAGTATAACTTGGAACCCCACTGGGCATGATCGGAATGACCGTGGGTGATGACCGCTTTTTCCACGGGCTTCCAAGGATCGATGAAAAAATCCCCGGCTTCACAGTAAAGTCCCTGTTGAGTTGCGCGAATGAGGTTCATCCATAAATGTTAACTCTATTCGCACGGAAGCATAATCATCAGCGAGCTGTGTTTTAGCAGCAGCTCGCGAGTGTGTTGAATCTATTCAGGCAAAAGTCCGTCAGGCACCTGACCATTTGCAATGGCAGAGGCAATCTTAAGATGGTCTGGGTGGCCGACGATGGCAGAAACTTCTTCCATAGATAAAGGATCAGGTTGAGTGATGCGTGTTTTTTTAAGTTCTAAAATGCGGCGATAGCTTTCTTCTAGATCTTCTTTCTTTAACGAACCTTGTGCTGTTGCCTCTAAGATTGCTTCAAAGGCTTTTGGTGGAGCATCGGGTTCATTGCAGTATAAAAGTAAATCAACTCCGGCTTTCAAGGCGCGCACCGGAACTTCATCCGCACCATAATGACTAGTCATAGCCTTCATGCCTAGATCGTCTGTGATGATAAGGCCGCGATAACGAAGTTCATTACGGATGATTCCTTTAATGAAAGTTTCAGATAATGTGACTGGCCAGTCCGGATCAATCTTCGGGAACTTAATATGAGAAGTCATGACCATATCAACACGGGCCTTAAAACTTTTCTTAAATGGAATCAGCTCACAAGCCTCAAGTCTTTCAGCATCCACATTTTCAACTGGCAAGTCTTCATGGCTATCTACTATGGTATTTCCATGACCAGGGAAGTGTTTAGCGCAAGTGATGATTTCTGATTTAATATAACCACGAACTAAGGCAGAAGCGTGCTTGGCAACCATTTCTGGATCTGAACTGATCGATCTGTCTCCAATTACGGTGTTAGCCGGATTCGTAAAGATATCCACGCAAGGTGCAAAGTCTAAATTAATTCCTACGGCTTTCATTTCTAACCCCATGCGATTCGCAAAGTGAAATGAAACTGTCGGGGCATCAAGATCACCTAGTTTTCTTAATGGTGGCCAAGTAGTAAACGGCGGCTTAAGGCGGTGAACTCTGCCTCCTTCCATGTCAATACCGATAAACAGCGGCGCTTTTTCATATTGTTTGTGGCGCAAAGATTGAAGTTCAGCACATAATTCACGAACTTGTTTTGGTTCAGCTACGTTTCTTCCAAATAGGCAAACGCCACCAATATTGTTATCAACGATAAACTTTTTTTCGTCAGCAGTAAGACTGTGGCCTGATAAACCAATAAACATGTGTTGGCCAATGATATGACTGATGCTCATTACTTAATTTCCTTTTTGATCTGCTTTTTCCGGTTGAGCTTTGATGATGATACCTTTACCTGGGGGAACTCCCATTTGTTTTCCGGGTGCTGGAGCGTTGGCTTCGGCCTGTTTTAATTTCACATTTCTTACAGCAACATTGGCAGTCCCCTCGGGGATTGACCCGAAGACTGTCTTAAGAATTGTGGTTGAATAAGGCATATTGTTAGTCGCTTCTGAGGGATTGGAAACAAGTTCAGTCGTTATTCCTTGTGCCATGGCGTTGGTGCCAAGAACTTCGCCTCGTTCATTTACGTAACTTAAGAATTTACTGTCTTTAAAAGTATTTAAAATTTTAAAAGATCTAAAACCGTTGTAAGTCATTTCCTTACCAACCAAAGCTTGTCCGCGATAGATGACGCCATCTTCTTCGGCGATAGCTTGATATTCATAGTTGGTTTCTGCTTGCAGTCCTTCTTTACTTTTCAGCATTAGATAAACGAGGAAAGTAGAAAGGAAGGTGCCCTTCGGGATTTTCTTCTCAAGGCGCTGAAGTTTTCCACCGCTGCGAATAACTCCACTCATGGTGTTATTTTTAAATTTTGCGTCGATGGTCTTACTTTCTTTTCCGGCAAGGGTTGTATATTCGTAGGAAACCGGTGCAAGTTCCGCGTCTGCGACGGCCTTTAAGCTTTCAGTGACTTCACTAGGACCTTTGCCAGTTTTCAAAAAATAAGTGGAAATGAATTGTTTCTTTTTAGTTTCAAATTCATAGCGGCTGA
This sequence comes from Bdellovibrio reynosensis, assembly GCF_022814725.1. Lineage (NCBI taxonomy): Bacteria > Pseudomonadati > Bdellovibrionota > Bdellovibrionia > Bdellovibrionales > Pseudobdellovibrionaceae > Bdellovibrio > Bdellovibrio reynosensis. The sequence goes on from NZ_CP093442.1 coordinate 2,684,086, forward strand.
TGATGTATCCGATGTGCTGATCACCTGAAAGGATCTTGAAATATCCCTCAAATAATATTTCTGCCTGCGAACTGAGCGGCAGTAACAGGGTTATAAAAATAACTGCGAACTTTTGACGGACCATCGTCGAGCTTCCTTCCAATGAAGTATGCCCTAAAGTCTGTCATCTCACTATTGAACAAGTCAAAGTTTTCGAGGTCGAGTTGTTGCTTCAATCGACAGACTAATACAGAATGTCTAAAGGCAGATGTTAAATAGAAAAAGCACTTTCACACAGAATATAGAAAATCAAAAAGGTCAGGTGGCTTTGTTCGTCGCTTTGATCTTTCAAGTGCTATTTCTTTTTTTCGCGATGGTTATCAACGTGGGTCTTTTAGTTCATCATAAAATTAATTTGCAAAACTCGGTTGATTTAGCGGCTTATTACGGCGCTATGAAACAAGCTGAAGGCATGAACACGATTGCCCACGTAAATTATCAAATTCGTCAAAGTTGGAAGCTGTTGGCATGGCGCTATCGTATGCTTGGGTCTGCAGGTGACTTTAAGGAACATCCGTTTAATAAGTTTTATAAAAACCTGCAAGGTGGGGACGAAGACGGTATCAATCCGGCGAAGCAGGATTTCTATGATGCTCCGTCATTTTGTATTACCTATATTCCTTTTAAACCAATGCCGCCTGCGGAAAGTACTTGCAGAGATATTGCGACGAAAAGTGGTATTAAACTTTTCGATGTCCCACAAGTTTTCATCGACTTACCAAACATCTCTGGAAAAGTCCGTGGACTTTCGCAACTTCTATTAAACAATGCCATTGATCGATGCCAACTTATCGGTGGGTTTAACTACACATTGCTTGGTGGATTCGTCGTCGCCTTTAATATCGATCAAGGGAACCGTATGCTCTTGATGTCTTATCTTTCTCGCGCTATGAGCCCGAGCTCTCCGCAAGATGATTTCTTTGATATTGATGGGCAAAGTGTGCATGACGGTATTGAAAAGACACTTAGGAACAATCTGACCTCGGCTAACAACACGTCGGATTTAAAGTTTCAGGTTTATAATTCTTTAGGTCATTCCAACTGCAATAGTTCTGGCGTGGATAAAGGAAGTCCTGCGAAGTGGCTTGTGCCGATTAAGACTATTCCGGCATTTAATTATATCGACAATAACTGTGACTCTAATTCGATCGGCCCCCAAGGCAGAATGCTTGATAGCAGTCAGGGTAATTGGCCTAGATACAGTAGAACAGCGGGTTCCCCTTTCTTTGAACAAATCAAAGAACTTGCGCCTTTTATCGGAATTAGAAATCCTTTAAGCGATATTTATAATTATTCAATTGGGGTTGAAAAGAACCCATGGTGCATGGCGTATGTGGGTGTTTCAGCCACATCGCAACCAAAAATTCCTTTTTCTCCGTTTGGTTCAATCACTTTAAAAGCGCGCGCATTTTATAAACCTTTCGGTGGTCGCGTCGGTCCGTGGTACTACAACCGTTGGCCGTCGGGCGCAGCTGGCGCAAAAGGTTCAACTGGTTCACCAGATGAGCGTTTAGATCCGAATTTGCCACCACGAATTCATGACGTAGCCAACGTCGGTGACCCAAAAGATCCCACTCGTGCTGCTAACTACAGTCGATTTGTTGGTGATAAGTTTGGTTTAAAAAGTCGTCGTGTGATGTATCAGTACGGAAAATCTATCTTTGGTTTAGACCCAAATTGGAAAGTAACAAACGAAGACTCAACATTTACTGATACGCTGAATGGTCAAACTGATTTTAGCGATGGAGCCCCTAACTTTGATCATTGGAATCATTTGCCATTTAAGTTTGCTGATCGGGGCGCAAGCTTAGACATTCTTGCTTGGAACGACAAACAAGATCAGCCTTCACGCATGCGTGAACTAGAACTTGCGGCTGTTTTACCAGATGCTTTTGATATGGCTTACTATTCCATCGAGCCTGATTTTTATCATAACTATTATGTGCGCCTGCGTGATGGTTTCTTAAAGGGGCCTGGTGCCGCCTTCGCTTCTGAAAAAGAACTTTTAGGGGATATCGGAATGCATCGTGGTTTCAACCAAGGTGGGGTGAACTACGACAGGTTCAGCGTAAAAAACCAATTTGAAGTAGTTAAAAAGAGTGCGCATTTAAGCTCTACAGTCGATTTTGCATCGAAGCTCACTTATATTTCGCAGAATTGGGAACATGCTCTGACGGGATGGGCGCCAATTAATTTGTTAAACTATGCTTTAGATACCAATAAATTTGGTAAATGTGCGGCTCGTCCACTGGGCGCAGATAATAACGATCCTAGGCCTGCCAACCCTGGCAACTGCGTTGTCGGTGGAACTACGGGGTATTCGGTAAAAATGGTTTCTTCAGACTACCTACGCAGTAATGACTTGAACTTAGGTGGTGAAGGCGTCAATGGCCCCCTCTTAAATCCGCCTCCAAATGAAGAAGAATTCTAATCGGTCATTCAGAGTGTCTCACTTTGAAACGTTCCAATTAAAACTACAGAATTTCAGACTTTTGTCCGAAAAGTGAGACATAGGGGAACTCTTTATGATGAGGCTTGCACTCAAACATCTGACAATCATGTTGGCCGTGTCGGCTATTTCTCTATCGCCGTTGCATGTTTATGCTGCGGAACCTGTTGCTGCAGCTACTAGTGGAACTACTGCTCCTCAAGGGAGTGGAGATAATAATGAAGCTGGGCTCGATCTTCAATTAAGAGATTCTTTCATCAAAGAAAAGGGAACTTTAGAAGCAAATCATAGCCAGTTGGTCGTAGATGAAAAGGCATATGCGGATGTGCTGAAGAATCTTCAGCGATACATCGATCGTCAACCGACATGTGTGAAAACCCATTCGGGAGCTGCCTATGCTTGTCTTGAAAACTGGAGTCCTAATATTCTGACAGGTGTAACTACTTTGAATACACTGATGTCAACAGTTGGAAGTGTGGCGGTTAAAGATCAATGTAGTAAGTTCGCAAGAGGTATGGATATCGCCAAAGCCGCAATGACAGCATATACCGCTGCATGCGGATCTGCTAAAGCAGGTTGTGGTTTTTACTGTGTTAGTGCTCGTGACGCACTTAAGGATTTTAAGAAAAGTGCAGCTCGTGCTGAAGCTGTAAGCTGTAAAAACCCAGCTGCGGGATGTGGCTCTGCCGTGACGGATTTCAATACGTCACTTCGTAGCATGAGTAAAATGGCGGACGATGAGTTAAAAGGAAACGTACAAAGATCAACGGCCGGAAAAGCCGGCCTATGCACTGAGAAGTACGCAAACCTTTTAACTTCAGCAGTAGCTGGTATCGCCAGCCTTATGAACGCAATCAAACAAGGTAAAGAGTGCGAAGAGGAAACAGAAGGTGACCCAACTACTCCTGCTTCTGATCCTTTAAAAGAAAAATGTAGCGATCCTGCAAACGCCAATTTGCCAGAATGTATCTGTTTAAAAAATCCAAGAACTCCAGGTTGTTCTAATGCATTTGAAAAACCAGGGGACCTTTCTGCTGGTGGTAACATTGGTACTGGCGCTACGGATAGAACAAATATCGCGGCGCCAACAGGCGGTCCTGATTTAGGTCCTCAAGGTCCAGCTGATATGCCAATTCCAGAAAGAAATCCAACTTCAGATTCTGGGGGTGTGGGTGCGCCATCAGGTGGTGGAGCTAGCCTTGGTGGCGGTGGCCTAAGTGGCGGCGGTGGAGCTGGTGGTGATAAATCCGAAGCCTCTAAAAAAGGTTTAGACACAAACATCCTTGGCGGCGCCGGAGGCGGTGGCGGAGGAGGCGGCTGGGGTGCAGCCGGTGGCGGAAGTTCTGCCAACTCAAAATATAGATCTTACCTTCCTGGTGGCAAAAACGATCCTAATAAGGGCATGGCAGGCAGCCAAGCTTGGACGAAGGAAGTCACTGGCCAAGGTGGAAAATCCAATTGGGATAAAATCAAAGAGCGCTACCGCGACAACAAGGGCACTTTACTTAGCAATTAGAGGAAGCGATTTATGAAGACGATTATAAAAATAATGGTGGCATTAAGTTTTACGATGTCTTCAGCATTTTCATTTGCAGCAGATAAAGCGACAGGCGGTATTGAAGCAACGGCCAATGCAAAAAATGGCGCCGCGAACAATGCTTCAGTAAAAGATGGTGCGGATAAATCTAATAGCGCGAACAAAGGTGCGCAGCTTACTCAATACTTAACGGGTGCGATGATGTTTGCTATGGCAGCATCACAAAAGCCACCATGCAGCTCTGGAAATGGCGGATCTTGTGCCTTGATGGCGGCGTTCACAATGATGGGCGTGCTTTCAATGATGCAGGGAAAAGAGCATGGTTCTGCGGCTAAAAGCGCAGGTCTTACAAGTTCCTTAACTGACGGATTGGGTGATAATCCTTTTGATTATTCAGACGTTGATTTAACAAATCCAAATAACCCACTAAGCAAAGATCCAAGCGTTAAAGCACTTGGTAACAATATTAAGTCCTTACAAAGTGCTGGATACAACGCTAAAAAAGGAACGATCACAACTCCTGATGGTAAATCGTATAAAGCAAAAGATTTTTCTTCAGCTGCAGCGATGGCAGCAGCTGGATTGCCTCCAGGTGCAGCGATGGGTATTGCTGCTGCCTATGATGAAGCTTCAAAAAAAGCAGCCAGCAAAGTTGAAAAAATTAAATTAGGTTCAATGACTGCCACTGCGGGATTTGAAGAAGGCGGCGGCGGCGGAATGGATCGACCATCATCTGAAGGTTCTGATGAAGCTCCGGCATATGCAGCTACCGGGGGTGATTCTAGTGCCGAAAGAATTAACCTAGAGCGTGATCCTTCAAGTCTAGCGGGTATGCAAAAAGACTATAACGGTGAACCCATTGGTGTGGCTGCAGATAGTATCTTTCTGATGATGACTCGCAGATATAAAGTTAAAGAAAGCCAAGAGTCATTTTATAATGACGCTGAATTGGCTTTACAAAAATAACTTATAATAAGATTGAATCAGAAATCTCAGCACCAGCAGGCACAGATCCGTTGGTGTTCACTATGACATTTTTTAATTTAGATCCAGGACCTATAAAACTTTGCGGTCCTGCCACAAGCAAACCTTCAATCACAGCAGACTCATCAACCTTAGCACTTTCAGCGATGATATATTTCCCCGTGCCGCGTGCACGAACTTGAATTTGATCTTTACCGTATTTTTTAATTCTTGTTTCTAAGGCATCCTTTTGAAAGCAACTTTGGTGAGCCACCAAATACTCAAAACAGGTTTCAGAAGCCTCAAGAAAATCCTTTGGATTACCAGTTTCAAACCATGAACATTCAAAAGGAAAAGCTTCCACGTGTTCACCATTTTGTATGGCAGCAGTTAAAGCATCATAAAGAATATTTGAAACGCCTTCTTTAGGAAGATAATCAAAGACTCGTTCAGAAAGGATTTGCACCCCTACAAAGTGCCAACCCTTGTTGCCTCCGTTTATAGAAGCTTTCCCGAAACCGCGAACACCGTTTTTGGAATCAGCCCAAACGCCACCGAACTGAGTGCCAACACCGGCGTGATTCATCACTAAAAGTGTAGCGAGTGCGTCTGATTCAATGTGATGAGCTAACGCCTTTTCAAGAATATCAGGTTCAGCGGGCAAAATAACTTCATCAGCATTCATCATGACAAAATGTCCGCCACCTATGAAGTGCGCGCGAGCTTTACTTAAACCACCACCACTGCCAAGGATCTCGCCAACTTCATCTGAAAAAATCAAATCTTTAGCACCATGGGAAAGACTGTGGAAAAGCTCGTGGATTTTTCCTGGTAGATGAAAAGTATTAACGACCAACTTGTCTATGGGTGTCTTGCCAAGGAATGCCAATGCATGGGCCGCGAGTGGTAAAGTCAGAAATGGAATTGCTGGCTTAGGTAAAGTTAAAGTGTAGGGACGAAGGCGGGTGCCTTCCCCCGCGGCCAGCAACATCACATTCATAATGATTCGTACTTTCTTTCTAACGCCCCAGAATCAATAAGCACATCACCAAATGCCTTATACTCTGGGAATTCATTAATAGCTTTCATCACGCGACGTAAAGTTCCTGGCAGATACTTTAAATATCTGCGGTCTTCACGCAAGTGGAAGAAGCTTGCAAAACTGCCGCAAGCTTTAAAGCAACGTTGAATGGATTGCAGTTCATAAGTGCGATCGAATTGTTCACGGGAAAAATCTTTAGGCAAGTATTCCTTAGATTTATCTAAATAGTACTCAATAAGTCTGTTAGCCATCTTGTCGTTCATATCAACGTAAGAGTCTCTCATCAAGCTTACTAAGTCATATTGAATCGGTCCTAAACGTGCATCTTGAAAATCAATAACACTCATTTGATCTAACTTGATCATCAAATTGCGAGAATGGTAATCGCGGTGGGCAATGCGCTTTGGTTCTTTATCAAGGCGAGAGCAAATATCTAAAAAGATGTCGCCAATTTCTTTGTTCGCGGACTCACTAAAATTAAATTTTAAAATACCTGAAAGTAAATTGTCTTTACCGTAGTTCATTTCCCATAGGAATTTTTCTGTATCAAACTTAATTTTAAAAGCAGTGCAGTCTGACTTATCCAAGGTTGCAGGATGATGAATCTTAACTATCTCATCAATGGCCATTTGATAAAATTCAAGAGCTGGCTCCTGGCTTTGGCTTTCCCAGTATTTTCTTTCTAAAGTCAGATCGCCTAAGTCTTCAAGCAGAACAAGTCCCTCTTGCGGAGACATGGCAATTACTTGGGGGACGTGAACTCCATTTTTAGCGAAGTGATTTAAAACACTTAAGAAAGGGTAGTTGTCAGGTTGAAAAGGTTCCCAACGCATCAAAACCCAAGACTGTGCATCAAGAACAACGCGATAGTATCTTCGGTTTGAAGCATCTCCTGCCAAAGAAAAAACTTTGTAGGAATCAGATTTAAGGGAACGAGATAGAAACGGATTTAAAAATTCATCGTGAGTGACCATAAGAAAAATTCTCACAGACACTCGCGGGATTTACAAGAACTTACTGTTAGGCATCAATCGGGGAATCTTTAATAAAGAAAAGCTCAAGAACCTCTTTCAGACCTGCGGAACTTAATGGTGCACGGTCGACTTCAAAACAATTCACTGTGATTTCATCAATCATGTTGGAAGTTAAAGTCGTACTGCCAAGATCTGCTAAAGGCACTGAGGAACTTGTAATGATCAGGGGTTCATCAGCAAAAGGTTCATCGTTGATATAGTCCATCAGAAGTTCTTGTTCAGCCGCATTTAAGTTCTCGGCATTTTCAATATATATTGTCATTGCGCCAAGCTTAGCGATGTCATGGGCAGAGTGAAGTTGTCCCTTAATATCGTTAAATGGCACAAACGCCCAACGACCTGTAAGCTCGTGCAGCTGCAAGGCTACTTTTTTATTCGTATTTTCCGAACGACCCTGAAGATGAATTAAGTGCGATACTAAGTCGCTTACTAGACCTTCGTTCGGTTCTTCGGCTTCGTCTTCTTTTAAAATTTCATCAATCGAAGGCAGGGGATCTTCACCGAACAAACGAACGTTATCTAAGTTGACTTGTGCTTTGGTGATTTCAGCTAGATTGGATTCTCGTTGATCAAGGTACCATTTGTACATTGCAGGCTCTAACACCATTCTAACTAATTGAGTTACACCTTGGCGTTTCTCGGCATTGAGATCATCTGCTGCGGGAACAACTGCAGTACCTAGAATGGATCCATTCACCTTAATTGGAATGTGTAAGTCACGCCCCCGCGTATACACGTCTTCAGAACTTAATTCGGCTAAGTCCATTAATTGACGAATTTGCAAACCCTTCCCATAGCGGCTAGCTAGAATCTGCTTAAGTCTATTTACAAATGAGCTGTCTAACGTTGAGTGCTGCATATAACCACGTACCCCTTACGAAAGACTCTTCATTACAAGAGTGATGCCAAAGCCGGACGGAGTTACAATAGTCTTTTAAAATCAGATGGATAGGCTATTTTCAGGCAAAGAAAAGGGCCTTGTGATTTCCTCACAAAGCCCTCTAAATTTAGATCATTACGGTAATTTATTTAGGGTCGGTGCCGCTTTTAGCGCGCTAGTTTTCTTTTATCAAGGCCGTACTTTTCAACCTTCATGATAAGACCCGCGCGGCTGATACCCAACTCTTTAGCAAGTTTGGATTTGTTCCAACCTGTGCGGCGAAGACCCTCGCGAATCATTTCGCGCTCTAGATCTTCAAGAGCATCTTTTAACTTACCGTGCAAACGAGAACCTTGAACTTTATTTTTCTCGCCAGCTTCCAAAACTTTCGGAGAAAGCAATTCAGCCATCAACTTAGTTTCGTCACCAGAAAGTACACAAAGTCTTTCGATTTCATTTTGCAATTCACGCACGTTACCTGGCCATGGATAATCATAAAGCTTTTCTAAAGCACGCTTCATGATTTGGCGTTTTGGTCCACCTTGTTGGTCGTGGATTTTTGCCAAGAAGAAATCCACTAGGAAAGGGATATCTTCTTTTCTTTCACGAAGAGGTGGAACGCGGATGTTAATAACGTTTAAGCGATAGTACAAGTCTTCACGGAATGTACCTTGCTCAACCATTTCTTTTAAGTTTCTATTTGTTGCCGCTACGATACGAACATCTACTTTTCTAGATTCAGTCGCACCTACTGGCATGAAAGTTCCTTCTTGCAATACGCGAAGAAGCTTAACTTGCATTTGTGGTGAAGTATCACCGATTTCATCTAGGAAGAATGTACCTTTATCTGCCATCTCGAAAAGACCTTTTTTATCTTTAAGAGCGCCAGTGAAAGATCCTTTAACGTGACCGAATAATTCTGATTCCAATAAGTTGTCATTGAAGGCAGAACAGTTTTGAATCACGAAAGGTTTGTCTTTGCGGTGTGAGTTATAGTGGATCGATTTCGCGATCAACTCTTTACCTGTACCGTTTTCACCTTGTACCAGAACTGTTGAATCTGCACCCTTGATTTTATCCATCAAAGCATACAATGACTGCATTGGTTTAGATTTACCGATCATGTTGTCGTATTTAAATCTGTTACCAAGCTCTTTATTCAGTTCTTTGATTCGATCTTCACGGGAACTGATCTCTAAGTGAAGAGTCACGATTTCTTGAGCAACAAGTTCACAAAGTTCACCAAAGTGAGCGCGCTCTTGGTCATCAAGGAATTTCAATTTGCCTAGGCATTTTTCAATCACTTCGCCAGACATGCCGAAAGCAGCTAAACGCTCGCGAATTTCGGTTAAACGAGAAGTGAAGTTAGAGTCGCGGAAAAAACCCATTGCTACAACAGTACCAACGCAGTCATTTTCAATCATGATAGGGAATACACCCACATCAAACCCAACCATGTCCCATTTGCGTAAAGAGAAACGATTTTGAGATGTGCGAAGATCATCCAAAGATTTAGTTACAAGTTCAGCGATGCTTGCTTGCCCAGCTTCTTTTCTAACCAAAGCATTGATTGCTGGATTACTAAAAGTCACTTTGTCAGAGTCGTAGCCTTTTAAAGCACCACGCTCATCTGTAAAGACAACGTCAATGTTCCACCACGCGCTGAGAATCTGTTTGAGCTTGTTGATGACATGTATATGTTCAAACTCATCCCAATTAATCATAAGTCCTGTCCTTTCAGTTGACGTAAAAAAAGTGTCGATAGTTTTATCGTCAAGAAAGTAGACGAACTTTAGAAGACTGTCTAAAAAACATGCAAACCTAGACCTCACTTCTAGATTTGTGTCTCAGTCTGATTCAAAAGTTTGGTGATTTGCGTGTTATTTCAGTCTGATGGCTAAAGCCGAATGTCTAGCCAGTAGTCTTTTAGAATTCAGGTTTAGGTGTGCTGTAAACTGTGAAAACGGAAGTATTCACCTTGTTGGGAAAGCAAGTTTTGATGGCTGCCAACCTCAACAATCTGTCCGTTTTTAAGAACAACAATTTTGTCTGCCTTTTGAATTGTCGATAAACGGTGAGCGATGACTAAGGCTGTACGGCCTTCCATTAAATGATCTAGACCTTTTTGTACTTCGATCTCGCTTGCGGTGTCTAAAGCACTTGTAGCTTCATCTAAAATAAGTAGGGGTGCATCTTTAAACATGGCGCGAGCAATACTGATACGCTGCTTTTCACCACCAGAAAGAAGACTTCCACGATCGCCAACTTTACTTTCGTAGCCCTGAGGCATCTTCATAATAAAGTCGTGGGCATTAGCTAATTTGGCCATGGCCATGATTTGCGCGCGATCTCTGGTGTAGTCGCCTGCCCAGATGTTCTTTTCAATGCTGTCACTAAATAGAAAGACATCTTGGGTCACTAAAGCGACGTTGCGACGTAAATCCTTTAAGTTGATGTCTAGGATATTAACGTCATCAATTAGGATTTCCCCAGAAGTCGCATCAAAGAAGCGCTCAAGTAAATTGACGATGGTTGATTTTCCACTCCCGCTAGCGCCCACCAAGGCCACGACTTCACCGCGATTGATGGTCAGATTGATGTTTTTAAGAATCATATCCTTACCGTATGTGAAGCTCACATCGCGGTAAGTGATTTTTTTCCAGTCTTTAGGAAATGGAAGATTCTTAGGACTTTCTGGCACTTCAGAGGGATCTTCGATGATCGAAAAAATTCTTTGCGCAGAAATTACTACCTCTTGAATTCGCACATAGGCTTCCTGGAAGCGCTTAATAGGCTGATTCAACATAAGTAGTGAGGTGATAAATCCAATAAACGTACCAGGAGTCGCTTTGCCGGCTGCTACTTGATAGCTTGTATATAAAAGGGCCGTCATTACAATGGCTGTAGCAATGAACTCAGTCGCAGGTCCTGCGGCTTCTTGGCGCTTATAAATGGTCTTACGAATGCCAAGATACTTATCAGAATCGCGGGTAAGACGATCCGCCATATCTTTTTCAAGATTGAAAGACTGGATAATGCGAACCCCATCTAAACTTTCTTTGATTGTAGAGGTCATGTATTCCATAGAGTCACGCTCTTGAGGAATATATTTGCGCATGCTGCGGGAAATGTTTTTTAAAATTGCACCAACTATTGGAACCATGATCATCGTTGCTAATGTCAGCTTCCAGTCGATGTAAAAAAGATTTCCTAATAGAAAGATAAGCAAGAGTGGATGAAGAAAAATATCCGCAACGACACGCAATCCATCTTGAATTATTCGCATGTCATTTAGGATGCGGCTAATAAGACCACCGGAGCCTGCGGCATAATTATTATGAAAAGAAAGATTTAAGCGCATGAACTTTTGCTGCAGTTTCTGACGAAGACCTTGCACTACACATTCAGCCACGTAGTTCATTAGATAAATGTGGTAATAACGAGTCACCGCAGTAATCAAAGCTAAAAGCATAGCCAGGGGAACAAGCATCATGATGTCGTCATGTTTTGCTGCTGACAGGGCATCGAACAATGACTTGGTCATTAGAGCAATTCGCGCTGAAGCTAAAGCATAGATCACGCCCGTAATGGCGATGATCGTGATTGTCTTTTTATATGGTTTTAGTTCCGCTGCGAGCTTTTTAATTTCAACTAACATTTTAATTCCACGTTAAGCGCCATGACTGTCGATGTAGCGCTTTAAATACTGTCCGGTCAGACTCTTTTTGACCTTCATTACGTCTTCTGGAGAGCCTTGTGCCACGATGTTTCCGCCTTTTTTACCTGCTTCAGGGCCGAGGTCAATCACATAATCAGAACCGCGAATCACGTCTAAATTGTGTTCCACAACCACCACACTGCCGCCAGTTTCAATAAGCTTGCTTAAAACCTTCATAAGCAAGTCTACCTCGCGGAAATGAAGTCCGGTTGTAGGCTCATCTAGGATATACAAAGTCGACTTTTGCTGAACTTGGGATAGCTCTTTGGCGATTTTAAGGCGCTGAGACTCTCCACCGCTTAAAGAGTTCGCTGGTTGACCCAGTTGCAGGTAATCTAATCCCACCTCTTTAAGAACGCTTAAAGGCTTACGGATGTTCGGGTGAGCCACAAAGAAATTCATGGCTTCATTCACAGTCATCGAAAGAATCTGGTGAATATTTTTATCTTTATACTGAATTTCTAAGATCTCTGGACGGTATTTTTTACTGTCACAGACGTCACAGGGGATAACAACGTTATCCATGAACTGCATATCGATTTCTTCGTAACCGGTGCCTTTACAAGCGGGACAGCGACCACCATCGACGTTCAAGCTGAAAGTGCCTGGAGTATAACCACGGGTCTGTGCTTCAGGCGTCGTCGCCATGATCGTACGAATTGCATCAAAAGCTTTAAGGTAAGTGATCGGAGAGCTGCGTGCTGATTTACCAATCGGAGATTGATCGATAAGCAACACGTTTTTAATATGCTCGACACCTTCCAACGCGGCATATTCTTGCGCTGGCATATATTCAATATCTAAAGCTCGAGCCAAAGCTGGATAAAGAGTTTTAGAAATCAAGGTAGACTTACCTGATCCACTGACGCCGGTCACAGTTACTAACCGATTTAATGGAATCACAACATCTAGGTTTTTTAGGTTGTGGCCTTTTGCACCTTTAAGCTCAAGTTTGATCTTATAACTTTCCACATCTACAGGTCTGCTGACTCGCAAGGGTGCAAAGTTTTTGGAAGGCTTTAAGTACGGTACGGTGATGGATTTTTCGTAGTTATAGAATTTCTCTGTAGATCCTGCATAAACAACTTCACCACCAAGATAACCAGAGCCTGGGCCCATTTCGATGATGTGTTCACTAGATTTGATAACGTCATGGTCATGTTCAACAATGACAAGCGTGTTCCCAAGTTCTTTAAGGTCTTTAAGAATTGAAATCAGGCGATCATTATCGCGAGGATGTAAACCCACTGTTGGTTCATCAAGAACGTAAAGAGCTTGGGATAGTCCCATGCCCAACTGATTAGCTAAAATCAAACGCTGGTATTCACCACCAGATAAAGTTCTTGTTTCACGATTAAGTGAAAGATAATGAACCCCAACGCGCATTAAAAACTCTAAGCGGGAACGAATCTGCTTTAACACTTCGCCTGCTACTTCTTGCTGATGGGGAGTAACTTCAAGCTTTTGGAAGAACTGGCAAAGTTCTTCTACGGTCACATTTGAAAGATCATTGATGTTGGAACTATTAATTAAAACATTATTCGCTTCAGTGCGAAGTCGTGCTCCCTTACATGTAGGACATAAGAAAGGACTGCGAAAGCGAGAAATGAAGACTCGCACGTGCATCTTGTATTTGATTTGATCTAAATATTCAAACAAACCACGAACGCCGAAGAATTCTTTATCACCATTCCAAATAACATCGCGTTGGGATTTTAATAAATCCTTCCATGGTGTGTGCGTATCAATCTTCGCTTTTTTACAGTAAGCCAGAAGCTGCTTTTTTTCATGAGCTGCACTTGGCATCCAAAACGGAGACAAGGCACCTTGGGCGATACTGAGATTAGAATTTGGAACTACTTTGGCTTCATCGATATCCAAAATATTTCCAAAGCCTTTACAAGTGCCACAAGCACCGATTGGTGAATTAAAGCTAAATAGGCGAGAGGTGAGCGGTGGTGGAGTGTACCCACAAGCAGGGCACGAACTTTCTTCGCTTAACTGTAAACGTTGACCTTCTGTCGTTAGAACAGTGGCTTTTCGTGTGATGATATTCGTGTTGTACTTGATACTTGCTTCATAAGCTTGAGTCATAGAGTCGGCGATACGACCTCTTTCATCCTCATTAAAGCTCATACGATCAATAACTAAATAGAAAGTTTCTTTCGGTAAGCCTTTTTTAATCGCAGCCGCATCACCGATTTCTAAAACGGTGCCCATTTCTTCTTGAGTGATTCCACCTTTGGCTACAACTTCTGGTACAGATTCAACTAAAGGCTCTTCTTTTTTCGCAGCTTTTTTAGCTGTCTTCTTGGTGGCAGCTTTAGCCGTTGTCTTTACGACTGCTTTAGTTGGATCCACTTTCGGAACGTAGATGCGCAAGTACCCATCCTGCAAAAGCAAAGAGTGAAGTTTCTTAGCTTGAGCAACGCGGCCTTCTTCAGAAATCTCTACAAGAATGTATCCACGCTTACCGTTAAAGCTTTTTATCACTTTATCAGTGGCTTCTGTGACACTTTCTTTTTCAGTCGGTAGGTGATGAGTCGGGCAGTAGGACTTACCGATTTTTTCAAAAAGCAAACGAAGATAATCGATAATTTCGGTCGTAGTACCAACCGTTGAACGGGAACTTTTAATAGTATTTTTTTGTTCGATCGAAATTGCCGGAGGGATATTACTAATTCCTTCGATATCCGGCTTAGGTGCTTTATTTAAAAATTGTCGCGCATAGTTCGACATACTTTCAATAAAGCGGCGCTGACCTTCGGCAAAAAGAGTTTCAAAAGCCAGCGAAGACTTTCCTGAACCACTGGGACCACAAATAACCGTCATAGATCCAACGGGTATCTTGACCTCAATGTTCTTCAGATTGTTTTGTTTCACCCCCCAGAGGTGAATATCTTTCATTCAGAGAGATCCTGTTTGTAAAAGTCTGTTGTTTCTTCAGCTTTACTGGCAGCAGCTGTCGGCTCAGTTCCTTCAACGAAGGCCTGACGAACAATTTTTTTCGTCGAAGCAGAAGCAAGCTTTCCAGTTTCACTATCAATATTAGCAAAGACAATACCTTCAGGAACAGGGAAAGTCATCTGCGGAAGACCTTCATGGGCAGCTTTCATGTAATCTACCCAAATTGGTAAAGCAGCTCGACCACCGACCTCGCCTTTTCCAATACTTTTTTCTTTGTCAAAACCCACCCAGACACCTGTAGCAATTTGTGGGCTATAGCCGATGAACCATGCGTCATAGTAGTTGTTGGTCGTTCCGGTTTTCCCTGCTACTTCGCGGCCCAAAGCGCGCGCTCTGCCAGCGGTACCGCCCGGATCATCAATGACGCCTTTTAAAAGTGTCGTCATCACATAAGCAGTCGATGGACGAATAAGCTGATCAGCACTTTCAAAGAAAATACTTTGATCAATCTTCATGTGTTTTTGGTCTACGCTCTTTTGCTCTTCAACCTTCGCTGGATCTTTAATTGATTCAAGGTAAGCTTTCCGGCGCTGTTCAAATTCGTCGTTCACAGGGCGAATTTCTTTTTCAAAGCGTTGATCTAGGCTGATCGTAGAAAGTAAATCCTTTCCCGCAGCATCTTCCACTTTATGAATTAGCATCGGAGAAATTCTTTTACCTAAACGGCCGAATTCAGAGAAAACTTTTGTCATCTCATATAAAGTCACGCTGCTAGAACCTAATGCCAACGTAAAATCAGGGTTCATGGGGCTATAAATTCCAAGGCGCTTTGCATATTCCATGGCCCAAGGAACACCCACGTCCTCGATGATTTTCACCGTTGGAATGTTCAATGATTTAATCAAGGCATTGCGGAATAAGATATCTCCACCAAAGCTCTTAGAGTGATTTGCTGGCTTCCAAACTTTTGGGTCACCTTGGCCTTCAGCATCGTCAGCGTTTCCACCCTCTTCATAAACGATTGGAGCGTCCATAATAGGAGTTGCTGGTGAATAGCCTTTTTCTAAAGCTGAAGCATACACAATGGCTTTAAATGAAGAGCCTGTTTGACGGGGAGCTTGAATCGCGCGGTTGAACTCACTTTTCGCAAAGTTTGATCCGCCCACCATGGCAACAACGTCTTGGGTTTGTTGATCAAAAGAAATTAAAGCACCTTCAACCAACGGTTCCTGATCAAGTTCCAGGGCAAGATGTTTTTGGAAGTCAGGCAATCCTTCAAATTTCTTTTTAGAGTTCTGCAAACGAGTTGAAGCAAAAGTGTCAGCAACAACTTTTACCAAAATCACGTCGCCTTTTTTTAAAGCTTCAGATGGTTTTTTAATAACTGCAAAATCATACCGCGTTTCAGTGTCAGGCTTTCTTGCCCAGGTCATAGTTTCAATATCAATAAGACCTTTTGTTTCAGGCAAAGTAACATGAACTAATCCCAGAGTATCATCTACTTTTTCAACCACACCTTGAACTGTGTCTTTAAGTTTGATGTACGGAGGAAGTAAAGGATGCTCTTTTAAAGTCTTCGCATCTTTTTGCGGAACGATTTCAGCGAATTTACCATCAGGCAAAATGGTTCTCTCTGACGTGAATTCGGAAATCAATTTTTTGCGATTTTCTTTTAAGAACTCTTCAACATCATCAAAGTCAGTTAAGTTTTTAAGTGGACCGCGGTATCCCTGGCGTTTATCCAAAGATTTTAAACCTGCTAGCACAGATTCTTGCGCTGCCAACTGTTTTTTAAGATCAAGGCTTGTGTGAATCTTTAAGCCTTTATCTAAGACCATGTCTTCGCCCAACTGTTCAACCAGCAACTGACGAACAGTTTCTAAGAAGAACGGCGCGTACTCTTCATAATTTTCACGAACATAAACTTTAACCGGTTCTTGAATGGCTTTTTCCGCTTCGTCTTTTGTGATTGAACCAACTTCAGCCATGCGGCGAAGAACGTAGATCTGACGTTCTTTAGCGCGAAGCGGATTTGAAACAGGGCTATAACGGCTTGGCGCTTGCGGAAGACCTGCAAGGATCGCCATTTCCGGAATGGTTAGCTGATTCACTGTTTTGTGATAGTAAGTTTGGGCCGCTTGCTCGACACCATAGGCCCCTTGCCCGAAGTAAATTTGATTTAAGTAAAGAAACAAAATGTCTTCTTTACTTAAGTTTTTTTCCATTTCAATCGCAAGCAAGATGTCGCGGACTTTACGGGTCAGCGTTTTTTCAGAAGATAAAAGCAAGGTCTTAGCAACCTGCTGCGTGATCGTCGATCCCCCTTGAACAGAACGGCCGGCACGCAAGTTTGCTAACGTAGCACGCATGATGGCCTGAAGATTAATGCCTTTATGTTCAAAGAACTGGTCGTCTTCGGCAGCCAAAAAAGCATTTACTAGATTTTTTGGAATCTTATCGTAAGGGACAAGAGTTCTACGTTCGCGAAAGAATTCACCAATTTTTTTACCATGACGATCATAGACTGAGCTTACTAAAAGCGGTTCATAGTCTTTAACAGTAATTAATTGAGGAAGACCAGCTTGAACAGACTTTACAATTAGATAAACGGACAGGATGCCAATAAGGCCGAGGGCGACAATAAACAGGGCGATTTTTTTAAACACTTCGGGGGCTCCTTTAGGAAGGCCCCCAGTGTAGCAGTGACAAAGATGAGGGTCTAGGGACACTGGTCCGAAGACTGGGTGCTTATCTTACTCCGCTTCCCAATTTATCTGAAGCAGCTTTAGCATCTTTTTGAACTTGAGGACATTCACTAATCGTTTTTAGATTATCAATTATGTTAATTTGAGCGTCTAATCTCGGACCGATATCACTAATCGCGTGCTCAGTTCCTCTTTTTGGAGCCGGACCCATAGCTGCTAGACTTTGATTTAGACGGTTGAGCTTGTTCTGTAAGCTTTGACCCTTTGCTGCCAACGTTTTTTGAGTCTCTAGTAAATTCTGATATGCTGACTGCATCTGTGTTTGTGTTCTCGTTCCAAGATCGATCACAGCCTGAACTGCGTCGCTTTTTTCTTTGAGTGATGCTTGTTTCATTTCATCAAGCTGTGATGAAGCCAAGTTTAAACTGTTCTGGATTTCATCAACGTCATCTCTAGAATCCGCCATTTGTTTTTGAAGTTCCATCTGAGCCTGGCGAGTGCTAGACATTAACTCTTTACGAGCCTCATCAAACGTTTTCAAGCAGTTTTCCCATACGCTTACTAAGTTCTTTTTGTTAGTAGTAGCTTGGCGCATGTAATTCGACCGTGAAGTTGCCTGCGCTGCTTGCTGATTTGCTCTTTCGGTGGCAACAGCCTTCGCGCAATCACGTTGGGCTTTAGACTCAGAAATTAACAATAACTCTTTAGCTTTCGTTTGTTGAGTCTTTGTCATTTCCCCTTGAAGGCGCAGAATTTCTGAACCTTTCTTGCGCATTTCGTCTTTAGCTTGATTTTGCGAAGCATGGAATTCTGCTACTCTTTCACGCTCTTTTTCATCAATTTCTAAAGAATGCTTTTTGTAGTCTTCTTGAGCTTTTGAAAGTGCTTCCTGAAGTTCATTCATTTCTTTTTTATATTCTTTTTCTGCTTTAGCCTTTTCATCGTTTAGATCAGCCAATTCCTTTTCTGTCTCGGCAATATCTCTTTCGATATCTTTTTTCTCAGTATAGTAGTCTCGGCCATTTAATTGAGGGCATTGTTTGCCTGAATCTACACTACCCGGAGGTAATCCTAAAATAGTACCGACTGTGTCGAATGGATTAAATTCAGTTCCCGATGATGCTTCTTCACCGCATTCTATCGCTTTGGTAGTGCAAGATTCCTGACTTGAATATCCTGATTTAGAGCAAAGGTTACCAATTTCCTTCGTTGCTTCAGCTAATTTTTCACCATGAGACTTACAAGTGGCAGCAAGATCACGTTTTTCGCGCTCTTCTCTGTCCTTTTTATCTTTGTCTTCCCAATACTTTCTATCAGCATCAGACATGCCTGGTCTGTCTCTGCGGTCAGAGCTTTCTTCACCGAATGCAGGCAAAGTATAGGAGCAGAAGATTACTGCCATGGCTGAGTTGATAAAGATTTTGACAACTGATTGGTTCTTTTTGCCTGAAATCTTATTCATTTGAATTCCCTCCCGATGAAAACTAATGGTGCAATACCAGTACCAATTATCGGCAGGTTGGCTAAAAAGTTTACGTCTCAAAATGATTCAAAATCTTCGGGCGGTTCAAAATCTGATGTCAACGGGGCTATTTCCTCTGCGCCGTCTTTAGTTCTTTTATTTAGATACTCCCCTGGTTTAAACGGTAGTGGGGAGGGATCATTCAACTTACTTTCCGCATTTGGAGCCATGGCGAGCCTGTGGAACCTCCCCCAGTCACTGAGCCAGTAGCTATTCATTAAAATGCTGATTAATGAATAGTGGGTATCTTCATTTTCAAAAAGAATATTGAACTGATAGAACGAACCAGACGTGTACTTTACAGTCTTAACCGTTTGGTATGAACCATTATCCCTTCCTCTTATCATTTCGAATGGAGGAGATAGAATCCTATTTTCCTTCAAAAACTCATCAGCTCCTTTTTCGCGCGCCACAGAAATGTGCCCTGCACAATAGCTAAGATCTTCTTTTAGAGCTTCCAGCTCGCTGGAATGTTCACAGAAGGATGGATTAATTGCGTAATTTTCTTTCGAGTTAGCTACCTTATATAGGAGTCCAGGAGCTAAATATACGTTGAGGTAGTTCATCTTATAGTAAAGTGATTTTAACAGCGAATGTCTGCTTAAGTAACTTATGAACTCCGGCGTATTATATAAATTTTTAAAGCCTTTAAACAATGCAACTTCATACAAAACATTTACTTCATGCGCGTTGAGAGAATCTTTGCATACTAAATTTTTAATTATTTTTTCAAAATTTTTGCCGGTTAAGTTTTGCAAAATAGTTTGAGATTCAAAAAGATAGCAGGGCATTTTTGATTGATTTATTAGAGCTTCTGGCGAGTGAGTATTCGACTCATAAAAGAGTCGAACTTTTTCTCTGATTTTAGCTAAATAGTATTTTTCTGAGACATTTATTCTGAATTCTAGCTTATCAGGATCCCAGTCAAAATTTAGATGCACTCTTTGGACATTATAGTTGAACGAATTTCTGCGGAAGGTTTCCTCATATCCTCCCAATGAAAATAAATCGATATTTCTCTTTATAAGCTCTTGCGTAATTTCCAAAAAATTATTTTTTAGTGCAATACCCATTGGGGTATTTTCATGACCCTCAAAGGAAAGGTCGGCGGGAGTGGCGCTCTCGAGAGCACCTTTTAATGCTTCAATATTATTTTTCTCAATAGCAATGAGTATAGATTTTTGTAACGACGTTAATGGTGCCTTTATAATGATATTAGGTTTTTTAACGGCTTTTTCTTCCGGATTTGAAAAAGTACAAGCCGACAAGACAGCCAATATAAAAAAGATGATGATTTTAGTTTGAGCTTTGTTCACTTAAAGGCTCCGGATCTTGTAGTTCCAACTCTTTGCCACATAGCTCCTGACTTAGGATCTTGGTGGCTGTATACTTTCTTCTTCTTAAAAGGGCATCGTGAACCCTTTCAAATCGATCTTTCTGTATTTCAGAGTAAGGTGAGACGAAGTTGTAAAATATTTTTTTGATTGAAGAAATGCATTCTCTCGGGCCGCAACCCTCACTGAAATCATTTTGTAATTCTTTACTCAAATCAGTCCAAATTTGCAGCTGCTCAGAAGAATCAATGCATGGCGATTTTAGTTTTACTAAGCTTTGGGCGGGAATGATTCTAAAGTTTCTGTCTGAAAAGTCCTTTCTATCTAAAAGCATATCCAATGCTTCATCAGTTGAGACTGTCAAATTAGGAACTTTTATACTGATACTTACACTTTTTCGAGTTCCTACTAATGTTTTTAAGAATAGAAGAAATTTCGAGGATTGAAAATTCATTCTAAATTGATTTACAAATTCCTGGGTCATCCATTCAGAAATTAAACTTTCCGGAAAGCTCTCCAAATAGTTTTTGCATTCGGTTTGGCTCAAAGTAGAGATTATAACTTCATCAACATCTTTTTTGGTTACTGGCTCAAAATTATCTGGATGTATATCGTATCGGTAACGCATTAAAAAATTAGTGAATTGCTTGCAACCAAACTCTGCAAGATCGGCCTTAATAATTTCAGACTGAATATTCTGCCTATTCTGCAAAATTGACATAAAGACGTCTTGGTGGGCGCCCACTAAAAGTTGTTTTAGTTGGGAGTTTGCATCTAAGATTTCTGTAGAATTGCGATTTATGTGAAAAGGATTTACACCTTTTTCAAACATAAGATATTTGATTACTTCGCTTTTACGCCATCGGATAGCGACATCCAAAAGTGTTTCGTTGGCGGTCTTGGCTTCCTTTTCATATTTATTGAAATTAAATGCCAAATTTCTAACGATTTCACTTTCTTCGCCTTGATCAAAAACTTCCTCTAATGGTGCAAGCGGATGAACCATATGTTCCATTGTCTTATCGGGAACATCATGGCTTAATTTCTTTCCGTCTTTCCTAAAAGAACACCCCACTGCAAACACTGCAAGCAATAGGATGATTAAAATAGAAAAGTTGAATTGATTTTTCACCTGCAAGATTTAATGCAAGTGCCGATCCAGTTTCATTCAGATTGTAATTAAGAAGACTGTCTAAAAAATAATCACTGGCGCAGAATTGTTACCCCAAAGCAGACGTACAATAAGCGCACTTTCTTGCCCCTATCGGGACATTCGATAAACACTCAGGGCAAAGTTTGGTATTCGGTGCTGCCGGCACCTCTTCTTTTTTCAAACGATTGGCCGTGCGTACGATTAAGAAAACAGCAAACGCGACAATCAAAAAATCAATAACGAAGTTGGTGAAAATACCAAAGTTAAGAGTGGCAGCTCCCGCTTTCTTGGCTTCCTCTAAGGTTGCGTAAGTCTTTCCATCTAAAGAAACAAAGATGTTTGAAAAGTCGACCTTTCCCATTCCTAAACTCAGAACTGGCATTAGGATATCTGAAACGAATGAAGAAACGATTTTGCCAAAAGCAGCTCCGATAATAATACCCACCGCAAGATCTAAAACATTTCCCTTCATAATGAAGGCTTTGAATTCTTTAAACATGTTTGCTGTCCCTTCGGTTTTAAATTAACGGGCTTCGTTAATGTGATCATATAAAAAAAAATTTGATGAGATAAACCAGAATCTCTGATAACTTTTTTGCCGAGGTTTGTGAAAGTGCAAAAAGGTTTTAATTCAGACATCACAGTGCGCGGACAAAAGTATCATGTGCAAACAGAAGACTGGGGATTGCAGAATCCATTTTTAGTCAGTCGTATTTTCTGCAATGGTGCTGTGATGAAAACTATCAAAACACCCTACGATACTGTTTTGCGCCTTGGTTCGACGCAATCGGAAGAAGCTATAAAATTGGCTTTACGCCGTCAGCATTCGACAATCATCGACACATTGATGGCTGGCGGAACTCCTTAATAGCAAAATTCCTTTAATATTTTATAAAACCTCGACTTCAGGCGAGTATTCATCCTGCATCGTCTTCCCTAAGATAAAGGGATGATCGAATTCTCTCACGTCTATAAAACATATCCCGGCCCGGTTCATGCTCTAAAAAATGTAGATCTGCGCATTGATCAAGGCGAATTCGTTTTCTTAACTGGTCCGAGTGGTGCAGGGAAAACGACTTTATTCAAAATGATTTCAGCCTATGACACTGCCACCTCGGGTGATGTCAAAGTAGCTGGGTATGATTTGTTATCAATACGAAATTCCCAGATTCCATTCTTTCGCAGAAAAATCGGCGTAGTCTTTCAAGATTTTAAACTCTTAAAAGATAAAACGATTTTTGAAAACGTCGCTTTACCGTTGCAAATACGCGGGGATAAAAATCCTGCCATTCATCGCCGTGTTCACGAGGTTTTAGAACAAGTGGGTCTTGGTCATAAGCACGATCAGTATCCAGAATTTATTTCTGGTGGTGAACAACAAAGAACGGCGATCGCAAGAGCTATTATTCACCAACCTGGTGTTTTGATCGCCGATGAGCCGACGGGAAATTTAGATCCGCGTCTTAGCGAAGAGATCATGGATTTGTTAGAGCGTGTGTGCGCGCAAGGAACAACGGTCTTTGTTGCGACCCATGATCATGAGATGGTGAAAAGAAGAAACAAAAGAACCCTGACCTTGCGAGATGGAATCATCACGGGAGATACCAAATGATGAAAGCTCCGCAAAAGAATTGGGCTCTTAAAGTATCAACCTTAATTGTGGTCACTGCGTGTTTTGTAGTTATGGGCTCAGGCCTTCTTATTTCCCAAAACTTTAAAAACATCCTGACCCAATGGGGTGAAGATGTTCAGATGACTGTTTATCTTGCAAATGACCTTAATGAATCAGAGCTGAAAGCTATTGAAAGCAGTATCAAGGCGTCTGATGAAGTCGGACAGGTCACCTTTGTAAATCAGGATAAGGCTCTGGGTGATTTTCGCGCCCAACTTGCTAGCTATGCTCCGGATATGGCAAAAGACGATGAACTATTGCACCTGATTCCTGCAAGCATGGAAATCAAAATTTCCGATAATGTCAGCGCTGCGAACCAAGGCCATACACTTAAAAACCTAGCTGAAAAATTTCGCAAAATCGATGGCGTTGATGAAGTCAGCTATGGTCAAGAATGGGTAGAAAAGTACGCTAAACTCGTTTCAGCCATCGAAGCCACTATGAGCAGTCTTGGTTTCATTATTCTTATGGCGTCGTTATTTGTTATCGCCAACGTGATCCGCGCCTCGATTGCCAATCGCAAAGAAGAAATCGTCGTACTTGAAATGATCGGTGCGACAACTTCGATGGTACGCAAGCCATTCTTAATTGAAGGTGCGACATTGGGTTTCACATCATCCATTTTGGCCATCATCCTTTGTTTTGGTCTTTATTCAGGAATTAGGACTTTGCTCGTTACAAAACTTAGCTTTTTTCAACTGGGCGAGCACCTTTCATTTATCAGTCCTATGTCAGTTGTATTCTTTATTGTTGGCGGGACTTGCCTAGGGGCCTTCTCATCGTATCTATGTATTCGCCGACTTAATGACGGGTACGCAGGAAGCCAGGGGTAGAATTGCTACAGAAGAATCTTGTTATCATTTTAACGCTCTTTTTCAGCATAGGGGCCTTTGCGGCTAAACCTGCTGATGTGGATTCGTTGTCACAAGATTTTGCTGCCACTAAAAAGAAATTAGAAGCCGCCGAAGTAAAACAACGCCAAGTTCTTTCTGCCCTTTTTCAAATAAATAAAAAAATTAAAAAGATCGTTCGTGAAAAAGGGGAGTTATCCCAACAGCGTGCCTTTTTAGAAATGAATGTTAGAAACCTTTCACAAAAAGTAGAGGATCTGGATTCGCGTTCTAAGTCCCAAAGGACTCTACTGGCGGAACGTCTAAGAGCTATATATAAGCTGGGCGGACCTTCGATGGCGCGCTTTCTGTTTTCTTCTAACAATTCGTCATCTTTAGAACGCAATTTAAAAATTTTAGGAATAGTGGCTAGCCGGGATTTAGATTTAATCAAAAACTATTCTCGCGACTTAAAGGATCTGCAGGTCAAACGAAACGCCTTGGCAAGCCGGCTTGAAAACCTAAAAAACATTGAAGTTAAGATCCTTGCCCAAGAAAAGGACCTGATTAAAGAACAAGAGCTCAAAGGTACGGTCCTGGACTCAATCCGTAAAAGTAAATACTTCGCGCAAAACAAGATGAACGGCATTCGCGAAAAATCTTTGCATCTTAATATCGAAGACGCAGGAGTATTTGATTTGTTATATAAGGCATCGTTTGCTGATCAAAAAGGCAACTTGCCATTACCAATCTATGGGGTAGTTACAAAGAAGTTCGGGCTTATTAAAGGTGAAGATCATCCTTACAGTTTAAGTCATAAAGGAATTTATATTTCTGCTGCTAAGGGGACGCCGGTTAAATCGATCTTCGAAGGGCAAGTATCTTTTGTGGGCGAAGTTCCTGGATTCGGTACGACTTTGATTGTCGATCACGGCGATCACTACTATACTGTTTATTCCCATGCACAAGATGTGCAGGTGGCTGTCGGCGAAGAGATAAAAGAATCTCAAGTTCTTGCCCAAGTTGGCGAAGCTCCGCAAGAAAGCAACCCGGGATTATATTTTGAAATTAGACATTTTTCTGAACCCTACGACCCGCAACAGTGGATGAAAGGACTCTAACACTATGCAATCACTTAAACGTTACTGGAAAACCTACATCTTAGGGGGCATCCTTCTAGTAACTCTTTTCATCATGGCTGAAACGGGCTTTCAAGTTCGCGCATTCGCACAAGAGCGTTACGCTGATTTACAAAACTTCAGCAAAGTACTTAACTTGATCCAGCAATATTATGTCGAAGAAGTTAACACTAAAAAACTTGTCTACGGTGCAATCAAAGGCATGCTTCGTGAATTAGATCCGCACACGAACTTTATGCCACCAGATATCTTCAAAGATTTTGAAACTGAAACAAGTGGCGAGTTCGGCGGACTGGGTATTGAGATCTCTATTCAAAATGGCGTTCTAACAATTATTTCGCCGATCGAAGATGCTCCAGCGTGGGAAGCTGGCATCAAAGCCGGTGATAAAGTTATTGCAGTGGATGGCAATTCAACAAAAGGTGTGAGCTTAGTTGAAGCATCCCAACTGATGCGTGGTAAACGTGGCAGCAAAGTTATTCTTAGAGTTGTGCGTGAAGGCGAAGAAAAGCCTCGCGACATCACAGTGGTTCGTGGCAGCGTAAAAATTAAATCAGTTAAATACACTGACATCGGTGATGGTTTTGCTTATGTTAAAATCACAAGCTTCATCGAAAACACTGCTAAAGATCTGCAAAAAGTTATCGAAAAACATCAAAAAGAACACGACGGAAAAATCTCTGGCTTGTTAATTGATATGCGCCGCAACCCTGGTGGACTTCTAGACCAAGCTATCAAAGTGAGCGACATGTTCCTAAAAGATGGAACGATCGTCAGCACGATTGGCAGAAATCAAAATGATAAAGAAGTGGCTGTAGCAACTAAACGCGGTCAATATACAAATTTCCCTATTGTTATCTTAGTAAACGAATATACAGCTAGTGCCAGTGAAATCGTGTCAGGCGCCCTTCAAGATAACAAACGCGCATTGATCGTGGGGCAGCGCACTTTCGGTAAGGGCTCTGTTCAGTCAGTTATTAAGTTAGGTGATGGCAGCGGCTTGAAACTCACAGTGGCACGTTATTACACCCCAAGCGGAGTTTCTATCCAAGCAGAAGGAATTCATCCTGATATCGAAATCGATGAAGTAGATCCAGAGGCATTTTCTAAAGCAGTTGTGAAATCACAATCCACGCGCGAAGGTGATATCGCAGGGCACTTAAAAGGTGACAAAGAAAAAGCACTTGAAAAACTTGATGCAAAACAAGGTGAAGAAGAAGGTGCATTGGCATGGTGGAAAGAAGTTGGATCTAAGAAAGACGAGAAACTCTCTCCTCGTGAAAAGCTCTTCAAGACTGATTATCAGGCGTATCAGGCATTCAGTTATTTGAAGGCTTGGGAGACCCTCAAGGCTTTGACGCGCTAGTTATTGATCTTGGAATTTAGTGGCCCTACTCTAGCCGCACACAAGACGGGCAGAGGGGGCCTTTCATGTTAAAAACACTACTTTTTGTTTTTGCGTTTAGTTCTTTTGCGCACGCCCAGTATGTTGGCTTCGCAAAAGGCAATCAGCTCTCTGCAACTCCAGTTCAAGGAAGAGTCCACGTTGTTTGCAACGGTTTTAACGGAACCGGCGCTGCTTTGTATTCCTGCCATGACGTAATTTTGAACCCCGCAGCCTATGATCATTTCATCGGCCCTAAAGACAGCCGTGCTGATGGCGTTATTCTAATTGTTAAACATGAAGACGGCTCTGTACGCGATCGCGCTTCTTCGTATGATGGTGTGCGCGGAAAAAGCCATGATGCTTTCAACTTGTGGATTTCAACTCTTTTCCAAAAACCCATTTTGGAAGCAGGGGTAAACACCGTTCAATATCGTATTTTCTCTGGCAAAATCTTGCTTACTGAAGGTCGCTTTCAAGCGGTCGTGACAAGAGGAGCGGCGCGCACCTGTCCGAACGCTCAATACAACTCGACAGACAACAACGACTGCAACAGCCAATACTCAATTTGTCAGCGATACTTCGAAGAATACAACAACTGCCACCCGTAGCGATGAAAAAGGGCAAGCTGACTGCGTTGTCGGGGTTTGTCCTCGCTCCGACGTAGCTCTGCTACGCCTGCGCTGTGGGAAACCCCTCCGCCTTGCATCTTGCCCTTTTTGATCGCTACTAGAGTTCTCGTTTTGGAAATAAAAAAAGGCTCCCTTTTGAGGAGCCTTTTTTGTTTTTGAATTTAATCGATCGAATTAGTTAGCTTCGTCTTTTAAAGAACCAGCTGGAACTTCTTTGATTTTTACTGACTTGTTCAACAACGCGATCACTTTTTCTTCTGTGATCATGTAAGTCAAACGGCTAGCTTGCTCTGGACGACCGTAGAATTCACGGATGCGTGATTCTTCAATACCAGTTTGTTGAGCGTACTCTGCAAATTTCGCATCAAGATCTTCTTTCTTAGCGAATAGATCGTGTTTTTTAGCGATCGCATCCACTAGGAAAGATGATTGGATCATTTCAGCGGCAGTTTTTTCGAAATCGCTGTCCCATTTATCAAGGTAAGAAGCGAAATCGTTTGGACCCATGCCTTGTTCAGTCATGCGTTTTTTGAAGTCTTCAACCAATGAAGCTTTTTGTTCTTTCATCAAAGAAGGTGGAACTTCAACTGGGTTTTCTTTTACCAACGCTTTAAGAAGGCGGTTTTTGAAAGCATCTTCGATGCGTTTAGTTTCAGTTTGCGATAAATCTTCTTCGATAGATTTTTTCAAAGCATCAAGGTCTTTTGGACCGCCCAAAGTAGCGATGAATTCATCGTTTAGCTCTGGCAATACTTTTGCTTTGATTTCTTTCAAAGTAACTTTGAAGTCTACTGGTTTACCAGCAAGGTCAGCAGAGTGGTATGGATCTGGGAATTTCAAAGAAAGAGTTTTTGTATCGCCAGCTTTCATACCAACGATGCCATCTTCAAAACCTTCGATGAATTGTTTTGCACCAAGCTCTAGATGGTGATCAGTGCCTGAACCGTTTTCAAGAGGTTTACCGTCGATGAATCCTTCAAAATCAACAACAGCAACATCGCCCAATTTCGCTGCGCGAGCTTCAGTCACAGTTTCAAAAGTAGCACGTGAAGCGCGGATGTTTTCCAACACTTGCTCTACTTTTTTAGCGTCGAATTCAAACTTCTCTTTTTCAACTTCAAGACCTTCGTATTTCTTCAAGTTGATTTCTGGACGAACATCAAATGCTGCAGAGAAAGAAAAATCTTTGTTTTCTGTCGGGTCAGCAAATTCAAATTCTGGGTAGCTGATAGGCTCAAGTTTGTGTTCAGTTAAAGCTTCAGCGTAGTGTTTTTGGATCAAATCTTGAACAACGTCTTGTTTTACACGGTCGCCGTACAAGCTTTTAACAGTAGCCAAAGGCGCTTTACCTTTACGGAAGCCTTTGATTGTTACGTCTTTTTGAATACCAGTGAAGATTTTTTGGAAAGCAGATTGTACAGCTGCTGCAGGAATCTCAACATTCAGTTTGCGGGAAAGATTAGAGACTTTTTCTACATTCGATTTCATGTCTTTTTCTCCTAAATTAAAAGCCGCTGGATAGTAGAGTAGGCCCTGCTTTAAGGCAAACTCATCGCACCGCGTAATGCCTATATTTCAGAGGTCATTCACACTCAAAGAACTTATGAAGCAAGAGATTCACTTCGTGACGGGAAAAGGCGGCGTTGGTAAGTCAGTTATAGCCGCTGCTATGGCCTTAAAAAAAAGCCGCGAGGGTAAAAAAGTCCTTCTCGTGGAACTTGGTGATATCAGCTTTTTTAAGGATTTCTTTGACTTACCTTCAGTCGGCTATCAGCCAACGCGCATTAAAGACAACCTGTCAGTAGCCTTGTGGGATGGGGAGGCGGCTTTAAAAGAGTACGCCCGTCACTTCATCAAAGTTGAAGCCATCGTAAAACTATTCTTTGAAAATGCAGTTATGAAAGCCTTGGTCAACGTAGCACCGGGGCTTTCAGAGCTGGCTATCGTCGGAAAAGTCACAAGTGGGCCGCGCAAACACGGGCCTCCACTGCCGTTTGATTGCATTGTTGTTGATGGCTTTGCTACAGGCCACTTCATTGCTTTATTGGAAGCACCTAGGGGCATGGCCCAAGCGGTTCAGTTTGGTCCGATGGGTGAACAAAGCCGCAGTATCGATGCTTGCTTAAGAAATACTGATCTATGCCACTATCACGTTGTTACTTTACCTGAAGAACTTCCAGTCAAAGAAGCCAGCGAACTTATTCATCGCTTGAAAGCAGAATTTTCAGTTTCCGCCGAAATCTTGATGAATAAAATTATTCAAACCAAACTGACTTCAGCAGATTTAAAAGATGCCAAGGCAGAAAATAGTGATTTAGGAAAATTCGCTGAATACTTGGATTATCAGCTGACTCGTCAAAGTGAAATGCTTGAAAGAACCAAGCAAGCTACAGAAAAAGTTCAGCACTTGCCGTTGTTATATGAAACTTACGCTTGGACACTGACTGAAAAAATAGCGGAGGCATTAAAATGAGTTCAGCTATTTTTCAAGAAACCAAAATTTTGGTTTGCGTTGGCAGTGGCGGCGTCGGCAAAACCACGGTGGCAGCATCATTGGCAGTGCTGGCAGCTAAAGAAGGTAAAAAAGTTTTAGTTCTGACCATCGATCCCGCGAAAAGATTAGCGCAAACTTTGGGAATCGAAGGCACTAAAGATGTCACCCGTGTCCCAGGCCAGGATTTTAAAGGCGAACTTTACGCTTCTGTCATCGATCATAAAAAAACGTTTGATGATTTTGTCGCAAGGGCTGCTAAAAAAAGTGAAGCGGTTGAAAAGATCTATAAAAACAAACTTTATCAACAGCTTTCAACAAGCCTTAGTGGTTCGCAAGAATTCACAGCACTTGAAAAACTTTATTCGATCTATGAATCACAAGCTTTCGATTTGATTATTCTGGATACTCCACCTACGAAACATGCTTTAGACTTTTTACAAGCCCCGCAGAAGCTATCAGCGTTATTTACTGAAGGTGTCGCGAAGTGGTTCCGTGATCCTGCCGGTAAAAAAACAAGTTTTCTCGGCAAAATGCTACATACCGGAACAAAACAAGTATTAAAAGCTTTGGAAGTTCTGACTGGATCAAACTTCATTCATGAACTGGGTGATTTCTTTATCAACATTGAACAATGGCAGGAGCAGCTTTTAAAGCGAACCACCGAAGTGCATCGCATGTTAACAGCGCCCAGCACTCGGTTTTGTCTTGTAACGTCTTTTGACCAAGCGAAATTAAAAGAGGCCGAATTTTTCTCTCATCAAATCAGATTGGGCGGACACAATTTAACTACTGTGGTTTTAAATAGAGTTTTTCCTTACTGGCTAGACCTCAGTGCCGAAGCTGCCGCTGAAAAAGCCCACAGCGAACTTGTGAACTTGTACTCGCAGATGAGGAACTACTACAATCAAAAGGATCAGTTATATAAAAAATTTGAAGCAACCATGAAAAAGGATGCACGAATTTTTCGTATTCCCGATTTAGTTAAAGATATTTCAGACCTTTCCGGTCTTGAAGAAGTCAGTGCGTTGATTGTAGAAGGGGAAAAGAAAGCATGAAACTGCTTTGTTTAATGACTCTGTTGGTGCTTTCAGGATGCGGTCACTTTGCTAAAAATAACGTCGAAGAAGAGCAGGCCAAAGCCCAAAGAACAGCCGAAGAAAATGAAATTGCTAATGCTGAAAAAGTTTTGGCGTTAGGACGTTTCGAAGAAGCCCGCATTTTATTTCGTGATTTTTCAGGCAGAAAGCCACAGTCAGTATTCTATCAATCTGCAAGATTGGGTGAAGCCCAGGCCTTGGATGGCGCAGGCAAACACCAAGAGGCTATCAATCTATATCGTGAAATATGGCTAAAGACGCAAACAGAGCAGCCACAAATTTCAGCTTTGGCTCTTTATCAAATGGCTTCAGCTTATGAAGCCATGGGCGATGACGTAAAGACGATTGCAACCTTGATGGATGCAAAAAAAATGGGGCAACATCTTCCCCCAGAAACAGTCCTTGCTGAAATTCCAGCAAGACTGGCAGCAGTGTATGCGCGCTTAGGCCGTGAAAAAGAAGCGGTTCAATACCTTAACGAAGCTGAAAGTGGGATGAACAGGTATTTGCAATCGGCGGGTCCGAATGTAAAAAAAGAATGGATAGCCAAAGCCTATTTCCAAATGGGCAACATCACGACTAACCAACTTTCAGAAGACAACTTTGAACAAGTCGTGAATAGCCAGAAAGTTGTTCAAGCGTACTTAATCAAAGCTTTAAAAGCGAACGACCCCACATGGTCCGCGCGCGCCGAACAAAAACTGACGGAAACTTTTCGCGATTTAAATCGGCAGCTAGAAGTTCTTAACGGCCAGCAGAAGCGCGCTGACTTAGGTGGCAGTCTTTTAGAACTTATGGATCAGGCAATTCTGTACAAGCCTTATGAAGAACAAAAACAGAACCAATACGAGGAAAGATTCTTTCGCCAGCTTGCAGAAATTCGTAAGCAGTCCGAACATGCATTGTACAGCGGTGGCGAATCTATGGTTTTGACTACAGAATCTCAAAAACTAAATAGTCTTAAACGTGAAAGCAAATTGACGATAAAGCCCTTG
Organism: Bdellovibrio reynosensis; assembly: GCF_022814725.1. NCBI lineage: Bacteria > Pseudomonadati > Bdellovibrionota > Bdellovibrionia > Bdellovibrionales > Pseudobdellovibrionaceae > Bdellovibrio > Bdellovibrio reynosensis. The sequence continues at coordinate 2,715,612 of NZ_CP093442.1, forward strand.
TTGCCAGAAAAGGAAAAGTCTTCTATACCTTTTCCCCCCAAAGTGGTTCCATCAGAAGATCCGAATTTGTAGTATGGACCAAGGAGCAAACATGGCGAAATTAACGCTGCACAAACAAACCCTCGCCAACATGAATGAGATTTGCGCGTGGTTTTCTGCAAAAACACAAAACTTATCTGTGCCTATTTACTCTAGCTACGATGTTCGTGATTCTGGTTACAAGATTTCAAATGTCGACGCAAATATATTCCCAGCAGGTTTCAACAACATCTGTCCTACAGACAAAGAAACTTCCGTTGGATTGATGAACAAATACATCACCAAGCACTATGGTGCCGACGTAAAAAATGTTTTGTTAGTGACTGAAGAACACACGAACAATGCTTTTTATTGGGAAAATGTTTATACAATAAAAAATCTGATTGAAGCTTCAGACCGTGTGGTGAAAGTAGCGATTCCCCGCGAATTGCCAGAACCAATGAAGTTAACCAGTGTCGCTGGTAACGAAGTGACTGTGCACTCTGCGCTTGTGAACGGGGAACTATTTAAAACTTTCAAGCCAGATCTTATTATCAGTAATAACGACTTTTCTGAAGCCTATGAAGAATGGGCGGGTACTGTGACTGAGTATTCAATGAATCCACCAAGAGAACTTGGTTGGTATCAAAGAAAGAAAAGCACCTACTTTAAATACTACAATCAACTTGTGAATGAATTTGCAGCAATCACGAAGATTGATCCATTCTTGCTAAGAGTTGAAACGGAACTTTTTGAAAACTTCGATATCGCTGATGAAAACAGCCGCAACGCTTTAGCTGCTAGAGTAGACGCTATGCTAGAGCATCTTCGCGGAGAATATAAAAAACGCGGGATCACTCAAGAGCCTTTTGTTTTCGTAAAAAACAATGCTGGTACCTATGGCTTAGCAGTTATACGTGTTGGTTCCGGCGAAGAAGTAAAAACGTGGTCTTATAAATCCCGCAAAAAAATGAAGGCCGCTAAGGGCGGCAGAGACGTTGAAGAAGTGATTATCCAAGAAGGTATCCCTTCCATCGTTCAAGCCGATGGCAGCAGCGCTGAGCCAGTTATTTACATGATTGGCTGTGAATTAGCGGGGGGCTTTTTAAGAACCCACGCTGAAAAGTCCGCGGAAGAAAGCTTAAATAGTCCGGGTGCCGTATTTAAACGTCTTTGCGTATCAGACCTAGCGATCAATACGCCAGGCTGCCCGCAAGAAAACGTTTACGGTTGGACCGCGAAATTAGGCTTGTTAGCGATTGCCCACGAGGCCCAAGAAATGGGCGCGGTCTTTAAGGGTTATAAACCTGTGGGCTGCAATAAAATGACGACTTAGAAGCAAGCAGGGATTGCTGTTTCTAAGTTACCTTTGATATCAAACGTGATTTCACGCTGTTGAAATTCAGGCGCTGGCATAAAGACGATTTTGTGATCAGCGCGCAAACAAGGACTGCCACCAAGGCTTAGGATTCTAAGATTTGAATCTTGATCAAAATCGAAGAACGCTTCAGCTGGAACGTCTGTAAGACCTACTCTTCTAGTGATGCTCCATTTGCCAAACAAAAGTTCACGGTTGTTATAAAGCTCAGCGGGGGCTTTTACGTCAATTAAAGCTTCATGCAAGTCAAATAGCCACTCGGTACCAACGACTACAAACTGCGGAGCCAAAGTAAAACTAGGCAAGCAGTCAGAATATGCTAACCACTGTGCACTCACTTTTAGGTTTTTGATTCTGCCATCTTCAGCAAGAACAACATTACCAAGAGCTGCCGGTGCATTCTTCGTAGAGCAATTCCATTTTAGCAATGGCAAATCAATAGCCGCAAAAGTTGAAAGAGTTCCTGAAAGAATTCTGCCTTCTTGGACTTCGATATTTGATGCTACGTAATTAAAACGCTCATCGCTATAGCCGATCAAAAATGAAAGACCTTCGTAAGTGTAAGTAGAAACATGCAAACCCTTAAGAACATCAAGGTATGTTTTTAAGTTCCAGTTCTTAAGAACATTTGAATGCAATAAAGCGTTGAAATGACGAACGCGTTCGGAGCTTGTTTCAAAAGAAGTGCCGTTGATAAACTCACGATAGATAATTTCGTGAACCATCAACGCCGCTTGTTGATTTTCATCGATGGAATTCCAAAGCTCAGAATCAATTAAATAACGAGAGCTATTTAAAACGGATGGGTTACGTTGGAATACAACTTGTTTTAAGGCGCAGTTTGAAGGCAAGGCCACTAAACCTAAATCATTCACCGGGGCAAAGTTAGCGTTCTTAACAAAGCTTACTTCAGTGAAAAAATCTTGAAGCCAAGTTTGGTAAAGAGCTTCCCTAGCAGGATCTAGCCCTTTCAAGCGACCTACGATATCTTGAGCTTTAGCTAAAGCCGTTTCTTGCGAAGAGTAATGAACTTTCACAAGCCCATTAATATCCGTTTCAAATAAATCCAAAACCACTGACGAATCAGGGCATACAACGGTGAAGCCACCGTTACCACGGTCATACCAGTTGTTCGCGAAAGAGACTGAAGAAAAAAAGAAGCCAAAAAGTACAAGAAGAAGATTTAAATATTTCATTTTGTCACCTTCGTTACAGGGAATAGCTGTACGTTCAAATTATAAACGTCGGTTTTCGGTCCTTGAGTCATTAAGGTCGCCATCTTACGGCGGAAGTTTTTAATCAAACGTTTCGCTTCAGGAATTTTTTTGCGATTCATTGGGAAAGTGATGGAAGTTACGTCACGCATTTCAACTGGCACGCGATCAAGATTATCAATCACCTGCACCAAAGATTGTTTGTGTGAACGACGCAAAGATTCTGAAGGAATGTTATGAGTCGTTTCAAGTTGCTTGTGAGTGACTACAAACTTTCCCTCTTCGATCGATAGCAACCCTAGACGAACAAGACGTTCGATAGCAGCATGAGCAACCTCTGCGGGGATATTAATACGGTCAGCAATCCACTGTGGGGTAGGTTGAAAGTTTTTAAGTGGAACTAACGCCAAGATAGCAAAGTGATACCAATCACAAACGACAGCGAACTCGTCTTCTTTAAGCTGACTTTCAGGCTGCAAAGTTTTGATTTTCTTTTTATCAAACTCAATCAGGTTTTTAAGGTGTTCAAAGTCCACATCAGGAAGTCCAAGACCTTTAATTACCTGCTTACCCATGGTGGTCGTCATGATACGGCGGCCATTGATATAGTCGCTTAAGCGGCTGGAAGGGATCCCCAGCATTTTAGCGAATTGGGCGTTAGTAAGGTTAGGTGCCTGATTACGGCGACGTTGGTACTCAGTTAATAAGAATTCCGAAGTCTTGTTCATGGTCCGGTTTATGGCCAAGCTTCATTACGTAGTCAAAGGCATATTTTACTCTTAATAATTGGTAAAATCCGCGGCGGTAATTACCAACTTTTGGCTGAGTTTTGTGGGTTTTTCGCGGGCTTACCAACTCCACGCAGAAAAATTTTCAAATAGACCAAAGCCCGGAAGAGATAAAAACAGAGGAGCCAGAAATATCCGGATGCTATCCTACAAAAAGGAGATCGCTTCATGAGAAAATTTTATGGCGTTTTTGTTCTTTTCGCCCTTACGTTCACCGCGGGTTATTCTGTCATTTCCTATACTACTGATGCGGTTCCAGTGAACCGTGACCCTGCCGCCGTTAAGACGGGATTTGATTTCTCACATTTGTCAGGTTCGAAACTTCAGGAGGCGGTAAAGCAACGCCTATTAACCGGCTTAGAACTTAAAAAAGGTGCTGGTGGTGCTGCGATCGGCTTAGGCCACTTTGTTTTCATCAACAATTCCGGCGAAAAGAAATTGGCCTGCCAAGAGTTTGGTAAGATCTCTTTAACTTTCGAAGCTGAAGGCGTTTCTGTTGGCGGCGATAAACCAGAAATGGAACTTGAAGGCCGGTGTGAATACAGCCAAGACATGGCTAAAATCAGCCCTCTATTTTTACCAATCACAAAAATCTTAGGGGAGCGCCCTGGCGACGGCGAGTTTCAATTTAACGAAGGTTCTGCACTGACAGTGCGATTTACAAATCTTCCAGAAGATTGGCCAAGAATCTGGCTTTTGAAATCAGTAAAACTGATCAACCAAAAAGACTCTGAAGCGTTGACGGTTGAAAGCGACGAGGTCGCAAAATACCTTGGTCACCCGATGGTTCTAAATTTCTAATTTCACAAAGCTCTAAAAAACAAAAACCCTCAATGCAAAACCATTGAGGGTTTTTTTATTCGGCGGACCGCCGGCAGTGCCGAAGCACCGTGGGGCGCGTAGGCTGAAGCAGCTAGCCGTGCAATTTCGCGATTTCAACGAATGTACGGATCATCGCACCAGAAGCACCTTTTTTAGGGCAGTATGGAAGGCGGTTACCAACAGCCCAACCTGTTCCTGCGATATCAAAGTGCGCCCAAGGAATGCCTTCACCAACAAATTGCTCAAGGAACGCAGCTGCAGTTGCAGAACCCGCACCCTTACCCGCAGAGATATTTGAAAGATCAGCAAAAGTGCCTTTCATATCTTTTACGTGGAAATCTGTCAGAGGCATGTTCCATACCCATTCACCAGAAGCTTGCGCCGCTTTTTCAACTTTCGTTTTCAAAGCGCCATTGCGAGTGAAGTAACCAGTGTGAGTGTTACCCAAGGCAACAACCATCGCACCAGTCAAAGTCGCAGCGTCGATGATAACTTGTGGATCAAGTTCAGTTGCGTAAGACAAAGCATCAGCAAGGATCAAACGTCCTTCAGCATCAGTATTGTTCACTTCAAATGTTTTACCGTTACGAGCCGTGTGGACGTCACCTGGCTTAGTTGCAGAAGGACCCGCCAAGTTTTCAGTCGAAGCAATCAAACCAACAACGTTGATTTTAAGTTTAAGCTTCGCGATTGCTAGAACAGTACCGATAACGTTCGCGCCACCGCACATGTCGTATTTCATCTCTTCCATACCAGCAGAAGGCTTAATGCTAATACCACCGCAGTCAAAAGTAAGACCTTTACCTACGAACACCACTGGTTTTTTAGAAGCAGCAGCTCCTTTGTATTCCATGATGATGAAACGTGGTTCTTGGTCAGAACCTTGGGAAACCCCTAATAGTCCGCCCATTTTTTCTTTTTTAATACGCGCTTTATCCCAAACTGTCATTTTGATGCCAGTGCCTTTAGCCGCTTCAACAGCAGAGTCAGCAAGGATTGTTGGAGTCATCAAGTTCCCAGGCAAATCACCAAGGCGACGAGAGAAGTTAGTGCATGTCGCAAGGATAACACCTTCTTGGAAAGCCGCTTTGAAAGCTTTGTCAGCAGCAAGTTTAGTTACTACGTGAACATCAATTTCTTTTTCTTCTTTTTTCGCAGACATTAGTTCGTTGAAAACATAAGAAGTCAAAATTAAGCCTTCAGCAGTTGCTTTTGCTAGTGATGCCGCTTCTTTTTTATTCGCAGTGATGCCATCAAAATGCAAAACAGCTTCTTTAACTTTCAATGCTTTGATTGCTTCGAATGCAGAAGCAACAGCTTGACGAGTGCTTTCATGAGTAAGTGCGTTTTCTTTACCAAGACCCACTACGATTACATGGCGGAAACCTTTGTAGTTCAGTTCACGGAAAGTAACTGCTTCCTGATGACCACCAGTGATTGCTTTGTCAGCAATTGCATCAGCCAAAGTTTTATTAAGCTCAGAATGAGTCACTTTCGCTGGTTTGTCTTTTTGTGAAGAAGCCTTCGAAAACACGACCAAGGCCGGGCTAGAAAGTGTTTCGATGTCTTTGTTTAATAGATTGAAAGCCATATGAACCCCTTAAAATGATTCGGTTTTGTCAAACTTCAATAGATGTAGCACAGCGGATGACCTGGACCAAGGCTTTTTGATAAAGTCCTACGATAGTATTCCGATAGGTAGCACAGAATGACACTTCAATTACAACCACAGGAGACAGCAGTGGCACTCATTCCATACGTCGTAGAACAAACCTCCAAGGGCGAAAGATCCTATGATATTTATTCCCGCCTACTTAAAGACCGTATCGTGATCCTTGGATCACAAGTGACGGATGAGGTTGCCAATGCAATTATCGCGCAGTTTCTTTTCCTAGAAGTTGATAATCCAGAAAAAGATATTCACTTATACATCAATTCACCAGGCGGCAGCGTGTCTGCGGGCTTGGCTATTTATGACATTATGCAATTCGTAAAGTGCGATGTGGCGACATATTGCATGGGTATGGCAGCTTCCATGGGTTCTTTGCTGTTAACAGCTGGAACAAAAGGGAAGCGTTACAGCCTTCCGAACACGCGCATCATGATCCATCAACCCCTTCTTGCTGGAGGCGGCTTGTCAGGTCAGGTGACGGATATCGAAATTCACGCGCGTGAGTTGATCAAAACTAAAGAAAAATTGACTCGCATTTACGAAACGCACACGGGCAAAGGTTACGAGTTCTTGAGAGACCAAATGGAACGCGATAACTTCATGGACCCTTATCAAGCTAAAGAATTCGGTTTGATTGATCATGTGGTTGAATCTCGTAAGGCAAAAAAAGGATAATTGCAGATGACTACGAAAGATACTAACGGAGCATTAAGATGCAGCTTCTGCGGCAAAGGCCAAAAAGAAGTTAAAAAGTTGATCGCCGGTCCTGGCGTCTACATCTGCGATGAGTGTATTGATCTTTGCAATGACATCATTGACGAGGAAAAAGACAGAGAGACAGCGGTTAAAGGCACTTTCAAAGTTCCAAAACCAGCTGATATCAAAACTTATCTTGATGACTACGTTATCGGGCAAGTTCAAGCGAAGAAAACTTTGGCGGTAGCGGTTCACAATCACTATAAACGTGTGAACTCTATTTCTACGGGCGGTAAGAAAACAAACGACGTTGAGATGCAAAAATCCAATATCCTTCTTATCGGTCCAACAGGTTCTGGTAAAACTTTGCTAGCGCAAACGATTGCTAAAATCCTGAACGTTCCATTCGCAATGGCGGATGCAACGACATTAACTGAAGCTGGTTATGTCGGTGAAGACGTTGAAAACGTAGTTTTAAATCTATTGCAAGCGGCAGACTATGACGTAGAAAAAGCTCAACGTGGCGTTATCTACGTGGATGAGATCGATAAGATTTCACGTAAGTCTGAAAACCCATCAATCACACGTGACGTGAGCGGTGAGGGTGTTCAGCAAGCGTTGCTAAAAATTCTTGAAGGGACTGTAGCGAACCTACCTCCAAAAGGTGGTCGTAAACATCCACAACAAGAATTCATCCAAGTGGATACGACAAACATCCTTTTCATCGTGGGTGGTGCTTTCGTTGGTTTGGATAAAATCATCGAAAACAGAACTTCGAATAAAACGATGGGGATCGCTGCTGATATCCGTACAGCTGAAGAAGTTGAAAAGAGCTCAAACCTTCTTGCGAAGTGTGAGCCAGATGACCTTTCTAAATTCGGTCTAATCCCAGAGTTTATCGGTCGTCTTCCAGCCATCGCAGTTCTTGGTCAATTAGACGAAGAAGCGTTGATGGATATCCTTGTAAGACCTAAAAACGCGATCACTAAGCAATACCAAAAGCTTTTCAGCTTTGAAGGTGTTGAGTTAAAGTTTACTGACAAAGCTCTTCGTGCAGTAGCGCAAATGGCTTTGAAACGTAAAACTGGTGCCCGCGGTCTTCGTGGGGTTTTAGAAACAGCAATGCTTGATATCATGTATGACATTCCTTCAAAAAATAACGTGAAGGAAGTGATCATTGATGAAAACGTCATCAACGATGGCGGCCAACCAATGCTTGTCTATAAAACAGAAGAAGAAATCCAAGCTGAAGAAGAAGCTAAAAAGAAGAGCTCAGCGTAGGGCCGGAAGGCAGGCTGAAGCAGCTTCAAATAAAAAAACCCAAGCGAAAAGCTTGGTTTTTTTTATTTAAAATCATTTTCAAAATTAATTTCCAAACACTTCTTTTTCAGCTTCGCTAAGCGCACTTGAAGCGCTCAGTTTCTTGCGATGTTTAGCAAATGAATTCTTCAGTGCTTGCAGCTTATCTGCAGTCATGCCTTTTTCTACAACATAGCTGTTAGCTTTGTCATAGGCGCGATACTCAAATGTTTTAATCCATAAATAGGCTTCCTTTAAAACCTTAAGTTGTTCAGAACTCAAAGTGTTAAGCAAATCTATAGATTTTTCGTAAGCACGATAAGAGCCTTCTTGTTTCACCCATTCATAGGTTTCTTTTAAATCTTTAAGCTGTTGAGAAGATCTGGTTTGCACTAGCTGTACTGACCTTTCATAAGCGCGATAAGTGCTGTCTTGTCTGACCCAGGCATATGTTTCTTTAAGATCATTTAGCTGCTGGGAAGTCATTGTTTGGACAAGTTCTACTGATTTTTCATAAGCGCGATAGGTACTGTCTTGTCTGACCCAGACATAAGTTTCTTTAAGATTTTTAAGCTGTTGAGAGGTCATAGTTCTAACAAGGTCTACTGCTTTTTCATAGGCACGGTAGGAACTATCTTGTGCAACCCATTGGAATGTTTCCTTAAGATCTTTAAGCTGCTGGGATGTCATTGTTTTAACAAGTTCTTCAGCTTTATCTAAAGCTCTGTAAGACGAATCCTTGCTAATCCACGCATAGGCCACTTTTAGTTCTGCAATTCTTTCTGAATTAAAATTATTTTCTAAAACCAATTCCTTGGCTTTATAGGCACTGGAACCACTGTAATGGCCTGCAGAAACAAGCCACTTAGAAAGATCGATAATAAGATCAATCTTAGTTTCATCAAATTGAGTTGCTGTACAGATTTCAACGTTGATCTTCCAATCATTTAATTCTTTGGCTGTAGCAAAAAGAATTTCTTCATGGCTCACAGAATAAGGTTTTTCAGCTAAGCGAAGTGTTTCATTTAAAAGATACCGAGAATCACCCGTGATATACGCATTCAACTTAATGGCGTACGTTCTATATTTCATTGCTGAAGAAGATGGGTCCAAGGCAGTTAAAAATTCTAAGGCCATAAGGCTGCTATCAGCATCTGCAGTCTCTAGCTTTGAAGATCGCGGACTCCAAAGATCTTTGGCAACTTTAAGCGCACGATCCCAAGAGGGTTGTCCTAGCTTTACTGATGGCTGAATATGATTCGCCCATTTTAATGAGGTTTTCATCCACTTAAATTTCAAATTCGTTTTTTCAGATGCGCTTAAGTCAGCGCTTTCAGATGACTCCCAAAGATCATTTAAGAAAGCGACAACATCGGCTTTCCCAGGAACCATTTCCCGTCCATAAAAAGCAGTCATGGTTTCAATATCTTTCTGAAAATTCTGACTAGCTATCACAAGTGCTTCACCATTACGGAAGTCTTGCACAGCTTTTTTCGCAAGTTCATTTTCCATTTTAGTGAATTTGATTGAATAGAGGCGACCGCCATCAGATCCCGGGTATTCGCTAATATTATAAACGGGAACTTCGCCAAGAAAGCCCAATTCAGCTTTACTTATAGAAGATGGATAAAGACGGATTGGCTTGCCAAAAGATTCTTCAAACGTTGCCAGGTCTTCTGCACTTACATCAAGGCTCTCCGTCCTGATTTTGATTTCAGTACCGTCGAAGTCTACAGATTTTGCAATTTCCTTACGGATAATACTAGCGGTTGTGAATCCATTGAATTCAACTTTAGAAGTTCGTCCGTTTTCTACTTTAGATTTATAGCAAGCAATCTTGCCTTCGCCGCGAATTCCACCAATTGAGTTGGTTCTATTTGAGGCCATAAAGGCGTTAATTTGTTCCTGTGTGAAAGCTTTTTTACACTCAGCCTCAATGTATTCAGCAGTTGGTGATGGGGTGCCAGGCTCTGGCCAACCGGTGACCTCGTCTTTAATTTTGTTATTTTCCCCAGATGAATCCGGGGCGCATCCCAAGACAGGTCCTAAGCTTAAAATGGCGACGGCGAGGTAAATTTTTGAATTCATTGTTTCTCCAAACGTGATTCACGTCTGAAGAAGCAAGGGCCGAGCCAAAAATTTGAGTAGCTCAGATCCAATGAGTTTGTTTTAAGGCAAAATTTGTCCGTACTTTGGGAAACCTTCTTTGATCATAGAAACTAGAAATTCACTCCCAGCCCTACAGTTCCAAAGAAAGTTGTAAGTTTTGCACCTTCGCCAGTGGTCGCGCTTTCAAAGTAATAACTCTTAACACCGAAGCCCGCTTCTCCGAAGAATGTCGGAGTCCACAAAACCTTACCGTGGAAGTTTAACACATAATCACTTCCTAAATTGAATTTGCTATCTAAAGAAGAAACATATTGGATGAATTCCATATCCAACCACTTTGGATAATTCATGAATGGAAGTTTGCTAAACCAATAATCAATCGACCTAGGCATAGAGCGAGCCCAGAAAGCACCCACACCCATTTTTGGGATGCTGTATGTACCAAATTGCAAACTTTCATAAGCGGCGATCAATCCTACGGTTTCATCTTTTTCCCAAAGACCTGGATTTAGGCGATAGCGTAAATCAAAATCCATGGTCTTAAGATCGATGTCACTTGTTTGATCTTCCGTTGAAGCTGGCAACTTGTTTAAGGAAAAGAAATAACGAGCGCTAACGCCCCAACGTTGTTTTGAAAAATAATAACTATCAAGCCCAGCAATATCATTAAACCAGTAAGCAACGTGTCCTTCACTTAAAATTAAAAATCCACTGGCCGAACTAATCCCAGTAAGACGCAAACTGGCTTGGCCAGCGGAGCCACGGTAAATTTCTAAGTACGGCTTGTGAGTCATTTTTTTACCGGGAACTTCAAGCGAAACCGTATTAAGTCCAAATTCTTTTGGAACTTCAAATTCCCAGTCTTGGGCATTTCCTTCGCTATCAGAAACAACAATTTTTTCTTTTGATCTATAGGTACCGCTTATCACTTTTTCGCTTACGAATCGGCGGTCTTTCGCTTCAGGCGGGTCGGTTATTTCTAATTCATACGAAAAGGCGCCGCCAGATTTGCCAGGCAGAACGATCTTAGCATCTTTTATTTTGACGTCGCCCCGCCATAAATCAGGGCGTAAATGCATAGTGTTTTCAAAACCTAGGATCTTTGTAAACTTGTTATATGAAATTCCTTCGATCAACTCTGATTCAAGATTGATGGGGCGAGGAGCCACTGCAGTTACAGTCACTGCATCTTTCGACTTTTCAGAAACCACGAGGTCTTTTATTAACAAAGGATGTGGCTCAGATAAAAATTCATAGCTGGCGTTTGATGAAAGCGTGGCAAGAAATTGCACGGGACTTCCCACTGTTACTTCTTCGGCCCCACTTAATTTTTTTTCTTCATTTTGTAAAATGATACGAGCAGAGCCAGTCGATCTTGCTAGTCCCAACTGAATGTCTGTGCCTTTAATCTCAACTGCATAAAGCTGGGTGCACATACTAGTAAACCCGTTGCCGATATCTGAACGAAGGCAAAAGCGAAAGGCCGATCCATTCTGCCAGCGGGGAGCTTTAGAACTTGAAAGATCAGAAAAGCTTGCTGCGCCAGCGGTCGTAGCCTCGAAATTCCAAAGCTCATTACCCTGTTCGTCAATGATCGTGATTTCTCCGGTTTCGATGAGACGGCTATTCCATTTGAAATTTAAAGTTCCACCTTCAAGTTTCGCAGTGAAAGATTCGTTATCAAAAACCTCGCTGCCAATTTCCAGTGATTTGCCATCAGTCTTTTTCAGATCATACTGCAATAGCGGATTTTTTACTTTTACTTCATGATCCGTGACTAAGAAATTTAAAGGTTTTGTAAGCTTTTGCTTAACTGGCGCAGGCGCAACAGGCGAAGGCGGCGCTTCTTCGGCAGAAGTCTGCGCTAAGGCATGGCTATTAAATAAAAACGCTAATGTCAAAGTTGCTAAACATTGAAGCACAAGAATTCCTTCTTTTTAAAGAATATCTATGACTTAGCATAATGAACCACATCCTTAGTGTCTGTTTAAAAACTTAAAATCTTGGACTGAAGCCCAGGGGTATTTTTCAGCCGAACATTGCCGAAATTGTGGATTAAGCTGCTGGTTGCAAGATTGCATCCGCCTGAGATTCTTATGTATGGCCGAAAAGAGCGCTTCTATACTTTTCCTCAGCCGGGGGATCGTTATGAGAGAGCAAATACTAGTAGGAATGCTGACACTTGCTTTCGCTGTTGGATTCATTTTTTCAATCGAAGGATTAGCACAGAACAGCCGAAACATTTTAGAACCATGTGCATGTTTGGCTTCCAATAAAGAAGCATGTCTAAATTCTAGCGCTGCGGAAGTCCTTGGCGCTAAAGACATGAACAAAAGCCCCGAGCCCTGTTCAAATCTTAATCAAAATTATGCTTGGGGATATTAGCCTAATTGCAAATCTTTTTTGATCATTTCTATCAGCGTATGAAAGTCGACGGGCTTACTAAGGAAGCGAGCTGCCCCAAGTGATGCCGCTTTCATTCTATATTCAGGCGACTCATAGGCGCTCACCATATAGACAGGAATTTTGCTGTGGTTTTTGCGAAGTTCCTGCAACAGCTCGAAACCGTCCATATCAGGCATATTAATATCAGAAAGAATAAGATCTACTGGCGGGGTGGTCGGCTTATTTAGATAATCCAGCGTCTCTGGCGCTGAAAGAAACGAGACAAGATTCAATTCACCGATGCTGGCGAAAAGTTTTTTAAACTTTAGCTTATATAGAAGATGGGTGTCGGCCTCATCATCTACAATCACGATATGAATCATGCATTAGGTCTTTCATGTACTAACGGTAATGCCATAACGAACTCAGTCCATTGGCCAAACTCACTCGTATATTTTAGAGTGCCGCCATGTTTCTGGGCAATATTAAAAGCTACCGTTAGACCCAAACCAGCCCCTTCGCCTGCAGATTTTGTGGTCAAAAATGGATCAAAAATTTTCTCCCCAAGAATTGCAGGAATACCGATTCCATTATCGCGAATAGAGATCTCAATCATATCACCACGGACGGCTGTAGATAATGTCAACTCCGGTTCGAAATTCTTATTCGTGATAACTTTCTTTTCTAAGGCATGAATAGCGTTATCTACGATATTTGATAAAGCACGTAATAACGACGTCGAATAAACCGGAGCCAAGGCTTTATCGGCCAGTCGATAGTTCACCTTCGGCGGAACATAGCTTGATCCTAAAGAGCGGCTAGAGACTGTTTCTTGATAAGCTCTTTTAACGATTTCGTTCACGTCAGATGTTTCTAAAATATCGCTATCGTACCCAGAAAGAATCTGCATAGAGCGAACAATCTGATCGATTCTTTGAGAGTGTTTTAAGACCACGCGGCTGATCTCTTTAACTTCCGCGATATTTTCTGTATCCGTTAAGAGTTCGCTAAAGTTCAAAACAAAGTTTAATGGATTGCGAATCTCATGGGCCACACTGGCAGTTAAACTTCCTAAAGAAGCTAAACGCTCTTGTGCGACTAAAGTGGCTTGCATGCGCTTGATCTGCAGCATGGCTTTTTCAAGACTTTCGTTTTTAGTCGTTAACTGGCGCGTGCGATCAGTGACTTTTTGTTCAAGTGCCTGGTTTAAAGTTTCAAGCTGCTCATTGGCTTGCAAGAGTTCGCGCCTGAATCGGTTTAAAGAGTCTACAAGAACGTCAAGTTCATCTTCGCCCTTGTGATGAGGCCGCCGCAGTTTGAGCTCTTCAGCGCTTCGCCCTTTACCTTGCCCTCGTAAGTATTCAGCTATGTCTTGAATATGTACGACCAGGATGTGATTGAAGATAAAGTAAAGACAGAAGACAACAACTAAGGTCTTTCCGGCTTGTCGAATGAAAATCCAAATCGCTTCTTGGAAGTATTTTGCCCGCAGATTTTTAACATCTAATTCGACATCCAAGGTACCTAAGATCTCGTTGGTATTCTTGTGATAAATATCAAATCGTTTGTAGTTATCATCTGTCGGATCTGATTTGCCGGTTTCGTAAATGTCTTTGTTATCTGCCACTAGACGTAGATAGCTCACGCCTTGAAGTCGACTTAAACCGTCTAATTGAATCTCTAAAAGACGAGTATCATAGGACCACAAATGTTCTGCCATGGAATCAAGATAGGAATTCTTTATGATCGCAAAGTTGTTCTGCAACTTTTCGAAATCCCTTTGATAATCCATAATTAATTGGAAGGCCGTTAGTACTAACGTGGCAAAAGAACTCACCGCCCATGTAGCAATGAGGAGCTTAAGAGAAAGTGAATTTCGGCGGAACCATCTACTGGCAAAACTTGGTGTCACAGTGCGTATTTATAATCTAATCCGGATAAAAAGGGACCATTTAATATCTGTGGTAAATTACATTTAAGAAATATAATCGGATTTTGTCCGCAATTAAAAAGCTTTTCGGTTAACATTAGCCGTTTTTATACTGCCTAGTTCTTAAGCAGATTATTTATTTGTCAGGGCCAGAACTGTTTTTTCTCGTGATATATTTACTTCCCAGTAATCGAACACATAGTTAGACTGAGTTTAGGAATTTGCTCACGGTTGATAAGGATATTAACCCCCGCAAAAACCTCTTGTGTCTTTAAGTAGCGCAAGTGCTCGTTAACCACAGGGAGGGATCGGATATGAGCGAGGGAAAAGTACAACAACTACCACTTTTACCCCTAAGAGACCTCATCATATTTCCACATATGATGATGCCGTTGTTTGTAGGTCGCGAAAAGAGCATCAATGCTCTAGAAGAAGCGATGAGCAAGCAAACAGACATTGTCTTGGCGGCACAAAAAGACGCCAAAACAAACAATCCCGAACCTAAAGATATCTTTGCAATCGGAACAGTCGGTACAATCATCCAACTTTTACGCCTGCCAGATGGAACTGTGAAAGTTCTTGTTGAAGGCAAACGTCGCGTAAAGATTAAGAATTTCATTAACAATGAGAACTTCTTTATGGTGGCTGCAGAGCCCTTAGAAGAAGACGCTACAAACGTTGTTGAGGCTCAAGCTTTGGTTCGCTCAGTCAAATCAACGTTTGAAACCTACGTAAAACTGAATAAGCGTATTCCACCAGAAATTTTGATGCGTGTATCGACTATCGAAAACCCTGGTGAACTAGCTGATATCATCGTTGCTCAATTGAACTTAAAGCTTGAAGACAAGCAAACGGTTCTAGAGATCATCGATGCATCTAAACGCTTAGAACATTTGTTGAATTTAATGACCGGCGAGATCGAAATCCTAGAAGTAGAGAAAAAGATCCGCACGCGCGTGAAAAAGCAAATGGAACGCTCGCAAAAAGAATACTACTTAAACGAGCAAATGCAGGCGATTCAAAAAGAACTTGGTGAAAAAGACGACTATCAAGCTGAATTGCAGGACTTAGAAGTTAAAACTAAGAATAAAAAAATGAGCCAAGAAGCCAAAGACAAGGTCATGAAAGAGATTAAAAAACTCAAAATGATGTCCCCTATGTCTGCGGAAGCAACCGTAGTTCGTAATTATATCGACTGGGTGCTTTCTCTTCCTTGGTATGATTATAACGAAGAAAAACATGACATTAAGAATGCTCAGCGCATCCTTGATGACGACCACTGGGGTCTAGAAAAAGTCAAAGACCGTATCCTTGAATACTTGGCGGTTCTTTCAATCTCTAAAGATATGAAAGGTCCTATCCTTTGCTTAGCAGGTCCTCCAGGGGTGGGTAAAACTTCTTTGGCTAGATCCATCGCTGAATCGTTAAACCGTCCATTCGCCAGAATTTCTTTAGGTGGCGTAAGAGACGAAGCGGAGATTCGTGGTCATAGAAAAACATACGTGGGTGCGATGCCAGGTAAAATCCTGCAAGCTCTTCGTAAAGTTGATAAAGGTAATCCGCTTGTATTGCTGGATGAGATCGACAAAATGGCCAACGACTTCCGTGGTGACCCAGCCGCAGCGATGTTAGAAGTGTTGGATCCAGAACAAAACAACAACTTCCAAGATCACTACTTGGAACTTGAGTATGACCTTTCAAAGGTGATGTTTATCGCGACAGCGAACTCGCTGCACACGATTCCTCGTCCGTTACTGGATCGTATGGAAATCATCAATCTTGAAGGTTATATCGAGCAGGAAAAATTCCATATCGCTAAGAATTATCTAGTTCCTAAGCAATTGGAAAACCATGGTCTGAAAGATTATAAAGTGACGATCAAAGACGAAACTATTCGTGATGTGATCCGTTACTACACTCGTGAAGCGGGTGTGCGTAATCTAGAAAGACAAGTTGGTAACGTGGCTCGTAAAGTTGCTAAAGACATCGTGATGAACGAAACTTTAGAAACTTTCAGAAACGATACTAAAACTTCAGAATCAACAGGTAAGAAAGCCGCAGCGGCTGCTAAAAAGGGAGCTGGAAAATCTGCGAAGGCGACGGCGACTACCACGGGTAAAAACGCTGGTTACGTTGTAACTCCGACGAAACTTGTTGAGCTTCTTGGTCCGCACAAATTCAAGTTCGGTGTTATTGAGACTGAAAATGAAATCGGTCTGACTAACGGTATGGCTTGGACTGAAGTGGGCGGTGACCTGTTAGCCGTAGAGGTGAGTGTGGTACCTGGTAAAGGTAAATTCACCGTCACTGGTCAACTAGGCGACGTGATGAAAGAGTCTTGCTCAGCAGCGATGAGCTACGTTCGTTCAAGAGGTCCTTTGTTCGGTTTGGACAAAGAATACTTCTCTAACATCGACGTACACATCCATTTGCCAGAAGGTGCTGTTCCTAAGGACGGTCCTTCAGCAGGTATCGCTCTGACGACTTCGATTGTTTCAGCAATCATGAAAGTGGCAGTAAAACGTACTGTGGCAATGACTGGAGAGATTTCACTTCGCGGTCGGGTGATGGCTATCGGTGGTTTAAAAGAGAAAATCTTAGCTGCTCATCGTGGTGGTATTAAGATTATTATCTGCCCTAAAGAAAACGAAAAGGATCTTAAGGACATCCCTAAGGATGTTATGAAAGACCTTAAAGTGATCTTGGTAGACCATGTGGACCAAGTATTGATCAACGCTCTTGATATCAAATCTCCGAAAGAACTTTTCAAAGTTCAGAAGGAGACAGAGTTCGGTATCAAAGCTCAATACACAGGCCAAGCGGTTCATCATCACTAGATTTTAAGAAACAATTAAAACTTAAAAAGCCCTCGCAAGAGGGCTTTTTTTATTCTTAAAACTAGCAGTCAAAAAATCAGCAACCTATTCTTCAACTGTTTTGCCTTCAAACTGAAAGCAATTTATAGATATTTCAGAAATTGTGATGATTCGATAAATTTCTAAACTGATCTTAAATCCCATTACTTTTATCAAAGGGCAGTGAAGTTTCGGTTTCCTTTTTAAATGCCTTAAACCCCTTGAAATGCCTCATTTTCAAGGCAAACACGGCAGTATTTAAAAAGCGTTTTTTTATTAAATTTCGCAACTTCGCCTGTCGCGTCAATGCCTTACAGGCGGGCAGTTACATTAAATTACTGAAATCAATTCCAACTCTGCCCGGTTTTTATGCAACTGTTCGCGTCTTACATTGACGAAATACTGACAATCTGAAAAAACAACTCCCTCGCAAGTAATTCTTCTTTTGTTTGGAGTTGGAAGAACCATGAATCAACTAGAGCGCGCTTTTGAGCTCGGCAAACTGTATTGTGATCGAGGTGAATTCGATCCAGCTGTTCAGCATCTTCTTGATGCTTCGAAAGGCTATTTTGCTGAGAAAAATTTCTCTCACTACCTGAAGTGCTTAAACCTATTGCTACGTATCTATGCAGAGCGAGAGCAATTTGAAGAAATCAATTCTACAAAAGAAAAACTTCAAGATTTAGTTCTTAAAGAAGGCTTCGAGCTTAACTCCAAAACTTATTACACGCTTGCGGTGTGCGCTTCTTACAAAGGACAACTAGAGACAGCGATGGACTATTTGCAAAAAGCATTAGCTATCGCTTTAGCTGCGGATAACAAAGAAGATATCTGTCATGCTATTTTCGGTCTTGCGATGGTTTATTCTCATCCAGCAGTGGGCCGCCACTCTGACGCTTTAAAAGAAATCTACAATCTCCAAGTATTCTTCCAAGTTTACCAAATGCCTGATCTGCAAGCGTCTTCATTGTTCTTGAATGCTGACATTCTAAAACAAATGAAAAAGTACGATGAAGCGATCGAGGTTCTTTGGAAGGCTTACGACATCGTGAAGGAGACTCGCAATGTCGTCATGTCTAACTACCTTATGGGTGGTTTGGCTGATGCTTACTTTGAAATCGGCGATAAAGATATGGCAAGAACATACATCACTCTTGCCCAACGTTCTGTCGATGGTGAAAACCACAAACGTTTAGGCAGAATGGTTCGCCAGCTTGCTGAAAAAATTGGCGGCGAAACGCAAACAAACTTCGATCTTATCTTTGATGAACCAAATCATTCTGTTATCGAAAAGAAATTGGGTCGCATCGACTTTAAGAATCAGTTCATTTTGTTAGATTTGCTACGTTTATTTGTTCAGAATCAAGGACAGATCTATTCTAAAGAATACCTTGTTGAAAACGTATGGAAGCAGCCTTATGATCCTGCAATCCACGACAATAAGATTTACGTGACGATCAAACGTTTACGTAAGCTGATTGAACCGGATTATGAAAAACCAAAGTATATTTTTAGAGCCAAGAACGGGTATTACATGAATAAAGCGGCTCGAGTTCATTTCGAGCACTAGGGGGGATTCATGTTGCGCAAAATTTTATTTACAGCACTGATTTTATTTACCGGCTTAAGCATCTCTTTGAATTCTCACGCAGTTTATCCAAGAGAAGAACATGTCATGCCAGCCAGCGATGATCGTTGGGTTCCATGGCCATGGAGCTTGGCTCAACCATTCCCTTGGCAAGATATCCAAGGTCTATGGAAAGTAGAGCAAGACGAGTTCGTATCTTACTTTGCTTTAAAAGTAGTTCGTCAGAAGAGCACGGGTCTTCGTCAGCTTCAAGTGAAGCAGTACGATGGTGACACTTGCCGCTTGCTAGCTACGGGCGTAGGCATCGAAAATAAACAAAAAGTATTGGCGCAAATGACTAGCAAAGCGGGAACTACTTACCGTGTGCAGTTGACAGCGTTTAAGGAAAGCGATTCTCCAATTCCACCATTAAAAGGCCGCGTTGCTGTTCAAGGCGTTATGGTTCTTTCAATGGGTGCTCTGGATAATAAAGGCCCTGAAGAGATGGTTCATATGCAAATTATGAAGGTCTCAGCGTACCTGACGCAAAAAACTTGCATGGAAGATATAAAAAATCAGGATTTTTAAAAAAAGATATTGTATTGAGGTCGGACCCTTGTTACAAAGTGGTCCTTCTACACAATAGGGAGTTAGCTCAGTTGGTAGAGCGCCACCCTTACAAGGTGGATGTCGCAGGTTCGAATCCTGTACTCCCTACCAAATAAAACAACCGCCCTCTGGCGGTTTTTTTATTTGTGCCGTTAGCACTCCAGCTTCGCTGGAGTAGTTTCTAAAGTTTCCCGCCTTCGATTGTCGTTTTTGGGTTTAGTCGTAAATTGCCGCCGGCAATTTACTCCGTGTTTTTTGTGGATGGATTGTCGTTTTCTGCCTTTGGCAGAAAACTCCTTTAGGTTTGATTTCTTTGGCCTGAGATTAGTTGGTTTAGGTCTTCTACTATTTCGTTCATTCTTTTCGATAGGCCTGACATTTCTTCGCTGTTTTGGGCTACCTCTTGAGCTACTTGGGCGTTGCTTTGTGAAGATTGATCTACTTTGTTCATTGCTTGGTTTATTTGCGATATGCCCATTGCTTGTTCTTTGCTGGCTTCGCTGATTTGATTGTTTAATTCGCTGACGGATTTTGCTGATTCGAAGAATTTTTCTATCAGTGTTGCGCTTTGTTCGGCGGCTTGTCCGCCTTCTTGTGTTCTCGTTACGCTATTTTGGATCATCTTTGAAATGTCTTTTGCTGATTCGGCACTTCTTGCGGCTAGGCTTCTTACGGCTTCTGCTACGACTGCGAAGCCTTTACCCATTTCTCCGGCTCTTGCAGCTTCTACTGAGGCGTTTAGCGCTAATAGATTGGTCTGAAAAGCGATGTCGTCAATGACCTTAATGATCTCTTCCATTTTCTTTGAGGATTCTTGGATCTCGCCCATAGAGGTTGTTAATTTTTTGATCGCGTCTGATCCTAACCTTGATTGTTCAACGCTTTCATTTGAAAGTTCTGAGGCTTTTGCTGCGTTTTCGGAATTCAGTCGAACCATGCTTGAAAGTTCTTCTAACGAGGCGACAGTTTCCTCTAATGAAGCAGCGGATTCGCTGGCTCCTGTTGCTAGCACCTGACTTGCACTACTTAATTGAAAGCTTGCTGTTTCTAGCGAACTGCCAGCGTGATGGATTTTTTGCGAAAATGCATTCATGGTCTTAATCAAACCAATCGTAATGAAAGATCCAAACACCAAGCAAAACAGAACTCCGATAATTGATATTACTATATTCAGAGTAGTATAAATGCCACCCGAGGCGTGCGCTTTGGCGGCGTCTTTTTCAATCAATTCACCCAAGGTTTCCATTCGGCCTTCAAGGTCTTTAAAGCTCTTATCAAACTCTGGAAGTAAAGTTTTTGCGCTTTCATAGCCTTCATTGGCTGCGGATTGAACGATTTTATTTGTTTGATCAATATAGGTGTTCATTCTGGGTTTTGTTTCCAGAATGGCGGCCTTTGTATCTTGATTTAGTGGAAGTCTTTCTAAGTTTTCTAAATAGGCTGTGAAGTCAGCAGCTTTAGCTTTGGCCTCTTCAATGGCTTCTTTTAATCCTTGTTCATCTTTGCTTTCGGCAGCCACCAAGGAAGCTAGTACCACGGATCTTAGCCCGTCATGCATCATATCTGCCAGGGTCATATTCCTAACTGCAGGCAGTTGCACATTGGCCACGTTATCAAACTGTGTGGTTAAATGTGATGAGCTGAAGTTAGAAATTATGGCGACTAAAAGAAGGATAACTAAAAAGCCGCCACACAACATCCATAGTTGAGTCTTCAAAGTGAACTTCATTAAGCGCTACCAAAGTTTTGATTCAACCGATAAATAAACGAACACACCAGTTTCATGTTCAACGGCGGATGGTCCCAAACCAAACACCGCACCTAGGCCCGGAACAATTTCTGTTTCTTCTCCGACATCAAAGGCTGTGCGGATTCCGGGAACAAGCAGGTATGAGGTGCCTTCTGCCTTTTGACCTTCGCCTATCACTTCTTCCTGACTGTTAAACACAAACTCGCAAAGTAGATTGGTTTTCTCTGTCATGAAATAGACAACACTGCTAGCGAAATTATATCCGAACAATGATGCTTTTTGGTCGGCAGCATTTTTTGCATCGGGCAGATAGGTGAAACCCAGGTTCCAATGGTTTGCCCATTTATCGTTCAGGGTGATTGAAACGGATTGGTTGAATTGAAGACCTAAAACTCCGGAACCAAAACCTTTTTGATAATCGCCCGTAGGCATAATCAGTGACAGACGGGGCGCCATTGAAATCATTTGATTGTTAAAAAGTTGGTATCTGTAATTGATTAGCACATCATCGATGCCAGTTTGATCTGCGCCGTTTTGGTCTAAACTTTTATTTACAGGAATTACGTAAGAAATCTGGTGGGCCTCGCCCCCAAGCGGAATCTCATTAGTGAAAGTATAGTTCCAATCGTTGCTGCGATCGGAATATTGAAAACCTTGGATGAATTGAAGTACGCCTTCTTCCTGGTTATAGGCTTCTTCGATTAAGAATGAATTGTCTTTCACCGGTGCCGCAAAAACGACAACCGGAGTTATTAAGAATGGAACAAAAATTTTTAATATTGTTTTACCTAGCACGTGCACTTCCTTTTTATTATTAAGATGCACTTAGGGTAAAAAAACTGATCAGGTTCAGGTAGAAAAAATAAGTCTAGATTTCAACCAACACTAATCTAGATCAGGGTTTGCTTCATACATTCCTTCATCTATACCGAAACGAAAGAACGATGATAGTGGGCTGTGACACTAATTCTTTGGTCCTTTTGGAAGTGTAAAATAAAATATTGTTCCTTTGCCAGGGCTCGAATCTGCCCATATTTTTCCTCCGTGCAGTTCGACAACTTTTCGACATGTTGCCAATCCGATTCCTGATCCTTGATAGGTGTCATTGCCATGAAGCTTTTTATATAATTTAAATATTTCAGTCTTATAGGTGGGATCAAAACCGATACCGTTATCTTGCAGAATGAATTTCCACATACCCCCGTCATCCTCGGCGGTAATAATTATTTTCGGGGGCTCTGCACGTCGGAATTTTATGCTGTTTGATATTAAATTTTGAAAAAGCTGATTAATGAAATCCTCATCACCTAGAACCAGGGGAAGATTTTCATAATCTATGGTGGCGCCGGTTTCTTGCACTATTTTTTTTAGATTTTGCTCAGTAGATTTTAAAATTTCATTAATATCTACACTTTTAAATTCTTTAACGGGAGTAGATAGTCTTGAATAGTTGAGTAGGGAATCAATCAGCCGCATCATTCTTGCTGAGGCCTTTTGCATTGTTTCTATATATTTGATCGAGTCACTTTCGGGGGGCTCCTTTAATTCGTCTTTAAGAAGCTCTAGATAACCTGCGATTGTTGCAAGTGGCGACTTTAAATCATGGGCCGCGACTGAGGCAAATTGGTCAAGATCTCGATTGCTGACCTCAGCATCAAATAAAGCATCCTGTATTCCTTGTTTTTGAACACTGGCAAATTCTGTAGCCGCAGAAGAAATAACACTATCTATCGATTCATCTATTATCGAGCGAACCTCATACGAAAGGACTTTGTGGTCGTGGAGCTCTTTATTTATGATCTGACGTAAGATGCTAAACTCTTTAAAAAGGTCAGGAAGGAAGTATCCGCGAAAAGTTGCGCGAAGCCCACCGTGTTCGCCAGACATTCCTTTGTAAATGTCTGCATGCTCGGGATTGTCATTTCTTTCAATTTTTTGAATAACTTCATTTAAAAACAGTTGCAGCGTATTTGACATTTCAGCCGAACTTTTATCCTTTGCTTGGGATACTAATACCGACCGTACATTTTTCTCCCATTCAGCACGAATCTTTTCACGGTTAGTCCTTAGCACGTCGGCGGCCTTTTTATTGACAGCCGTGCTTTTTCCAAAAGTATCTCGCTCTGGGGAAGTTGGCTCCATGAAGATGTGTCCTTCTGACTTTGCGATAAAATAAATCAATGGTAGCCGAGGAAACTTGGATGTTTAATCTGTATTGAATCAGTAACTACAATAATTCAAATTTGCGAAAAAAAAATATCGCAGGATGAATAAAAAAAGAGAACGGTATCTATCCGTTCTCTTTAAAATGCACTTTAGAATTTATGTCGATGAAGAATTAAACCGTGGGTGGGATCGTAAGGTGACATGCCAACTGTCACTCTGTCTCCGACCACAACTTTGATTTTAAACTTTTTCATCTTTCCACACAGCTTTGCTGAGATATCAACACCGTTTTCCAACGTTATATAATAAACCCCGCCGCCGGATAGACTTGAAACTTTTCCGTCAATGCTTACTAGATCGTCTTTCGCCAAAGGAACCTCCTTTCAGTGAAAGGAAAGTTCTTTTTTTAGTAACGAGAACGATTGTTATAGCTGCTACGTCCGCTGCTGCGGTTGCTGTCTCTTGGAGCCATTGGCTTTGCTTCACTTACGTTTAAAGCTCTTCCAGATTGTTCGCTGCCATTAAGTTTTTCCATTGCAGTTTGTGCTTCAGAGTCGCTCGACATCTCAACAAAAGCGAAACCTTTGCTGCGACCAGAATCACGGTCCATAACGATGCGTGCAGATTCGACTTGTCCGTATTGTGCAAAAAGATCAGCCAAATGTTCGTCACTGATATTGTATGAAAGGTTGCCTACGTATAATTTTTTTCCCATTTTTGCCTCCTAAAAAAGCTCGGGGCCATTCGAAGAAAGACAAAAGGAAATCTAATGAATTAAGTGAACGACTATTTAGATCACCATACACCACCTTTATGTGGGCAAAGATACTTTTAAATTTTTAATTTTGCCATATCGAACACCACTGACTTGAGCGCGTCTAGTCTGTGAATCTTAGGGAGAATGTTTCAAATGGCAGTAGGCTCGGTGAATTTACATATTGATCGGTAAATCAGCTAGATCATCATTGAACTATCTATCAGGAGGAATCACATGGCTACAAATCCCCCTAAAGGTGATGGACACCGTAATGGCGCAGTCAGAGGTCGTTCTCAAGTTAATAATTCAAAGACGGATCATTGGACTAAGCGTGGGCCTGATGGAAAGTTTTTGGATCAGAAAGCAGATGAAAAACCTTTTAAAGGTATTCGCAAAGAAAAATAGAAAAGGTTATCGGGTGTTGAAAACTAACTCCGACACTCTTTTTCTAAGGAGTGTCACCTTCTTTTATTTTTTAAATTGATACCATCTATCTGGAAATGAGGACCAAATTCTTAGATCTTAGATGGGTCTTTTCTCCAGATCCTTTTAAAACCAGCAATTTTAAAAATTCCTGGCACCATCCTTGCTGAGTAGTGTTTTACTAACTTTCCAGGGAGGAAATATGAAAAAGCAGTCAACACTCCTACCGGCACTATTCTTCGGCCTTAAGTTACGACTATGTCCACGACTTACGATTAATTTTTAATTGAAGTGAATAATTCTGAAGTTTCCAATGCAAGTATTTAAAAACAAGCACTTTCCTTTTATTTTTCTGTGGACCGGTGAATTTCTATCTTTGTTAGGTTCGTCCTTAACATCCTTTGGAGTTGCGACGTCTGTTTTTAATAAAACCGGCAGCGCTTCTGCAATGGCTGGATTAGTCTTCTGGAAGTTTTTCGCGCAGATTTATTTTAGTCTATTTGCCGGGCCTCTGGTTGATCGGTTCCCTAAGAGAAGTCTTCTTTTGCTATCAAATACCTCGTTATTAGTGATTTCAATTCTTCTGGTTTTTCATTTCAGAATCGGTGGATCAATGGCGCAGCTATATATTTTGATGGCTGCGATGGGTATATTTGACAGCATTAAAAATTTGACGTTTCAAGCCTCAGTGGTTGAACTAGTAGATGAATCTTCTCTCGGGAGATTTAACGGCGTAGCTTCTATTTTTGAAAGCTTACCGTTGGTTGTAGGCCCGCCGTTAGCTGCTGCCGCTATTTCTCTGGTTGGAGTTGAGACTTTGCTATGCGCTGATGCGTTTTCATTTATGTTTGCTTTATTTCCAGTTGTTTTTCTGCCTTCAAAGAAATCATCTTCGATTCAAGTTTCTAAATCTATTTCCTTTGCAAAAAATTTGGTGTTGGGGTTTGAGCAGATATTCAACAATAGATCCCTATTAAGCATGCAAATCTTTTTCACGATTCAAAATTTTCTTAATGGAATTACCGGAGGACTCGTATCGGCTTTTATACTTACGCGATTTTTAGGTGATAATTCTTCATTAGCGCTGGTAAGTTCCTTTATGGGTGCTGCAGCCGTTCTTGGTGGAGTTTGGCAAAGCACCTTTCCTGCTAAGAAAATTACTTTTTTAATATTCTGTTTAACTGCTTTAGGAGCTTTAGCAGGTAGAATATCTATCGGATTTGGCCTGGGGATTCTTGGTTTAGCTATTGGTTTTTCAATTCGCTCATTTCTAACTCCAATTATCAATGCTTGTAATCAGACTTATTGGCAGGAACGAGTAGACAAATCTGTCCAGGGGCGAATTTTTGGAGCACGTCGTGTTTTAGGACAAGGCCTCTATCCCATTGCTGTTGCTGTCGGGGGATTTTCTGCTGGTTACTTTACCGATTCATTAGCAGCTTTTTGGCTACCGAAAGCCTTAGCCTCACAGGTTGGGGCAGGCTTAAGTTTGTTGTTTATTGCAGTTGGAACTTTGGAGTTTATTTTTGCCCTCGGAGCAATGTGGCTTTTATTTCTATCTGTGAAAAGAAATAACTCGAGCCAGGCAACTTAGCCTAGCTTGCATATCTTTGAGAGCTATTTACATCAGTGACATGCCACCACTGTTGTAATTGCTCTTTTCCTTTTACCTTTATTGGTTCAAGGGGAGTGGCAACCAACTTTGTTCCTATCTTTTCGTACATTTTATCTGTGACCACTAATTGTTGCCGTTTTGCTGTGGATTCCGCTCTCTGTGCGGTGTTTACCGTGTCACCTACCACTGTATATTCCATGCGGTCTGAGCTGCCGATACTGCCTGCTACTACTAAGCCTGTGTTTAAGCCGATGCCCACGCCGATCTCTGGTAAGCCTTGGGATCTTAGTTCTTCATTGATGCTATCTACTTGTCTTAACATCTCTAAAGCTGCGTCGACTGCTTTTTGTTCTTTGTTTTCAATTGAGTTTGGTACGCCCCAAACGGCCATTAAGTTATCACCAATAAATTTATCGATAACTCCGCCGTGATTTTGAACGATTTTAACCATGCGTTCAAAGAAGTGGTTTAACATTTTTACGACTTCTTGTGGGCTCGTCTTTTCAGAAAGCGATGTGAAGCCACGGATATCGGCGAACATCACAACTGCATCTACGCTTTGACCGTCGATGCGCATTTCTGTTTCTAAACCATCTAGAATTCTATCTGCCACTTGGTGATCTACGTATTTTCTGAAAGTCTTTTCGATCTTTTCACGTTTTTCTAATCCCGCACCCATGCGATTGATCGCGTGACCTAGGTGACCGATTTCGTCTTGGGAAAAGACTCTTACTTTTGTGTCGAATTGACCTTTTTCAATCATCGCTACTTTTTCCATCATCTCAGTCAGAGGTTGAGTGAAGGCTTGGGCGATAATTTTTCCTAAGTGCAAAGCAGAGAAAAGAGAAACTCCCCAGAAAACTAAGTAGCTAACTAAGCCATCTACCACTTTTGCGGATGGCATTTGGCCAATTAGTAACGGAGCGCCTAACGTTGCCCAGTTAGAAACAAAGTAAGAAATCAGATACGGGAATGTCGCTGCGATACCAATCCAGCGCAAAGATACAGAAAGACTTTGGCGTGAATGCAGAAAGCTCACCATCAACGAACCGATTGTTGCGTATAGAACTAACGAACAGAAAGTGATGATACCGTATTTTAAATCTGGGATATCAATTGTCGGCGCAATCGTTCCTAACACGACAAGTGTTGTGAAAGAAATGAGAACTCTTGTTCCCGCTGACATCTGCTGCAGTTTTTTAGCTAATAACGTACCATTCAACACGAAATAAAATAACTTACCGATAAATTTAAAAATCGGGGAGTACACCATCGATAACAATGGTTTGAAAAGTAAGAACACTTGAACTGCGACAACCAAAAGTAAAGCACCTACTGGTAAGGCTTTGCCAGTTTGCCAGAAGCGGAATGCTAGTAATGGCGGAATAAAAAGAATAATCAGCGGCATCCCGATATTGAATTCTTGCCAGTCACTGAAAGCGCGAATTTTTCTGTACGCTAGAACAAGTCCCAACATCCAAATCAAAGCAACGATCGAAATACTAAGAGCAGTTGGATAAACTAATGCCAACACATAGGCCATCAAGTAAATACGGCCCGGATGGTCTGCTGCTTTTTCGATGTAGGTTTTAAACAAGCCTTCAGCCTCATCACGATGTCCGCTTTCAAATTGTTTTGAAGCTAACATCAATAGCGGACGAGGATCGCCAGGCGCGGCTTTGATAGCTTCCTGCAAAGTGCTGATCTGTTTTTCTGGATCTCCCAAACGCTCATAGATCTCATTGATCATCAGATAGTCTGAGATGTCTTTATCCTTTTTCACTTCCACTTCGCGCAGGATCGGCACCAGGTCTTTGACCTGCGCCATATCCAATAACTTTGGAACGATGGATAGGATCTTAGATTGTTCAAAGATCTGTTTTGTTTCAGAAGCATACCGACCAATGCTTTGTTCTGATTGCGTGCACTCTGCGATGGTTTGCAAGGCTGCTAGGTCTTTGGCATCAAGGGCATAAATAGAACGAGCTAAAGGTAAAGATGAAAGGCATGAACCCTTAGGGGATTCTTGGGCTAATTTGTCTTTAAGGGCGCGGAGTTGCTCAGGATTAGCGGTCGCTAAAGCTGCAGGAGTCAGAACAAGTCCCAACACGAAGATCGCTGCGAATGAAAAGTACCTTAGAAATGCCACGATAATAAACTCCTTAAGCCTCAAAAGTGATCGACATAAAGTGGCTTTAAATGAATAGGAGGGCTCGGGATTCTGTTCTTAGGTCTGGGAAAAGCCCTTCGATTTTAGCTAGTTAACTGGTCCTTTCAGAGCATTTAGGTCATTGGGAAAATTTTTTCTGACAGGCCATTTGTTACAACGTGACCAAAATTTGTACGCGGTTTGAAAAGATTTTGTTAAACCTCCTCCGGCTTGAATTAATAGAATTTTCGCAATTCGTGAATTGCAGGAGTTATCGTTCATGAAAAGACTAGTTACTGTCTTCTCTCTTTTGTTAGTGGCAATGTTGCTTTCGGTTCAATCGTTCGCTCAATCAAAAAAGAATCTTATGATTGAAGATACTTATGAAGCTCCAGTAGGGCGTCTATTCAACGAAGCCGCTTACTTTAAAGGTAATACCTACCTTAACGAATACACGAACGTCATCGTGATCAACAAAGCTGCTAAAGGTCCAACGGCGCAAACACTTCGTCTTTACACAAACCGCCAACTGATCCTTACAACGGATGTTTCTACGGGTCGCGAAGACATCGAAAAAATCGGTGCAGTTCGTGGTGTAGTTAACAAAATCTTTAAAGGTGCTACTTCTTCTCACTGGAGACACACGACTCGCGGTTTTTATTCTGTTAAACGCATTGAAGGACCAAACTACAGATCAGGCGAAAGCAAATTCAAAATGCCTTACGCTATGTTCTTTAATGAAAAACGCGGTTTAGCAGTTCACCAAGTGCCACCAGATCTTTCTGGCGGTGAATCAGCGGGCGAGGCTATGTTAGGCCAACGCGCTTCTTCTGGTTGTGTGCGCGTTCATAAAAATACTATTTACCAAATTCATGCGACTGTTGTTGCAGCAGACAGAGGCCACATCCCAGTACTGGATACTAAAACTGGGCAACCTCTTCGCGACCAATATGGCCAGGTTCGTTATGAGCGTGGCTATAAAACCCTTGTGATTGTTGAAGAATACTAGATTTTACTTCGACGGACACAGTCTTGACCTCTTTTAAAAAGGGGCATAGAAAAGGCAGGTATTTTGGTACCTGCCTTTTTATTTGGAGCCCACCATGGAACTTTTAGATTTAGTGAACATCCCTGACGAAAAACGTGACCATCAATGGGAAATCGATTTTTTCATGGCAGTGACGAAGGGAAACCTAAAGCTTCTTCATGATGCTCCTCAAAAAGGACCTGATAACTGGCCATATCTTTTGGCTGAAACTGGGCCTGACGCTACAGAATCCGCAAATAAGATCATGCAGTGGACAGCACTAAAAGGCGTGGGCTTAGTTGTGAACCCTCGTAAAGACTATCCTGATTATGTTTTTACTTACGGCATGCTTTGGCATTTTAAAGAAACAGGTTTGTTCTATAGAACCGCTGAAGAAAGCCCCGTTGGAACATTGGAACTACAGGAAGGTCAAAAACTTCATGCGGGTCCGCCGGCGCCCCATTATCTTCCACAATATGTTCGTAACATCTTAAAAGAATTCTTTAGAGACCAAGGTGTTCATCGTCCAAAAATTCTAGTGATGAGCATGGATCGTAAACACTACGATCTGGCATTCTCTTTAGAATCACTAGGCAACCCACCAACCAGAGAGCATCAAGGCATCGCTGAAGCGATCAGCTGGTTCTTGCCGCCACATTATTCGGTGGCACTTGTGTCTGAAAAGGGTTTGCCAGCCTTCGTTGATTTAGCTTAGTTAGATTTCCCTAATGAAATTTGAATGGTGACGGATTAAAGGGTACTTGCTTCCTATGAAGGAGGTGTCCTTATGAAATTTCTAGGCGCCGTTTTAGTTTTTGTTTTTTTCGGTTCGATCGCATCTGCAAATACTACTTATGAACTTAAGTGCAAAATGTCCGATATGGGTGCTGTTTGGAGATCTCTAAATTCAAGCAATGTGCTTTCTTGGATGTCGTTTAAGCAGTCACCAACGAAATATACTGATAGCTTACCCCAAGGCTACTGTGCGTGGATGGATCGCGGAATGCATCCTAGTGAGCCTACGACTCTTGCTGAAATCTCGATAAATATAATGAGCATCTATGAGGTGACTTACAAAGGAATGCCGACTCTGGTTTCGGCGCCAAGTGCTTGGGTTGCGAATAGCAAAGTTCCTGGAAAAGTTATGACCTTTAAAGTTTTTGCGACAACTGTTCCTGGCTTGGCGAACCCAGTGCTAAGATATATTCCGTAAATAAAAAAAGGGACCGCGAGGTCCCTTTTTAATTAATCCAATTCGCCTGGATTCGGCAATAAATCCATCAGACATTCACGCCAGTACTCTGGCGCCTCATCACTGTAATCAACAGCCACATAGAAACCTTTTTTACCTAAAAGCTGCGTTCGTGTGATGATACCTGAAACTTCCAGATTCATTTCTTCAAGATGCATGAATACACGATCACCGATCAAAGCATCTAAAGTCAGATTTTTGCGTAAAGCTTGCGGGATTAAATCTTCTCTTTTTATCAAAAGCAAAAGTCCCGTTGATGAAGCTTCTACGATCTCACTATTCTTTGCGATTTTTGCAAAGTCATCCAGCGACGTGAGATATGAAATATGAATGGGAGAGACTTCTTTCCTTGGAGCCACTCTGCGATTTGTTTTTGTGCTTCCCATTTTTACCTACCTTAAAGAGTTCAATATCCTTCTTACTAAACTCTTCGGCAGTCCTGGACCAAAGTTAAGAGTGAAATATAAAAAAGCTGTAAGAGTGAGTGTCGGTGTGAATGCATACGCCTCTATTTTCAGAGGGAGAATTGAAGTTTGCGGCGTTCAGTAATTTGAATGTCTCAAGATGAGAATCAATTTTTTGCCAGTCCCCTACAGTAATTGCAGAGACTACCGAGGGCTGTTCGAAGGTTTTTAGAGCCTTGAAAGCGGCTTCCTTCGCGCACCACAAAGCGGAAAAGGATGGAGCAGCGTGAAGTTCACCCTCTGATGAAATGCGCGCTATCACGGCTTCAGACACTCTGGTTTTTAATTCCACATCAACACCAATTGGGAAAGTGCAGCTAGCTAAGACTCCCACATCCGCACAATGGGAAATGGATGAAAAGATTTTTTCGGTAAGACCCAAGGAACTGCGGAAGCTGTGAATAAGCTCACGATGCCCAGGGTTTTTTGATCCCCAGCATTCGTCTGTATAAATATTTAAATCAGAATTTTGCAGATATTTTTGCAGGGACTCGATAACGCTTTTTGAAAGAGTCATAACAAGTCCCCGTATAAGACTAAACTGTGAATGCCTCAGGCCAAGAGACTTGTTTGCCGCTAGTGATATCCATCATGCGGTCTAAGGAAACTTTGGCTTTCAGGCGTAAAGCTTCATCAAGTTTTACTTCTGGCTTGTAAGTTTCTAAAGCCCATTTGATTTTTTCCATGTTGTTCATCTTCATGTAAGGGCAGTTATTGCATGAACAGCCAGAATCAAGAACCGGAGCTTGAATCAGTTCAACATCGGGACGTTTTTTTTGCATCTGATGGAAGATTCCTGTTTCAGTTGCCACGATGAATTTCTTTGCTGGATTTTTTTCTACTTCTTCCAGCAGGCGAGAGGTAGAGCCAATCACGCTTGCGTACTGAAGAACGGAATCATCACACTCTGGATGCGCGATGACGACGGCATCTGGGTGTTGAGCGATCAATTCAACCAGGCGTTTTGCATTAAATAGAACGTGCACTTCACAAGCGCCATTCCAGTATTCAAAGTCACGACCTAGTTTTTTAGATAACCAACGACCCAAGTGTTGATCTGGGCCAAATAGGATTTTGCGATCTTTAGGAATTGATTCAACGATTTGCTGAGCGTTGGAAGAAGTGATGATCACATCAGAGATGGATTTAACTTCGGCGCTAGAGTTGATGTAGGTCACAGCAACCGCATCTGGATATTGTTGGCGCCAAGCTAGGTACTTGTCATAGGGCGCACCCTTAACAAGGGAACAGCTCGCTTCCATATCAGGAACTAAAACAGTCTTAGTAGGATTTAAGATCTTCACACTTTCAGCCATGAACACAACACCAGCTAACAAGATTGTATCCTGCTGAACTTGTTGCCCCATCTTAGCTAAATAAAAACTGTCGCCCACATAGTCGGCCACATCTTGGATGTCTCCGTCTTCATAGTAGTGAGCAAGAATGACTGCGTTTTTTTCTTTTTTAAGTCGCTGAATATCAGCCACAATATCGTAAGCCATAACCCAATCCCTTTAAGGTTTCATTCTATCAAAAACAAACCTTGAGAGGGCTCATATACTCCCGAAATAGCCCCTTTGACTAGCCCAAAAGCCATACCCAACAAGACTTCTCTGTTGAAGAAGCTAAAACTGCCAACTTCTCGAATTTCTTCTTAATGCTAAAAACGATTTAAAGCACAGAGCTTGAGATTGGGAGGGAAATCTTTGATCAAGTTCCGCAGACGAGGGCAAAAGCCGAGTAAAAAACGAGAAAAATCACGAGCGAGGACTGTCCGAAGAGCAAAGAGCTCCCTCCCAATCTCAAGCGTTCGTGTTTCTAAAGCGTAGTTCCGCCTTTAAGGACGTTAATAATAGATTTAGAAGCAGTTTTAAGCGATTCAAATACACCTTTTCCCTCAGATGCGCAGCCTTCGATTTCAGGGGCATTGTAAGGATTTAGGGCGCTTCTCATTTCAGCTAAAGAAGCTACATTTGGAAGATCCCGCTTATTGTATTGCATGATCAAAGGGATTTCGCGGATGTCATAGCCTTGTTGTTCAAGGTTGCGCTCTAGATTTCTTAGAGACTCTAAGTTTTCATCCATACGCTCAATTTGCGAGTCAGCGACGAAGATGACTCCATCAAGACCTTTTAGGATCAGCTTTCTTGATGCATCGTAAACAACCTGACCTGGAACAGTATATAAGTGAAAGCGCGTCTTAAAGCCTCGGATTTCACCGACGTTCAAAGGTAGGAAGTCAAAGAACAGTGTACGCTCAATGTCGGTATTCAATGCCACCAGCTTGGATTTTTGATCCTCAGCCGTTTTTTGGTAAACCCACTGAATGTTCGTTGTTTTACCGCCCAATGAAGGACCGTAATAGACAACTTTGCAGTGAATTTCTTTAGCATTGTAGTTAATAAAGGACATTACAGCTCCACTCTGTTTTGCAGGGCGCGACCCATAGTTCTATCATCTATGAAATCGATGTCGCTGCCAATAGGAACTCCATGGGCAATGCGAGAAAGTTTCAAACCTTTCCCTTGAAGTTGCTTTGCTAAGTACAAAATGGTCGTATCGCCTTCAAGATCGGCATCCAACGCTAGGATAACCTCTTTAATCACCGGGCCGTTGCCCTTGATTCCTTCGTCGATACGCTCAATTAGTTCTTTAATTTTCAATTCTTGGGGACCAATGCCTTCTAGCGGAGAAATAGCTCCGTGAAGAACATGGTAACGACCGCGGAAAGCGCCCGAAGATTCAATTCTCATGATATCAGCAGGTTCTTCGACCACACAGATTGAGTCGTCAGCGCGGTGAGCGTCTTCACAATAACGGCAAAGATCTGAATCCGTGTAGTTAAAACAACGTGGGCATTCGTGGATCTCTGCCTTTACGCGAAGAAGGGCTTCGCTTAAATGCTCAGGGTAGTCGTTATTGGTCTTTAGAATAAAATAAGCCAAGCGCTGAGCAGTCTTTGGCCCGATACCGGGAAGACGGCTCAACTCATGGACTAATTTTTCTAAAGCGCCAATGTGTAACAACTAGAACATCCCTGGAATATTCATGCCGCCAGTGATTTTTTCCATCTCTTTTGAAGATGTATCTTTGGCAGTTTTGATTGCTTCGTTCGTGCAAGACAAAATCATGTCTTGAAGCATTTCTACGTCGCCAGCTTTCAACACTTCTGCATCGATAGTCAAAGAAGTAAGAAGATGATCGCCGTTTACTTTAACTTTTACAGCCCCACCACCAGAAGAAGCTTCATATTCTTTCTTAGAAAGCTCTTCTTGAGCCTTTTTCATTTTCATTTGCATTTGATTGGCTTGCTTCATCAGCTGAGCCATTCCACCAGGCATGCCTTTCATATTATCTCCCTGCGCCGTCGCGCTTAGTGTCCACTATGGATTTGATTTGCCCTTTGAAAACATCTTGGGCGGCTTTCACCATAGGGTTTTCAGCGATCTTATTGCGAAGATCTTCTTCAGCCATTTGCACCTTTTTTTGCTGCAAAGCCTGAGCAGATTCTCCGACTTGATCGCGTGTCATTAATACCTCAAAAGAATACCCACCACCCCAGTACGAATCAATAAATCCTTGAAGTTTTTTGCGCACTTGCGGGTCAGCCATTTGCTCTTTTAAAAACGCTAATTTTGCAGGAACGCCAAGGCTGATCAGCTTTCCTTCTTCTTTCGCAAAAAGTAAATTTTCAACCTTCGCAGCAAACAGAGCATCATCTTGGCGAATCAGTTCAACAAAGTTCACCCATTTTTCAGCAGGAGTGCTTCCTGTTGCCACTTTAGGTGATGCTTCTGCACTCGCAGGGGCTTCAGCTTTTGTTGGTTGTGGAGTTGTTTTAGGAGCCGCAGCTTTTTTATCCAGAGCTGCTTTCATCGCCTCTAATCCTGCAGGGGCATCACTGACTTTTTGCGATTCATTCAGTCTGCGATGTCCTTTAACGGCAGGAGCTACCGGCGGAGTGTAGGGCCTGGCCCCACCTGCGCTGTGAGAAGATGGAAGACCGCCCTGTAACAAAGTTTTCAAATCAACAAGCTTAGGGGCAGAAGCCATTCTCAAAAGCGTCACTTCTAAAACGATTCTTGGATCTTGGGCACGGGGAATATCGTTACCGCCCTTTAAAGCCATGTCGAAGAGCATGTGAATGTCTTCTTCAGAAAGTCTCTGCGACATTTCAGTTAAAGTTTGTAATTCAGAATCAGGCATTTCTAAAATTTGACCCGCTTGGCTTTCAGAAACCTTCACCAACAACAGATTGCGGATCATTTCTAAAAGATCTTGAGAGAATAAATGCGGTTCAAAACCAGCAGCGGCGATTTTTTCGATCACTTTTAAAACTGCTTGGGAGTCGCGATCGATCAGGGCGTTTACTGTTTCAAATAAAAGCGCGCGATCAGTAAGACCAAGAATTTCGACAACGTTCGCGCGAGTAAGAGCACCATTTGCAAACGTGATCACTTGGTCTAATAAACTTTGCGAATCACGCATGGAACCGTCACCTTGGCGGGCGATCACCCACAAAGCTTCATCTTCAGCTGAAACGCCTTCTTGATCACAGATCAGTTTTAATCTTTCCGTGATTTGGCGAGTGGAAATTCTTCTAAAATCAAAACGCTGACAGCGCGACAAAATCGTTTGCGGGATTTTGTGCACTTCAGTTGTCGCCATAATGAAAACCACATGGCTTGGTGGCTCTTCTAAAGTTTTTAAAAGAGCATTGAAGGCACTTGTCGACAACATGTGAACTTCGTCGATGATGTAGATTTTGTAGCTGCCACTTGAAGGCATGAATGCCACGGTTTCGCGAAGTTCACGAATGGCATCAACACCGTTGTTGGAAGCTCCATCGATTTCGATCACGTCAACGCTAGAACCCGACGCAATTTCTTTACAAGAGTAACACTCGTTACATGGCACAAAACCTTGAGCATTCGGGCAACGAAGGGCCTTAGCTAAGATTCGCGCAGAGGAAGTTTTACCAGTACCACGAGGACCTGTGAAAAGAAGTGCGTGAGGAAGGCGGCCATTTTTCAGAGCATTGGTCAGAGTTTGGGTAATATGATTTTGCCCGACGACGTCAGTGAAAGATTGTGGACGCCATTTGCGTGCAATCACCTGATAAGACAAAATTACCCCTACGTAGCAGACTTGATTCTGACTTAGTCAGAACAAAAAAGTGGCCGAGCACCCCATATCACATAGTCCCTCGAGTGCCGTTGCTTCCTTCCGGACCTAGCGGATTCGTCAAGGGCGCTATTGTATGGGACCCGGCCATGGGCAGGTTTACCTGACTCGGGGGCTTGTTTCATTCGATAACTCTCTGTGCCATCGAGGGAATCTTTGGAGGTAAATTCCTGCTGATCGGCACGGCCTTCCAGGCCTCGTCGCTTCCCCTTCGGGGAGGGCCATCCAGGCCCCGCGAAGGCCGACCAACAGGAATTTACCTCCAAAGATTCCCTCGATGGAACCGAGGTCCTCGTAGGAAAGTTCCGTCAGATAGAACTGCTTCCATCTGAGCAGGGTTTCTGGCTGGTGCGCTTGGCGCACTTCGCGGTTTGCTCGTGCGCTATGCGCCCTCGAGGGTAGGCTGGTGCCTTTGGCACTTCGCAGTACCGGAAGGTGCCTGCTTCTTTTTTGGGTCTACAGCGCGTTACTGATGGGAGTGCTTTATTTTGCGATGATAGGATTTTTTCTAAAGGAGATCTTATGAAAAACCTTATTTGCGCTTTGATCATTCTTCCGTTTCTTGCTTCTGCTCAAACTATTGGGGTTAAAGACATTCCTGCTGATGGTGAATCTTCTACTACCATTGAAGTTAAAAAAGGTCGCAACACCGATCGTGAATTTGAAATCGTCACTAACGAAGATGAACTTGAAGGGGAGGCGGCTCCGCTTTTGAAAGAGGCTCGTGCTAATTGGAAAAAGGCTTGTGCTGATTGGAAAGCTGAAACGAAAGATCTTAACAAAGAAAACCAAGTTCTTTCTTTAAGCTGCGGGAAGATGACTTGTACTACTGTGGCTATGGAGTCTACTTGTTCTTCGACTTCGAAGTACAAAGTTAAGGTTCGAGTAAAATAGTTTTCTACATTTGAAAATCTATGGAGCTCAGTCGTTTTCCGGCTGGGCTTTTTTATTTTCCTATGTCACACAATTTTCTTTTTTCTGTCAGGCCGCCCTCTTGTGGGGTCGTAAAAAAGTCGCAGGTGTCGTAGTCCCGATCTTCTAGGAATCTGGTTAAGTCAGCGAGTGTGTCGTCGGGAATCCCAGGGGTTCTTGAAAGGATCCATCCGTATTTTCTTGTAGGGTGCCCTACTACGGCGATTTGGTAATCGTCGTCTAATTTAATGATCCAATAATTTCCTGCTAGCAGATAAATGTATTTGTCCTTGAAGTTGGCGAAGGTGACTTTTAGTTTCGCGTTGGTTTTTGGTTCAACTACTTTTCCTCGGCCTTCAGCAACTATGCGTTCGTCTTTTTCAGTTGTGCAGGAATTTAAAACTCTAATTTCTTCTCTTGATAGCACAGTGTATTCAGCGGTTGTGTCTTTAACGCATTTTCTTTGGAAGAATTGAGGGATGGAGGCGATTTCGTGCCAGGTGCCTTGGTATCTTGCTAGATCCACGTACATCACGGTTTCTAAGGGTTTTGCTTCTAAAGAAAACGCAGCAAGGAATAGGAATAAAACTATTAAGAGTTTCATTAGCCACCTCTTTTGTTTTCTTAATTATATGTTGTCCTTAGCAGCTTCTAAACGGGAGTGGTGAAATACAGCTGTCTTAAGTCAGGCGATTATCGAGTTTTTAATGAATAGGTATTTCGTCGCACAGGCCAAGGTCAAAAAAAAGCCCCTGGTTTTATCCAAGGGCTTTTTGGGAATCAGATTTAAAAATCTAATTACATTGAAAGAGCTTTTTTCAAGTTTGAATCAAGCTTTTCAAGGAACGGCT
Source organism: Bdellovibrio reynosensis (assembly GCF_022814725.1). NCBI lineage: Bacteria > Pseudomonadati > Bdellovibrionota > Bdellovibrionia > Bdellovibrionales > Pseudobdellovibrionaceae > Bdellovibrio > Bdellovibrio reynosensis. The sequence goes on from NZ_CP093442.1 coordinate 2,753,504, forward strand.
CAGTGTTCATGTATTTGTCTGCAGGAACTTTGTCGCCGTAGATGCAAACTGCAAGGTCTTTAGTCATGTAGCCAGCTTCAACTGTTTCTACGCAAACTTTTTCTAAAGTCTGAGCGAACTTCACTAGATCAGTGTTGTTATCCAAGTTTCCACGGTGCTCAAGACCACGAGTCCAAGCAAAGATAGAAGCAATTGGATTTGTAGAAGTTGGTTTACCTTGTTGGTGCTGACGGTAGTGACGAGTCACTGTTCCGTGGGCAGCTTCAGATTCCATTGTTTTTCCGTCTGGAGTCACTAGAACTGAAGTCATTAAACCTAAAGAGCCAAAACCTTGAGCAACGGTATCTGATTGAACGTCGCCGTCGTAGTTCTTACAAGCCCATACGAAGTTACCATTCCATTTCAAAGCAGATGCAACCATGTCATCGATCAAACGGTGTTCGTATGTGATGCCAGCAACGTCGAATTTTGCTTTGAATTCTTTTTGGTAGATTTCTTCAAAGATGTCTTTGAAACGACCATCGTACTTTTTCAAGATTGTATTCTTAGTAGAAAGGTACAAAGGCCATTTTTTAGAAAGAGCTTGGTTGAAGCACGAACGAGCGAAACCAGTGATGGATTCGTCAGTGTTGTACATAGTCAAAGCAACGCCGTCGCCTTTGAAGTTGTAAACTTCGTGAGTGATTGTTTCGCCACCGTTTTCAGGTTGGAAAGTCACAGTCAATTTACCTTTACCTTTAGTCACGAAATCAGTTGCACGGTATTGATCACCGAAAGCGTGACGACCGATGCAGATTGGTGCTGTCCAGTTAGGAACTAGGCGAGGTACGTTTTTGCAGATGATTGGTTCACGGAAAACAGTACCGTCCAAAATGTTACGGATAGTGCCGTTTGGTGATTTCCACATTTGTTTCAAATTGAATTCTTTTACGCGAGCTTCGTCAGGAGTGATAGTCGCGCACTTGATACCTACGTTGTACTTTTTGATCGCCTCAGCAGCATCAACAGTTACTTGGTCGTTGGTAGCGTCACGATGTTCCATGCCCAAATCGTAGTACTTAATGTCGATATCTAGGTAAGGAAGGATTAGTTTTTCTTTGATGAATTTCCAGATGATTCTTGTCATCTCATCGCCATCGAGTTCAACGACGGGATTGGCAACTTTGATTTTATTCATAGGTCGGGTCCTTTGTTCTTTGATTGCTAAAAGCTCTGGGAATATAGAATGAACAGGCTTTTGTTTCAAAGAAAAATAGCCTGAAAATCTGTCAAACCCACTCTAGACCCAGTAATGACAAGGTCGGTCACAAATTGCTGGTCGCAGGAACTTAAATAGGGTTATGTTTTTCCTTCAAGCCAAAGGAGAAATCTACCCATGTTCCTAAGTCACTTTGGAGTCGCCTTTGCTGCCAAAAAGATTGCACCCAAAATTTCTTTAGGGACTTTGGTTCTTGGCTGTCAGTTGATGGACCTTGTTTGGCCAATGTTAGTGTTATTGGGAATTGAGAAAGTTTCTGTACAGCCAGGAGCGACCGCCTATAATTATTTAAATTTCGAATCCTATCCGTATTCGCACAGTTTGGTGGGGAGCCTTCTTCTTTCTGCTCTTGCAGCCATTGTTTATTTTCTCGTAAACCCTAAGAAATTGTGCGCGGTGATTTTGGGTGCGGTGGTTTTCAGTCATTGGATACTGGATTACATTTCCCACCGTCCTGATCTACCAATCACCGATGATTTGTCCCAAAAAGTCGGTCTGGGATTGTGGAATTCAATCCCTGCCACGGTGTTTGTTGAATTGTTATTCTTCTTTGTCGGGGTTTTTATTTATCTTAAATCATATCCGCCAAAAACAACGGCGAGAAAAATAGGCTTAGCTGTCTTCGCTGCCTTTTTACTAACTATCTTTGGCTTTGCTTCCTTTGGACCGCCTCCACCAAGTGAAGCAACAGGAATTATGATTGCAGCACCTGCTTTAGCAATGTGGATTTTTGTTCCATGGGCCATGTGGATCGACCGAGACAACTAAGGGCAGAATGAAGAATATTGAATTTTGCTAATGTGGTGATTCATCACAACGGGCTTGAATTTATTTAGACTTAGATGGTACCGCTCCCCAGGATATTTATAAATTTGGGGGACCCCGTGAAAATTTTTATTATCTTCATTGCAGTTCTTTGTTTATCACTCATTTCATTAGTGGCTTCAGCGTCAACTTTGACGTCACTCGTGACAAACTCTCAAGGCGAGCAACTTGTAGCCGATGCATACCGAAGAACCCTTTATGTTTTCGATGCGGATCTAAATCAAACAGTTCCAGCCTGCAACGGGGATTGTGCCGAAGTGTGGCCGCCTTATTTGCTTACTGATCAGGATGCGGCAAGCTTAAGTGGACCTTTAGGAAAAATCATAAGAATGAATGGTCGACAACAACTCACCTACGAGGGTCGCCCGGTTTATACCTACGCCTATGATCGCTCTGTTGGTGATGATTTAGGTAATGCAGTCGGGGGAGTTTGGCACTCAATTGTTGTTGGCGATATCGGAAAATAAAAAAAGGGAGACCCCGTGGGATCTCCCTTAATGAATTACCCTTGCATAAAAGGGTTTCGGATGCGGGACTCAAGTTGATAAGTCGATAATTCAACCTGCTCATACATTTTTTCTGGAGCAGAGTAGCGTACCAGTAGCGGTCCTCTGAACATAGCAGATGCTATCGCAAGCATTCCTCCTAAGATTTTGTACACTAGGTACACGAGGAAGCTTGTTAGTAGACCGGCCTTTTTTACGCTTTCAATCGACATATCAGCTGAGGTTTCAACGAGCTTTAATAAGTATCGCTCGTTCTGGAATTCCCATTCTTTTTTCTTACGCAATAGTGCGTTCATAGCTTCCTCCTCAGGATTGATAATGCTTGCGAAAGCGCTACGACAAAGGCCGTTGTGCAGAGCTCACGCAAGAGTTGAATAATTGTTTTGGGTTAAAGACTAAGAAAAATAAAACCAAATCGATTTTATCGATCTTAGGTAAAGTTCAAGTTTTTTAAATGAATTAGAACTTGGTGCTTTAGAATTGATTGGTGGAGGCCACGTCTGTTCCGTATACACACTGAGAACTAATATGATTTTCAATCGACATCATAACCATGATGGCCTCCTTTCAATAGAGTGATCGCTAATATCTTAGAGAAACTTAAAAAAGTAAACTGAAATGATTGAAATGTAGAGAGAAAATCAGTTCCATCTTGGAACTTTATTTTTTCGAAAGCACATCAATCAGATTTTTAAAATAAGGAGCCATTGCTGAACGACCATACCAAGCCATCACCATCGGACGCTCTAGGCATACAGAATGATTTAAACAGAACAGAGATCCGGATTTAACATAGGGTTTCGCAAACTCTTCACTTAAAGCGCAGTATCCTGCTTCTTGCTCGGCCAGTGTGACGATGGAATCAAGATGATTTGCGAAGTGACGGTGTTTGGAAAATTTACTGACTCTGTTCTTTTTAAGAAGATCAAATGTCAGTGAGCTTTCCGGCTTTAAATCTATGATGGATTCGTTTTCTAGAATGTCTTCGAACTTTCTTTTCTTCCATCTTGTAGATCCATAAAGAAGATAGCGTTCGCTATTAAGCGGCTTTGAGCTTAACTCTTTAACAAGATCAGCTTTCGGCAAAATACCAATATGAGCAAAACCTGATTTTAATTTTCCTAAAACATCGCCGTCTTCACTGAAATCAAAACGCAAGCGCAGTTGCGGGTATTTTTTTAGTACGCTACCTGTTTCCTCAACCAGGCGTGAACGAAGGATGCTTGTTGGGCCGCTAATACAAACTTCTGTCACGGCTGTCGCGCTTTTACCACTGAGATTAGAAAGAGTTTCCCCTTCTAAATCACTTGCTGCCTGCACGTAACGAAGAAGGGCTTCGCCTTCTGCGGTTAAACGCATGCCTTTTCTGGATCTGGTAAATAACGTCACACCCAGTTGCTTTTCCAAGCTCCGGATTCTTTGAGTCACCCCGGTCTGGGTGAGATTCACTAAAGTAGCCGCCTCCAGGACCGTGCCAGCTTTGACAACGGCCCAGAAGGCTTCAAGGGAAGGGCTGAGTAAACTCATTAATAATGATAATAAATGATTATTTATGATTTTTTCAAATACTTTATTTAAGATAATTTCATTTTTTACAAAAAATAAATGCAGCACTAAAGTTCTCTAGAAACTGCAATAGCAAAGGATCTTATCCACATTGGGATTGTGGATAAGTTATTAGTTTTTGTTGTTAGGTATAAATGAACCTAGCGGATCTGCCAGGCGATTTTTTCTAAGGCTTCAACTTCTTCAGCCCAGTAGCGATAAGTATTAAACTCAGGGAACAAGCGCGGGAAGCTCGGATCATCCCAGCGTTTTGCAATCCAACCAGCGTAGGATATAATTCTTAAACCACGCAAAAGTGGAATCCATGACCATTGATGGTCAGGAAACTCGCGCAGCTCTTCATAACCTTGGATGATTTGCATTTTTTCTTCATCCAAAGTTTCGTTATCACCTGATAAAAGCATCCAAAAATCTTGGATAACGGGACCGTTTACGAAATCATCAAAGTCGACTAAGAAAAATTCTTTGCCGTTGTTTAAAAGATTTCCCTTATGGCAGTCACCATGAATTCGGATAAATTCTGAAGTATCAAAGCTATCGTCGATAGCAAAAAGAATATCTTCAGCAGCTATGGTATAGCGATCACGCAGTTCTGGGGTGATCCAGTTTTGTAAATCATCTAAGGTAATCCAACCACCATAATAACTTGTATCAAGGATGGGACGGTGAGGAGCTGATTTTTTTGCACCTACATTGTGAACTTGCGCCATCAGACGTCCCACTTTTTGCAACTCACCTTGCAAGAATTCTTGCGGCATTCTTCCTAAAACTTTTGGGAAGAAAGTCACATACATGCCGTCTGCTTCCGAAATAGTCGAATCACGACCCTGTAAAAGCGGGGCGACTGCGGGTATGCCTTCCGCTTGCAAAGAAAGTAAAAATTCGTGTTCTTCGGCGATAGCTTCTTTGCTCCACCGGTTGGGGCGATAAAATTTTGCGATGACGTTTTTAGTTAGTGAGCCCTTCGAAGGAAGTTCTTCTAACTTAATATCAAACACGCGGTTTTCATAGGAATTAAGCTGAGTGAATTCGCCGGTCGGATAGAAGCCCGCTGCTTCTGCAGCTTGCAGAACCTTTTCAGGGCTTAAATCGTAGAAGGAAGCATTTTTATCCATAGCACCTATAATTTTGAAAACAGCTCACTATCAGTTAACAAACTTGCCACTGAAGCTGGCATAAGTCATTCTCTGACTTGATGAGCGGTAAAGAAACCTTCCTATTCGCAAAATGGCCTGTTGAAGTGCATCGACGAAATTTTCGCCGTTCTGTTTCTATATACATCTATCCGAAGAAGCCCATCAAAGTCATGGCAGCAAAAAGTACCAGTCAGAAAATGATCGTGGACTTTTTGATGTCTAAAAAAGATTGGATTGAAAAAACCTTCGAAAAGTTTGCCGCCATCGAAGAAAAGTTTCCTGATAAACGCATCAGATCTCTAGAAACTTTTCCGTTTTTAGGTAAAGAGCGAAAATTGAAAGTGGTCATCACGTTAAATAAGAAAGCCTTCGTTTCGGTCACTGATGAAAATTTGTTGCTTCATATTCCGCGCAATAGCTGGAGCGCAACAACATTAATTGAAGAACACCCCACGGCTTTAAAAGAAATTAGGCATTTTTATAAACGCGAAGCAGTTCAACATCTGTCGGAGCGTGTAAAGTATTGGGCAGAACAAATGAATCTGCATCCCGCACAACTTAAATTCCGCGAACAAAGAACTCGCTGGGGAAGTTGTACTTCAAGAAAATCCATAAACTTGAATTGGCGTCTGATCGTGTTTGCTGAAGAAATAATTGATTACGTCATCATTCATGAACTTGCTCACCTAGAGCATATGAATCACTCAGACAGATTCTGGGGGTTGGTGGAAAAGTATTCCGAGAACTATAAAGATATTATGAAGGCACTAAGGGAATCCCAATATCTCGTGGAATTCCTTACGGAAACAAATTAATAAAGTCCTGCTTTAGTTTTAGTTTGCATATAGAACATAGAAAGCAAACTTCCCACATACCCCACGCAAGCTCCAAAAATAATGTCACTTAAGAAGTGATCGTGAACTACGACCCGAGTAAGACAGATTAGAATTGCTAGCGGAATCCAGAACCAACGGAATTTTGGAAAAGCCACGCTCATCATAGTTGCCACAGTGAAGATGACTTGGGAATGGCCTGAAGAAAAAGAATGCCAATGCCAGTGAGTCGTCATTGGAGTAAAAACATAAGGATCGAAATCGGGGGTCTTATGCGGCCTTTGTCTTCCCACTGAAAACTTGATTACATGGGTGACGATGCCAGCAAAAATTTGCGCGGCAAAAAAGTTTATTCCCCAACGACGGAAGAATTCTACTTTTTGCGCATACCCATCAAAAAGTTTCGTGCGAGGAGCAACCCATTTAGCAAAAGCCCACACACTGAGTGCCAAAATTAACCAATATTCCGCTAAGGCGAAATCTGTAAGGAAGCGAGCGGGAGCTCGGATCGATGCTTTTACCTCTTGAACTGCAAAAAATGCAGATACTTTTTGATCAAGAAAGTACATCGCAATAAGTGCAAAAATAAAAGAAATCACGATCACTTTTATTAGATGCTTAGTAAGCCTTTTAGGATCCGCTAGCAAGTCGCCGAATTGTTGTACACGCATGTAATTCCTTCCAAAACCGAGTGTAAAACCTAAACCAATCGCAATACAAGGCCTGATGAGGGGTGACGAAAACTGGCCCAGTGCTTGCTTATTGGGACAGCGACGATTTATTTGGAGGTTTTTATGTTCCCAACAATGACTAAGCACGCCGTGATCACTTCTGCGCTTTTGGCGACTTTAGCCTTATCAGCATGTGGTAAGAAAAAAGAACTTGTCGGTCCGGGCGCAGTTAAAGCGCAAACTAAAACCGAAACTCAAGATACAACTGGCAACTTAGGTGGCGGTTTGCCTGAGCCTAAAGGAACTGAACTAAATCCTCCTCCGGTAAATAAAGTTCCACCGGTTGTTGATTCAATCCCAGAGGTTAAAGATAAATATCAATTGCCTGAAGACTATAAAGCTAACGATGCTTCAAACGTGGATCGTAAAGGTCTTTCGAAAAGACTGACGGGTGGAACAACGGCAGAAGGTTTGAACTATACTTCTACTTCGACAGATGAGCTGTTGAACTTTCTTAGAGCACGTAATCAAAAAGTAAATCACGATACTCGCAGATTAAACCTTGAAGCAGCGGCTTCGATCGTTTCTGCAAAGATGACTGTTGATAAAGCAACTAGAGACACGGCAGTCACCTTGAAAATTCAAGAGGGTAGCGAAGTTAAAGTCTATAATTTAGCTGGTTATCTAGCAGAAGACGAATATGCTTCTGCATTAACTACGGTGATTAGCGCTAATGGCGAAATTGCTACAGGTATTCGTCCAGTTGACGGGACAATTAAGTGTCTTGATATGGATGGCGGTTGTGAAACTACTTTCGCGAGACTTAAGATTGGTCAAAGTCCAAACAGTGCGATCGCTAATATCGTCTTTAGAAATTCTAAAGCAGACGTTCATTTTGATCTACCGGGCGAGTATTCAAACAATCCAGAATATTTAGTTATTCGTGAACTTGTCCACTCCAGCATTAAAAGACTGAATCACGATAACACAATTAAATCTGTAACGATGAATTCTTGGGAAGTTGTCAATGGCCGTTCGGGTGTTGCATTAACAATTAAAGCAAGAAACGGTGAGCTTCTAGGTTTTGCTGGTCCATTGCTTGCGCCAGAAACTGGCACCCGCGTGAACGTGAAACTTTCGCGTATCGCCAAAGAAGACGATGACTCTCTAGATTTGATTTCTCTTAACAGCGCTAAGTTAAACTATGCAAACTCCGTTGGTGAAGCTCGTATGGTAGCTAACAATGGTTTAGGCCAAGTGAAAATTCTTGTTAAGATGAGACAACGTGGCAGCCATGCTCAAGATCAGTTCTTAGTTACGTTCATGAGAACGATTAAACCGATCGTTGAGTTGTCTGACGAAAATTTAAAATAAATCCCAAAGTCCCAATAGTTCCTTCCCCCCTAGGCCTAAGATCCCCAATCTTGGGCCTTTTTTATTGGTGTCAAAGTGTTCCTAAAAAACTTGGTATGGCGGTTGCTTTAGAAGGCTTTCGGGGAACTACTTAAAACCATTGGGGGACACAATGACTCTAAAAAATTCTTTATTGCTCGCTTTTGCTGGAATCACTTTAACTTCTTTAGCTGCTGAAGCTTTTATCGTACCGGGGCCACGACAACCGCCAGGCACACCCCGGCACGAAGGACCCCGTTATCCCGGTGATGATTTTAATCAACCCGGTGACTCTTTTCCCGGCCGTGATGACTTTGGAAATGGTTCCGGCCGACAAGAACAAAAAATCATCTATCTTAACCGCCGTCTTGCCAACGAAACTTTAGAGCTTCGTCACTTAGCCGGTATCACAGAACAATATCGCGGATACACGGTTGAGTCCGTTGAAGTTGATGTGCGCCGAAGTGGGCCTCGCGCTGAAATCGCATTGCTTGCTGATGGTCGACAAGAAGACAGTGCTTTTTCCCCGCAAGGTCGCATTCAGTTGCGCCCACGCTATGGTGCTGTTCTTGGCAGAGACTTCCGCGCCTTGCAATTGCAAGTACGTGGGAATGCTGCAATAGACACTGTGATTATTCACTTAACTGAAAATAGAAATGATCGTCCAGATCGCCCTGGCAGACCCGGTCGCCCAGGTCACGGTGATTATCATCAAACAGAAACAGTGAACTTAGGAATCTATCGCCGTCTTTATGGAACGGATCGTTTAGATCTTACTCAATACATCGATATGTATAGATATCGCGGTTACAGAATCGAAGCGATCGAGATTGATGCTACTGCAGTTTATGATTCTGCGTTGCTTGATGTACTTGTGAATAGTTTCTCTCAAGGTCCATCTCTGCAAATCAATCGCGGTGGATACAGACAAGTTGTGCATCTACAAAATGCCGTACTCGGTCAAGGCGCTGATAGCATCGTGTTCGTAACTCGCGGTGATCTTGATATTCGCGCGGTCACTTTGCGCTTATCTCGTTACTAAGAAAGGTTTTTTCAGAATTTTACATTCACGAAGGACTCCAGTTTTTGGAGTCCTTTTTTTATGCCTTGCAATAAGGTAACTCTTCTTCGGCACAAATTGCCTTGTTTTGATCATTTATTTCAGGTGAACTATTTGGGTACAAGGAGATCTGATTTCTATGCAGAACGTTCATCCAGAGTTTAACAAAGGCAAAGAAATTTCAATGGGTTCGGCGAAACCTCCCGTTCTTGCTGATTACATGAATTATCGCGAATTCCTCGGAGATTTCTATAAATTCAAGCGTAAGAGTTCAAAGGGTTCTCTAAGAGCTTATAATTACGCGGTTTTTTCTGCGGCTGCGAACATCAAATCGCCAAACTATTTAAAAATGATCATCGAAGGTAAGAGAAATCTTTCTGACGATATGGTTTCTAAATTTGGTAAAGCCCTTGGCTTCATGAAGGATCAAACTGAAGAGTTCCGTTTGCTTGTGCACTTTACTCAGGCAACGGATCCTGCTGAACGTAACATGTATCTTAAGAAATTAAGTGAACACCGTGTAGGTGCAAAACTTAAATCTGGTGAAATTGATCGTAAGACTTGGGAAAAAGTTCCGAACTGGGTGACATGGATGATTTATGCCATGGTTGACCAAGAAGGTGTTCGCTTTGATACCTCGTCATTGAAAAAACTTTTGCGCGGAAAAGCGTCGGAAGACGAAATCGAAACAGCTCTTGAAACTTTAATCGCCTCTGGCGAGCTTCGTCGTGATGAAGCTACGGGTGAGATTAGAAAGAACAGAAGCTTGATTGAATCGCCTGAAGAAGTTCCGGTAGCGCTTGTTCGTAAACTTCAATCTCAGTTAATGTACTTGGGCCTAGAGTCTTTGTATCAAGATCAACCGACTGAGCGTGAGTTTGGAACTTTGACGTTGTCGTTAACGAAAGCTGAGTTTGAAGAAATTAAATTCAAGCTTCGTCAAATGCGCAAAAATCTTCATAAAGATAACTCTATCGCCCGTATGAAAGAAAAAGGCGAAAGAGTTTACCAATTGAACATTCAATTGTTCCCGGTGACAAATGCCGTTGCAGGGGTTGAGAAAACTCAAGCTCCAGTTCTTAAACCATCATTGGACATCAAACCTGAACCAACGATCGTTGAAACACCTGTTTCTGTGGCAGCAGCGCAAGTAGCAGCAACTGCTCAAGCGCAAGCTCAAGCCGCTGAAAACAACCGTTCAAATGTAAGTTCCTTGGCTGCAACCGCAGCGTCCGCTGCTGATCTTTTCAGATAGTTTTGCCTAAAAAATGGGCCATCGTAAAATGCGATGGCTCCTTTACATTAATTTAAGATTCTTAAATTTTAGTGTCACATTTACCCCATTTTTTAAGCAGGTCTGTGGATAACTCTGTGGAATAGGCCCATAAATGGTGGATATCTTTCCCTTTTGGCGTAAATTGTCTCTTGCTTAAGTTAGGATATCGTTAAGGTGGTGCAATAATGCCTGGACCAAAGTTTAGGCAAGCATGCCTAAAAAGTTTGCGTCATTGGTTTTATTCACCTTGAAAGCGAATCGAAAAATCGGAAGTATAAACGACTTTTATTCCGTTCAAATTGAGCGATAATAAAACGGTTATGTTTTGCAAATCATGGGGGCGTACTGGCTTCGACGTGGATGCTGAAACATAAGGAGCATACCGGGGCGGATGAGGACCTCGTTAAAAACGTCCATTTTGTAATTGGCAACGATTACGCACTTGCAGCTTAATTAGCCTGCACGATCAACCTTGAGGTGGTTCCGCTCTTGGATTGATCGTCATTTAGGGACCTCGGAGTGTTGGGTTTTCTCCAGCAGACACTCTTAAATTTACTGGGGGAGAGGTCTTAGGGATTTTGTCTGTGGAAGCCCGAGGACCAATCTAAAACACTGACTAAGTATGTAGCGCCTTATCGCGGATCATTTGCGGACGGGGGTTCAATTCCCCCCGCCTCCACCAATTTAGAAAATAAAGAACCACCCACCGGGTGGTTTTTTATTTTCTAAATTGTTCGAGAGCTGAGTGATTGGACTCAAAGTGTTCAGGGGGTTCGCAAAAATGCCACGAAGGCATTTTTGGGGTGACGTAGTCAGCGCCGAAGGCGCCGAGGGCCAGGATGGACCGAGCCCCATTCCCCCCGCCGACCCACCGAGATCTCTGTTTGTGATTATCCGAGACTGCCTTCTGCCATGCTGCTAAGATCTTCATATCAGCAGCATGGAGGAACGTCATATGGCAGTCGAAAACACAAAACTAAAAATTTGGGTCGGAAGAATACTAAGCGGATTGGCAGTTCTATTTTTATCATTTGACGGCGTTACAAAGTTCTTCATGGATAAACTCCCACCCGAAGCTCTGGAAGCAGGCGCTGCTCTTCAATGGCCGATCGAAAAAATGCCACTTGTAGGCACAATTCTCTTAACCTGCTTACTTTTATACGTGATTCCAAGAACTGCAGTGCTTGGGGCAATCCTGCTTACGGGTTACCTGGGCGGAGCGATCGCAAGCCACGTGCGCGTTAGTAGTCCTCTGTTTACCCATACTCTACTTCCAATATACCTCGCCATCTTCATTTGGCTCGGACTTTACCTTAGAGACTCGAGGGTTAAGACTTTGATTTCCAAATAGGGACGCACCGTCCAACCATATACATATAAATTCTACCTATCGCTTTTAGGCTTCGCTTCACATTAAGATGCGCCGGTCACCAAAAACACTAAGGAGAATTTATGAACAAACTGGTTTTCTTATTAGTTCTTTTATTGGGATTTTCAGCTCAGGCAAAGACAACAACTGTTGAAACGTTAGTAAAGTGCCAACAAGACGATGGCGACCAATGGATTGAAGTGGGCATTGGTTTGAATGATGGCCCGGGCTTGCGTGCTTACGTAGTTGCGCATAACGATGACGATCTAAGTGCGAAATTAGTTACCTCAGTCGTAGTTACTAAATCCAATAGTAATGGCGAAGTTGTTTTCCAAGATAAATTTGGAACTATTCAACTAGCTGTTGCTGACCGTGGTACTTTCTTAGAAGGAAGCTTCAAACTTCTTCAAGATGGACCAAACAGCATCGTGCAAGACAATTTGAAATGCTACGAAAAGCTGCCAATGTCTTTTGAAAATTAATTATCAAAAGTAGGGCGAGAGTTCTCGTCCTACTTTTTCTGACAGTGGTTGCAGAAGTGACTCCACCGTTTTAACTTTCCTGTGACCTTCTTTTTTATGTTCCTCCCGCAAATGGGGCAGGACTTCTTACGCATTACTTGCCAGTTCCTTTTAAGAACATTCTCTTTTTTCCATTCGTAGAACTGCCATGCATAACGATTTGCTTCCTTCACCAAAGCTTTCAGGCGAGGTAGGGAAAGGTCTTTCACCTTGGTTTCGGGGTGAAGACGCGTGTTAAATTGAATTTCATTCTTCATGATATTACCAAGACCAGCAAAAATATCCTGATCCATAAGAACATCACAGACTTGCGCGTCCTGGTTCGCTTGGACGTTTTTTAGTGCCTTCTTACTGTCCCATTCAGGGGACATCAGATCTATGCTCCAATCATAATTTTTCTCAAAGCCCTTGGGTTGTTCCTTGATAGCACAACTATAAAAATAAATTTTAGAATCCCCGTAATCGAGCTCGAGTTTGGGAATCCGATTTTCGCGGGGATTATTGATGCGATAACTTCCGAACATCAAAAAATGTATTCTTAAGTTAACATCCGAAAAAAACAGCAGCAGGTGTTTTCCCCAGCTTCTAGCTGATTTAAGTGTTGAGCCACTGATAGCTCGAAGTGGAATCTTCGCAGTACCTGTAGCTTTTTTAATTTTTTTCTTTAGGAACGGTTTTAACTCTTCGCAAGCTATTACTATGGATGGACCTTCCATCTAAACCTTCCGGATAGATTTGTTCTGGATCATTATCTGCAGAGTCTTCGCATTAACCAAGGCTCAATGTAAAAAAGCAGGCACCCTTAAGAGCGTAAGGCAACAGACCAGTCTCTTTCTTCTTCAATCTAACTCCATTTTCTGAAAGCCCAAAGTGGGCGTTTTTCAGCCCTTGAGGTTTGTATGCTTTTCTTTCTACAAATTCTAGGAGCCATATTTATGAACTTTGCATTTCCCCAGACCGAGGGCGCTGAACCGCGCGCGAACATAGATCGTTTACGTGCTGATGTGACTGCTCTGACTTCAACAAAAATCCCTCGCTCTTATGAAAACTTAGCCGGATTAAAGGAAGCTGCAAAATATATTGAAAATGAATGGAAAAAATCGGGCTTAAAGGTTGCGTATCAAAAGTTTAAGGCTGGCAAAAATACTTACGAAAATGTTGTGACCACCATGGGCCCTAGCAAGGGTCCACGCATAGTAATAGGGGCGCACTATGATGTGGCAGGTCCTCTGCCTGGGGCTGATGATAATGCTAGTGGGATTGCTGGTTTACTTGAAATAGCAAGGCTCATACAACAGCGAAAGCCCACGCTTAAGTATCGCATTGATTTGGTAGCTTATACTTTAGAAGAGCCACCTTTTTTTGGATCAGATCAAATGGGAAGTGCGGTGCATGCGAAGTCATTGAAAGAATTAAAAGCAGAAGTACTTTTTATGTTGAGCCTAGAAATGGTCGGCTACTTCAGTGATAAAAAGAACTCACAGAGTTTTCCTATCCCTGAACTTGCCAAGATTTATCCTTCCACTGGGAATTTTATTGGGGTTGTCGGCGATCCGACAAGTAAAGCACTGGTAACGCAGGTGACTCGTCTTATGAAACAGGCATCTAAAGTGGATGTTCAGGCACTGAATGCTCCGCGAGAACTTCCGGGTGTGAGTCTTTCAGATCATAGTAGTTATTGGGAGTACGGTTATCCGGCGATAATGTTGACAGATACCGCGTTCATGCGGAACCCACACTATCACACTAAAGGCGATACCGCTGATACCTTAGATTATAAATCGATGGCTGAAGTCGTTGAAGGTGTATACAATGTTCTAATAAATTTTAGTAAATAGGTAGAAGGTCCCATAATGGATTCTAAAGTTGATAAGTTTCTAAAAAAGTCTAAGAAATGGCAGGAAGAAACGAAGGCATTACGTGGCATTCTTCTTCAAACAAAACTGGAAGAGGACTTAAAGTGGAATCTTCCGTGTTACACTCATGAAGATAGTAACATCGTTATCATTCAGCCCTTTAAAAACTACCTTGGTCTGATGTTTTTTAAAGGTGCTTTATTAAAAGATCCCAAAAACATTTTGGTCGACAATGGGCCTAATTCAAGTTCACCAAAACGTTTTGAATTTCGTTCTTTAGAAGAAATTAAACGCTTAAAGACCACAATTAAATCTTATATTAAAGAAGCAATCGCGATTGAAAATTCGGGGGTAAAGCTTGAGGTAAAGAAGAAACCTCAGACTGTTCCTGATGAACTTAAAAAAGCATTTGCAAAAAAGCCGGCTTTAAAAAAAGCATTTGCATCACTGACTCCGGGCCGTCAAAGGGCTTACCTGATGCATTTTTCTAGCGCGAAACAAGCTTCAACCCGTGAAGCGCGAATTGAAAAATACATTCCAAAAATAATGAAGGGCATTGGCCTTAACGATCGCTAACAAAGGAGAGCTCATGAGTCGTCTACGCGTAGAAAGCTTTGCCATTTCCCTAGATGGATACGGGGCTGGTCCAAATCAAACTCTTGATAATCCCTTAGGTCTGCGTGGTGAGACTCTGCATAACTGGTTTTTTCCTACATTAACCTTTAATAAAATGATCGGCAAACCCGGAGGCACAACCGGGATTGATGAAAAGTTCGCTTCACGCGGCTTTAATAATATTGGCGCCAACATCATGGGGCGCAATATGTTTGGTCCGATCCGTGGTCCTTGGAAAGATGAAGATTGGAAAGGGTGGTGGGGGCCGAATCCTCCGTATCATTCGCCAGTTTTTGTCCTGACTCATCACGCGCGCGAACCGATTGTGATGGAAGGCGGAACTACCTTTTATTTCGTCACAGATGGAATCGAGTCCGCGCTTGAAAAAGCAAAAAAGGCTGCAGGTGGCAAAGACATTCGTTTAAATGGTGGCACCTCGGTGATTCGCCAATATTTATCTAAAGGTTTAGTCGATTACATGCATTTGGCTATTTCCCCGGTGTTGTTAGGCTCGGGAGAAAATCTTTTTGCTGGCCTTGATCTGCTAAAATTAGGTTACTCCGTGAAAGAAACGGTTAACGGCGAAAATGCAACCCACGTCATTATCGAAAAATAGCAACGGAGAAATCATGGCGAAAAGTAAACTGCTACGAATGGACAACATCGGAATCATGGTCAGCGATATGAAAAAGACGGTGGCCTTCTTTAAAGAACTTGGTTTAGAAGTACAAGGCGAAGCCACCGTTGAAGGCAAGTGGGTTGATAAAATTCTCGCACTTGAAAATGTGAAGTGCGACATCGTCATGATGCAGACCCCAGGCAGCGAAGTGCGACTTGAATTAAGTGAATTCAAAAGACCGAAAGCGATAAGTGGGGAGCCTGCTCCAGTAAATACAGCGGGCTTGCATCGAATCATGTTCGCCGTCACAGATATTAATGAAACGATAGAACGTCTGCGTGGTCATGGCGCGGAGATGTTAGACGAAATAGTTCAGTACGAAAATGCTTACTTACTTTGTTATCTTCGCGGACCCGATGGCATCATCGTGGCCTTAGCGCAGGAGCTTTAATGCAAAAGTTAAAATACTCTATCAATACAACTCTTGATGGTTGTTGTGATCATGAATCCGTTATTCCTACCCAAGAAATGCATGAACACGCAGCTAATGGAATCGAACAGGCTTCTATCCTTCTTTTTGGTCGGATCGTTTATGACATGATGGAATCCGCATGGCGACCAGTTGCTGAAACGGGTGTAAAGCCTGAGTGGATGGATGACTGGATGGTGCCTTTCGCTCATACAATCCATAAAGCAAAAAAGTATGTTGTTTCCAATACGCTTAAGCAAGTTGATTGGAACGCAGAAATAATTCGTGGTGATGAACTTAAGAATAAAGTTCTGCAGTTAAAACAACAACCAGGTAGGGGAATCTTAACTGGTGGGGTGACTCTTCCATTAAAATTGGCAGAGCTTGGATTGATCGATGAGTATGAATTCATTGTTCACCCAAGACTTATTGGTCATGGTCCAAAATTGTTGGACGGACTTTCAAAAGCTATTGATTTGAAACTTGTTAATAAGAAGGAATTCAAATCTGGGGCATTCGTATTGAGCTACGAACCTACAAAGACGAAGTAATGTAAGGTCAGAAGAATTATGATTTAACTATGAATCGATGAGACCCCTTTTTAGTAACAGCGCTTATTTCCACCGTATCGTTCGCACAAAACGTTTCAACAGCAGAGATGCCTGCAAAGCAGCTGGTGATTCTGTAAAAATGGACACCGCAATGGGTCTAAGTATTGGATATGTTAGTCTTCCAGTTCAACAATTAGGTTGGACATCGAATCTTTCATTCATCCAAGCCAAAAAAGAACAACTTTCATTAAACTATATCCGTTTAGACGGTAATCTGGCTTACGCTCTGAATGAGAAATTTTATTTTAAAGGCGGATTAAACGGTACTAAAATTATTGGTAAAGAAGGCGAATCACTTAAGACAGGTTATGACTTGCAAGTTGGCGTCGGTTATCAAGTCGACAGCACGATTTTTGAGCTTGGTTATTCAAGCACTCACTTCCTGACGGAGCTGCCAGGTTTTGGTATGACCGTTTCAGCCCTTGAGTTAGGTGTATCTGCAACCTTCTAGCTAACTAAAGATTTTTATAGAAATAAGCCGACCAAGCGTCGGCTTATCCTTTTAGGGATAACGTTGCCGAAAGAGCGGTAAGAAGCACTATTCGTAGGATTTTGGGTCTTCGATAACATCGATAAGCTTTTTGGAATATTCCTTCACATAAAATTGAGTGAATGCAGCAGTATGATAGCCATAATTAATCGTCCAAAAGACTTTTGGTTCTGGAAGGTGGTTAAAAAGATCTTCGCCAAGATCATAGCGAATGACGGGATCCTTTTTACCGTGGATCACCACTTTGGGCATTGAACCAAGCTGTTTCAAATGATCCTTTGGCGCGTATTCATCTGAAAAAGCTAAGTATGAGAAGGGGATGAGAGGATACAAAAACCATCGCTGTTTTAAAACCGACCTTGCAGCAGCTTTGTAAGATGCAAATGAAGAATCTAAAACCAAAACCTCTGGGTGCTGACTTATTGGCGCATTAGACAGTGCCTTAAGCATCACAGCTCCGCCTAAACTTTGACCAACGAAAATTCTTTTCTGCTTAGGAAACTTTAAAGACACGTATTCAATGATTTTTTTGGCATCCTCGGTGGTGCTTTCAGGCGTTGGTTTATACGGTGTACTTTGCCCATAACCGCGATAATCAAAAGTGACAAGATCATAACCTTCACTTAATACCCAATATAAGAATTGAAAGTGAGCAGTTAAATTCTGGGCATTACCGTGAAATTGGACAAAGACACCTTTGGATTTCTTAGCGGGTGTTTTCAAAATCCATAGGTTCAGACTTTCTGACGGATTGACCTGCACCCGTTCTTCCTGGGGTTTAATCGGCATTGCCGAGGTATCAACGTAGACATCGCTAGTCGGCCAATACAGAAAGCTTGAACAGCCGGTTAAATTAATAGTGATAAATAAGAAAATTAATTTTAAATATTTCACGGTCTTTTTCTTGTACATATCCGAAATCGACATTCAGGTTTTTTTCAAAATGATATCGTACGTTAGCGCTTATAGAATATAAATTTTGAAATTCATTAATTTCATTAGGAAAGTATTTGCCTTCTAATAACCATCCCCAGGATCTTTTAAACGGTATAGATTTAATAATTAAGCTAGGGCCAACCAGAGCTTGCAAAGCTCTATCGTAATCATTTGCATAGAGCCCATTGACGTCGGCCATTAATGAAACGTCCAGTTTACTTAGGCCCGTAGTAAGTCCCACTCCTAAATTTAAATTCGTGGCAAGGCAACTGGAACACGTTTGATAAGGGCTTTCTTCCAAAGCTAATCTGACTTTCCAACTGATGTCGCGATCCCAGCGATTCCATAATGGTGATGACCTTATATCAAACGGAGAGAAATTAAGAAGTTTAAGATCTTCATTTTCGATAGCGCCTTGAATCTTAAAGATCTCGATGTGCGCTCTCTGTGGCGCCCCTTGTTGGTGATCTAAGTAATCATGAAATGCAAATCTATAGCCAAGTAAAAGGCTATGTTCATTATAATCATTAGATTTAGCCTCACTGTAACCAAGTTCCACACGACCACTTCCGTGGGATTTATCCGGAGAGTTTTCAGAAAGTGTTGTTTTTGGTGATAAATCATAGGTAGGTAGCTCTGCTCGTGCGATTAGCAAAGATCTTTTTACTTTAATATAGGGTTCTTCCCCTAAGATCACTTTTTTGCTATAGCGAAAGTCGTAATAGTCGATAGCAGCATCAAGAACTTTGGCGCGTTCAAGTTCTGATTTCGCGGTAAGTGCTTTTGGTAAGGAAAAGGAAGTCTGATCCTGCATTACTGCATTAGTCATTTCGTTAAACAGTTCTGAAACTAAATCCTGATCTTCAGAGTTTAAGGTTTCAATCTTTTCATAAAACTGAGTACGAATGGACTTTCTTAAGATGGGTTTTTGTAGCGCACCTTCTTGCGCTAACGCCGCTAATGTTTCTGAGGGAATGACCCACTTTCTAAGTCTTGATGTCAGGTTGTATCTAGGGGCTGCAGCTTCGACTAGTGCTACGATGTAATAGCCACAGTTTTCGGTTAAGAAATAATAGTCATAATGATTTGAACCTTGCTCCCAAAGCAGGTCTGTCATCTTTGAAACTTCAGCTGGCGTCAGATTAAGTTCATACTCCCACAGATCTCTAGAATCATAGTCATTGTATTCACGGACTTTGTAGTAATAGGGAATGGCAATGAAGTTCCCTGGAAAGGCCCCTGACATTCCTAAGACAGCATACAGGAAAGGATTTTCAGTCCATGGAGAAGCCCCGAAATTAATACCTTGATCTAATAGTTCTTTTTGCGTTTCAGAACCTAACTGCTTCTTTCCCATTCTTAAAAGGATATGACCGAAGGAGGACGAAGGATTTCCGAGGTAATAAGATGAAAAAACCAAGCTTGCGCGATCAGCTGAAATACGTTGCCGCCATGCTTGATAGTCTTTGCATCCACTGCGATCGAATTGAAATCCTAATTTTAACACTTCATTTAGATAGTTGGCGCGGGCTGGAAATCTGCAAACGAAGTTTTGGTCACTAAATGGGGGTTTTTCAGTGGTTAAAAGATTTAAGCTTTCTTTTAATTCATCGATGGCAGAATTTTTGCCGCGCTTACTTACAAAAAATTTGGGTGAATCTGATCTTGATTGAACTGTCAAAGTCCAGTCTGTTTCGGTGTAGTAAATGATCGTGGTCCATTCTCGGGATTCAGCGATTTGCTTAAGATCAGATTCCGAAATAGATGCCGCATAAGTTAACTGCGAAAACAGAACTGCAGAAATGAAAAAGAGCAGTCTTCCGTAAGACTGCTCTTTTATATAATTTGCTATCAATTTTAAAACTATGTTCCGCACTTTGCAGCCGAAGCATTATTTTCAACAACCATCATCAAGCGAGATGTGATTTGCTGAGTATTTTCAGAATTAAAGATAGTTTTGTAGTGAGTTTTTACAACGCCACCGAAGGAACCTTTATCACAACCCATCATTTCAGAAAGGTTAGCTAAAGTTTCACCTTGGCCACGAGCTGCATCGTTCGACAAAGCAACTTTGTTTGTATCAATGAAATTTTCAATTTGCGCTTGTCTTGAAGAATCAATGCAATTTGAAGTACCTGATGTGATACCGAATGTTTGTGTGCCAGAAGATCCGTTAGTTGTTGATGCAAGGATTTGATTGTCAGTACCGAAGATTTGGTTACCCAATCCGCAGCCTGCAGGACCAACTTCGCCTTGTGCAGCAAATACGCTAGTAGAGATAAGAGATAGAAGTAAGATTAATGTTTTCATTATTTTTATTCCTTAAATTAACCAGCTACTGAGCAGTTTTTTGCAAGCTCAGAGTCGTTTTTAATAGTTGATAAAATTTTAGATGATTGAGTGTAACCATTGTCAGAAGTGAAAATTTCTTTGTAGTTTGCTTTCACTTTAGAAGAGAACAATTCAGCATCTTGGCAGTTGTAGATCACGGCAAGATCAACCAATGTTTCGCCTTCACCGCGAGCTGCATCTTTTGCTACAACTTCTTGGTTTGCTTCAAGGTAAACTGCTGCTGTTTGACCCATTTTTGGGATATCACAGTTAGAAGTTCCTGAAGTGATTCCGAACGTTTGGATGCCGTAGATACCGTTGGTAGTTGCTGCAGGGACTTGAATCATACCAGGTTTAGCACCGAAGATAACTGAACCTAATCCACAACCAGCCACGCCGTAACCAGTGCCGGAATATTGATCATGCAATGATGCCTTTTTTCCTTGAGCATTTGAAACTGACGCTAGAAGAATAGCGACAGCAAAAACTAATTTTTTCATTTAAAACAACTCCTTGTGTTTTGCTTTTGTAAATCTCAACATATTTAGTTTGGGTTGGCAAAATAAAGATTGTTAATACAGACATCTAGAAGTCGGGCTGGGCATGAACAAATAAGTAGGCCAGTTTTTGACTATATCAAAAATTAGGATTTTCACAAAAGCGGGTTTTTGTGATTGATGGCATTGCAATTGCTGAGCTTATCCTTAAATGAAAGAATTGTTGGTAGAGTTATAGAATGCAAAAGATTCAATCAATGTGACCTTAGATGGTTGTTGCGATCATCAAGTGGGAATAGCTGATGAAGAATTACACCAATACGCTGCTAACAATATAGCACAAGCCGATGCGCTTATCTTTGGCAGGATCATCTATGAAATGATGGAATCAGCGTGGAGACCTGTAGGTCAAACGGGAGTAAGACCAGAATGGATGGTCAATAGGTTGCTCAAAAGCCAATCTTATTGGATTGGCTTTTTTGAACTTCCTAGAACTTTTTTATTGAGGGCCCATACCATTATTGCAGATATAGCTGTTGTGGCCCCAAACGCAGTCAGGTTGGCGTTCTTTGCAAGCTGTACCGCAGTGATAGAATCCGTGTCTCCATCCGCCCCAGCAGTATTTCTTCAAAGCTACGTATCCACTTGGGCAACCTTTGCCTTTTGAATCACAGGTATCGGCTTTTCCGTTTGTAGGTTGCGGAGCATCTTCATCACAGCTGCCATTCAATTGCTGAATAGTCGTTTTGCCGTCAAGACCTAGAACCGCAATACCCTCATAAGCTAAAGCAGCCGAAGATAAAGTCATTAGAACCAATAAAGTTGAAAAGAATTTTTTCATTATGAACCTCTCGATATTTGAGAATATATAAAGTAACAGGTTCATAAGTCATACTTACAAAAGATGAATTGAAACGGACATGGGTAAGAACTTATTCCGCGAAAATTCACGAATCGAGGTAAATAGTCAAGGAGTGAGTTCTTCAGCGAAAATCTTTTCGGTCACTCGCCAGAATTTGTCCTGCTTACGGGCGATGATGTAGCTTGGGGCGCGGAAGAGCTTTTGGAATCTGATGACTTGCTGAGGAGAGATTAAATCCACCGCAAGTTCTGGCTGTCTTAAATGCGAACGAAGGAAGTTGATATTGAATTTTTTAATAGCCGACGAGTTATTAAAGAAGTGCACTTCGCTTAAGTAGTTCGATTCAAGATCGTAATAACGAATTTCTAAGAATGGATTCGAATTTTTATCTTTGCGTTCTTCAAAGGTAATACGATCCGGAGTCATGACGTGGGCATTCTTCGACAGCTTAGCCTGTTTTAACTTGGCTTCAGCATCGATAAGCACGGCTTCGCACTTTTCGCATTCTTTTGCGGTGATATCATTTTCAGAACTGCAGCTATGACAAAGTTTAAATCTGAAGCGAAAGCCACAGGGAATGATTTCAAAAGTATTTGGATCTTGCGAAGCCCCCTTGCACTTACGGCCGAAGTGTTCAAAGACGTTTCCGTCATCATCCGCGTAACCCCAGAAATCGTTTTCAAACGAACATTTTGGACAAGTGACTTTTACAGGACTTGTGTCCTTGGCGGGTCTTTTATCGCTAATTTCAGGTGCATAAATATCAAGACCGACACCTGTATAATCTAGAACATAACAGTCTTTTTTATCTTCAGATAAACGAAGACCACGGCCGACAATCTGTTGATAAAGACTGTTCGATTCCGTAGGGCGAAGAATCGCAATTACATCGACGTGTGGGGCGTCAAACCCCGTCGTCAAAACAGAAACATTCACCAGATATTTGAATTTGCGATTTTTAAAATCCTTGATGATTGCTTCGCGCTCTTTAATATCAGTATCACCAAGCACAACACGCGATTGATCCGCTGGCAAATAAGTCATGATTTCTTCAGCATGCTTAATCGTGCTACTAAAGATCATGACCCCTTTGCGATCATAGCGTTCAGTAATATCGATAATATTATTTATAATCAGCGGGGTAAGACGCTTCTGACTATGTAAAACCTCTTCGACTTCCGCCGTCGTGTAGGCACGATCTTTTCCTAATAGATCTGAAAAGTCGTAGCAAGTAACCGGAATATCCACTTTCACAGGGATAGTCAGGTATCCATGCCTAATCATATAGGTTAGTGGAAGTTCATAGACACACTGTTTGAAAAATCTTTTCTGTTCAGTCTTTAGTTCCCCACCTTGATTGAATTCATAAATCCAACCCACACCCAGGCGATAAGGTGTTGCCGTTAATCCCAAGATACAAAGACCGGGATTGCGATCTTGAAGCTTTTTTATAACTTCTTGATATTGGGTTGCACCTTCTTCAGCGACGCGGTGACATTCATCGATGACTAACAAAGAAAAATTGTCGAAAAAATCATCTGATGCGCGGGCGACTGATTGTACGCTGCCGAAGATCGCTTTTTGTGTACGCTCCTTTTTTCCCAAACTTGCAGAAAAGATTCCGGCTTCTAGTCCGTAGCTTTTATATTTTTCATAGTTCTGTTCAACCAACTCTTTAACGTGGGCTAAAACCAGAATGCGGCCTTTTGCAATTCGCGCAAGTTCTGCGATAACAAGACTTTTCCCGGCGCCCGTAGGTAAAACTACGACGGCAGGTTCCCGTTTTTTTTGAAAATACCGAATGGTATTTTGCACGGCTTGTTGTTGATAATCGCGTAACTTGTACATGGAGCCTACAATAATTGATTAGTCAGAGTAAGCAAGCCACGAAACGCTGCATACTCATAGATTTAACTTCTTTAAAGTTGCTAGTTCGAATGCTTTTCTTAAATCAGAAATTAGATTCTGCATACGTTCTAATTTTTCTTCTTCGCTCATCGCGCGTAAAATCGCCGAGGGGTGCCAAGTGATTGTCAGAGCTTCAGCAAAAGCACTTTTCGTATTTATTCTTTCCCGTTCACTTTGCACCTGCACCAAGCGCCCATAAAGAGCCGTTCCGGCTGTCACACCTAAAGCGATTATCACTTTTGGTTTTACTAAGGCAATCTCTGCTTCTAGCCAAGGTTTGCAAGCGTGCATTTCAGTGCCGCCAGGTTTTTTATGGATTCGCGCCTTTCCCTCAGGGGATTCACCCGCAGTCCACTTAAAATGTTTTACAGCGTTAGTGACATAAACTTTTTCGCGAATGATGCCGGCTTTTTCCAAGGCTTCAGCCAAAACTTTTCCGGCAGGACCGACAAAGGCTTTCCCGGATAAATCTTCTTCGTCCCCAGGTTGTTCACCAACAATCATTAAGTCAGCTTCAAGACTTCCTTCACCAAAGACGGTTTGGGTAGCTTTACTAGCAAGGGGACAAGCGCTGCATTTCGCAGCAGCATCTTTAAGATCCTGCCAAGAGTAAGATGTCGGCACTTGCGCCAAATATTTCGGGGCTTCTGCCATATCTTGTAAGCGCTTTGGTGTATCGCGAATAAGATCTTTAATGATTTCAGCTTCTGGCAGACTGCTCCAGTATTTGGGCGACATCTCTGCTTTCATCGCTTTGATTTTCAGCCTAGCAGGATTAAAGATGGACTTATAATAAGTTTTCCAAACCTCATCAAAGGGATCTTCGTGTTCAAATTCTTCTTGGGGCATGCCTTTAGAAAAACTTAATTCTTCTAAATTCCAGTGCGCTGAACCATCAGGAGTAAAAATCGACCAAGGCTTATCACCAAATCTTCGCGCAAAAAACGGCGCCGCCATTTTAATAATTAAATGTTCCGGTTTATGCCAGGCTACGTAGGCTTCTTCGCCATCAATGAAGGTTTTTTTAAATCGCACGAAGGCATGCATTTTATGAATGTCACGGCGAACTGATTTTGCAAGAAGCTGAGCTTTGCGAACATCGTCATCGACAAGAATATTGAGCAGTTGTGGATTTTCGACATTCAATCGATATAGCAGGCGGTATAAAAGAAGCCAGCGGTCATCATCCCGGGCACACGATACGGCCTGGGCTAATTCTAAAAATTCTTTCGGAACTTTGGGTGCAGTGACGGGAGTTTTCTTTGCACTTTCAAAGACAAAACCAAGTTCGCTTCCCCAGGATGTATCCTGCGGCAGAGTTCCCTGCACAAGATATTCTCGAGCCTTGCTTCGCCAGCCTTCAAAATCAAGGGAATCTAAACTCATAACTCCCCAGTTTTAGCAGTGGTCGCCAAATCAAAAAGTGAAAGTTGAGTATGCTCAGGGACGATGGAGCTTTTTAAATTTGCCGAATCTAAAAGTAAGACATCGGGGTTATGATCTGAAGTAACGACAAAATATTTCGCGCGTTTTAAAGACACGTTTAATTTAGTTAAATCAGTTAAAGATATTTTTCGGTGGGGCCGCATCTGTAAAATGCGCTCGACATTGCGAACACCAAAGCCAGGAACTCTTAATAATTCCTCCCGACTAGCTGTATTTACATCGACTGGAAAGAAAGCCCGGTTTCTTAAGGCCCAAGCAGTCTTTGGATCCATGTCTAAGGCAAGATTTGGTGAACTATCATCAACAATTTCAGAAGCATCAAATTTATAAAATCTTAATAGCCAGTCAGCTTGATAAAGGCGATTTTCGCGAATCAACGGAGGTTGCTCACGGGGAAGTAGAACATCGGCGTGGGGAATCGGACTGTAAGCAGAATAGTAAACTCGGCGCAGTCCATACTTTTTATAAAGGCTTTGCGACGAAGAAAGAATCAAAGCATCAGAGCTGGGTGTAGCCCCAACGATCATTTGCGTCGTCTGTCCTGCAGGAGCAAACTTCGGCGCTTTAAAAGTTTTCTTTTGTTCTTCTTTTGATTCCGCCACTTTATCGGCAATTTGATTCATCGAAGTGGTCGCTGAATCAATGGTCTTTGCTGGAGCTAATAGATCCAAATCAGGTTGAACAGGCATTTCAATATTTGCACTGACTCTGTCTGCCCATAGACCTGCTTCTTCAATTAATTCTTGCGATGAGCCAGCGACAACTTTTAGATGGATGTAGCCTTGAAACTTATGAACTTGGCGTAGGGTCTTTGCCACCTGAATAAGTTTTTCCATGGTGGCATCAGAACTTTCCATGATGCCCGAGCTTAAGAAAAGTCCTTCGATATAATTTCTACGATAAAATTCTAAAGTAAGTGTGACAACTTCTTCCGGCGAAAAGCGCGCGCGTTTGACATCACTTGAAACTCGGTTGATGCAATACTTGCAATCAAATATGCAGAAGTTGGTCATTAGGATTTTTAAAAGACTGATACAGCGACCATCAGGAGCGTAGCTGTGGCAGATACCCATTCCTTCAACATTTCCCATCCCTTTCGGATCACGTTTTCGTTGTGATCCGCTGCTTGAACAAGAGGCATCGTACTTAGCGGCATCTGCTAAGATAGAAAGCTTGTTTTTTAGGGAGTTCCAGTCGGGAAGGCTCATTAATTTACATATTACTTACATATCCTTTTTTCGCAAGAAAAAGCTCTGAATGCGAGTAAAACCATGAAACTTCCTGGCCTAAACGCAACTATTGAGTTCCCAAGGTTTATGCGAAAGGCCAGGCGCTCGGCCTGATTGCTTTCATTCCCGAATTAGAATGAGATGAATGCATGTCGACTTTTCAAACTTCTCGAAAAATTGCCGCTCCGATTGAATCTGTTTTTGCTGCTATCAGCACTCCAGAACGTTTAGCTCGCTGGTGGGGACCAGAAGGTTTTACGAACACGTTTGAAATCTGTGAATTTAAACCCGGCGGTCTTTGGAAATACATCATGCATGGACCTGATGGACGTGATTATCCAAATGAAACTGTTTTTGCAGAAATCGAATCACCAAAAAAAGTGGTTATCCAACATGCTTCATTACCGAAATACACATTGGTTATCACTTTAGCTTCTGAAAAAAATGAAACATTAGTTTCTTGGGCGCAAACTTTTGATAAACCTGAAGTAGCAAAAGCGATTGCCCATATTGTTGTTCCCGCGAATGAACAAAATTTAGATCGCCTGATTGCTGAGGTAACTCGTTAACTTCTGATGGCTAACGTTTGCGAATTAGCAACTTGGCCTATTTGTTCCCATACCTGATTTAAAACACTTTCAAGTTTTACTTTCCAATTTCATTTGGAACTCGGCGTATTCAATCTGAAAATTTCACTTTAAACCAAAGTCATAAATAGTTTCTTTTTAAGGAGCCACCTATGTCTGAACCACGCAGTGAAAGTGAAAACCCCGCCATACCCTCGCCCCAGCCAAAAATCAGTCGCCCCAGAAACAACAGGGACTGGTGGCCGAATCAATTAGATCTTTCGGTTTTGCACACCCACTCACCTCATTCAAATCCCATGGAGAGTTCATTTAAGTACTCTGAGGAATTTAAAAAATTGGATGTGGAGGCTTTAAAGCAAGATATCTTTAAAGTGATGACGACTTCCCAAGACTGGTGGCCTGCTGATTACGGCCATTATGGTCCACTTTTTATTCGGATGAGTTGGCATGCTGCTGGTACTTATCGTATTGAAGATGGCCG
The DNA here is from genome assembly GCF_022814725.1 of Bdellovibrio reynosensis. NCBI lineage: Bacteria > Pseudomonadati > Bdellovibrionota > Bdellovibrionia > Bdellovibrionales > Pseudobdellovibrionaceae > Bdellovibrio > Bdellovibrio reynosensis. The sequence goes on from NZ_CP093442.1 coordinate 2,780,854, forward strand.
AGGAGGAGCGGGTGACGGAGCTCAACGTTTTGCTCCGTTAAACAGCTGGCCAGATAATGCCAATTTAGATAAGGCCCGTCGTTTACTTTGGCCGATTAAAAAGAAATATGGTCGAAAAATTTCTTGGGCCGATCTTTTAGTCTTTGCCGGTAACTGCGCTTTAGAGTCTATGGGCTTTAAAACTTTCGGTTTTGGTTTCGGCCGAGAGGATGTCTGGGAGCCAGAGGAAGTTTTCTGGGGGCCAGAAGACACGTGGCTTGGAGATGAACGCTATAGCGGTGACCGCCAGTTGGCTGCTCCGTTTGGTGCTGTGCAAATGGGTCTTATCTATGTGAATCCCGAAGGGCCGAATGGAAATCCTGATCCGAAAGCGGCAGCTCGCGATATTCGTGAAACCTTCGCGCGAATGGCAATGAATGATGAAGAGACGGTTGCCCTAATTGCCGGTGGTCATACATTTGGAAAAACCCATGGTGCTGCAAAATCCGATCACGTGGGACCAGAACCAGAAGGTTGTCCAATGCACGCGCAAGGATTTGGTTGGAAGAATACTTATGGATCGGGAAAAGGTGGACATACCATCACCAGTGGACTTGAAGGTGCTTGGACGACTCAACCAACGAAGTGGACGAATGGTTTTTTTGAACATCTTCATAAGTACGAATGGGAATTAACTAAAAGTCCGGCAGGGGCTCATCAATGGAAACCTAAAGATGCAGTTGCGCAAAACACAGTTCCTGATGCCCATGACCCGTCTAAAAAGCATGCACCAACAATGCTGACGACAGATTTGGCACTTAAAGCCGATTCTGATTACGCAAAAATCTCTAAACGCTTTCATGAAAATCATCAGGAATTTGCCGATGCTTTTGCCAAAGCTTGGTACAAACTTCTTCATCGCGACATGGGACCTGTTTCTCGCTACTGGGGCCCTTATGTTCCACCTGCGCAATTGTGGCAAGATCCAATTCCCAAAGTCGATCATCCACTGATTGAAGCTCAAGAAATAAAATCTTTGAAAGATAAAATCTTGGCGTCAGGGATTAGTACTTCTCGCTTGATTGCTACGGCGTGGGCCGCAGCTTCTTCATTTAGGGGAACCGACATGCGTGGGGGAGCTAACGGTGGACGCCTTAGACTTTCACCGCAAAAAAATTGGGAAGTGAATGAACCCGGTGAACTTTCTAAAACGCTTCAAGCCTTAGAGAAAATTCAAGATGAATTTAATAAAGGACAGTCAGGAAAAAAAGTATCCCTAGCTGACTTAATTATTCTCGGTGGATGCGCAGGTATTGAAAGTGCGGCTAAAAAAGCCGGATACACGGTCGAAGTTCCGTTTTCTCCAGGGCGGGCAGACGCTACCCAAGACCAAACGGATACCGATTCATTTGCTGTCTTAGAACCAAGAGCTGACGGCTTTAGAAATTACATTAGCAGCAGAACAAAACTTTCTCCGGAAACACTTTTGTTAGATCGCGCCAACGTTTTAAAACTGACAGCGCCAGAAATGACAGTCCTCATCGGGGGTATGCGTTCTTTAGATGTAAACTACCAGGGAACTCGCCACGGTGTATTCACTGATAAACCAGGTACTTTATCTAACGATTTTTTTGTGAACCTTTTAGATATGGGGCTTGAGTGGGACATCGCTAAGCCTGGAATTTACGAAGGAAAAGATCGTGCCTCGGGAAAAGTTAAATGGACTGCCACACCTGTGGACTTGGTGTTTGGTTATCATTCACAGCTTCGTGCCTTCGCTGAAGTTTATGCTAGTGATGATGGCAAAGATAAGTTCGTAAAAGATTTCATCAACGCTTGGACTAAGGTGATGAATCTTGATCGCTATGATTTAGCTACGAAGTAATTTGAAAGGAGGAAGCTTTTGCTTCCTCCTTTTTTATCCCTCTCGCGCCCAACGTTCGCGGCGTTTTAATTCAGCTTCAGAGGGCGCCTGAGTTTCAAAGGTTCCAGTCGGAACTTTTCCGTTGGGCTGATATCTCGCCATAATAACTCCAGATGGTGAAACTTCGGTGTTAATTAGTTTCATACCTATTGGAGGAGTTCCATTTCCAAACAATCGTTTTCCTTTTCCTAGAGTAATAGGAAAGGTCAAAATCAAGATCTCATCAATAAGATCAGCGGCAAGCAGTGTTGGATATATAGTGGAGCTTCCTTGTATAAGAAGCGAACTCCCATTACCTGCCTTTATCTTTTTAAGTTCTTCTACGTTTTTAACACGATGGCTGGTTTTCCATTCAAGTGGTGTATCGCCTCGGGTTAAGACGTATTTATCAGCTTTGGCAAACGCAGAGCTTATCGGATCACTCTCAGGAATATAGGGCCAGTAGGCAGAAAATATCTCATAGGTTTTTCTTCCTAAAAGTAAATCAAAGTTCCCGCTAAAGAGCGGTTCCATAACCGTATTTATTTTTTCATCCCAGAAGGGCTGAACCCAACCACCTAAGCCAAATCCACCGGTTTTGTCTTCATCCGGTCCGCCAGGCGCTTGCATGATTCCATCGAGTGATTGAAAGACTCCACCAATTATTTTTCTCATTTCGGAAACCTCTCTTTATTCTTACTCAGTTCATTTGCTCTTAAAGAAGAAGCCAAGCTTCATTCTTATTTCTAAATAAAAAACAAGGCGACCCTATTTGGCCCAAGGGCCAATATCTCTATAGACACTCACATGGGCCTGGTTCTAGAATTTCTTAAGGAGTTGTCTATTGCTTTCTCAACAAAGTACCTTTCAAAAAGAAATTAGTTTTTCAATTGCGACAGAACAGGAACTGATCGAGTCATTCCGTTTGCGCGACCAAAAGAAGCTTATTCTTCCTGAAAACTTGAAATTTCCGTTCAACGTACGCTCTTACTTTACTTGGAAGGAACCTTCTGGGAACTACGTCTATCTTGTATTTAAAGCTCCGAACTGGGATTTGGCGCGAGGCGTGGCTTTTAAGCGTACCAGCGGTGAACCCGTGGGCGGACTTTGCAGTTGGTGCAATGCCTTCGGTTCAGCACAAGAACTTGGAATGTTGTCGGTCGCAATGAGCTCAACTGTCAGCAGTTCTTATTTTCTGTGCAGTGATTTAAGATGCATTGAAAAAATTGAGGACATGACCGCTATGGGCGGAAAAAATCCTGAAAAATATATTGCTGATCTTTATCACAGAATCGAAAAGCTGTTCGAAAACATTAGCAATTATAAAAAGGAATAGTTACCTTTCTAGTTCACCACTTTAACGAGGGGATCAAGATGCCTGGAACAGTTAAACTTCATCGCGTGATTGCGGCGCCACCAGAAAAAGTATTTCGGGCCTTTACCGATGTGAATGCCATTGTTAAATGGTTCCCCCCGCATGGCTTTGTCGCCAAAGTTGATAAATTCGATGTCAAAGAAGGCGGTGAATACAGAATGTCTTTCACGAACTTCACCACGATGAAAAGTCATTCTTTCGGTGGCAAGTACCTTGAAGTAAAACAAAACGAAAAACTTCGTTTTATCGATAAATTTGATGATCCAAATTTACCAGGGGAAATGACTAATACGATCACCTTCCGCAAAGTCAGTGTCGGAACGGAACTTAACGTAACCCAAGAAGGCATTCCCGATGTGATTCCGGTGGAAGCGTGTTACCTGGGCTGGCAACAATGTTTAGAATTGTTAGTTCAATTGGTAGAACCTAATATTCCGGATGAAGGCTAATACTTGTGGATGAATCTGATTTTGAAGGAACTTTAGTTCTAGAAAAGCTTGCAGAGATCGGAAAGGTCGAAGCCTTCTTTGAGGCCATTGATTCTGACGATTTTGATAAAGCCAAAGCTTTGATGAAAAGAGCTGATATCGATGCAAAAACCATCGGCCAAGTCATACGAAAAATGACTGAGGCCGACGGAAGTCACTAAGACCTGGGAAGTTAGTTATTAGCCTTAATGACTAAGACATTGATTTCTTTGCTATCTTTACTGATAAGTTCTAACGAATATTTATGATTTCCTTTAAACTTAAAGCGTAAGGATTTGCGAATTGTGTCGCATTCGCGCACGGGACCATAGGTTTCAACCTGCATCTCTTTTTTACTTTCTAAATCAGTCACATTCATTCGTGGATAGAAGTCTGAAGATAAAAAGTAATCTCCGGCATCTTTTGTTTTGAACCCCACAAACCCTGAAGATGTCTTGCCGTTATTCTTAAGCATCACAGCCGTGCGTTGACCAATTTCCAAGTTTGGACTGCCTTCAGCCTTTTCTGAAGCGACAATATTTTTCGCCGGAAGTATCCAAGCGGCGTGGGCATCGGGGGAAATGTTATTCTTACCCACGCAGCCAACTGGCGTCGTTGTTTTCGCGAAAGAGAAAAGTGGCATTAACGAGACTAGAAAAAATAGAGTGGTATAACGTGCTGACATTCAATCTCCGAATCCAAAAATAGGGGGTCATATTAGCAAGGTTTTCCAAATTCGTAACGGTAAATAGCACTGGACTTAGCGATATATGACAGGAAATCACTAAAAATCATATTCGTTTTAATGCAATTATCCGCGAGCATTTGAGTGCTATTAACGAATCTGTATCATGAATGCGTTCGTCGAATTAACGACATTAATAAAACCGTGAATAAGGAGTATTCATGAAAACTGCAATCATCATCACAGTCGCTGCATCAATGCTTGTATTTGGTTCTGCCTTCGCTAACGAAATGAAGGGGATGGGCAAGGACATGAAAGAGATGAGCAAAGAAGATCGTCAAAAAATGGCTGATATGCACATGAAGATGGCGGACTGTCTTAAAACTACGAAGCCTATGACTGAGTGTAAGAATGAAATGATGAAAAACTGTGAAGGCATGGGTAAAGAAAGCTGTGCAATGATGGGTCATCATAAAGGCATGAAGGACCATCACATGATGGGTGATCATCACGGCAAAAAGACTTCTAAAGACTCAACAACGACTAAGCAGCCTGAAACTAAAGAATAAATTATTTTTTCAAGGTTAAGCGAACAGGGCAGTGATCTGAGCCCATCACATCTGGGCAAAGCACTGCCGCTTTTAAGCGGTCGGACGCCTCTTTATTCACTAAGAAGTAATCTAGGCGCCATCCAATGTTTCTTTCGCGAACACCGGGGCGATAACTCCACCAGGTATAATGCTCGGGTCCTTGTTCAAACTTTCTAAAACTGTCGACCCATTCCAATTTATTTAAAAAGCGTTCCATCCATGCGCGCTCTTCAGGAAGGAAGCCCGCATTTTTCATATTGGTTTTTGGATTCTTTAAATCGATTTCTTTATGAGCAATGTTAAAGTCACCGCAAATCATCACTTCGCGCCCTTTTTTTCGTAAAGCTTGCAGACGCTTTTCAGCAGCGGCACAGAATTCTAATTTGAATGGCAATCTTGCGTGATCGCGCTGACTGTTTGGCCAGTAACTGTTAACGACTGTGATGGGACCAAAATCGGCCTCTAACCAACGGCCTTCATTGTCAAATTTTGAAATTCCTAAGCCAACACGGACGTCGTCTGGTGCTTTTTTAGAATACAGTGCTAGGCCTGAATATCCGGGTTTTTCAGCAAAGGCCCAAGAAGAATGATAACGGGCCGGATGATAGAATGTTTCATCCTCTTGAATGGCTTCTTCAGAAATTTTAATTTCCTGAAGACAAACAACATCGGCCTTTTCATTCTCGAACCATTCGCGAAAGTTTTTCTTATGAACCGAACGAAGACCATTAACATTCCATGAGATTAATTTCATAGACCCACCATAGGCGTTTCCATGGACTGGGGTCAAGGCTAGCTCTGATTTTTAGCGGATTCTGTCTGAATCGCTACTCTGTCTCATATCTATCACCCACACTTTTCCTGTGGAGGAGGTTCTTATGCCCGACAAGAAGACAGTAAAGCGCGCTCAGAAGGCGGCACGCCAAGGAAAATCAGCATCTACTCAGGCTGGCGAATTTGTTCGTGAGGAAATTCACAAGGTGCGCCAAGGTAAACACGGCGTAAGAAATCCGCAGCAAGCTATTGCCATCGGACTTTCTGAGGCACGAAGAGCAGGTGTAAATATTCCTGAAAAAGCAGGACAAAAGAAAACAGCGAAGAAATCAAAGCGAATTGCGCAGCCAAAAACTTCTAAGACAAGAGCAAAAGCAACTTTGAATGCTTTGAAAAAAGAACCTACTTCGACCGTTTCGGAAAAGTCTCTTTCTAAGTTTACTAAGAAGGCAGCGAAAAAAAGATCTTCGCAAGATCGCCATCGTTCAGCCATGAAGGCTGTTAAAACGAAAGGTAAGCATGGTCTTGTTCGTGCGGCGAAGAAGGCAGCTCATACTAGGTCTGCGCACGCTTAGGATCAATAATGAAAAATTCCATTACAAGCGCGGCTAAGGAAATCGCTGAAAAGTTAAGTTATGCCAAGATTGTGATGCTTGGTGAAGCAAGTCACGGCACCCATGAATTTTATGAATGGCGACGACTTATTTCCCAAGAGCTTATCACCCATCACGGATTTAGTTTTATCGCTGTGGAAGGCGACTGGCCGCCTTGTTATGCGGCTAACAGGTTGATCACTTCAAAGCGAAGTTATGCCGAAAAAGAATTAATCCATCATTTTCATCGCTGGCCCTCATGGATGTGGGCGAATACGGAAGTCGTTGAACTTCTAAATTGGATGAAAAGCCACAATCAGAAATTGAAAGCAAAAAAGCCCGTGGGATTTTATGGGCTTGATGTTTATTCCCTGTTTGAATCCATTGACGAAGTCCTAAGTACTCTGAAAAAATTAGATCCAGCCTTAGCTAAAGCCGCAAAAGAGCAATACGCCTGTTTTCAAAAATTCCATCGGGATGAAAAACGATATGCCCAATCTCTGTATTTTTCTTCTGGCTGTGAAACCCAAGTGCTTCTTGTTCTACAAGATCTATTAAAGGCAAAACACCTAGAGCTTTCAGGGGAAACGTTATTTGACGCTCAACAAAATGCGCGTATCGTAAAGAATGCCGAAGACTATTACCGCACCATGATACACGGTGATGAAGATTCTTGGAATGTTCGTGATCGCCATATGATGGAGACGTTAAACATTTTGCTTTCCCATCATGGTGACAATGCAAAGGCCATTGTCTGGGCCCATAACACCCACATCGGAGATTATCGCGCAACTTCCATGGTTGACGAAGGGCAAGTGAATCTAGGCGGCTTGGCTAGAATAGAGTGGGGAATTAACAAGATAGCTCTTTTAGGTTTTGGTACCTACGAGGGATCAGTTGTAGCCTCTCGCGCCTGGGATGGTCCCGTGCAACTTATGCAAGTTCCGAAAGGAAAAAGCGGAAGTTATGAAGATCTCTTTCATCAGAAATGTCTGAATGAAAAATCGGATTATATATTTTCCTGGCTGCAGGGAAGCACGGATTTAGAATTAAACCAAACCCGTGGTCACCGTGCCATAGGTGTAGTTTACGATCCGCGCTTTGAAAGTTTCGGCAACTACGTTCCGACGAAACTAGCTTCTCGCTATGATGGTTTTTTATTCATAGATCAGACTCGAGGGCTGACTCCGCTTTCTGTCAGTGTGGATCGTCGGGAATTCCCGGAAACTTTTCCCGGTGGATTTTAAACTCTTCCGTGATGCCACTGTTTTGCAAAAAGATCTCATCATGGGAAATGGCTAAGACAGCTGCTTTAAATTCTTTTACTAATGATTCAAGAAACTGAATATTCACCAGGTCTAAATTATTTGTAGGCTCATCCAAAATTAATAATTCAGGCTTTTTGTTACTTAAAATTCCTTTTGCCAAGGCCGCTCTTAGGCGTTCACCACCACTTAAGGAAGATACTTTTTGAAAAACCGCATCTTTAGCGAACAGAAACTTGGCTAAACCATTTCTGATCTCACTTTCTGTAAGCAAAGATGAATCAGCGACGTTTTCTAAGACAGTTTTGGTATCGTCTAAGATTCTGCATTGTTGATCTACGTAAAGAGTCGAGACATCACCGACTCGCAGTTGACCCTTCGTTTCAAACTTTTGACCCATGATTGCTTTTAATAAAGTGGATTTGCCCGAACCATTCAGGCCTTTAAGTGCCAAGCGGATATTCCCGCGCCAGGAAAAGTTAAGGTCTTCACCATAAAGCCAATCTTTAAAGCGAATGTTAAATCCGCTGGTTTCGGCTATAAGCTTTTGCGCAGGCAATTCCTGTCCCATAAGGTCTGCATACATCACCGGATCTATTTTCATTTCGCTATAGGCTTCAAATGCGGCTGTAACGGCAGAATTACTTCTCTCGAAAGATAAGGTATCCACTTTTCCAGTTGTAGCTTCCGCTTTTCTTTTTCGTGCACCAAGAAGAATTTTTGGTATTCCCCCACGGGCGGCTTGTTCAGCACCACGTTGATTTCTTTTTTCTTGGCGAAGTATTTGTTCGTGGCGCTCTGCTTTGGCTTTTTGTCGCTGGTTTTTGGCAGTGGACAATTGCTGAGCCAAATTATCCCGTTCATGACCTTTCGTATGTTCATATTCGGAAAAATCGCCTCCATATTTGGCTAATCCTTGATTGGAAAGTTCCAGTATCTCTTCACAGATGGCTAATAGCTCGCGATCATGGGAAATAATAAGAACTCCGCCCGAACGAGCATTCAAAAATTCAATGAGGACCTTACGGCCTTCGCGATCAAGATCATTGGAAGGTTCATCTAAAATCAGAAAATCGTCATTGAGCGTCTTTGCCAGACGAACGCGCATCCATTCACCGCCACTTAAGGTAGTGCAAAGATTGGATCTATCTATTCCTTCTAATAACTTTTCACCAAGCTTAGACCATTCGTAATCTAAGGCGAGAAATTCATCGACGCTGAATGCTTCTGGAGTCAGACGCTGGGGAAAGAAGGTCACCGAGGATCGTTTGATAATCGATCCAGACGTAACCTCAAGTTCACCCACCAAAAGTTTTGCGAGGGTGGTTTTGCCTACGCCATTAGGCCCAACAAGTGCCGAAGTCTTGGAGGTGATGGAAAAGTTGAGATTTTTAAAAATGGTGTGGCCGTTTGCATACTCAAACGTTAAGCCACTTGCAGTGACAAGGGATTGCATAAATAAACCTTCAGCACATTGTGCCTATTTAAGAGAGTTAGATAAAAAAGGAGTATTGATTAATTTATGCTTCCATAGACTCTGGATTTGTGCCCAGAGGATTACAGGATAAAGACATTCCCTGCATTTTTCAAGGTCCGACCTAATTAATTGCCCATAAACGAATATATGCGGTATGAAGCCATATGCCTTTAAAGATTTCGCGAATTTTGCATGCTGGATACGTCTTTGATTGCGACGGGACTAAGATCGCCTTTGATCCTATATTTGAAAATCCCTTTAGCAGAAACTGTTATGCCTTTCCCAGTGTGCGCTTTGATATCGAAGCAATAAAACAGCAAAAGTTTTCTGCAGTTTTTATTTCCCACTATCACGACGACCACTGCTCTTTAGAAAGTTTAAATCTTTTAGATCGTGATACGCCCATTTACATCTATTGTTTGTATGATGAAATTTTTGGTTTCATTGAAAACCTTGGATTTAAAAATGTCTTTCCGTTGGCGATAGATGAGCCCGTGAAACTTGGATCACTCGAAATCATTCCAAGACGAGCCTTAGATGCTGACGTTGATTCTTTGTTTCAAATCAAAGCTGCAGGCTTAAATGTATTAAATGTTGTTGATTCGTGGATTGATTACGACACTCTGGATTTACTGGTCAAGAAGGGTCCGTGGGATATGGTGCTGTGGCCATTTCAAACAATGCGAGAAATTGACGTACTTTCTCCGCATCGAGTGCCAGCTCCGTCCTTAGAGTTGCCACCAGAATGGATAGAGCAGCTAAGGGCTTTAAATCCTAGATACGTGGTTCCAAGTTCCTGCCAGTTCACGCAAGAAAGTTGGTCTTGGTATAATCACGCCTTTTTTCCAATCACCTATAGGCAATTTGAAAAAGAAGTGAAAACAGCTTTGCCAAATTGCCAAGTGGTGCGAATGAACCCTTCCGTGACATTTGAGTTAACGAAGAATTCAATTAATTCTGCAGAAGCCCTAACTTGGGTTCTTCCCCAAGGTGAGCAAGATGTCGATTATGAATTTAATCCATCACTAAAAATTCCAAGCACTGCAGAGATCGCAAAAAAATTTCCAGGCCTTTCTGTCGCCCAAAAAGAATTCACACTGAATTACTGCAAAAAAGGACTTATTGAAAAATTCGGCATCCTTGCTGAATCAGAAGATCCCTTCTTTGCAAGACCAAGACTCTGGCAGTTGTCAGTGTTCGATGAAAATGGCAAAGAAAAAACTTTTCGCTATTTGCTTGAAGGAAATAAGATTGAAGAAGTTCCAATCAATGACGATCCCATAGAGTGGCTCACCGAAGTTCCGTTGACGAAACTTTATGCAGCTATAGAAGAAGGCGAATCTTTAACTTCGATGTATGTACGGATTAACGATCGAATGTTTAATTCCACAGTCGAAAAAGAAGTTCAAGAAGCTGACGTTGTCGAAGATCCACTGATCCGCTGTTTATTCACTGGCGTGTTCGGCGGCTATCAGGCAGCGCAACTTAGAAAACTTAATGAGGAAAAAGTCCATGGGTAGTGAAATGAAACTGACTGAAACACCTGACACAGTAAATTGGCCAGCAACTTATTACGTATACATAGAAAAGAAAGGCCCGTTTCAAGAAACCGCCATGAAAGCATGGAAAGAGTTTCATGAAAATATCGACGAGCTTCTGAAGCAAGTAAAGATCACAGGGTACACCAGTTTTTATAAAGTAAAACCTGAAATGATTTATCGAGCTGGCGCGACCATCGATGCAAAGCCCGCAGTGTTACCTGCAGGTTATCAAGTCACCCAATTCCAAGGCGGGAAATATTCGCGCTTCATCATGACAGGTCCTTATAAGAACCTGCCTGAAGCTTGCGGAAAAGTTTTTGAAATCGTTGAAAAAACCAAGATGCCGGTGCGAGATGATTTCTTTATCGAAAACTATGTCAACGATCCGCGGGTGACTCCTGAAGAGCAGTTAATCACGGAAATTCAGATCCCCACGGTTTAGTCTATTGGTTACAAGAAACCTGAATGCTTTCGCTAGGTAATGCTAAACCTAGTTTAAAGCTAGTTTCAGTCGACACTGAACTTTTAGTCCCATTTTTGCCGGTAATAAAAGCATTGTAAGTGCCATCGCAAGTAGACACATTGATATCAAATGAACCGACAGTTCCATGATAAACATAGGCCGCAAGATCTGATTTGGGATACATCACAAGCGCAAGTTCAATTGTAGTTTCTGAAATTCCTGATTTATCTTTCAAGATCACTGAACATTTTGGGAAGTTTGCAGCACCTGCGGTTTGAACTGAAAATAAAGCACCTAGAACAAACAATCCAACTAGATTTTTCATAATTACCTCGCTTGCGGGTATTTAAATCATTTAACAACATAATAAAATTGGATTATTTCTATTATTATAATAAGAAATTATTATGTCTTCAGAGCCGAACTTATACCACCTACGATATTTTGTTTCCGCAGCTCAGTTAGGGAGTGTAGCAGCAGCTGCAAAAGCCCATAACGTCAGTCAGCCGGCAATCAGCCAAGGCATTCGCAAGCTGGAAGAATCCCTTGAGTGTTCCCTTATGATTCATACGAAAAACCGCTTTAAGCTAACGGAAGAAGGAAAGCTCTTAGTTCAACGATCTGGGCAACTATTTCAGACCTTAGAGGGAATTAAATTAGACCTAAAGGGATCCAAAGCAGAACTGTCCGGAACTATTAGCATCGCTACGGCCGATACCCTTGCACAAAGCTTACTTCCGAAATCCTTGCTAAAACTAAAACAAAAACATCCGCAACTGGGAATTGAAATAGGCTTTAGCAATGCCGCTGAAGTTTTAAGTTTAGTAAAAACTGGCAAGGCAGAGCTTGGTATCGTTGTAGATGATGGAAGAATCCAAGGCGTCGATATGAGTGTCTTGCATGAGGGAAGTTTCTGCTGTGTTTTTGCAAAAGGCATACGCATCTCTCATGATCTTGGTTTCATTGTTACCCAAGAAGCGCCGGGCGAAATGGAACTACAGAAAATCTATAAGAAGAAGTTTTCTAAGCCCGCACCAATAGCTATGAAAGTAGAAAGCTGGGAGGTCATTGCGAAATACGTGACTCTCGGTCTTGGGATTGGATTTATTCCCGATTTAATGCTGCATCATTGGGATGGAATTCGTGTGATTGAAGAGTTGCAGCCGTTAGCGGAAAAGCAAAAGTATCGCGTCCTATTGATCCACCGCGGAACCCATCAATTGTCACGCCAGGCGCAGGCCTTTGTTGCACTTCTAACTTAAGATTTGCTTTGTCACATTGATTCTAAGATTGTGATCTTGCCGTAATGGCGGCAGGATTTTTATATGAAAATAAAATACTTTGTATATTGGTGTTTAAGTTTCCTGATCTTTCCAACTTCAAGTTACGCCCACGTTAAGTGGTTCACCCAAAACAAAGAACCTTCCATTTTCACATTGGATGAATTAAATCGTCCCGTCTTCTGGTTTTTATTTTCTCTGACAGTGGTTACGTTGGCGGTCATTGTCTATGCCGATCGATATTTGGAAAAATGGCCTTCTTATCAAAAATTCAGTGCGTATCTTGAAAGTTATGCAGATCGTGCGCCAGTGATCTTACGAGTTTTCACGGGGGCTTCGCTATTACTATCGTGGCAAGCTGATTCGATTATTGCCCCTGAACTTAAAATACATTCTGGGGAAGTCGGATGGTATCAGTTCTTGTTAGCTATTCTAATGCTGACAAGTAAAACGGCGCCTCTTGGTGGATTGGGTATGATTGGACTGTATCTGTATGCAATCAACGAATACGGATTTTTCCACATGCTTGATTACCTGGTGTATCCAGCCATTGGTTATTACTTACTTGTTAATGCTTCGAACTCGATTAAAATTTCCCACACAAGAATTCCCGCTCTGTACATCGGTTTAGGTTTTTCACTTTGCTGGGCGGCTTTGGAAAAAGTGTTCTTCCCGCACTGGGGTCTGGATATCTTAAGTCAGAAGCCTGCTTTAACTATGGGTCTGCCACATGAGTTCTTTTTACTGGCCTGCGCATTTGTTGAGCTGGCTTTAGGTTACCTGCTGATCATAGGCCTTTTGCAAAGGCCTTTAGCGTTGGTTATTACTTTGGTGTTCTTTACAACGTCAGCTTTCTTTGGAAAGACAGAAGTCATTGGGCATACTATTTTGCATGGAGCTTTATTGGTGTTCGCGGTGGTGGGCCCGGGTCACTATTATCCAGCTCCAATTGAGTTCCATCAAAAGCTTCCACTAAGGGCGGCCTTTGCAGCGGTAAACTTTGTGATTATTGTTGGAATCTTAGGCTTAGCGTATTACTCGATGGCTATTCCGAAGTTCCAACTCAGCAGCCTATTTTAAGCTGAAAAAAGTTAGAACCATTTTTTATGTTCGATGATAAGGCAGCGGTTTGAAACCACCTTGATCCCTGCCTTTTCAGCTCTAGCCTCTGCTTCCTCGTGTTCAATACCCAGCTGAATCCAAACGACTTCAACGCCATCAAGTTCAAGAATTTCATCCATCACTTCTGGCAAGTGATCAGAGCGGCGAAAGACATTTATGAATTTACGATACTCTGCTGGCACTTCTTTTAAGGTCTGATAGATTTTAAAACCGGTATCGTGAAGTTTTGGATAAACACCCACAACATCCCAACCCTGATCCTGCATGTACTTAGGAACATAGTGACTGGCTTTTCCTGGGTCAGGACTTAGTCCATACACTGCAATTTTCTTATGAGCTTGGAGTAAACTTTTAAACTCACTGTCTTTAACGTTCATGCTTTCCTCATTACCTTGGGCCGCTTAGATCATGCAGCAGGTTTTCTGTAAACTGGTGAACCTTGTTCCAGTCGGTGTATTCATAGTCGTGATCATATTCTGTGTCGGTTCCGGATTTTTTTGCAAGTGCATGCATGATGCGTTTTAAGAACCAATTGTATTTAGAATAAGTGATGGACCCGGCGAAGATCGTCCATTGTTTTGGATGCCAGTTGGTTTCATTAAAGAACTTCTGGACAATGTGACGTTCATCCCGTTGGGCACTTTCATCATTTTCCAAAACCCCCAAACACACCGAAAAAAACCCCGATGGTTTGATAGCTAGAATATCACTGTGCGACTTCACCCATTTTTTTAAGTGAGCCGGAAAGCCACTGACATAAACCGGTGCTCCGATTATCACGCCTTCATAGTTCTTCACTGAAACGGTTTCGGGAATTGATTCGACGTCGAAAATATCTACGAAGTGTCCCATCTGCACGAGCTCTGCTGATATAAAGTTAGATATTTTTTCCGTCTGACCATGTTTGGATGCGTATACAATAAGTAGGCGTGCCATAAGATGTTCCTTTGTATACCCTTATTGTCGCACTGTTTGGTTTCTTTGCCCCCAGCAACGCAGATTATTTTTCTTTAAAGAAACAAAAGAAATGTGGCTTTACACTGGTATTATAGCTGGTCTTCACGTTCTATTGGACAGATACTAGCCAAAAGAGGGAAGATCCATGACTAAAAAAGAGATCGCAATATCATTCTTAAAAGAAGCTGCAAGTGGTGATGTTAAAAGTGCCTACGATAAGTTTGTGGCCCCTGGGTTTATCCATCACAATCAGTATTTCAAAGGCGATCGTCAGTCGTTGCTTCAAGCCATGGAAGAAGCCAACAAAGTAAGCCCGAATAAATCCATTGAAGTGAAATATTCATATGAAGATGGCAATACAGTTATTTGCCATTCTCTGGTGAAAAGAAAAGACCCTGAAGCGGCCGGAATCGCCGTCGTGCACATCATGCGTTTTGAGAACTCAAAAATTACTGAGCTATGGGATCTAGGGCAGGAGATTTTGAAAGACTGCCCCAATGAAAACGGTTTGTTCTAAGCTTTTTTGACGAATTCGGATTTCAAATTAATTGAACCGATGCCGTCAATCTTGCAAGCGATATCGTGGCCATCACCCGCGTCAGTCAGGCGGATGTTTTTCACTTTCGTTCCAACTTTAACGACGTTTGAAGAACCTTTGATACGCAATTCTTTAATGACTGTGACTGAATCACCATCATTTAAAATATTGCCGTTGGCATCGCGAATAAGACTATCTTGAACGTCTTCAGCTGCATTATCAGCAGAAGCGTGGGCACTCCACTCGTTCCCACACTCTGGACAAATCCAAAGATTTCCATCAGCGTAAATATTTTCAGAATTGCATTTTGGGCAGTTGGTTGGATCTTGCATGGGGCGATCTTAATACCCTTAAGCCTTATTGGCTAGCAAGTTTACAGAATAAAATACCGCTGGCCATGCGCTTAACCACATCCAAAAGAATCTGTTTAATCCAAATGTTAGATAATTAATGAAGTGGAAGACAATGGCAGCACCAGCATAAATATAAACCCAGGATGGATTTACAAGGACCAACGGGCTAGAAAGTTCAAACAACAAAATCAACCAGCTTATTCCAAGAGCCACCAAAGGTGCTGATTTTAACCATGCGGAAAACATCTTCACATCAGGAAAAATGCTCTGATTTAAAAATATTGAAAGAGCCTTCCCTGTACGCCATTCAATCTCAAGGATCTTTTTATAGCCCGCCTTAAAGTAAGAAAAGATCAGGTGAATGGAAATATAAATCATTCCTAATTTTTGCCAAAGTTCCGTAGTTGCAAAAAGACTTATCAGCAAACCCGTAAGCACCACAACGGTCATCATGTCGCTTCCGCCATTAAGATTTCCGCGAAAGCGAATGCAGATCAAAAGATGGGTGAAAAGTAGCAATAAAAAGACAATGGGGTGATTTATGAAAATGCCTACAACTGCCAGGGACATTTGCAATAACGAGATAAGCCTTAGGCTTTCTATAGAAAAAATCTTTTCGATGGTACTACGAGAAAGAGGCAGACCCATTTCCAGGTCAGGCAATAGATTTTCCAAACTCCAGACAGCACAAAAAGTGCTATTTTTTGTTAAAAGAATAATCTCTAAAGCTTGAAATGCCATAGTCACGGCTAAGAGTTTTGAAATTAAACCAATCGCGATCACTAAACTCATACAAGACTCGTTTCTTCTGAAACATAAAGGTCCAAGGTTTCCGAAGGACTTTTTGCCACGAGTTTAAATTTTGCGCGGGGATCAATTTTAAATTCTATAAGTTTTTCGGTAACAAGGGATCTGACCATCTTAAAAGTAGTCAGCTGGGTCACATCTTCTTCAGCTAAGTCACTTTGCAAATCCTGGGCAAAATGTTCCAAGAGATTTAGTTCTGCTAAAGCTAAATTCACTTCCGAATTTACAAAAAAACCCAGAGGTTGTCGTTCCTGGTGAAACGGCAATAGGGTCCATTCCGCCGCACCAGGCGCCAAAACCCAAAGACTGAACTCATAGGCAACCTGATTAAAGAAGTTCCAGTTTGGAAATAAAACACGCACTAAATTTATAAATTTCTTTATCTGAAACCTTGAGCCTGCGTCTGTCATATTTCTTTTAGCATGGCACTGAAGACTTTCTTTGGGAAGGGCATTGTAAATGTCATGATAGTTAAAAAGAGGACTGAAATGCCGGCAATAAGTGTAACAGATCGATCTATCGTTAGCTCACGGGTTTTTGATTATCCTCGCGAGACTGTTTTTGATGCGTGGATAAATCCAGAACAACTTTCCCGCTGGTGGGGGCCTAAAGGTTTTAGAAATACCTTTCATAAATTTGATCCCAAGGCGGGTGGTCAGTGGGATTTCACCATGCACGGCCCGGATGGCATGAACTACCAAAACCGCTGCGTATTTGAAGAAGTCATCAAGCCAGAAAGAATCATTTTCACGCATCTGCAACCGGGACATGAGTTTGAAGTGACAGCTACATTTCAAAAGGTATTGGAGGGACGCTGCAAATTGATTTTTGAGATGTTGTTTACTTCGAAAGATGAATGCGACTTAGTGCGAAGTTTTGTCTTAGAGGCGAATGAAGAAAATTTTGATCGCTTGGAACAAGTGCTTAACTCTACAGCTAAGCACATTGGAATTAATCAGTAAAAACTAAGTCACACCGTGACGGGTAAGTTCAAGCTGTCTGAATTTATTTGTGTCTTGGTCAAACTCCCAAAGTTCGCCTTCTTCAAGATCGAAATAAACACCGATGCAGCTTAATTGTCCTGATTCGACGGCTTCACGAACAAACGGGAAGGTCATAAGGTTGCGCAATGAAACTTTAATCGATTCCATTTCAGCGTAACGAATTCTGGTCTCTTCATCTTCGTTACCATGTTCTTGCATAACAACTTTGCGAGCGTCTTTAGCGATATTCATCCATTGGCTAACGAAACTATCTGGATTTTCTTGAGGTCCGCGCATCAAAGCACGAATCCCACCGCACTGGCGGTGACCAAGAATGATGATGTTTTCCACCTTTAGGTTTACAACCGCAAATTCCAGCGCAGAACTAGTACCGTGGAAACCAACAGCGGAAGGTTCGCACGGAGGCACAAGGTTAGCTACGTTACGAACAACGAAAAGCTCACCCGGTAAAGCTCCTGTTAAAATCGCAGGGTCTACGCGGGAGTCGGAGCAACCGATTAGGAATGTTTTAGGCGTTTGGCCTGAAGAAGCCAAGCGACGGTAAATGGAATTTTCAAGTTCTTCTTGAAAATACTTTTCTTTGAATCGTCTGAAACCCGCCATTAAGCGGACAAGTGCCTTGTTCATACCTAAACCTGTATTAAGATTCAGGCATCCGGTCAAGAATTAAACCTGTTAATATTCTAATGCGGTTCACTCCATTCACGTTCGAATTCAGTGCGATAATTGTTCATGGCGTTCTCTAAGCCTCCCAGGACCTCTATAGCGGTTTCAAACAACCCTTTGGCTCTGAGATCATCCATTTTTTGCACGTCTTCACGCAGGTGTTCTTGCAGCTCATGAAGCACCTTTGCCATGTTTTTGGCATGGGCCTTGGGGTCATTAGAAATGACTCGATCAATTTCCATAAGCTACCTCCTGTTGACACTTTTTAAAGTTTATCATTCCCAAGACTGGGGCTCAAACGAGGGTGTGCGTTGAATGTGTTTAAGCAGTCTGGATTTGGTTGAGAAAATATGAAAAGCGATTCAAAATTTTTCGATATTCCATTCAATCTAAAGGAGCGCGCATGAAAGACGTTAATACTTATTTAACATTCGATGGCAGTTGCAAAGAAGCTATGTCGTTTTACCAAAAGTGTCTTGAAGGTGAACTGCAGATGACGACTTTTGGCGAGTCTAATATGCCTACACCTCCAGAAGCCAAAGATCGGGTCATGCATGCGCGTATGTTTAAAGGTGGCATGACTTTAATAATGGCTTCCGACACAATGCCGGGCATGCAGTGCAGACAGGGTGATAACTTTTCAATTTCTCTGACTTGCGAAAATGCTGGAGAGGCAGAAAAATTCTTTGTCAGTCTTTCAGAAGGGGGGATTGTTAAGATGCCTCTGCAGGAAACTTTCTGGGCAGAGAAATTTGCCATGTTCACAGATAAGTTCGGTATCAACTGGATGATTAATTTAGAAAAGGCGCACTAACAAAAAAAGGATAATAAATGGCTTACGTTGATGGATTCGTACTAGTAGTTCCTAAGAAAAATATTAACATCTATAAAAAAATGGCAAAGCTGGCGGGCAAGGTCTGGATGGAACATGGCGCCCTGGAATACCGAGAAACCGTCAGTGATAATTTAAAGACTGAAGGTGATGTTCTTCCGTTTCCAAAAATGACGAAAGCAAAACCCTCTGATTATGTTTGTTTTTCCTGGGTGGTTTATAAAAGCAAAGCCCACAGAAACGCCGTGGTTAAAAAGGTCATGACGGATCCAAGGCTTCATGCTTATACAGAAATGCCTTTTGATATGAAAAAGATGAGCTACGGCGGCTTCAAAACAATCGTTGATCTTTCTTGAAGTGTGGATCGAAGCACTTAACTGTTGCCAAGAATCAGAAATCCGTTTGCAATATTAAAGGTAAAAAGGAGCATCAATGAAAAACAAATTACCTTTAATCGCACGTATTATTTTAGGACTTATTTACTTTGTGTTCGGATTAAACGGATTTCTGAACTTTATCCCGGCACCACCAACTATGCCTGAAGCCACTGTGGCATTCTTTAACGGCATGATGTCGACGGGGTATTTCTTTCCAGTATTAAAGGCGACTGAAACTATCGGTGGTTTGCTATTGTTATCTGGATTTGCGGCACCTTTAGCATTAGTGGTCCTGGCTCCGATCACAATTCAAATTGCACTTTTTCATGGGATCCTGACACCAGGCCTAGAAAATTTCGCGATCCCGCTATTGATGATCATTCTGCATGTGACTGCTGCAATGGCTTACTGGCCAATGTACAGACCACTATTTAATCGCCAAGTATATAAGTAAATCTTAACAGGTGGATTCTGTTAAAGAATCCACCTTACGCTTTGATTTTGTATCCGGTTCTAAAGATTCTCCAAACTGAAATTAAACAGATCACTAAAAATACCAGGGTTAATATCAAACTGGTTGTGACGCCAACGTCGGAAACTCCGTAAAAACTCCAGCGAAAGCCGCTGATTAAATATACTACCGGATTAAATAAAGAAATTTTCTGCCAAACGGGTGGAAGCATTTCGATAGAATAAAAACTGCCACCCAAAAAAGTTAACGGTGTCATAATCATCAGTGGAATGATTTGCAGTTTTTCAAAACCATCCGCCCAAAGACCTATGATAAAGCCAAAAAGACTAAAGGTCACAGAGATCAAGACCAAAAAAGAAAGCATCCAAACAGGATGTTCGACTTCATAGTTCACAAAGAATTTTGCCGTGATAAGAATGATTAGGCCCAATATAAGTGACTTTGTGGCTGCCGCACCGACATAACCCACGACGATTTCAAAAGCCGAAATAGGTGCAGAAAGAATTTCATAAATGGTGCCGGTGAAACGAGGAAGATAAATACCAAACGAAGCATTAGAAATACTTTCTGTCATGATCGAAAGCATAATTAGCCCGGGAACGATAAAAGCTCCGTAACTAACCCCTTGCATGTTTTCCATTTTAGAACCGATGGCAGCGCCAAAAACTATAAAGTACAAAGAGGTAGAAAGAACCGGGGAGGCAATGCTTTGAAACAAAGTGCGAAAGAAGCGAGTCATTTCGAAAGTGAAGATCGCTTTGATGGCATAAATATTCATTTGCTGCCTCCAATAAGCCTAACAAAAATTTCCTCTAAGGAGCTTTCCCGGGATTTGATGTCTTTAAACTCAATGCCGTTATTAATTATTTGTTTTAAGAATAAAAGAACGGCAGTCTCTTCTTTTTTCGAATCAAAACTGCATACCAAGGTTTCTTTATCTTTTGATAGCTCCACTTGAAAATCTTTAAGTCCAGATGGAACTTCACTTAATGGCTTTAAAAGTTGCAAAGTAAGCTGCTTTTTTCCAAGCTTCTTCATCAAACGATTCTTTTCTTCCACTACAATCAACTCACCCTTATTAATAACGCCAATCCGATCCGCCATCTCTTCGGCTTCTTCAATATAATGAGTGGTCAGAATGATTGTGACCCCTTTGTTACGCAGTCCTCGCACCATCTGCCACATATCGTGACGAAGGGAAACATCGACCCCGGCAGTGGGTTCATCTAAAAACAAAATCTCTGGCTCATGGGCCAAGGCTTTAGCAATCATCACTCTGCGTTTCATGCCTCCTGAAAGCGCCATGATCCTTGAATCTTTTTTATCCCACAGCGATAGATCACGAAGTATTTTTTCTAAATATTCTTTGTTACGGGGTTTACCGAAAACCCCCTGGCTGAATTGCACAGTATTCCACACGATCTCAAACATATCGCCAGTGAGCTCTTGGGGCACAAGTCCGATCTTTGCTCGCGCTTTTCGATATTCTTTGATGACATCAAAGCCGTCCGCCAAAATGGTTCCAGAAGTTGGATTCACGATGCCGCAAATCGCGTTGATCAGTGTCGTTTTGCCAGCACCATTAGGACCAAGCAATGCAAAGATCTCTCCGCGGTTGATTTTTAAGTTCACATTTTTTAGGGCAAGCAACCCTGAGGAATAAGTTTTATTAAGGTCATTGACCGAGATGACTTCATTCATGGGCGGCCCC
The DNA here is from genome assembly GCF_022814725.1 of Bdellovibrio reynosensis. Classification (NCBI taxonomy): domain Bacteria; kingdom Pseudomonadati; phylum Bdellovibrionota; class Bdellovibrionia; order Bdellovibrionales; family Pseudobdellovibrionaceae; genus Bdellovibrio; species Bdellovibrio reynosensis. The sequence continues at coordinate 2,802,085 of NZ_CP093442.1, forward strand.
TTACTTAGACTCTAAGACAGGGTTCCACTTTTCAAAATCCTTGGGCGGCTTTCCGTGCAAAGGAAAATGGGTGTGGCTTTTTGCCATGGGGCCTGGATTGTCGGGGGTAGAAAGTTCAATACCTCCACGTAAAGCTGTTTCAAAGGAACTGATTTTAATTTCTGATTTCAAAAGCCCCAGTTTTGCCTGCACTGCCATTTTTTCCCAGAATAGCGTATTGGTTCTAATCAGCCGCATGAACTTGTAGGCAAGATTAATTTGGACAATTACTTTTTGTGCCGTTTTAGAGATATTCACGTTGGTGACAGACCCGATTTTCATTCCACGAAAAGTGACCGGGTCGTCTACTGAAATGGAAGATACAAACGGTGTTTCTAAGTAATAAGTGGCCGTATCTTCGGTGGGATCTTTTGAGGAAGATCCTTCACGACCTTTAAAGTCCAACTCTTCGGGCGCATCATCTTTACCAGGTTGCACAGAAATATAAGTACCGCCAATAATAGTTTCTAAACCGGAAATTCCTTGAAGGGTGACTTGCGGACGAACAATCCAGAACTTCGATCCTTTAACTGCTATTCCTTTAATATCGCGAATCAGAGTCGCGTGGACTTTGACAGATTTATTATCATCAGCAAGCTCGACTTTTTTCACAGATCCGATTTCAATTCCACGATAACGAATCTCTGTCTTTTCCGGTTCGATCCCAGATCCATCATCGAAAGTTATTTTAATCTCAGTTCCAGATTCTTGCACCCAACCATAGAACAGATAAGCTGAAATCAGCAGGGCAAATATTGGAAAAAGCCAAAGATACCATCCGGTTTTAAGAGATTCTAACTTCTTACCCACCTTCTTGCTCCTTATGATTTTCCCAAAGGATTTCTGGTTTAAAATAAGCGGAGGCCATCATTGTGAAGATCACAACTAAAGCAAACATCAATGCACCAGGTTCGGGTTCCACATTTGTCCAAGAACCCAATTTCACAACAGCGACAAGCACCGCCAGTAAAAAGATATCCAACATCGACCAGCGCCCGATGACCTCAACGATTAGATATAATTGAGTTTTCAGTTTTGTGTGTTTGCCGTTCTTAGCCGTGAGTGAAAGATAAAAAAGGATCGCAAGCTTGATCAGAGGAATAACTATACTCGCCAAAAAAACGACAAGTCCGATGGGCCAATGCCCCTTATCCATCAGCTGCACAACACCACCCCACACCGTCGCTGACTGGCGGTTGCCGTAAAGTTCTAAAGTCATAAAGGGAAACATGTTCGCGGGGAAATAAAAGATCAGAGCGGTTAATGAGAAAGCAAAGGTAAGTCGCTCTGACATGGGCGAGTAAACTTTGTTCTTACTGCCACAGCGTTCACAAATAAAACTTCGTTCATTCCTGTTTGGGTTTTGAGGAAATCCACAGATGCGACAAATATGACGGGGCTTTTCAGCAGAATTGGCCATGTCATATTTTAGTTTAAAATTTTGAAAGGACCTATTTGATAAAAGGCACTAGACAACGACTTTAGACATCTGGTTTTCAATGGCTGCAACCAGATCATCGTAGGTCATTGGCTTAGCAAGGTAGCCTGACATGCCTGCCGCTTTACATGCTTCCCGATCTTCATCCATGGCACCCGCTGTAAGAGCGATAATAGGAATCTGGCTGAAGTTTTTTCCCGAAGCGCGAATCAAGCGTGTGGCTTGATAACCATCAAGCTCCGGCATGCGACAGTCCATCAGCACTAGATCAAAGGTTTTTACCTGAAGGGCTTCAATGGCTTCTTTACCATTGCTCACGATGGTGGGTTGATGTCCCATTTTTTCTACCATTTGGCCAGCAACCAAGCGGTTGGTCAGGTTGTCATCAGCAATAAGAATTTGCAGTTTACGAGTGCTTAGATCCACAGACTTAGTGACAGTCTTTACTTCGGCCTTCGGCGCACTTAAATGCATCGGCAAGGTAAATGAAAACAGCGAGCCTTCATTTAGCGCGCTCTTCACTGAAATATCGCCATTCATTAGTTCCACTAGTTGTTTACAGATAGATAAACCAAGTCCCGTACCGCCGAAACGACGGGTGGTCGCACTGTCAGCCTGGGTAAATGGTTTAAATAATTCTTGAACAGTGGTTTCAGACATACCAATACCGCTGTCTTTCACGTCAAAACGAACTTTAGCGGTTTTTAAATCTACACTTCCAACTTTTTGAGCCGTGATTTCAACTGTGCCAGATTCTGTAAACTTAATGGCGTTATTGATTAAGTTAATAAGAATCTGTCTGAAGCGAATCGGATCACCCACTACAAACTGAGGGACCTCTGCCTTAATCGTCAACACAAGCTTCAACGTCTTCTTTTCAGCTTCAAAGGCCAAAGCGCGAGTCACTTCGTTTAAAGTCTGATGCAAATCGAAATCAATATTTTCCAAATTCAGCTTACGGGCTTCAATTTTAGATAAATCCAAAATGTCGTTGATGATTCCCAATAAAATTTTGGCTGAAGTATCAATGATCTCTACAAATCCTTTTTGTTGAGAATTTAGCGGAGTGTCCTTAAGTAAAGAAGTCATTCCCACAACCCCATTAATGGGCGTGCGGATTTCATGGGACATGTTAGCCAAAAATTCTGACTTAATTTTGGCACCCTGGTTGGCGGCCTGTTCAGATTTTCTGATGGCGATAACTGCACTTAACAAGCCGGCAATCAAAGTCAGCGTATTGATTTGTTTTTCATTGAAAGCATTTACTTCAGTGGAAACAACTTTTAAAACTCCAACAACATGGCTTTTATGAAATAGCGGAACGCAGATCATGGATCTAGCGCCGACGCGACGGCAAGCCTCGCGGTCTACGCGGTAATCAGTTTCTGAATCAGAACAGTAAAGAATTTTTCTTGATAGAACAGACTGACCCGAAAGACTTGAAACGATCTTAAGCTTTACGCCCAACATGTTTTCTAATGAACCAGTGCAGGCCACATACACCATGGAGTCTTCTTCCGCCATTTCCACGACGGCACCTTTTGCTTGTGTGATCTCTTGGGTACGCAAACAAATCAGTTTTTTTAGCTGGCGCAGTTCAAGTTCCGACGTTGCAATTTCTTGTTGCAAGCGAATGATCTCAGAAAGCTCTTTGATCTCTTGAGATTTTGAACTGTTGAATAATCTTTTAAAAACCATGGCTTAAACCTTATCGGTGGAAGTTTCCGGCTGATGAAGAAAAGGTCAAAATTTACTGCCTGAATGTGAATAGACCTAAATTCTGAATCAGTCGTATCTTTTCCTTCGTCTAGAAATGTCCGTTAACAGGGGTCTGGTCTATTTTAAAGGGAGGTCATTTCCTATAACAATAAGCCATGCGCAAAAACGAAATTACATTTATCAAAACAGATATTAGTAGAAGAGGAGTGATCCCTGCGATGCACTCTCAAACAGTCTTTATCGCGATGGTCGCCTTTTTATTTGTTCTAGCGATCACGTAAAAAAAGAAGTCATCCCCCGCGGAACGACTTCTTTTTTTAAATCTCTATTGAACTGTGATCCACACGTTTGTTTTACCTACAGCTCTTACGAGTCGATTGAACATATAAGCATTATTAGGATGCATTCGGATGCAACCATGGGAAGCTCTTGTTCCAAGTTTTGGCCAGTTGCCTTGTGGCGTTCCATGCAAAGCAAAACCACCGCTAATAAAGACAGCATAAGGCATATTGCCTAAGCCATTATAATCTCCACCTGGATATCTAGAGGATGTATAGCGATCGTAAATACGTCCGTTGGGATGTTTATCAAAGTTAGGTGTGCCTCGTCCTGAAATGCCAGTAGATACTAACCAGGAACCTCTTAAACTACCGTTTTGGTAAAGGTAAGCACGTTGTGATGATTTCACCACTTGGATCCATACAGCACAGCTGCTGCGATAGCAGGTAGCTAAACCGATGATCTCATTAATTGATGGTTCAAGATGAGCGGATTTCCCAGTCTCTTCTTCATAAACTCTATCGTAGTACTCTAATATTTCTTCAACGTTGGGATCAAATGGATCTAGCTCTTCGATCATGTTAGGAATTCTGTCCTCTTGCACATCTGCCCTTGTCGTTTGCTCGCCCTGCGCATTTACATTCGGGGAAAGTATTAGGGAAAGCAGGAAACTCATTACTAGGGTTGAAGGTTTTGTTTTCATGTCACACCTCATTTCAACAAGTGTTATCTGGCTTTTATTTTAGTACGTGCGGTCAAAAACGTTGGTGAATTCTGGAAAAAGATGGGTAGGTGACATGAAATTACTGAATTCAGTGCGGAGGTCGCACTCGACTTGGAATGGCAAGTAAGAAAGAATTTCTTCTGAAGTCTAGCTTTAGAACTTTCTATAATTTTGATGATTTAAACTGAATAATTATATTTCGGCGGGGAAGTGTGGTAAAGTTTTGCGGATGAATAATTCCTCATGCGCCATTTGCCATAGTCCGAAAGCTCCGCATACTTGCGGTATTTGTTCTGATTCTTTATGTAAAAACTGTGCGCAGTTTTTGGAAGAAGATACTTTTTCCTTCATGCGAAAGGTTCCTGAACAGTTGAAACACAATGTTTACTGTTCGCCTTGTTATTCTTCACAAGTCGAACCCGCTATTGCGAAGTACGACGATATGATGAAGCAGGCAAAAAACCTTGAGGTTTATTTCAAAGATCAAGGCAAAGAAACCCGCAATTTTAAAAGAGACGTTCCAAGCTACAAGATCCCTAAATGCACGGATCGTGAAGAGACTTTGTTGCGCTTGGCTTTTTTTGCCGTTGAAGACGGTTACAACGCCTTAATTGACGTTGATTTGCGCTCTGAAAAAATCAGAAACGGTTCTTATCAAACATTGAACTGGAGTGGGACAGCGTTACCCGCAAATACAAAGGCGCGCAGGTAACTTGCTAAAGACCTAGACCGTTAAAGGTCATCGTCAGTTTATTTCTTAAGTCAGTTAGACTACCTCTTAAAGAGGTAAATCTATGAATTTAAGACAACTCGACGAAAAATATTTATCCCGCAGTTCAGATCCTGAAAATATTGAAGTTATTAAAACTAAAGGCAGTTTTATCTACGATGCCAAAGGTAAAAAGTATATCGATTTTACCATGGGTTGGTGTGTGGGAAACGTCGGTTGGAATAACGACGAAATTCGCCGCAAACTAAAAAGTTTTAATGGCCCTGAGTATGTAACCCCTCATCATTTGTATAAGTCCTGGGTAGAACTAGCACGACAGTTAGCTCAAATCACCCCAGGGAAATTGCAGAAAAGCTTTAGGGCTACGGGCGGCACAGAAGCTGTTGAGCTTGCACTGCAAGCAGCTATCAGTCATACGCGCAGACATAAATTTATTTCGATTGAAGGTGCTTATCATGGCGACTCGATCGCTGCCCGCAGTGTGGGTTCACCAGATTTTGGGAGGTGGCATCCTCTTTTTCCGTGTTACCGGTTATCACCTCCATTAGATGAGGCTTGCGCAGATTCAGCGGAAAAATGGCTGAAAAATCGCGACATTGCAGCTGTGATTATGGAGCCTGTGATCTGCAATCTTGGAGTTCTTATCCCTGAGCAAAAATTCATGGAACGTATCCAAGAGTTGTGCAAAAAATATGGAACATTGTTCATCGTTGATGAAGTTGCTACAGGCTTTGGTAGAACCGGTAAAATGTTTGCAAGTGAACATTTTAATCTAGAACCAGATATCTTATGCGTCGCTAAGGCTATCACCGCGGGATTTGCGCCATTAGGAGCTACGATCACTACGGAAGAAGTCGCTAAATCCATGATGAGTCATGAAACCGGATACTATTCTACTTATGGCTGGCATCCGCGTAGTGTGGATGCAGCCTTAGCTACAATTCAATTTCTTTTAAAGCATCAGGAGCGTTTAGAAAGTAACACTCTGGACATGGGCGCTTATTTTTCGGAGCGACTGAATCAAATGAACTTTAAGGGCAAAGTCGAAATCAACGTGATGGGTTTAGCGATTGGTGTGCATTTAAAGAATAAAAACTATGGCGAAGACATTGTCGAAAAGGCCCGTAGACGTGAACTTTTATTATCCGAATCTGACAGTGGATTTACAATGTTCCCGGCTTTGGATATCGATTTTAAAACCGCCAAAGCAGGGCTTGATATCATCGAAGACTGTATTTAGAAACCTTGGGCGCCTTCGGGTGCCCGGGAATTTTCAGTGAGTTCTTCTTGCAGCTCTTCCGTCATTTCTTCGACCATGTGGGGTCTGCCGTGGAAAGCCGCGGGCGTATTCTGAAATAACGCCACTTTCCAAACATCATTTTCTTTAGTCGCGATTAAACTTTGAATGGCATTCACTGCCGGGTTGATGTCTTTACCGCCAGGAGGAACCATTCCAGCAATCGCGTGAAGTTTCGCCACGTGCGCAGAAATGAACTGAATTTTTCTGATCTTTTGCACAAACGAAGCCGTGGGATGATCGAAAAAAACAGTCGCAAGATGTTTTCCAATTTCTGACTGACCTTCAATGAAGCTGCCGTCAAAACCAATAAGGTTTCCTTCGTCTTGGAAAAGGTTTGCCATATCTGCTGCACTTCGATTGTTCCAAGCCTCAATCAATTTGTAGTAAAGCAGACGCACTTCATTTTCTTCTTCATGATGGATAGTTAGTTTCATAATTAAATCGTCGCGAGCTTTTTTAAAAAAGTCATTAAAGTGCTTTGAAATATTTCGGAGTAAGAATGGAAACTAACAAACGACATAAGAATGTAGCTAGTCTTTCAGAAATGAAGCCCTTTGAATCTACGAATGGCCGATTTAGTGTGACCGCAAAGAATCTGTCAATCCCTGCTGGGGCAAAAGAACTTGGATGCAATTGGTTTGAACTACCGGTGGGGAAAACTTCTTTTCCATATCACTTTCATACAGGCATTGAAGAAGCGATCTACATACTAAAAGGTCAAGGCACCGCAAGAATCGGCAAAGACCAAGTGGAAGTTAAAGAGGGTGATTTTCTTTCTTTTCCAGCAGGCCCTGAAAATGCCCACACCTTGATTAATTCAGGAACTGAGCCCATGCAGTACTTATGTTTTTCAAATCATTCCCATGTAGATATCATGGGCTATCCTGATTCAAAGAAGATTGGCTTTTATGCCACTCCAGATCCCGCGGAGTGGCCTCAGAAAAGTGCTTGGGTCAGAATGATGATAAAAGACCAACCCAACATTGATTATTTCGAAGGCGAGAATAAAGACTAATGACTATTTTTTAAGAGCTAAATACGGAAGATAACCAGCACCTAGAACACCCGCGTGGTTTTTCGTCTTAGCTACTTCGATCTTACATTCAAAAGCAGGGTTCATTTGTTGAATCATGCGTTTGTAGTGGCTTTTTAGATCGTTAAAATAAAGGTTTTTAATTTTAATCAAACCACCAGATAAAAAGATTCGTTCTAAGTTATAACCAATAGAAAGATCATAACAAAGACAAGCTAAGGCCCAAGACATCTCTTTAAAAAGAACTTGGTATTTTGCATCTTTTGAAGCCACCAACTCTTCAACTGAGCTTCCCTGAAAACCCATTTCTTTCGCTCTTCTTAAAAGACCCGTGCCTGAAGCAACACCTTCCACCGTGCAATGGTGAAGTTTATCAGGGCTTTCTTGAAGCTTTTTAAAATCAACGATGGTGTGACCATACTCTGAACCCATGCCGCGGCTTTGCGCTGGGAAACCATTAAAAATGACGCCTGAACCAACGCCAGTGCCCACACTCACGACAGCAAAAGAGCTCATACCCGCGCCGCCGCCAACCCAGCCTTCAGCTAATGCAGCTGCAGTGGCATCGTGTTGGAAGTAAACTTTTGTTTTAAAGCCACGTTTTACGACTTCTTTTTCAACCAAGTCACGGATAGGAACGATTTTCCAGCCAGGGTAATTCACCGGATGAATCAATTTCCCTTCAGCAGCGTTCAATGGACCCGCGCTTGCTAAACCAATTCCTAAAAAGTTTTTGCCAGTAGTTTCTTTAGGGAAGCGTTGTTTGAAATCCAGGGCAATATCAGCCATCAGGCCAATAACTCTTTTTTGAGTTTGCACGGCAGATTTTTCGCGTTTCATATCAACAGGCACTTTGATGAAATCAAGCATAGTGCCGTTGTTATCAAGTAAAGCTGCCGCTAATTTAGTACCGCCAAGATCAAAACCAATGGTGTAAGTCTTTTTTTTCATATTATTTGATTTTAGATTTAAAAGGAGACGTTTTTAATAGAACAACTGCTGACATAGGTTGAATGGTGGCATGAACCCGGCCACGGTTATCAACTTCAAAGCTTTCAGAACATGTTTTAGTGCGAGGATTGTAACTGCCGCTAACGATATTGCAGTATTCACCTTGGGGAAGTGACGTTTCAAACTCTCTTGCAACTGTTTGACCGCCAAGATTCATCACTACAAAGCCAAGACCACCGCGACCGAAGGACAATAGATCTGTTCCGTTGGTCCACCAGTTATTTACGTAAAAGGCTTTGTCGGTTTGATTGCGGAAATTCACCATTGCTGCCACTTCAGGCATGCGGTGTTCGCAAGTCCAATTAGCAAGACAATTCAAACCATTATCAAGCACTGGGTGCGATTTAAGATCGCTAGTTAATGGCGGACCTTGATCAAAGCTGCCAAAACTATATCCAGAATAAAGTTGCGGATATCCATAAGGCCAAGCCAGCATGAAAATCTGCGCTAAACGATAGGCTTTACGATTATTGTAAAAGCCAAGAATTTCTGCATCGCCGTGACGTTCTAGATCGTGATTCGTCACGAACACAATTGAATCTTCGCTGCGCGGGAAACCTTGAGCCAAATGCAAAAGACCGCTGATGTTCTTCTGAGTGATATTGCGAGAAATCGCGCGTGGATAGTCATAGGCCATGACATCACCATAGGGAAGGTACTCGCTATATTCTACCGGTCCACGGGGATCATAGATCACTTCGTGATAGATATAGCTTGAACGCTTTAGCTTAGAATAAATGGCCGCTAAATCTTGAGATGGAATGTGTTTCGCAGCATCTATGCGGAAACCAGCAACACCCAAATCCAGAAGATGATTTAAATACTGAGCCAAACGATTGCGCACATTTTCTGATGAAGTCGATAAATCCGCTAAATCTACCAGCTCACAGTTTTGCAATTCATAGCGGTCGTTAAAGTTAATGATGTTGTCATTGCCGTTTCTGCCGCAGTGGTGGAAGTCATTATAGTTATAAAGACCTGGATAATCATAGTGTGTGAAACGCGTGCCACCAAAACCAATACCACCAGGAATTCCCGTGGTGTGATTTAAAACCGCATCGACATAAACATCGACGCCGACCTTTTGGCAGCGGCGAACCATGTCGGCAAATTCAGCCTCATTACCGCTGCGCGAATTTAAATTATAACTGACGACTTGATAACGTTCCCACCAAGGATTGTTTTGCCACATGATGTGTTCGTGGGGTGGGGAAACTTGAACTGCAGAAAAACCAGCGGGACCAAGATAAGATTCACACTCTTGAGCAACGTCTTTCCACGGCCATTCAAACAGGTGTATGTACACCGTGCGGGTCCCTGCTTGAACTTGAAGGGCACAGAACAGAGTTAAAAAACTCAAGATCCGGGCCCAGATTTGGAAGGACATGAAGTCTCCCTACAAACGTTTATTTAGTCCCGATTTCTTATCAAACAGGTGACCCTTTGTCAGGTCGATCTTCAGCGTTACGCTCTGATTTTTTGTAAAGGTAAAGCTAGAATCCACAAGAATTCTGACGCTTTGGCCGTCCAAGGTACCGTGTAACATTTGCTGACCGCCTAAATTCTCTGAAAGTTCAATTTGATAGCTGCCCAACTCAAATTCGTTTGGTCCTATAACGCCGTTTCCAACCTGAAGGGCTTCAGGGCGAACTCCGAGGATATTCTCACCTTCTTGGGCTTCTTTCCAAGGAAGTTTTTTCACAACATTGCCTTCAATAAAGTTCATTTCAGGGGATCCAATGAAACTTGCGATGAAGAGGTTCTTAGGCTTGTGATAAATTTCAGAAGGGGTCCCAACTTGTTCAATAGAACCATCTTTTAGAACCGCGATGCGATCACCCATAGTGGTTGCTTCCATCTGATCGTGGGTAACGTAAATCATCGTGGATTTTAAGTTCTGATGAAGACGTTTAATTTCAACACGCATTTGGCTTCTTAAGTGCGCATCCAGGTTCGATAAAGGTTCGTCAAACAAGACAATAGAAGTTTGACGAGCTAAAGCTCTTCCCAAAGCCACACGCTGACGTTGGCCGCCTGAAAGTTCTTTTGGTTTTCTTTCAAGCAGGTGAGAGATTTGCAAAAGATCTGCAATTTCATTTACGCGTTTTTTAATTTCATCAGCAGATTTTTTCTGAAGCTTTAATGCAAAGCCCATGTTTTCAGCGACGTTCATGTGCGGGTATAAAGCGTAGTTTTGAAACACCATCGCGATGTCGCGATCTTGAGGCTCGCGTTTAGCGATGGATTGGCCTTTAGCTAAAATATCGCCGCCGTCCAAAGTTTCAAGGCCAGCAAGAGTTCTAAGGAGCGTGGATTTACCGCAACCTGAAGGACCTACAAGAACAAGAAATTCACCACTCGCAATTTCTAAATTGATGTTTTTTAGAATTTGCAGATCACCAAAACTTTTAGAGCATTGTTTAAATTGAATTGTTGCCATTTTAACCCTTCACGCTGCCGATAGTAAGACCAGAGACCAAGTAACGAGAGATACTGATAAATAAAACTAAAACTGGAACGCTGACGATCAAGGCGCCAGCGGCATAAAGACCCCACTGGGTCGCAAGACTTGCTTGGAAAGAACGAAGTCCCAATGGCAATGTGTAAAGTTGCGGATCCTGTAAGACTACCGCCGCGATAACGTATTCACTCCAACTAGCAAGGAAACTGAATAGCGCGGTGATAACCAAGGCCGGTGAAGAAACGGGTAAAATGATTTTATAAAAAGTCTTCCAACGGCTGCAGCCGTCAAGAAGGGCTGCTTCTTCAAGTTCTTTAGGAATAGTGTCGTAGTACGCCTTCATCTGCCACACGCAGAAAGGCAGGGCTGTAGAAGAATAAATGATGAATAAGCCCCAGAAGCTATCGATCAACTCCATTTTAGAAAGAATAATATAAAATGGCAGGATCAACATTGTTGGCGGGAACATCTGAGTTGCTAGCAATGAAAACAACATTAGATTTCTGCCGCGGAATCGATAGCGAGACAGGGCATAAGCGCTGGTTGAAGCGAAAGTAACACCCAATAACGTTGTGACAAAAGAAATGAAAAGAGAATTTCTAAGCCACAATAAAAAGTTCGTCGCCGTGAAAAGGTCGATGAAGTTTTTAACTGTGGAAGTTGATGTGATGATCTCTAAAGATTGCGATTGAAAGGCGTTGTCGCCACGTAATGACACCGACAACACATACAGCACCGGATAAATCGAGAAAATCGCAAATAAGAGAATGCTAAACCAAGCAAGCATCTTTTTAATCATTATTTCATTTCCTTTCTAAAGTGGTTCGCTAAGGAAATTAAGCTCCACCCAACCAGGATTAGGAAAATTAGAACAGAAACAGCCGCCGCGTAACCATAACGGTAAAGGTTGAAGGCAGCCTTATACACGTAGCTCACTAAGATGTGAGTTTGATCGCCCGGTTCACCACCGTTGCTGACAAGCCATACGATATTCAAATTATTAAACGTCCAAATACAGCCAAGCAATGCTGCTGGAACCATGACCGGCATTAATAAAGGCAAAGTAATATGTCTGAAACGCTGCCAAGCATTGGCTTTATCCAAGTACGCCGCTTCGTAAAGAGTGTGCGGGATAGACTGTAAACCACCTAAAGCAACAATCATCATAAACGGGAAGCCTAACCACACGTTCGTTACGATACACGCCGCAAACGCCGTGAATGGCTGACTTAACCACTGCACCGGGGACATATGTAAGAACTGCTGCAGGAACTGATTAATCGGACCGTATTCCTGATTGAACATTCCACGCCAAGTTAAGGCTGTGATGTATTGGGGAACGGCCCACGGGATAATAAATAAAGTTCTCCAGAACGCTTTCGCCGGAAGAACTTGATTAATAATCACCGCTAAGAAGATCCCGATGCTAACGTGGAAGAACACGTTCACCACAGTCCAAATTACAGTTTTTAATAATAGCGAATAAAACTTAGCATCACCCAAAGCAGCAACATAGTGCTGAAATCCAACGATGGACCAGTTCTGGAAAGTCAAAAGGCTGAAGTTAGAAAACGAAATCGCGATGTTATAAAAGAACGGGTAGATGATAACCGCGAAGATCCCGATGAAAGCCGGCAGCATCATGTAGTACACGAATTTTTGTGGGCCCTGGAAACCTTTAACGAATGTCATCAGTGAATTGCGGGTGAACCAAATTAAAGCAATCACCAAGAACAGACTTAAAACCTTAATAACAGTAGAACCAAAATCTGGCTGAACAACTTCATTCATCGCAGAGATTTGCTCTTCAGCAAGTTTCTGTGCGCCTTCCGCTGCTTGGTCAGGAGTCAAAGTGCCAGCTAAAAGTTTTTGGTACTGAATACGCAAGCTATCCCAGACGCCACGCACTTCAGGTACTACCGGCATCGGAGTTCCCACTTCCATGATGTTTGAAGAGATCTGCAATAAAGGATTTGTTTTAACGGCTTCAGTTTCACGGATTTTTAAATTCGATGGAAGAACGCCTACACGCTCTGTGAACATCATTTGAACTTTGTCTGAAGTTAAATACTTAAGAACTTTGATTGCTGCAGCCAAATGCTCGGGATTTTTAATATTGGCATTTAGTGAATACCCGGCTGTTCCAACCAAAGGACTTGGCCATTTTTGCGTACTGACGATCATTGGAATACGGGCAATGCCGAAATCCATCTTCGCGTCTTTATAGTCACCCCAAGACCAGTCACCATTGATCAACATCGCAGCTTTACCCTGCTTGAACAAAGCGTTGGCTGTTTCGTAGTCACACTCTTTTGGGATGATTTTATGTTTGTCGCGAAGTTCTAGGATAAATTCAAAAGTCTTGCGAAGTGCTTGGGTGTTTAATTGGGGCTTTCCATCCGTCGTCATGAATGGTTCACCGAAGGCCGGGATAAACGGGGCAAAGAAGAAAGGCTCAGTATAGTTAAACACCAAACCATAACGATCAATACTGCCATCGCCATTCGTATCTAAGGTGTGCTGTTTTCCTAGTGCGATCAATTCATCAGAATTCTTAGGCGGGTTTGTAAGAAGCTTTTTATTATAAATCAGCATCAAGTGATTACCGACAGCACCACCGATCATGTAATGCTTGTCTTTGTAAATCGGCGTCGCTAGTGGATCAAACTGATTGAAATATTCTGGTTCTAAAACCTCATCCAATGGACGGATGATATTCATTGCAGCGAACGGTCCGATTTGGTCGCTGGGACCAAAAACTAATTCGGGTCCGCTTCCGCCCATGGCTGCTGCTTGATAACTTGAACGAAGCTCTTCAGTTTCACGGTAAGTTTCCTGAATGTAGATATCAGGATTTTCTTTTTCAAAAGCTCTTAGGGCATCAGACAGCACCACCCGGTGTCCATAGATCATTTGATGCCATAACTGGATACGGATGGGTTTGGCTTCAGAAAAAGAGCCAAACAGCAGGGCAGAAAAAAGAAGCGGGAAAATAAATGTCTTCATCAGCGGTTCCGAATGTGAGCTTGAAGTTGAAGGACTAAAGTGGTGCGACCAGGAATCTGTACGCTTTTCATTTCAGGTTTAAGTACGACCTGGGAAAGAACGGAATCGATTTTTTCATCAAACAACGGGTGAAGCTTCCAAGTGTTTTCAAGTACAGGGTGAGTGAAATTACGTGCTTCACGGGAAGCATTAAAGAACACCAGCAAAGTTTCAGAGTTGTTTTGTAAAAGCATAGCGATAAGACCGGGCTCTGCTTGATGGTCGTTATCTATGAATTGCAAAGTTCTTGTTACATCCGCTGTAGAGTTTAATTTAAATAAATCACTGCTGCAACGAAGGCGTAATAACGCTTTAAAGTACGCATTGGTTTTTGCAATTTGTTCTGAAGTGACTTTCATTTCAGGATTTTGCAAACGCGGTTGCCAGAATCCCCAGTCATTTAAATTCTTCCAAGCTGGAGGAAGTCCCTCGCCCCAGAAATTGGTAGTGCCTGTCCAGTCGATGCGATTAAAGAAATCCCCTGAATCGTAACTGTCTTGATCGCCGTTTTTGGAACGCAATAATTCCGTGCCTGATTCAACAAACGGAATTCCTTGTCCTAATAAAGGGAATGATAAAGCTAATTGGTGAATTCGACGGCGCTCTTCACTGTTAGCTGTATTTGGTGTGCGATATCTGGTTCCGTGGGGAGCTTTTGCTTGAACCGCATCCCACAAACCGTAACCATCATGGGCAGAAACATAATTGATGGTTTCAACCGTGTTTTTAGCAAAGGCCACAGGGCTGTTACGGAAGCGAAGATCCCCAGCTCTGATAACGGTGCCTAGGTGTTCGCGGAATCGGTAATCGCGCAAGTTACCTGCAAGGCCCACCTTGATCACATCACCATAGTGCAAAAGTTTGCCGCGCTGATGGTCAGGTTCGACAGGGGAGTTGCGATTGGCTGGATCGAAATTGAAATCAAAGAACAATCCCGTCGCAAAACCTTGATCTGATTTTTCATGGGAATTAGTAGTCCCACCACGAACCGCATCTCTTAAACGATCATTGAAAAAACCATAGTCTGTGCCATAGGAATTTTCTAGGGTCATTGAATCGCGGGGATATTTCTCGTTAAAGGAACCGAAGGTCCAACCTTCTCCGTAAAGAAGAATTTTTGAACCATCAACGCCATCTTGAGCTATCGTCAATGATCTTACGGCCTGACGAATGCGCTCCATAGTGGCTTTTGAATGGAAAGACATCAAATCAAAGCGGAAGCCATCGATCTTGTAAGTTCTTGCCCAGTACAGAACCGCATCTATCATCAGTTTTTCCATCATCCGATTTTCGCTGGCAGTGTCGTTACAGCAAGAGCTTTTGTGAACTTTGCCTTCATCATCAAGGCGGTAGTAGTAAAGCGGAACTATCTTATCAAACACAGAATAAGGTTCTAGCTGTTGTTCATAGGTGTGATTAAAGACCACGTCTTGAACAACTCGTAAACCTAAGCCGTTAATCGCTTGCACCATTTGGCGCACTTCGCGAATGCGGTTCGCGCCATCGCCATCAACAGCGTAGCTGCCTTCAGGAGTTAAGAAGTGAACAGGATCATATCCCCAGTTAAAGGGATCTGTTTTTCTCATACCGCCAATCACGCTTTGCGGTTCTTGCAGATTTGAACTTGGTCCGTCGTAATTTTCCCATTCAGACTTTTTTTCTTTGACGCTACCGAAGTCATTGAAAGGCAAAAGGTGCAGGTGAGTTAGTCCAGCATTCGCTAACTCTTTTAGGTGTTTTACGCCTGAAGAATTATGCTGAGTGAACGCCAAATAAGTTCCGCGGTACGTTTCTGGGATATTTTCCTCAATAGCGCTGAAATCACGAATATGCATTTCGTAGATCACAGAATCATTTAAAGAATTTAGACGTGGCTTTTGTAAACTGCTCCATGAAGGTGGAGTTGTCTTTGCAGAATTTAAGTTCACTAGTTGGGATTTTTCACCATCTAATGCCAAGCTTAGACTGTAAGGATCAGTCACCAGCGTAGTTTCAAAACGATCTAAAAGCGGTTGGAAAACTGTAACTTCAAACAGATAAAAATAGTTTTCATAGGAAGCAGGTAAATTTAATTCCCAAACACCTAATTCATTGCGTGAAGAAGCTAGCACTTCAGCTTCAGCAGCATTCGTCGTTCTATTTTTGAATAAATGAATTTTTACGGACTGAGCTGTTGGTGCCCACAGTTTGATCGAGCATTGTTTAAGCCCGCACTGGCCGCCTAAATCGCCGGCGTTATAAAAATATAAATCATCCAACAAGCCTGAGTACTGCACAGAGGTTGTATCTAGTATCGTGCGATTGTTATTAGAAATAACGACCTTTAAAGGACGACGAATAAGTTCATCGATTTCGTTTTTCGAAAGGTGTCCAGTACTTAAAACTGCGTGGGAATTTTCAACTGCAAGCAATGGTAAACTTACCGAAGTCGCACTGTTTAGCGGCGTCGCCGTTTCCATAAAGAAGAATTGAGTATTGGCGCTAACGTAAAATCCAGGAGGTAGTTTCAACTTCAACTGAGTCGAATTAATCCAATTTGCTCGAGCATCTGCAGCCATTGCTTGTCCGCAATAGATGAAGAAAAAACATAGTAAAACCCAGCAGATATTTTTCAGAAAACACCCCTCTGTATTCAGTCTCTCTGCGTAATTGCTAGTCAGGCGCAGACTTTAGTGGTTAGCCTCGGGTTTTTCAAGGAGCGACAATGAAAAGTTTGAAGTGGTTTGTTATTTCTTTACTGTGGGTTTCGACCAGTTTCGCTATCGAGCCGGAATTTATTGGTTATCTACGTGGTGGAACAGGAATCAACCTTGAGGGCGGTAAAAATAACTGCTTCTACAACCAAGGAATCCCGGGTAATTTCATGCGTTTAGGTAACGAGTGCGAATTCTATACAGAGCTTGGAATCACGTTTCCTCATAAAAAAGCTGATGAACAAGATACAAGCTATTTTAAGACGCACTTCCGCCTGGTTGCAAAGTCCCCAGGGGTACGTCAATGGGAGTCTGCGACAAATTCGATCGCTCAGCAGCTTGAAGCCTTTATTACCGTTGGTGGCCTAAATGAAATCCCTGGTGAAATCTGGATTGGTAAACGTTTTTACCGTGACGCTGATTCGCACATTATGGATTGGTTCTACTATGCTGACATGAGTGGTGTTGGTGCAGGTATCGATAATCTTTCAGTTGGTACTGGTAAACTTGCAGTAGCTCATCTTATTCAAGGTAATGATGATCCGGCTATTACTACTGACAACGGAACTCCGGTAAATCAGTTTTTAGACATTCGTTATAAGTCGGTACCAGTGATGGAAGATCAAAACATCAACTTCTGGGCCGTATACGGTTTCGGTCAAGAAAGCACTGATGGTGCAACTGAGTACGCTGATCGCAGTGGTTTTGTTTTAGCGACAAGATTAAATGGTCCGCTTTACACTGGTAACAACAACTTCGCAGTTCTTTACGGCACAGGCTTGATGCGTGATTTTAATATCTATGGATCGTCAACATTGCCAGTGGCACAAGATCACTTGAATGACGCTTGGACTGTGCGTGTAGTGGATGACTGGGTTCGCGATGTGACTGACAAATGGGCCGTTATGTTCACAGCAGCGATCGAACATTCTGACAGCGGTGCAGACACTAATAGTATCCGCCAAATGCAAATCATTGGTGTTCGTCCAACGTATTATGTGACTGATCGTTTCCAAATGGTTTTTGATGCGGGATTCTCTCGCGTCAATGACGAATCTGAAGGTGCAGCTTTTGAAAATCGCGATCTTTCTCGCTTTACAATTGCTCCGCAAATTTCATTCAAGAAATCAGTATGGGGTCGTCCAGTGATGAGATTCTATGTGGCTCATTCAACTTGGTCTGAATCCAATAAATCAAAAGTTGCGGTGGGGCCTGCAGCAGCTTTTGCTGATAAAACTTCCGGCACAAACGTCGGCTACCAGTTTGAAACTTGGTTTTAAAAAATTAAAAAAGGGATCTGCGAAGATCCCTTTTTTAATGCCCAAAATTTCAAGAAAAAATCTAGAAGCTTTCGAAAGTTCCTTTTTCCTTATTCTTTCTAACATTCGGTAACGAGAATACCTGGTTGTGGAATGAAATATAAAATCCTGGATTCAAAAGTTTTGCTGCCAGTAACGCCTCTGTTACATTTTGAGTAGCATCACTGTCATCAAATCCCATCGGAATCATAGCTCCCGTAAAAACCACCGGAACTTTCGGTGTTCCCATTTCTTTAAAACAGTATTCTGCAGAAACGTGCATGGTGTCTGTACCATGCAGGACAACGATAGGACTGCCTCTTTGCATTTGATCTTTAACGGTAGCTGCAATCAAACTGCGATCACCGTCAGTCATGTACAATGAATCTTTGCTTAATAGCGGGTAGACCATGATGTTGGTATAAGGCAGTCGCATTTTTGAAAGAATGCGATTTTTAATACTGGTTCCGCGGTTTTCCAAAGAGCCATCGAATTCATTATATGTTTTTTCAATGGTCCCACCGGTAGTGATGATAATTACGTCTTTAATTGGTGTGCTCATGCAAAGTGATCCTATGCCATTGTGGTTTAAGTAGCAAGGTGGCAGGTGCTCATGTAGCATATAGCCAATATAGAGGTTTGCGACATGGATGCTCGTTTAAGTTTAATAACTTTGGGAGTGAACAGTATCAGTCTTTCCCGAGAGTTTTACGAAAAAGGCCTGGGATGGAATGTATCTTCGGCAAGCAACGAAAACGTTGTTTTTCTTAAAACACGAGGCGCAGTGATTTCTTTATTTGGAAAACAGGAATTAGCCAAAGATGCCCAAGTTGATGGCCAAGGTAGCGGTTTTCGAGATTTTGCTTTAGCTCACAATGTTCGCACTAAAGAAGAAGTCGCCGAAGTTCTGAACCAAGCTGAAATAGCGGGGGGGCGAATTATTAAACCGGCCCAGGATGTTTTCTGGGGCGGGCACAGCGGCTACTTTGAAGATCCCGACGGATTTTTATGGGAAATAGCATGGAATCCACACTTTCCCTTGGATGAAAACGGCAACGTTCAACTACCTTAATTGTACAACCACATAGGAGAAACGTATGGCTACTGTTAAACCAGTTCCTATTCCTGAAGCTCCGCTGGCTCCTTATCTTTGCGTTCGCAATGCGGCCCAGGCTATCGAGTTTTATCAAAAAGCATTTGGTGCAAAGGTGATTTTTCGCATGGATGACCCGTCCGGTTCGGGAAAGATAGGGCACGCTGAACTAAAAATTGAAAATGCGCATATTTATTTGTGCGATGAATTTCCAGAAATGGATACGCGGGGCCCAGAATCCATCGGCGGTTCACCGGTGATGCTTCATCTTTACGTTAAAGATGTAGATGCTTTTACTGAAAGAGCGGTGAAAGCCGGAATCACTGTGGATAGAAGAGTGGAAAATCAAATTTACGGCGATCGCGGCGGAAAGTTTATAGATCCCTTTGGGCATATTTGGTGGATTGCTTCCCACAAAGAAGATGTTTCTGCTGAAGAAGTCACACGGCGCGCGAAAAAAATGATGGCGCAACAACAGCAACAAGATCAGCAGTAATTACCAAACTTTCAGGATTTCGTATTCGCGGAAGTTGTCGCCTGTTTCAACAACGGCGACACCTTCTTGTGTTTGATCCAAAAGTGCTTCGCCTAAAGGGCTATTTGGCGTGATGATTTGAATTGTGCGACCCTCAAATTTAATACTGATGCCGCCACCTTTTCCTAAAATAAAAAAGGTGTTCTTCTTACCATCAGAATCAACTTCTACTAAAGCTGTGGAATTGATTTTGTCTTTAGGTCCGAAGTCCCTGACGTTCACGTGCTTCAGAAAGTATATAATTTCTTCGACCTCTCCGACACGTTTTGCTTGTGCCCCGGCTAAGTAAGAAGCTTCAAGGCCACGGGTATCGTATTCATTTTCAGGTTTGCTTTCTTCACTTGTAGCCGCTTCATAAGTGGCAATAGCAGCATCTTTTAATACTGTTAAATCGGCTTCTAATTGTGTGCATAAAGCTTCAACAAGCTTCTTTTTATCCAAGACAAACCTCGTAATGGACTAATTATATTGGAAGACAAAATCAAGGCAACAGACTTTTTAAAAAGAGCTGCCAGGCTGTTTTAAAAATTCAATTTCCTCTGCAGATGAAGTGCGATTTAAAATCTTATTTCGGTGGGGATAGCGACCAAAACGGTCAATGATAGCCTTATGTGCTCTTTCGAACTTTAGATTGTATTCTAATCCAGGTTGGGAAAATAAATGCAGTGCCTCTTCATGGGCCTCTTTAGCCTCACTGTGCATGAATGGCATATACAAGAAAGCTTTTTGGGTTGCATTAAGCTTGCGATCATCACCATTTCTTACGGCTTCTTTTGCCAAGTGCAGGGCAAGATCATCCATGGCAAAAGCTCTTTTATCATCGCGGAACATATTTCTTGAAAATTGATCTAAAACGATGATTTCAGCCAAACGTCCTTTCGCAGTTTTGCGCCATTCTATAGAATGGCCTTCTACCACATAGTGGTACGTTTCGGTAAAACGTTTACGGATGTGCGCATCGAACTGTTCATCTTTTGTGAACCACAAGCTTGGATCAATTTCTTCAAACCAAAAATCTAATATTTTCTGTGGATCCATCTTTTTCCTTAAATAAAACAGAAGGCCTTTCACTAGGCCTTCTGTAGAACAGTCTTACTTAGTGGCTTCTTGAAGTATCCGTTTTTACGTCAACTTCATCCTTTTTGGAATGAAGAAGTTTATCAAAGAATCCACCAGCTTTTGACTCGATTTCAATTTTACGCGCTTGAGTTTCTGGAGTTTTTGGCAAGAAAAGCGAAAGAACTCCATCCTCATAGCGAGCCTCGATGTCATCAGCATTTACTGTTGAAGGTAAAGTGAAGCTTCTTGTGAAGGAGCCATAACTTCTTTCAAAACGTTGACCTTTTTTACCTTCAGTTACATTGGTTTCACGTTTACGTTCACCAGAAATAGTAAGTACATTATTCTTAACATCGATCTTAATGTCGTCTTTTTTCATACCGGGAAGATCGATTGTCATTAAATAATGGCCTTCTTCTTCTTCGACATCTGTTACCGGATTGAAGCCGGAACTAACTGGGAAGTCTGAATTGCGAGTGAAGTCTTCAAACATTCGCTCCATTTCAGAAAAGAAGTCGCCTGTAGACAAGCGTCTTTCCGACCATGGTGTTAGATGTCTCATAACTACCTCCTTTCCATAGGTACATTCTAAACCTGTTTCTTGTTGTGGGGATGTCAACATCTGTATTTTGTCAGATGTTTTTAGACTTATGAATTTGCTGTGATAGGCTCATATTTCCGGAGGAAAAAATGAAGGTAGCGATTGCAGGAGCGAGTGGATTTGTAGGAAAGGCTCTAATTTTAGAACTACAAAAAGACCATAGCCTGGTTGCCTTAAGTCGCTCTTCAAAGAAAACCGACAGTCCTCAGCTTGAGTGGCGGGCCTGTGATTTATTTAGTCTTCTGGATGCAGAAAAAGCTCTGGTTGGCGTTGATGTCGCTATCTACCTTGTCCACTCCATGCGACCTTCGGCTCATTTGACTCAAGGGACTTTCGATGATTTCGACCTTATTGTAGCCGATAATTTTGTGAGGGCCGCAATAAAATGTGGGGTTAAGCAGATAATCTATCTAGGTGGATTAAGACCTGAAGACACAAAAGATCTATCTCTTCATTTACGCAGCCGTTTAGAAGTCGAAGATGTTTTTAGGAATAGTGGAATCCCATTCACCATCTTACGTGCGCCGATCATTTTAGGTGCTGAAGGCTCTTCGTTTCACATCATGGCAAGACTTGTTGAAAGATTGCCTGTGATGGTGACGCCAGCATGGACAAGAACTTTAAGTCAGCCCGTGTCTTTAAAAGATGTGGTTGCAAGCATTAGTTACTGCATCGGTAATGAAGAGACATATTCAAAAACCTATGATTTGGGTGGCCCAGAGATTGTTAGTTATTCCGAGGTCATGTTGAAAATCGCAAAGCGCATGGGATTAGAACGTAAACTTCTTCCATTTCCATTTGTGACGCCAAGAATTTCCACGTTGTGGGTGTGTTTAATCACGGGTGCGCCAAGTGCATTAGTTAAA
The DNA here is from genome assembly GCF_022814725.1 of Bdellovibrio reynosensis. Lineage (NCBI taxonomy): Bacteria > Pseudomonadati > Bdellovibrionota > Bdellovibrionia > Bdellovibrionales > Pseudobdellovibrionaceae > Bdellovibrio > Bdellovibrio reynosensis. The sequence continues at coordinate 2,824,009 of NZ_CP093442.1, forward strand.
CCTTTGATTGTAGGTCTTAAGGCGCCGTTGCTAGTCAGTGCGGAATGGGAACTAAAAATTCCAAACCATAAATATCTTTCCATCGATGAAGCCGTCGATGAGGCTTTGAAAGAATATAGTGGAAAGAAAAGCCCCTTAGCTTTTCAAGGCAGTCCGTCAGGCCCCCATGTCGTTCGCTCAGTGCAAAGGATTCCGTTACCAAATGGTATCCATGCTGAACAAGTGGCCCATGCCTATTTGGAATTCCTTCCCCGAACCCAGCCATTTTTTTTGCGGGTTGAGGTAGCGGGGAACTGGATTTACTTTTCTTGGCGCTTTCCTTATGTTCGACTTTTGATTCTTGAATATTCGCCAGAGCGTAGTTGGTTGAATCGACAATTGTTCTATGTGCGTGGCGGGTTACTGGCGTTGACGACAGAGCGAGGCCGTTTAGAATTCCGCGAAATCTTGGGTGGTAAGGCTGTGATCGCTGCAATTCATGATTTCAAACCACGCATGCCATGGTATATTTACCGCTGGAGCCAGGCTTTGTTTCATCTGTGGGTGATGAAACAGTTTGGAAAGTATTTAAGTCAAAAAACTCCGACATAAAGAAAGTTGATCATGATTGCTGAAAATATTTTTGCTGGCTTAGTTGCTTTACTGCATTTTTATTTTTTATATCTTGAGATGTTTCTTTGGACCAAGCCACAAGGATTAAAGATTTTTAGAAATACCCCGCAAAAAGCAGAAGATTCTAAAATCCTTGCTGCCAACCAAGGACTTTACAACGGTTTCTTAGCAGCAGGTTTAGTTTGTTCCATCGTGCACCCTGATAATTATTTTGCATTTCAAATCAGGGTGTTCTTTTATGTATGCGTGATTATTGCTGGAATTTACGGCGCGCTTACGGCGAATAAAAAAATTTTCTTCGTGCAAGCGCTACCGGCTATCTTAGGTTTGATTCTGAGTCTCACTTTGGGTTGAAAGTATATCGACTTTGATTTTGCGCCACGCAGGCAGGGCTATGCATTGAATCACCCAGCTAGCGCCTACGGAACTCCAGATAAATAGAATGCCATCAAATGGGATTCTAAAGCGCATCTCTGACTTGAAAAACCATACTGTGAAGAACAGCGTTAACATCATTAATGCGGCTATTTCCGTAAATGCATCTTTTCTTCTAGCCATGACCAGAGCCCCAAAAAGTGCGAATGGTAATAAGAAATACGTAGATAAAGGATTCCAAAGCTTCATCATATGTCGCACTGGGGACGTCATAGCGGGCCACAATTCGTTACCAAAGAAAAGATAGTGAACAAAGCGAAGGCTATCTAGCAGAACTGCTGGATTTTCCACAATGCAGTTAAAACCTTCTTTCCAAAAGTAAGCTTGATCTGTGAAGGGTCTTGGCCATTTTTTAAAAGTATTTTCTCCGGTTTGTACAAAAAGCGGAGACATCCAGCTAGTGCCGGTAGAATCCATATTATTTTTTGAAGGGCATTTACCTTCTACGAAGTTCAAGGCCCCTGCAGTTGGCCCGAAATGAGGTTTAGAGTATTTCATCCCAGTCCAAACCATGTGGGGCAATACGACAAGTGCGCAGCCCACACCCATCACAGCAATCTTTTTAAAACCTTGGAAGAAGTGTTTACGCTCTTTATATAAAATCCAAAATGCAAAAGCAGGAATGAAGAACGCATGATTTCCTTTAAAATAAAAAGCCAAACTTAAAAGAAATCCAATTATAAAATAGTTTCTAATTTTTTGGTTATGCTGGTTGGTGACCATCAGCCATAGACAGAATGTGATAATAAAAGCATAGGTCGTTTCTGCAAGATGAAAAGAAGCCAGTGCAATTTGCGGCGCGTGGATCCCAGCAATAATGATTGCCGCAATTCCAGCAATTTTTCCGAAATATTTTCTTGAAATTAGAAAAGCTAAAACTACTATTCCCCAAGAAGTGAAAACTTGGGCCCAGTTTAGTAAATCAAAGCCTCCGATCTTTCTTAGAAGCAAAGACCATAACGTGAAACCCACGGGCTGAAAAAGCTGACTGTCTTCATAAAAGTTACGAGTCAGTTCCCAACCCCTGTGGAAATAAGCAAGCATATCAGAAAAAATTGTCATCTCCGGAGGGGAGAGGATGAAGACGCCATAAAAACGCAAGAAGAAGGCGCCAATCAGTAGAATGCTAACAAATATCTTTTCATTAAGTTGCGCCTTTGGCAGTAGTCCCAAAAGTAAAAAGAGCAAGCCGATTCCTAGACAAGATAAGCCAAAGATCAGTTTTGGTTCAGACCAATCTTTATCAAGCACAACTCCCATGCCGTAGCCGTTAGAACTCCCCGCGAAATGCCACTGATTGTTATTGCGTAAAAGTTCGGATGTGTTTGCTAATTTAAATCCTGAAAAATTGCGACATCTTTCATTGGAATCCTTAGGTAAGGCCACTTCACCTAGGACTGAAGTTGTTAAACTATCAACGCAGCTAATAGTTCTAATTTTAAGTCTGTCTAACGCAAAGAAAGTTCCCTTGGTTTCAAAGCTAACCCAGTAAAGACCTTCGCGGGTACGACTTTGCGAAACCGTTGAGTGGGCCCTTTCGGTAGTTGATAAGTTAGGATTGATTAGGCGAATGTTTTCAGGAATCGGCGTCAGGTAATTTAACCACAACAACGAGGAAATGAAGAACAAACATCCAATGATCGTACAAATGCGAGCGGTGATTTTAGATTTTTCCATAAGCTTGCGGACCATTTATAAAAACAATCGTCCGGCGCTCAAGTTACGAAAACATTAGTGGATAACTCGTAATAAATTTTCGCTGTGAAGTATTAAAAGAATTGCGTAGGGGACAACAAACGTAGCTATAAACCCAAAAGGTCTTTGATTTAAAAATATCTGTAATCCCGTCAACACAAACATTAAAGGCGCAAACACCATCAAGCTTAAGGGAACCAAAAAGCCTAGAACTAAAAAAGCACCGAAGACGATTTCAATGAACTTCACAGTGGGCATGATAAATTGAGTATCAACACAGGACCCAATAAATGCGTCCATGCGTGGGCTTGGCGTGGGAGGTTTGATCCAATTAAAAATGGCGTTCAATCCCCAAAACACCATCTGTAAACCAAACGACCACCGACAGATAATTTCCAAGTAATAGCTCATGGCTTAAAAGTATTCCCTGAATACAAACAGAATGAAACAAGAATTTCCGTCAGTGGTGGGCCGCAAGAACGGATGATTGTTACCACTGGACTTCGCTTGATTTCCGTACAGGTCAAGGTTCTTGCTAACTTCTTTATTAAAGGGGGCTATTGATGGAAATGGATTTGGATTTAGCAAAGCTAGATAAAGAGATCATTAATAATGATGCCTATGACTCTTTGGCGGATCGCTGGTACGAAGCGCAGGATGATCCAATAGCACTTTTACGCAACCAACATAAAACCCAAGTGCCATGGATCTTAGATGAGATTCGTCGCAATATCGGCTATCACGCTGAAGTTTTAGACATGGGGTGTGGTGCGGGATTTCTTTCTAATGACCTTGCGGCAGCAGGGCACAGTGTGACGGGAATTGATCTATCTACTTCAAGTTTGAAAATTGCAGAGACACGAGACAGAACTCGTTCAGTCAAATATAGACAAGGCGACGTCTACCAAGTTCCTTTCCCACGGGAAAGTTTTGATGTCGTTACCGCGATGGATTTGCTAGAGCATGTTTCTGATCCGAAAAAGGTTTTAGCTGAAGCTACTAGAGTTCTACGTCCTGGCGGACTTTTCTTCTATAACACTTTCCATAAAAATCCCCTGGCATGGCTGGTAGTGATTAAAGGAATGGAGTGGTTCGTGAAAAATACTCCGGACCATTACCATGTTTATTCTCTTTTCATCAGACCTAAGAAATTAGAAAGTTGGATGGATGATGTCGGGTTAGATTCCATGCAGATTCGTGGCATTAGACCCGTATTTGCGCAAAAAGCTTTATTCAAACTATTAGCCACGGGAGTCGTTCCAAGTGACTTTAAGTTTAAATTCAGCCGATCGCCATTGATTGCCTATATTGGTGTCGCGAAAAAATTAAGAGAGCACTAGCTGGGGCTGGGCTGGTCGACACTCCGACTTCGCCGGAGTAGGACTAAAAGCCCCGTTCGTCACGGGGCTTTTGCTTTAAGAAGATGTCGTTTCCGCTTTACCTGCCAGATGTCGTTGCTGTCGTTTTGGAATCGCACTTTTCATCGCATCTTCTGCGGCAACGGGTGCTTTTGGTTTTGCCACATAGTCTTTAAGAAACTTCGGCAGATCTATTTTTCCAGTTAAAGTATAATCCTGCAGAATAAGTGCTTTGGCTTCTTCTTTTGGCCAGCCCATTTTTTCTTGAAGATAGACGTAAGCACTTTCAAAAAGACTTAACTGAGAAATTCCATAAGACTGAGCATAGCGCGCGCTCAGGAAGTCGTTAAACTCAAAGAACTCCCAAAAGAAGGACTGATCTTCCCTGCGGGTGGCACGATCTCTTAAAGTCGCGACGAAATGTTTAAAGCTTCCGCTGTTAGCGTAAAGATCCCAGAACTTTGCAAATCGATTCATCACTTGCAAAGTAGCAAAGTCGACGTCTTTATTGCGTAAGATTTGAAATGGTGGATTGCTGGCGTAAACCATTTCAAACTCTTTATCATGACGAGCAATCGGCGCGCCTTTCAGGCGTTTTAAAATACCCACTTGAATTTCATTCGGGCGAAGTTCCGCCAAGGTATCAAAGCCTTTACCAAAACTTTGTAAGTCTTCACCGGGTAAACCCACGATAAGATCCGCGTGGGTGTGGACTCCAGTTTCAGAAGCGAGGAATCTAAAATTCTCTCTGACTTTTTCATAGTCATTTCGGCGGCTGACGTTGCGGGCAACCACTGGATTCCAAGTCTGGATACCGATCTCAAACTGCAAAGCACCATCCGGAAATTTTTTGATCAGATCACGAAGTTCAACTGGCAAACGATCCGGCACCATCTCGAAATGCAGGAAGAGTCCCAAATGAATACGATCCAAGAAGAACTGCAGAATCTGAGTGCATGTGGTTGGACTTAAATTGAAAGTGCGATCGATAAATTTAAATTGGCGTGCTCCACGATTTAAAAGCTTTTCCATTTCTAGTAGGAATTGGCCAACATCGAAATTTCTTACCGATTTATCTAAAGAAGAAAGACAGTATTCACAACGATAAGGACAGCCGCGGGATACTTCGACGTAAATCACACGATTTTGAATATCTTCGTCAGTGTAAAGGTCATACGGAAGTTTGATCTCTTTAATTTCTGGCAAAATGCCAGCGATGATTTTTCTTTCAGGCAGAACGCCGTTTTCAAAATAGTTTTTGCAGAACTGATAGAACAAGAAATCCGCTTCGCCTTTGATGGTGAAGTCAGCGATCTGGCAGATTGGATTTCCTTCAGCCTCGTGACTGACTTCGGGGCCGCCCAGTACGACCAAAGTTTCCGGACTGATTTTCTTTAGCAACGAGACAAGTTCTAAGGACTCCTGAGCATTCCAAATATAAACGCCAAGGCCGATGATCTTTGGTTTTTGTTTTAACAATGTTTCTGCGATATCTCGCGGGTCACGTTGAATAGTGAACTCCATGATTTCAGCGCGGGGCTGAAGTTCCCCGAGGTTCGCCAGCAAATAGCGCAAACCAAAAGAGCTGTGGGGATAAGAGGAATTCAAAGTGACTAGTAAGATGTCCTTCATCATAGGTGCGGGATCCTAATACATGTTGAAAAAATAAGCGAATTATCTTTGCCAACATGGGGACAAATTCGTACGATTACTGTACGGTAATTTTTTCAAAGGATTGAATATGAAAACCGCCATGATGGCTCTTTTATTCGTCGCATCGACGGCGAATGCCCATGTGACCGCACTTGAAGACTTCACTTCAAAACCAGTGTTAGCAGACCTACGCGATTTGCGTGCGTTGAACATTCCGGTGTTTGCAAAAAATGAAGAAGTGCAGGTGGGTTATGCCCATATCACTCCGCTGATGCAGCAAAGAATTCAAGAACGCGCACACAAAGTTGGTAAGTGCGGCGGCTTTGAAGATTTAAGCCATGAAGCTTTATTCTTTTCCACGGATTTTGAAAAAGTTCTTAATGACCTGGCAGATATTCAAACTAAAAACGAGCTTTACGAAAAAGTTCCGTTTAAACTTTTGGCTTTGAACAAAAAGCCAGAGATCGAAGCAGCTCTTACAGAAGTCAGCGAAAGCAATTTGCGTAGCTACGTGCAATGGCTAACGTCATTCCCGAGTCGTGGCAGTCAAAGTGCGGAACCGAATCGTCACGTATCTGAAATGAAAGTGCGTTTAGAGGCTATGCTAGGTAGCGCAACCATTCCATATGAAATTTCAGAGATCAAACATTCTGGCACTAAACAAAACACGTTGCATGTGCGTTTGTTAGGAAGTGAAAAACCAAACGAGATCATCGTTCTTGGTGGTCACCTTGATTCCATCAATCAGTCTTGGGGTGGTGGAAAGAATGCTCCGGGTGCGGATGACAATGCTTCCGGTTCTGCGAACTTGATTGAAACTCTAAGAATCATCATGGAAAAACCACAACCAAAGCGCACTATTGAATTTTTCTGGTATGCCGCCGAAGAGTCAGGTTTGATTGGTTCTGCTGAAATCGCAAAATCTTACAAAGCTAGTAACAAAGATGTGATCGCAGTTCTGCAACTGGATATGACTTTGTATCCAGGGTCAGGCGAATTTGTTATCGGCAGCATGACCGATTTCACCAGTGCTTGGTTAAGAGATTACCTAAAAGCGATGAACGACACATATCTTCACGCTAAAATCGTAGATGATAAATGTGGATACGGTTGCAGTGATCATGCATCCTGGAATCGCCAAGGTTACCCTGCGCTAATGCCGTTTGAAGCAGACTTTAGAGGCAAGAACGGCAGCATTCACAGTTCAAAAGATGTGATTTCGCCGCAACTGAACTTTAAACATTCAGCTTTATACACAAAAATCGCAATTGTTATGGCAATGGACTTAGCGAACAGCGACGCTCGCCAGCCTTACTAGCTGATCTTTTCTAATTTATTTACACTCATGATGACATCATCAATGGTTTCATCATGGGTGTCTTCGTTTCGGCCTAAAAGATATAATGAATGCTTCCAGTATCCTTCTTTAGGACCTATCACCGTTAAAAGACCACGCTTCACTTCATCATAAACATACGGAAGCGGTAAAAATCCAACGCCCGCTCCGTCAAGAATCGCGCGACCCACAACCGAAAGAATGTCGCTTTCAAAAACGACTTTTTTCCGGGCTTTGATTTCTTGAAAGAAAATATCTGTTTCCTGGCGCAACTTCATTTTATAGGAAGGCAGAATTAGGCCCGAAGGAATTCCGTTCAGGAATTCTAAAGCGGAAGTGTTTCTGGTGATCCTTGCTTTCATCTCTTTTAAAAGTTTGGTTGAGACTAGCAAGTTTACTGACATTGAAGCGCTGGCAAGTTCAGTCACATCCTCTGAATAGATGGGCTTATTCGTTAGCAACAAATCAATTTCCTGACTTCTTAATTGATTCATCAGAACTTCAGAGGGCGCAGAACTCACAAAAAACGTCTTATCTATTTTCTTCTGTTTTTCGCGAATCAGCGGACTAAGTAGATCGGCAATAAAAGGACGTTCGACCTGATCAGTGACACCGATTCGAATGCGCTGACTTTGTTTGTCTGTCGGAGATTTGAGACTTTCAGCAAATTCTGCCGCGATATCAAAAATTTTTTTACAATAGGCAAAAGCGCGTTCTCCGTCGGGAGTAAGCTGTAGTCGTCGCCCCTTTTTTTCGAAAAGTTTTTTTCCTGTGGTGCTTTCCAACACCTTCAGCTGGGAACTTAAAGAGGGTTGGCTTATATGGAGATACTTAGCTGCATTACTAACGCCACCAACCTTCGCGGTTATATAAAAGTAATAGAGATGGTTGTAGTTAAACATAATTTAACACCTCGTTTGGAGAGTATTAACAAGCGTAAATGGGGGTCATACTGATACCAGCCATTTGCCTAACTGCTTATATCTTATCAGAAATACTGAAAAAGAAAAAACTCAGTCTCATAAATATATAGTTTAAAGCTAATTATGATATCGAAATTATATATTTAACGAATCTTTTGCAATCGTCAATAATGGGGATACAGAACAAGGAGGCCTTGTATGCAAACAGACATTCATTATAGAGACGTCACTAGAACAGAAAATCTTGAGGATTATCTTCTAGAGAAGGTCGAAGGATCTTGTGAAGAGATCTTTAAGTACGACAGTGGCGCCCACCTCACTGTGCGTGTGGAAGAAGAAAGACACCGCACTGAACGCAGAAAACCTAGTTACACTTGTGAGGTCATCTTAAAACCCTCTTATCTGCGAAAAGTTTTTAAAGTCAGAAAGTCCGATTCGAATTTCAGAAGATGTGTAGCCCGTACCGTGAATGCTTTGAAAGTGATCTTAAGTAAGGAATCTTCTCTTAAAAAACAACATGGTCGTCACGACCGATTCCTGAACAACATCCCTACACCTGCAGAGTATGAATATGGGTACGAAGCAACGGTGGACTATAGATAGCTAAGTCTGTCTCTACATTCCGGCTTTGTCGGAGTAAGAACCAGGAGCTTGTATGACTTGTCATTTACAAAAGCACCAATCAGATAGCGAACTGGCGCGTAAAATAATGGATCGAATAAAATGGGATAAACGTATCAGTCTCGCCGATATTGAAATCGACGTACGAGGTGGTGAAGTTATTGTGAGCGGTGAAGTGGATTCTGCTTATCGCAAACATGCCGCCATTGAGGCCATCTCTGAAACTGAAGGTGTTTGGAATATTGAAGATCGAATTGATGTGCCTTCAGACTTTTACCGGTCGGATAACGAGATCGTAAAAATTCTGAAGCAACAAATTCAAGAGATGCTAATGCTGGACGGTGAACATATCGAAATTGAATGTGAATATGGCATTGTAAAACTTCAAGGTGAAGTCTTTAGACCTCGTATGAAAGCGATGGCCGTAGCCTTTGCCTGGGAGCTTTCGGGAGTGAAGGATGTAAATAACTTCATTGAAGTAAAGTCTCCTCCTCAAAGAATGCCGTTGTCTGTTGATTTTGAACTTATATCGCGGTTTCCACATACGGGAACCAACGTTCCACTAGATGACTTACTAAAGGAGGTCCAATAGTGATCATTGATAATGTGCGGTCTATTTCCTAATCCCTCCATGACAGGGCGCCTTACCTACTCTAAAAAAAGGCGTCCTGTTTCTTTTTTATCTTATATACTTCCTAAGCATCATCGTTTTAGGAGTTCCCATGAAAAAGATTTTAATTTTAAACGGCAGCCCGTCGGGTGATATCGGCAACTGTGCTGTTTGGATTCGCGGCTTGAATTCAATAATTAAAAAAGAAGCTGACCCCGAAGTGGTTCATTTGGCGAAGAGCAAATATGGCAGTGCTTTAAAAAAGAAAATCCAAAACGCCAGTGGCGTCGTTTTTGTCAGTGGTACATATTGGGATTCGTGGGGCAGTCCTTTGCAAAAACTTTTAGAAGATATGACTGATCTTGAAGCTTCACCAAGCCTTGTTGGGAAACCTGCCTCGGTCTTTATCCTCATGCATTCCGTGGGTGGTAAGGGTGTTTTATCACGCCTTCAAGGTGTGCTTTCAACGATGGGCTTTTTAATTCCGCCTATGAGCGGAATGGTTTATTCGCTAGTTTCTGATATCGCACTGAAAAGCAAAAGCACCCACGCAAAAGACTTCTGGCAAAAGGAAGACGCGGAACTTATTCTTCAGAATTTCTTGATAGCCTGCGATCTTAAGATTGATTGGCAGTCTTGGCCAGTGGATAAAAACGATCCCACCCGCAAGTGGCTTCGCTCATAAGGATGTAACAAATTTCGCAGAAGGGGCAGAATTGGTCCCTTCTTAGCGAGATCCCTAGGTTCAAACTAAATAAAAAGGACTTGAGAACTCAAACCTGTGGCATCTAAATTGTAAGGTCCTAGGGGATGCGTTTTTTATCCTTCCTTCTAGCATTTACCTTCACATCCTTAGCATTTGCTGAGGATCTGCCGCCGCCAGCCAGGGTTATTGTGAACCCGGTCGTGGGTTCTTCAGCGCGCACCCTGCCACAGTGGCAGTTTGGTTTTCAGCGGACTGCAGGTGCTAACATTAATTCCCATCTTTTAGCCAATGCTTTAACGGTCGGAGTTTTGCCGCGTTTAGAGTTTGGAGTGGTTCCGATTTATTATATCGGGGTGCCGGGCAGTTCTAACTTCAGTGCTAAAGTTCATTTTTATAAAGGTGAGGATTTCGATGCCGCTGTCTCTGTTTCTGAAGCACGCTTTTTAACTAGAGTTGAATATCAAGGTAAGATTGAAACTCCAGCATTGGTGTTGCAGTCGACTCATCTATCAGTGAACTATCGTCCGCCACGTTTTAGTGATTTAACGATTTCACCATTTACGACAACGGTTTGTGCGCATGTTGATTCTGCGAATGCTATGATTTTTGTTGGATCGTTAAAATGTGAAGTTGAAAGAGGCGTGGATCTGCAGTGGCAAATCAAAGATCGTGAGTGGATCACCTTTGCAGTAGGGAATGTAAGGGACACGGGCTTATCGCCCTATGAAGAATTGCACAGCGGGCTTGGTGCTGCTTGGTCTAAGTTCCGTCCTAAAGAATTGATCTCTCGTCCTTCAGTGGGTGTCTACTACACGCCAGAAACCAGCAACACTCTTTATCTTTTATCCACTACATTTTACGAGATCTAATTCGGGAATAAAAAAAGGGACTGTCAGCGACAATCCCTTTTTAAGTTTCTTAAGCAAAATGCAAATGACTACGTCATTGATTTTGTAAGATCGCGAACTTTTTTCGATGCATAGTTTTCGTTAACAAAAGCCCAGTTGATTTGCGTGAAGAATGTCTCAAGGAATTTTGCGCGAAGATTTCTGTAATCGATATAGTAAGCGTGTTCCCAAACGTCAGCCACCATGATTGGTGTTGGGCCGTTGTTTGTGAACGGAACCGCTGCGTTTGAAGTAGACACCAGGCTTAATTTGCCTGAAGCATCAGTACACAACCAGATCCAGCCAGATCCGAAAGTTTTAACGCCGCCATCAACGAACTTAGCTTTAAGTTCATCCATAGAACCGAAATCACGTTTGATTGCTGCTTCTAGATCCGCGGAAGGTGCACCACCTTGACCTGCAGGAGCCATGTTGAACCAAAAGAAAGTGTGATTCCAAGCTTGAGCCGCGTTGTTAAATACGCCGCCAGATGAAGAAAGAGTGATTTCCTCTAAAGATTTACCTTTAAGGGAAGCATCTGTTTCCATGAACTTGTTAAGATTGTCGATGTAAGCTTTGTGATGCTTGTCATAGTGGTAAGTCATTTGCTCTTCGTTGAACAAAGGAGCAAGACCATTTTTTGCGTACGGCAGAGTAGGTAGTTTAAACATTTACGCCTCCTAATAGCGGTCGCCGATAAGGGCCCAATCGACTGCGTTGTGCGGTCTTTTACTTCTCTCCGGCGTAGCGCTGCTACGCCTGCGTTTCGTAAAAGATCCTCCGCCTTGCGCTTGAACCCTTCTCGCCAACCTTGGTTAAGGTTGCGCGACCTGGTTTATATTTCTAGATGAAACTATAATGAAAATAGGAGGCGGTCTATTATTTAAGCGTTTTCGCCTAGCATCTTACGTACAAAGGTAGGTAACGCGAAAGCTGCTGCGTGCAAATCTTCGTTATAATATTTCAAAGATTTATCGTTTGAAAATTGGCGCGCTTTGTCTTTATTGAAGTCTTTAGCTGGGTGTGTGTTGCCCTTAACACCCATTTGCAAACTCCACATTCCAGACGGGTAAGTTGTCGCGTGGAAAAGCATCGTGTGTACTTGGGATTTACCGAAAATACCTTTTAGGCACTGATTTAATTCAACAAAAGTGCCTTCATGGAACATTGGTGACTCACCTTGAGTGATGATCATGCCGCCCTCTTTAAGAGCGTTTTTACAGTTGTTGTAAAACTCTGCAGTGAAAAGACCTTGCGCAGGTCCTACTGGGTCAGAACCATCTACGATAATAACGTCGTAAGAGTTTGCCGCCGCTTCTTTTACGAATTGGATCCCGTCACCGATGATCAAATTCAACTTAGAGTTACCGAATTCGCTAGCGATATTAGGAAGATGTTCTTTCGAAGCACGGATCACAGATTCATCAATTTCAACCATCGTCACTTTTTCAACCTGGTTGTATTTGAAAAGCTCACGAATGGTTCCGCCGTCGCCACCACCGATGACCAGAATATTTTTCGCGTTTCCATGGGCCTGCATAATCGGGTGAGAGATCATTTCATGATAATGAAATTCATCACGCTCTGTACACATCACCATGTTGTTGATCGCTAGGAATTTGCCGTGGGAATAAGAATCTAAAACGCGCACGCGTTGGAACGGATTTGTTTCATCAAACAAAACTTCGCCAGTGTAACGCAAGGACAACGCCTGGTTTTCGTCTTTATCTGTGAACCACACATTGCGCTCGATTTGGAAGCCTTTTTCTAAATCGAAGGAAGGTTTAGTGCGAATATGCTGAGGTTGGAAATCAGATTTTTTAATGACGTGAAGCGAACCACGGTTCATTTCAATCGCAGAGTAGTTAGCTTGGAAAGCTTTCTTAAGGTGTTCGAAAGAAACCCAAGGATCTACTGAATCACCGCATGTGAATAAGTCCACCGCTGCGTATCGGTATTCAGGCCAAGTATGAATCGCCAAGTGGCTTTCTTGAATCACAACCACACCGCTTACACCCCATGGAGAGAAGTGGTGGAAAGTTGAATTAATAACAGTAGCGCCCGCGATTTGTGCCGCCTCAATCATGCTTCTTTCGATGATAGAAACGTCGTTCAAAACTTCAGCGTTACAGCCAGAAAACTCAACAAGGATATGACGACCCAAAGCGTTCACTTATAACTCCCGGTCGTCGATAACGGCCCATCCGACTGCGTTGTGCGGTCTTTTATTTCACTCCGACGTGGCGCAGCCACGCCTGCGTTTCATAAAAGATCCTCCGCCTTGCGGCTGAACCATTCTCGCCAACCTCTAATAAGGTTTAGCGTTTTTTAAAAATTAAAAGGGGGTTCTAGGACCTTTTGAACCCCCTGACAAGAAAAAATGTACGCGCTAATTTAAAATGAATTTTTTTAGCGGCGTGGGCGAGGCATCATATCGAACTGACCAGAGCGGTACGCTTTGAATACGTCCGGAGTCAGAGTGTCTAACCAAGTTACGTAAGCTTTGTAGCTGACGCATTTTACTTCAGGCATACCACAAACTGTAGACGTGAAGTCTTTTAAAGCATCCCAGTAAGCTCCACCGTTGTATTGAGCCAAATGGTGACCCAAAGTCACAGGAGCACGACGTCCGTAGTAGTTTAAGTTGAAATAGTTCATGTAAGATTGAACCATTTGTTTGCGATAAACTTCGCGGTTTGCCAGATCTTCTTTCGCGCCAGAGTTCACTGCATAGAAATTATAGTCCATGCCAGTGATGCGACGGCCTGTTCCGGCTAATTCGATCATTGGAACGTGAATGCGCCAGATGTTTGATTGGTCTTTATTTGGCCATACGGTCATTTCACCCTTAGTTGAAACGTCGTATTTCATGTTCATTGCCTTTAAAGCTGGATATGTAGCCTCATTCGGAGCCAAGTAAGGCGCACGGAAACCCACGATGTCTTTTTCGCTTAAAGCATAACCTTGAGGATACTTCGTGTTCGGAGAGATTCCGTTATTAAAGTATGCGCCGAAAATAAAGTCGTTCCATTGGCGGAACTCAGATTCCCAGTCAGCTTGGTTCCAAAGATCTTCCATACCGTTGAAGTTGCCGTTGGCGCGTGAAGCGATCTCATGGCCTTCGATGAAAGAATCATTGATCATGTCAATACGAGCAGAGATATCAGCGATGTTCGCGCCAAAACCAATTTGTGAATAACCCACATCATGTTTCGGTGGAGCATAGAAGTGACGGTTGGCTTCGCGAAGAAGGTAAACGCCGCTAATAAAGTAAGTAAAGTTGATAGGCTTTTTATTTTTCGCCATATCAGCGGCAAATGCACGGGTCGCCTGCCATTGAGTTAGGTTGAGGCCACCATCAAATCCCACCATCACGTATTGTGTCGGTCTTGGCACCTTCGGCGCAGCTTGCGCTAAAGTAGGGATCGCCATAGAAACGGTCAGAAGCGCGCTCATAGAGAGCGATTGCCAATTACGGAACATATTATCACCTCACTGTGAATGAATTTTGTCGACACTCCAACTTCGTCGGAATGGTCAATCTTAATCAGGTCACAGAGCAGTGATCACTTTACTTGTTTTTAATCTCAAAACAGTTGTGAATTTTTTTGTCGTGGAAATCCTGTGGGATGCTTTCTTCAGTGATGTCTTTCACAGTGTAGGTCGACAAAACTTTGTCGGATAATTTAAATTTCCGTTTGTTATTTGAAAAATAAAGAGTGCCTCCTGGCAATAACATCGACATGCAGGCATCTACTAAGAAGTCCTGATCACGTTCTACCTCGAAGCTGTCTTCCATTTTCTTTGAGTTTGAAAACGTCGGAGGATCTAAAAAAATAATATCAAAGGCCTTCTGATTTTTGTTAAGTCGCAACCAATCCAAAACATCAGAATTAATAAAATTATGGGGAGTTAAATTGATTTCGTTGTTTTCAAAGTTTTCTTGGGCCCATCGTAAATAAGTTTGTGACATATCTACACTGGTGGTTTGGGCTCCGGCTAAAGCAGCAAACACACTGACAGATCCCGTATAGCAAAAAAGATTCAGAAACTTTTTATTCTGCGCAGTTTTAAATATTTTCTGGCGCATAGGGCGGTGATCTAAAAACAAACCCGTATCCAAGTAATCATGAAGATTTACCTTCAATTGGGCTTGCGATTCGCGCACAAGAAAAGTCTCGTTACGCATATCCATTTTTTCGTACTGTTTTAAACCTTCCTGGCGTTCTCTTTTTTTGATGACGACGTCGGATTCGGAACAATTGAAAAGTTCCTGCAATGCTTGAAGCACGTGGGGAAGATGGTTTTTGTCTTTGTCTTTTACAAAATCAGACTTATCGTAGACTACGTATTTGTCTTTATAGATGTCGACGATATAGGGATATTCAGGGATATCACGGTCATAAAGGCGGAAGGCTTCGATTTGATGGCGCTCGGACCAGGCTTTAAGCTTTTTAAAGTTCTTTTCCAGGCGATTTTTAATCATGTTCATAGATGGGCTCCGAGTGCTTTTGCGCAATTTAGACATTAAATGCAATTTATGGTAACAAAACTTTGATGTTCACTGAAAAAAGGGCTGAAAATATAGCATTTTTACTTAACAAACCCGATATGGATTTGGCCTTCGTCGAATATCAGGGTGTAGTTTATTATGCCCATTATCCAAAGGGTCACCTTGCGCCATCGTCCGCTGTAGTAAAACTGCTGCAAGGCTTATTTGATTGTTTCTTGGATCACAGTTTTTTTATTCTGCGCCAACGGATTTACTCAACTGACGCCTTAAGCGAAATGTGCAAGGGAATGCTTAAGGTGGTAGCGAAAAGGGCTAGCGAACTTGTAAAACCTCAAGACCATAAAATAGAAATCGTAGTTAAATTTCAAGACGTGGGCGGAATAGATCCTGTCGTTTCTGTTTCTCAGCTGAATGATGAGAATAAAATCTCTTTAGCTGAAATTCAAAGTTTAAGTCTTTTTCAATCCGCAAAAGACAGTCACAGTTATTTTGATTTCACTAAGATATTAGCAACCAAAGTTCGTCGCGGTGAAATTCTGCATGACTATGATCGCAATATTGCAGCGATTTTAGTTGATAAAGAACAACGCCTTTTAAGTTACGGCATCAATTCCAATTCGAAGAATAAAACCTTGCATGCAGAAGTGAACTTGATCCAGAAATATTTCGAGCTTTCAAAAGGTAGAAAAATTCCTGTTGGCGCAAAAATATTTTCAACCCACAAGCCTTGTAAAATGTGTGCCGGGATGATTTACCATTGGAGTGAAAACCCTATGGCGATTGAAGTCCTTTACGGCATTGAAGAATCCGGCGGACTTTCCCGTCACACGGTTCTTGATCGGTTTAAACTCAATAGAGCCATCATCGCTCCTTAAACCAGTGAAAATATTTCTTTCGTCTTCCCGCACAAATGATAAAGCTCTTGGCATTTATCAGGGCTGCGATTATCACGATTTTTATTAATCTACCTGGAGAATTTATGAAAAAAGGTCTTTTAGTATTAGCAGCAAGTTTGCTTTTACCAATCTCAAGCTTTGCATGGATTCCAAACATGCAGTTTCAAATCACTCACTATAACGCCGTAGTTCAGGTGATTAATACAACTCCGTACAATGCTTACTGCCAAGGTTATGTTTACGGCCAAACGCAAATGGGTTCGCTTGTAAATAGCTGGTTTGCTAGCTACGTTCCTGCAGGCGGATATGCTTATGCTTACGTATACACGAGCTATCCATCCTATTTTGTGAATGCTTGGGCACAGATTAATTGCCAATAATTAGAAAAGTAAAAACCCGCTTCAAAATAGCGGGTTTTTTTATTTCCTTTTCTAGGCTGTTGTTGCATCCCTGAAGGTCGGGTGGGGTTCAGCCGTAAAAGTTGATTTGATCGCTTTGATCAATGTGTCTTTACGAATTGGTTTTGATAAGTGCATATCGCAACCCGATTGCAAGCTCTTCGCGACATCTTCTGAAAACGCATTCGCTGTACACGCAAAAATATGCGACGGAGTTCGACCGGTGAAGGCTTCAAAGTCACGAATTTGTCTGGTGGCCTCATAGCCATCCATTTCAGGCATTTGCACGTCCATAAAGATAATATCGTAACGTTGTTCTTTGGCCATGTTGACTGCTTCAACCCCGCTTTCAGCATAGCTAATTTGGTGAATGCTGTTTTGTAAGTAGATACCAAAAAGATTGCGGTTATCGTCAACGTCATCAACGACTAAAATCTTTAGCCGTGAATCAATAATAGTATGAGATAAATCACTTAACTTATAACGACCCTGAAACGGGTTGTGCATTTGCGTTTTACGCTCTGTCGTGACCGGCATAGAAGCTGTGAAGTAAAATACACTTCCTGTGTTCGGTTCGCTTTCTAGCCAAATCTGACCGCTCATAAGCTCAACGATGTTTTTTGTGATCGATAATCCAAGGCCCGTGCCGCCATACCGGCGGTTTGTCGCAGAATCGGCTTGCGTAAAAGGTTTAAAGATATCTTTAAATTTAGATTTCTGAATGCCAATTCCGGTGTCAGCCACACAGAATAAAATATTTCCTGGGCGCGATGTGTGGTTCTTTGCCACTCTTAACGTGATTTCACCTGTGTGAGTAAATTTAATCGCGTTATTAACTAAGTTCATTAAAACTTGGCGCAGACGATCGATGTCGCCGATAAAAAAAGTGTCTAGATCAGCGTCTACAGAAAGTTTTAACTGCAATCCTTTTTCTTTTGCTCTAAAACCAAGAACAGAAACCAACTCATCTAAAAGTTTTTTAAGTTCAAAAGGGATGAGTTTTAATTCGATTTCGCCGGCCTCTACTTTTGAAAGATCTAAAATATCATTGATAATAGTCATCAACTGATTGTTCGCTCTTTGCAAAATTTCGACGAAGTTTGCTTGCTGATCGTCTAAAGAAGTCTCAGCAAGAGTATCGGTAATACCAATAATTGAATTTAATGGAGTTCGAATTTCATGACTCATGTTTGCTAAGAAAATGGATTTCGCATGAGTTGCAGCTTTGGCCTTGGCTGCTGTCGAAAGCAGCTCGCGATTTTTCTTTTCTAAGTGTTCAGCCAAGGTTTTTTTCTCAGTAATATCCATGGCCATTTTTACGATCTTAACGACTTTTCCGTGAGCATTGCGCACTGGAGTGTACGCTCCTTGAATCCAAATAGGCTCACCGAATTTGGTGACTCTTCGGAACTCTCCGGCTTGACTATGTCCATTGGCAAGTTGAGTCCACATTTCTAAATACGACAGTTCATGATTCTGAAATTCTGGTAAGAACATCGAATGATGTCTGCCTACAATTTCTTCAAACGCGTATCCAAATAGGTTCAGAAAATTCTGATTTGCCCACAGAATATAACCGCGGGCATCGAATTCGATGACAGCATTAGAATCTAGTAAAGCTTCAAAAACGGACTCAGTCATACAACAAGTCTATCTACATTGCGGGTTGATAATAAAATTACAAAATCACTTTAAAATTAAAGTTTTGTAATTCACCTTCTGTTTATAAGCTTCGCGGATGATTAGTTCAGAAAAAATCCCTATATTTTAGATGCACGAAGGTTTTCAGGAGGTTAGTGATGCTGAATTTTCCTATGAAGTTTTCCGTGAAAAGTGCTGCTCAACCAGGGATCCATGTTAATTGGCAAACATCCACCATCTCTACGGATCAAGCGTTACCCAGTGCAGTGCCCGTGCAATTCGGTGGATTAGGCAGGGCATTCTCGCCTGAGGATTTTTACGCTCTTTCGATTTCAAACTGCCTAATTGGAACATTTAAGGTGTACGCAGAAAAATCCTCTCTGCAGTTTGAAGAAATCACCTGCGATTGCACTTTAGATGTCGATCGTAATGAACAAGGTGTGCCGTGGATGTCAAAAGTAGATATCAACGTACAGCTGTATCATCCAAGTTCTAAAGAAAAAGCAGAGGCATTGATCAAAAAGACGATCAGGGAATCTATGGTTTTAAATTCAATTAAAACTGAAACAAATGTGCACTTTGAAATTATACAGTAACTGATCCTTAGCAAGCCTATGAACTCTAACAACTTTGAATCGAATAAGTTTTTTCTTTTCAAAGATAAAGAGAGACTTAGGCTCTAAGGAGGAAGTTATGCCTATCACCCAAATACAGGACAGTGACATCTCACGATGTATTAATCTTTGCCTAAGCTGCGAACGCAGCTGCCTTGAAACATTTAATTATTGTGTGGAACAAAAGGGGACCGCCTTTTCAGGCAAACATCTTTCCTTACTGCAGTTCTGTGCGGATTCCTGTCACTTATCTGCAAAGCTTTTGATGGCCGATGTAAATCATTTCCATCAAGCGTGCGAACTTACTTTCGAACTTTGCTCTTCAACTGCAGCTGAATGCGAACGCTATGAGGGTGATGATATATTCGTTCGCTGCGCAGAAATCTGCAGAGAAACTCAAGAGCTGTGCCGAAGATTAGCAGGCATGACAGTTCGAGTGCCTTTCCAAGAAATTCCCCGCACTCAAACTTCGACGCAGGCTTCTCACTAATAAGTTTAGGGAATAAAAAAAAGCCCTCTGTTTTCGCAGAGGGCTTTTTTAGTTTTGATTCTTTGAAAAATTACTTCGCAGTGAACATTGAAGTCGCAAAGAAACCTTTGCGGAAAGTAGACCAGTTGCCTGATCTTACAGGAGCGACTCTCCAGAAATAGTTTTTACCAGCTTCTAAGCCAGAAACTTCAAACTTAGCATCAGTCACGTGGTATTCATTCGCAACCAACCATTTAAAGTTTGGATCAGTCGCCACTTGTACGTGGTATTCGTTAGCATCTGGATTTGCTTTCCAAGCTAAAGCTGCTTTTCCGCCCGTAACTGCTTCATTGTAAGCAGGGCCTGTAAGTTCAACCACAGCAGGAACTTTGCGTTTATCAGGATTGCTCATAGGCTGTGGAAAAAGCGCATTCATTTGAGCTGAAAGATCACCGTGACCGCCACCACCGTGGCCACCTTCTTCAGCCATAGCAGGTGCAGTTAAAGCTAAAGTCATAGCAAATGCGAATAGGGATACGACGATCTTCATAGTATAATTCCTTTTGTAATGAATGCTTTGAAAGTAAAATAAAATGTGGATTTAGAAAACCCTCTTGCGAATATTGCCGGAGGGTGTTAAAAAATCCCACGGTTTTGCGGATGATTGCTTTAAAAGATGTCGTAAGACATTGAAATTAAAGAGGAAAGTCCGGACTCCATATGGCAGCGCAAGGGGTAACGCCCCTCTACGGTAACGTAAGGAACAGTGGAACAGAGAGAATGTCCAGGGCATTGAGCCCGGAAGCGGGAACGGGAGCTTCTGGGGGAGTCGCTGGAGTGAAAACAGCCAAACTCTGCGCGGAGCAAGATCAAATAGGGTGACATTAGTAGAGCGGCCAGCTCGTAGTCACCGGGTAAGATCGCTTGAGGGTGTCAGTAATGTCACTCCCAGAGGAATGATCATCTATGGTTATCGGGTAAAATTATGGGACCTGGTGACTAAGACAGAATCCGGCTTACAGCAAAACCTAACTCCCACCTTCCTCCTAGGGGTCGTCGATAACGGCCCATCCGACTGCGTTGTCGGCATTTTTCCTTCGCTCCGATGTGGCGCTGCCACACCTCCGCTGCAGAAAAACACCTCCGCCTTGCGGCTGAACCGTTCTCGCCAACCCTGTTATGCCTGGTTTTTTTTCTGGCTCTTCCTTCGGAAGTCGCGTTTGCTCGTCCCTTTGGGCCTCGTGGTTTGGGACTTTGCAGTCTATCCTTTATTTTGTTTTCTCAACTGCCTCGAAGGAGTAGGGTTCTTGGCTATGGAAAAAATGGCTTGGAATATTGAATCGGAATATCCTTCTTATAATTCTTCTGAATTTGCGGCTGATTTTGAATTGGTTTCGCAAAAGGTGGCTTTGCTGGAAAAGCGAGTTGCTCAGATTTCTTCAGAACTTTCTTCTACTCTTGATAATGGCAAAGACCTGTCTGGTGCTTTAGTTGACCAGCTTCAGGCTATTGTTATTGATGCTGAAGAAGCTGGGGTTCTGGCTTGGAATATGGGGACTTACCTTAATTGTGTGCTGTCGGTGGATTCTACTGATGAAGGGGCTAAGGCTAAGCGTTCAGAGTTGAGTGCTTTAAGTTCTCGTAGTTCTCAGGCGTTTGTGCCGGTCGATAATTTTATTATTCGTTGTTCTGAAAAAACTTTGATGGCTTTGCTGGCGCATCCGCTAGTGGCGCCTAGTGAATTTTTGTGGCGTCATTCTCGTAAACTTCGTGAGACGGTTTTATCTAATAATGAAGAAGCTTTGCTTGAAGCGGTTAGTACCCCGGGGCTTCGTGCTTGGGGTGAGCTTTATACTACTTTAAGCGGCACTATGAAGTGTCATATGAAGTTTGCTGATCGTACTGAGACTGTGGGGCTAGCGCATGCCAGTGCTTTGATTCGTAATCAAGATCCTGAAGTTCGTCGTGTGGCTTGGGAAAGTATTCAAGAAGCTTGGAATGGACAAAAGGAAACTGCGGCTTCTATTTTGAATTCTATTTCTGGTTGGCGACATGAAGTGAATAAGAAACGTTCTTATTCTAAACAAGTTCATTTCTTAGATACCGCTCTTCAACAAACTCGTATTGAAAAAGACACTTTAGAGGCAATGTTGACGGCTTGTTACGACAACGTTCACGAAAGTCGTAAGGCTGCCACTTTGATGGCGAAAGTGATGGGTAAGTCTGCATTAGATCCTTGGGATCTTTTGGCGCAAAGCCCGGTTTCTGGTGGTAAAAAAGAACGGTCTTATGATGAAGCTTTGGTGTTGATTGAAAATTCGTTCAGACAAATTGATCCGAAGATGGGTGAGTTTGTTAAGATGATGGCCGACAACCGTTGGATTGAAGCCCGCGTTCTTCCGACGAAACGTAACGGTGCTTATTGCACAGGTTTCCCTAAGAAGCGTGAGCCCCGTGTGTTTATGACCTTTATGGGTTCTAACAGCGATATTTCAACGCTTGCTCATGAACTTGGTCATGCTTTCCATTCTTGGGTGATGCGTGATTTGCCTCGAAAGCAAACCTACTATCCTATGACGTTGGCTGAAACTGCTAGTATTTTCGCTGAAGCTGTTTTGCATGATGTTTTGATCGAAGAAGCATCAACCAAAGAAGAAAAAATCGAATTTGCCTGGGGAGAAATCGAAGGAGCGACAAGCTTCCTTTTAAATATTCCTGCGCGCTTTGACTTTGAAAAAAGCTTCTATGAGCAAAGAGCTAAGCGTGCCCTAAGTGCCGATGAACTTTCTAAGCTAACAGATGATGCTTGGACGAAATGGTATGGTCCGACATTAAGTCAAAATGATAAAATGTTCTGGGCTTCAAAACTGCATTTCGCTATGGCAGGGACAAGTTTTTATAACTTCCCTTATACCTTTGGGTATCTATTCAGCATGAGTATCTATGCTCGTCGTAAAGACTTGGGCGCAAACTTCATGCAAACTTATATCGATATTTTGCGTGATACGGGCAGAATGAGTGCTGAAGATTTAGTGCAAAAGCATTTAGGTGAAGATATTCGTAAGCCAGAGTTCTGGAAAAAATCTATTCAAGTGATCAATCAAAAAGTAAACGCTTTTGAAAAACTAGCGTTCTAAGAAAAAGCAGTTTCCTGCATTCACAGGAAACTGCGATTTAACTATCTTTAAGCTTCGCGCATTTTCGCTAACTTTTGGAAAGCAGGGCGGTCCTTACAAGCCTTCATCCATCTGTCGATGTTTTTGTGCGGAGCCAAGTCCATACCTAAGCTATTTACCAAGTGTACAACCGAAGCGACGTTCAAATCAGCCACTGTGAATCTTTCATCGACTAGATAGGTTTTACCTTCTAGGCCTCTTTCTAAAGTTTTCAGATAATTTGGAATGATCTTTTTAGCATCTTCGATCACCTGATGATTTCTTTTATCTTCAGGAACGAACATTTCTTGAATCAGCCAATCTACGGCTGGCTTTTGCAAATCAACCAAGGCCCAGAAGCTCCATTGCATCATATGTGCATCTTCAACCGGTGTTCTGGGTGCTAACGGCGATTGATATTTTTTCGCCAAATAGCTTGTGATTGCCATGGATTCCCACACAGTCACATCGCCGTCAACGATAGCAGGGATTTTTCCGTTGGGATTGATTTTCAAATAATCTTCAGACTTGTGTTCTCTTTCCTTCATGTTTAAAGGCATCACTTCATAGGGAAGTTGCAGCTCTTCAAGCATCCAATAGCAGCGGCCTGCGCTTGATCTTGCGGATCCATAAATTTTAATCATAGGAACGACCTTTCTTTAGGAGCTAGCGCTTGAATAAAACTTCAGCGCATATTTCCAAAACTTGTTAGATGAATAAATCAAAATCACTGAAAGTAAAATAGCCCAGCCAAATAACAGATAATCCGGCGCTTCGAGCAAAGCTCTAGATGGCACGCTGGCAATGACGCCCACGGGAAGGGCGGTCAAAAGAATCCATTTAAACCACGGAACATAAATGGAATCAGGACGCATCCCTAAGCGATAAAGTTGAAACCAGATGAACTGCAAGTTTTCAGAGCGCGCAAAAATCACAGCCGTTGAAGCAATCATAAAGCGGACTGTGTAAAGAGCAGCAAGACCGCACGGAATAAGTACCAGCAACCACAACAAACGAATCCATTGGAAGTCAGGGTAGTGAACCAGGCTATAGATAAACCATCCTGACGCTAACAGAAGATTTCCGATCATCGCCGTAGAAGCTTTTTGCAAGCTGAGCATGAATTGAGAGTTTACTGGCTTTGCTAACAGTAAATCTAGATCACCTTTACGAACTTTTTCTGAAAAGGAATCCAGGTTTTCTGAAAATATGATCATATAAATTCCATCAACGACAAAAACGATTCCTAGAAATACACGCATCTGCGCTAAATTCCAGTCGCCAATCTTTTCGGTGTGATGAAATAAAACTTCGTAGGTTAAAATTTGCGCCATATACCAGAAAATATCCGTCACAATTCTTGTTAGAAAGTTCACGCGATATTCTAGATCAGCAATAAAGCTTGTACGGAATAAGGCTAGGTAAAGCTTCAAATATTTTTTTAGTTGAGCCATGCTTTAAGCACCTGTTCCCGCGTAGGTGTTAACTCCACGGCGCCACATCCATAGGCCCAAAAGATTAATCACCACAATGCCGGCTGTGACAGACGCAAAGGCCTGCATGACGGATCCAACTTCTAAGCGTCCTGTGATGTAGCCCACCGGAACGTACACTCCAGAGCTAAAAGGCAAAGCAAGGACGATACTTTTAAAAGGCTCTGGCATTAAATCTAATGGGAAAAGTTCACCAGTAAATAGCCACAAGGCTAAGTTCTTAGCACCCGTAAGGGCGTGGGCTTTATTAAAATGAAAAGCTAAAGTCGCAACTAGGAAACTTAAAGAATGCACCAGAATTAAATAATAGAATTCCAGGGCAAAAGCTAAAGGCAGTCGTTCAAAGTGGGTTGGCAAATCAAAAAACATCACGGCCAACACAGGGATGGTCATAGAAACGATTGTCGTGATGAATTTATATCCCATTAGCTGCGAGAAATAATATTCATAAAACGACATCGGACGAGTCAGTAAACTGTTGATCGTGCCTGAATCAATTTCTTGAATCATGCGGTATTCATACATCCAGCTCGTGCAAATACGAGCAAAGAAGGCACCCCAAAGGGCATAGGAAAGATAGTACTCTCTGCCAAAGCCGGCGATTTCTGCTGTGGCAGCACCAGCAAAGATCGCAAACCACAACAGCATTTCAATACCTGTGGTCAGCATGGGTTGCAAAATCGCATCAACGAAATAGTTAAGGCGATATTCTAAATTAGAGACGATCGCTAGATTAGCGAATGCGAGATTCCGTCTCCAAAAAGCGACGAATGACGTCTTCAAAATCTACCTCTTCGTTTTGTGCTAATTCAGCATTGGACTTGGTTACGAAATCAGGAACTGTACCTTCATAGACAATATTGCCTTTGCTGATCAGTAAAAGCTTGTCAGCAAGCTTAGCGATGTCGTCCATATAGTGGCTGGTAAGAATCACTGTCGGGCTTTTTTCTTTCACATATTCATCTAAGAATTCACGAATAGTTTCTTGCGCGACGATGTCTAAACCAATGGTGGGTTCATCTAGGAACAACACTTGTGGTTCATGTAAAAGAGCGCCGATGATTTCCATTTTCATACGCTCACCCAGACTTAGACGGCGCAGTTGCGTGTGAAGAACATGGGTGCAATGAAGCATTTGAGCTAAATGATCGACGCGGGCGCGGGCTTTTTTCACATCAAGATCATAGATTCTTGCAAGTAAAGAAAATGAATCTGCAGGCGAGATATCCCACCATAACTGATTTTTCTGACCTAACAAGATGCTGATTTGGCGAAGATATTCATTCTTTCGTTCCCACGGACGATAGCCCAAAACTTTAGCATCACCGCTGGTCGGAGTTACAAGCCCAGAAAGCATTTTAAGCAAAGTGGTTTTGCCGGCACCATTGGCGCCGACTAAGCCCACGATCTGGCCTGATTCAATTTTCAAGGTGGTCGGTTCAAGAGCCACCTTAGAAATATTCTTTCGATTGATAAATCCGCGTAGGGAATTTACGAAGCCTTCAGGTTTCTGGTAGGTCGTATAAACGCGGCTTAGATTCTCGGTTTCAATTACTATCGCCATGGCGGCGACTATATTCTAGATTCTAGTTTGTTTGAAAAGAAAACTCAGCGTAACGTTCTTCGTCGCTAAAATAGGTTTGCGTGTCAGAGGAAACGTAACTTCCTTCGACAATTCGGCCCTCTTTGCAATTTTTTAAAGTTTCTCTAGAGCCATCAAAGCCACAGTCACCTGTGTACCAAGCTTTTTCAGAGTATTGGATTTTATAACCAACTAAAACGTCGTTTTTAAAGTAAGCAACGACGCCATCCAACCGAGTGCGACCCGTAGAATAATAATCGCCCTCCAAAATAGTATCGCCCCAGATTTGCGCTTGTTCAGCGGCGATGCCACGAAGGACACCTTTTACAGGCTCAGAAAGTTTACTAAGCTTGGCTTTCTGATTATAGACGACTTGTTTTGAATAAGGAGCTTTGCACGAATCAGCATTGCACGCGTTTTCAAAGTGCGCAGCTTCTTCGTAGAATTTATCGCCGTTAGGTCCCATTTGGTCGGCGAAAGAAAATGAAGTAACGAAAATTCCCAAAAGTGCGACTAAGGCAGTTTTCACAGACATGGTTACCTCCAAAAAGGAGACTATGCGCTGAATCTGTGAAAACTTTTAATACATAGATCTAAAGTTATTATGCCGAAAATGAATTTCGAAAAACGATGTCATTTAAGGCGTAAAACCGCTGTCAGTGGCTTGTGATCAGAGCTGTCGACATCATTAAGAATTTCAGCCTCTAAGGTATCAAACCCGCGAATATAGATGTGATCTAACTTACGACCACGACTATCGTTTTTAAGAACTACTTTCTTTAATTTAAGGTAGTTCATAATCGCATCTGTAGCTGAAAGGCGGTTCCCGTTCCAAGTATTAAAGTCGCCAGCGAAAATCATGGGGCCTTTGTGCTTTTTCAAGTAGTCCGCAGCCTGGTCAATGTGTTCGCGATTAGTCTCGTTACTGACAAAGTTCAAAGCATGGATATTGGCAATCAATAGAGTCTGCGGGTGATTGGCGATGGCGTACTCTTCAATCAAAGTCATCTTAGGGGTGTTCAGGATGGGTTCTCTGCCAGGGCTTCTTAAGTAGTGGACCGATAAAGCTTTGATGCGACCACCGCTCATGACGCCTGTTGGATTATTGTCGTTATCAATGAAGCTTGTTGCGAAGTTCCAGCAAAAACCTTTTTGGTTTAAGGCAATCGCTGGAACAAAAGCATCAAGCATGGATTCTTGAATCAGGACTAGGTTTGAACGTTGAACTAAAGAAGTAAAATCGCGGGCCCAACGGGCACCTTCAGAGCCTTTTTTAATATTCCAAACTGAGATTTGAAAATTAGCGGGGAGGTAATCAGGTTTGCAGGTCCCGAATTCACTTAAAACATTCTTGTCGCTTGGGATATGAATTTTAGCTTGAGATTGAACGCAGCAAAGCAATAGAAGACAAAGGATCCATCCCTTGATCATCATTTTTCCCTCCTTGGAAAAACAGTGAATACTCAGACAAAGTCGAAGTGCATAAGGCCCTAGATTTTTTTAGCAAGAACCACAAATTCAAGATTTTCCACTTTCGGAATTCCGAAGCGTTCGTCACCGTATGGAAAAGGTTTCTTTTCTCCAGTTAGGCGGAACCCATGCTTTTCATACCAAGCAATCAGTTCCTTACGCACAGAAATCACCGTCATAAAAATGGTATTACAATCCCAAAATTGTGCAAGTGCTTCTGACTCTGCCAAAAGCATTTTCCCTATGCTCTTTTTTTGCAGTTTCGGATCGACGGTTAACATTCCCAAGTAGCATTTTTCATCTTGGTGTTCTAAGTGAACACAGCCCAAAAGATTTCCGGTGTCGTCATCCTCAGCGATAAGAACAATCGAACCATCTTTGTGAATGAGATCGGTGATACCCTGTTTGTCGACGCGCTGGCCGCCAAGAATGTCAGCTTCCGTGGTCCAGCCCACTTTCGAGCTATCACCGCGATAAGCTGAATTCACAAGCTGCACAAGACTTTCCACATGACTGTCATCGGCTTGAGTGAATTCGATATGCATAAATTCCTACTTCTTTTTTAGATAAACGAAGAACTCTTTTCCCTGGCGTCTTGGGACTGACTTTTGCCAGCGGCCCCAGAAGATCGGGTGATAGTGACCTTTTAAGCGTTGGCGAAGTTCCCATTCACTTCCACCATAAGGGGGGCCTTGGCGTTTTTCAAAGGCAAAGAAAACACCCATCAAATGACCGCCACTTACCAAAAGACGATTCCAGGTTTTGACTAATTCCTGTCTTTTGATTGGGTTTATAGCGCAATAGCACGTGTGTTCGAAAACAATGTCAAAAGATTGATCCATGTTCTGTGGAAGTTTGAAAAGATCCGCTTCCATGAACGTGATATTTTCCAAGTGTCCGTAAAGTTTTTTTGCTCTTTCTAAAGCCACTGGGGAAATATCCACCGCCGTTACAAAGTGCCCTGCCGCTGCAAATAAAGCGGCATCGTGACCTTCACCGCAACCCAAAACCAGGACGCGGGAACGGGAGATTTTCAGACGCGGAATCATGTCTTTTAAGGCTTCAGCGGGTTCGCCTAAATTCCAGCCGGGATTTTTTTCTTCCTCATAAATCGAAGTCCAAAATTTTTCTTTTTCGACTTCTTTTTTAGGCTGCCAGTAGTTTGGAATTTCAATCTGCTTCCCTTGAAACTCGACGTAATCGTCGCCGTATTCATCTAGCAAATTAAAGAATTCGGCTTGGGCTTTGCGCGAGAAAACAAAAGGAATTTTATTCGAAGCATATCCGTGGAAACGATCCCATTCATCAAGTGATAGGGATTCAAGTTCAAACGCATAATGAACACCGTAAGGAAGGCTGATTTCCCAAGAATTATTTTTAAGGTGAACATTGGTAGCGATATAAGGTTCGTCGAAAGCTTCAACGATGACTGGTGTTGCGCCGATAGTGGAAACTAAGGTGCCACCTTCGTGAAGTTTTAAATTTTGCAGAAGTTCTTGGCCCACTAGAGGGTCTTGGATGCGAACCTCGCGGCTCAGTCCAAATCCCTCTTCATCAATTTGTACAAATTGAGTGGGAATAGGCATTAGTGCTCTGTTTTAGGGGCTGCTGGTGTTACAGCAGGAGTGGCTGTCGGAGCAGGAGTGGCCGCTGGTGTTTCGCCAGTAGTTGCTGTTTCTGCTTCTTCAGTTTCTTCGCCCGGAGTGATAGTCGAACCTTCAGTGAAAACTACGATGTCGTTAGTTGTTTTAACTGATTGCAAAGTCCATTTATCAACGTCTGAATCTTCAGATGGTTCGCGGTAAAGAACAGCTTCACCTTCGATAACTTGTTCTAACTCTTCGCCGTCTTCAGTTGGCTCAACAAATTTGTAAGCAAACGTGGCGCGCACTTTGTTGTCGCTTAAAGTTTCAGTCCAAAGTCTCATGATTGTAAGGTCTTTAGCGTTGGGCTTTTTAGTAACCAAAGTGTTGCCGATAAGCTCAGCCAATTTCACCTGAATGCCGGAGTGCGTCTCAAATCCAACGGCTTCTGAAGTGTGAATTACGTTCCAAGTCCATACGAGGGCGGCAACGAAAACGATGAGACTAACAATTTTCTTCATTTCTAGAGTCCTCTCTCTATTACTCAGTGTTCTAAAACTGACAACCTTATCCGAGCATGATATTTCGTTTTTTTCAACTATCGTGTCCGGTACTCCGATGTAGACCAGAGAGGATATCTCATGAATCAGCAATGGCTGACAATCTTAATGTCAAAGGGGATTGAGCTTGAGCAAAACTTGCGACAACAGTTGCAAAGTGCAAAAGACGGTTTGAAAAGCCAGCTCGAAGAACGCGGAATTCGCTTAGGGGCCGCTGATCTGGCGGCGTTGTTAGAAGAGATTTCTCCGAAGGCCTCTCATGCTGCGCTTAGTTATGCGCTTGATATCGTAAGACCTTTTTCTGCAGGGATGGGTTTAAGAATTTCTCGTCTGTCAGACACGCAAGTTGAGATGGTCATTCCAGCTCGCACTCGCAACATGAGCGAAGAAAATGCATTGCATGAAGGTGCGCTGATCACTGCAGCGGTTGAGGCGTCTAAACTTTTGTGGATGCGACATGCGCCGATTGGTGGTTTTCAAATCACTGTTACGCACACAGAAGCAAATTTCTTTAAAACTTGCAGTGAAGAATGCCGTCTGCGCTTGGAACTTTCCGAACAAAGCCGCGAAATTATTTTAACTCAAGTTCGGGATAACCGCGAAGCCAAGGCTGAAGCTGAAGTGAAGGTTTTTGACGAACACGAACAAGCCATCGCTGAGATCCGCTTGAATTTGAATTTTAAACACATGCCTGCGTTGAGCGGCCAAGGTTAGAGTAAATGGAAATTTTAGAAAGTCATATTGATACAGGCTCTGCTGATTTCAAAGCCAATCGCGAAGCGATGATGAATGTTGTGAACGAATGGCGTGAGCGCGTGAACTTGGTAAAACAGGGTGGCGGAGAAGACGCGACCAAAAAACATAAAGCACGCGGTAAATTAACCGCTCGCGAACGTATTGAAGCTTTGCTAGATAAAGGCACGGCATTTTTAGAATTCTCATCATTAGCAGCGTGGGATATGTATGAAGGCCAAGCGCCAGGAGCTGGTGTTATCACTGGTATCGGTGTTGTTCATGGCACTGAGGTTATGATTGTAGCCAACGATGCGACTGTTAAAGGGGGAACTTATTTCCCAATGACCGTGAAAAAGCATTTGCGCGCCCAAGAAGTTGCTTTTGAAAACGGTCTGCCATGTATCTATCTTGTGGATTCTGGTGGTGCTTTCTTGCCAATGCAAGCGGATGTATTCCCTGATAGAGACCACTTTGGTCGTATTTTCTATAATCAAGCTCGCATGTCGGCGGCAAACATTCCGCAAATCGCTGTGGTCATGGGTTCATGTACCGCGGGTGGAGCCTATGTGCCAGCGATGAGTGATGAAACTGTGATCGTAAAAGAAAACGGAACTATTTTCCTAGGTGGTCCGCCATTAGTTAAAGCGGCGACCGGTGAAGTGGTTGATGCGCAAGAACTTGGTGGCGCGCAAGTGCACTGTGAAAACAGTGGTGTGACGGATCACTTTGCTGAAGACGATCAACACGCTATTGAAATCACTCGTTCCATCGTAGCGCACTTAAATCACAAGCGTGCAGTTGAATTAAAAATGATGCCGGTGGAAGAGCCGCAATTTGACAGCAAAGAAATTTACGGTGTTATCCCTAAAGACAGCCGCGTTCCATTTGATGTGCGTGAAATCATCGCGCGCGTTGTGGATGGTTCTCGCTTCCATGAATTTAAACCATTGTTCGGAAAAACATTGGTGACAGGTTTTGCTCACATCTGGGGTATGCCTGTGGGTATCATCGCGAATAACGGAGTGTTGTTCAGCGAAAGCGCACAGAAAGCAGCGCACTTCATCGAGCTTTGTGAACAACGCGAAGTTCCTTTGATCTTCTTGCAAAACATCACTGGCTTCATGGTCGGTAAAAAATATGAAAACGAAGGTATCGCTAAGCACGGGGCAAAAATGGTTATGGCCGTTTCTAATGCCCACGTTCCAAAATTCACAGTGGTGATTGGGGGATCGTACGGTGCCGGTAACTACGGTATGTGCGGCAGAGCCTTCCAACCTCGCCAAATGTGGATGTGGCCTAATGCTAAGATCAGCGTGATGGGCGGTGAACAAGCGGCGAACGTTTTATTGACTGTAAAAATGGATCAGATGGCAGCGAAAAAACAAACGATGTCACCTGACGAACAAGCTGAATTCAAACGTCCGACGTTAGAGAAATACGAAAAAGAAAGCTCTTGTTATTATTCATCAGCTCGTCTGTGGGATGATGGCATTATTGATCCGGCGGACACGCGTCGTGTTCTAGCATTGGGTATTGCTGCGAGCTTAAACAAATCTTGGGGCGAAAAATCCCAAGGTGTCTTTAGGATGTAATTATGTCTTTTGTTGTTGTTACAGAACTTAATCACGTCGCTTACGTTAAATTGCACCGCCCTGAAGTGCGTAATGCTTTTAACCCCGAGATGATCGCTGAAATCACAAAAATTTTCCACGACCTGAACGCGCGCACTGATTTACGTGCAGTGGTATTACAAGGGGAAGGAAAAGTCTTCTGTGCTGGGGCTGACTTGAACTGGATGAAAGAAATGGTGAACTTTTCTTTCGTCCAAAATCAGGATGACTCTTTAAAACTATTTCACATGTTTGAATCTATCGCGCACTGCACTTTGCCTGTTATCGGTTTAGTCCACGGCGCTGCTTTTGGTGGTGCTTTGGGTTTAGTGGCTGTTTGTGACGAAGTCATTGCTGAAGAGGGAACTCAGTTTTGCTTTAGTGAAGTGAAACTTGGCATTGCTCCGGCAGTGATCAGTTCATTTGTTTCTAAAAAAGCAGTTCCAGGTAAAGTCCGCCCGTTGATGCTTTCAGGCGTGGTGTTTAACCCGCATGTGGCCCATCAAGCAGGATTAGTAACCGAAGTAGTGCCGGCAGGTGAAGGTCACACGGCCGTGCAAAAAGTTTTGCATGCTTATTTGCAATGTGGACCTGAAGCTGTTCGAGCTACTAAAAAACTTTTGAACAATATCGATCATATGACGTGGGATCAGCAGCGCAATTCCACAACGAATTTGATTGCTGAACGTCGCGCCAGCGCCGAAGGCCAAGAAGGTTTAAAGTCCTTTCTTGAAAAACGTGAACCTTCATGGAGATCTCAATAATGGCTAAGTTTACCCGTATCGCCGTCGCAAATCGCGGTGAAGTCGCAGTTCGTATTATTAAAGCCTGCGAAGAATTAGGAATAGAAACAGTTCTTTTACATTCAGAAGCAGATATCAATTCGCGTGCTTACCGTATGGCGACTAAAACTATGTGCATCGGTCCAGCAGCAACGGCTGAAAGTTACTTGAACATCAAAGCTAACATTGATGGCGCCTTAGCTGGTGGAGCACAAGCTGTGCATCCTGGATTTGGTTTCCTTTCTGAAAATGCTGACTTTGCTGAAGCAGTAACTAAAGCAGGATTGGTCTTTATTGGTCCTTCTGCGGATTCAATTCGCTCTTTAGGTGATAAAGTTCACTGTAAAGAATTAGCGAAAAAAGCCGGACTTCCTTTGGTGCCAGGTTATCAAGGTGAAAACCAAGATGTCGTTCACCTTATCACTCAAGCTGAAAAAATCGGTTTCCCGGTAATCGTAAAAGCCGCTGCTGGTGGTGGCGGTCGTGGTATGAAGTTAATCAAATCATCTGCGGAAGCGGGTGAACTGATTGAATCAGCGCAACGTGAAGCTGCAAGTGCGTTTGGTTCGCCGAAAGTTTTTCTGGAAAAATATTTGGATCGCGCTAAACACATTGAGTTCCAAGTTTTCGGTGATAGCACTGGCAACGTTCAACATTTCTTTGACCGTGAGTGTTCTGTTCAACGTCGCCATCAAAAAATCATCGAAGAAGCAACTTCGCCTTCATTAACTGAAGATCTTCGCCGTCGTATGGGCGAAGCAGCTTGCGCCATTGCGACTTTAGGTAATTATAAAGGTGCAGGAACAGTTGAGTTCCTATTGCAAGACGGTGAATTCTATTTGCTAGAAGTAAATACGCGTTTGCAAGTTGAACATCCAGTGACTGAAGAAGTTTTGGGTGTGGATTTAGTAAAAATGCAAATCCTAACGGCGCAGGGTGAATTCGTGCATGATCCTAAAACGATTCGCATTCCTCGCGGACATTCTATCGAATGCCGTATCTATGCTGAAAATCCTTATCTTGGTGGTGTTCCATCAACTGGGTTACTAGGAAAAGTACAATGGCCTGAGGGTCCGCGTCGCCGTTACGAATATGGTTTTGATGAAGGCGACACTATCACTCCTTACTATGATCCAATGATCGCAAAAGTGATCGTATGGGATGAAAACCGTCCACGTGCGATTCAGAAAATGATCAAGGTGTTGCAAGACTCTGTGGTTTTCGGTGTTCACACGAACATTCCATATTTGATCGAAATTCTGTCCCATAAAGAATTTGTTATGGGCACAATGACGACGCGATTTATTGAAACATATTTTAGCGAGCCGATTAAAGAGCCTGCTTTGTCAGAGCTTGATAAGAAAATCGCGGACGGCGCTTTAGCACACTTAAGAGGTGCGGGAAGTGATCAAGGAACAGTTTCCCAATCACCATGGACTTCTTACTGGAGAGGTATCTAATGGAAATGAAAATTCGCGTAGATGGTGTAGATCACAAAGTTCAAGCTCAGCTTCTTAAAGGAACTATGTGGGTTCATTTAAACGGTAGAACTTTCACAATTGATACGGCAGCCGGGAAAAAAGGTCGCAAAAAGGGTGGCGCTTCAGGTTCCTCTGATCAGATCGTTTCACCAATGCCAGGCAAAGTGACTAAAATTTTAGTTAGCCCAGGGGCTAGTATTCAAGCAGGCCAATCTGTCTTAGTCATGGAAGCGATGAAGATGGAGTATACTCTAAAGGCTGATATTGCTGGTGTTATTGATTCAATTCAATGCACAGTGGGCGAACAAGTAGCCCTAGGTAAATTGTTAGTTAAGATTCAACCAGAGAAGGCATAGTTAAAAGAAAGCCTGTATGAAAAACGCAGTCACGATTGTTGAAATGGGATTAAGAGATGGCTTACAAAACGAGAAAACCGTTTTGGATGCTGAAACGCGGGTGGAAATTGCCCGTCGTCTGACTAATGCAGGCGTTAAACGCCTAGAGGTCGGAGCTTTCGTTTCACCAAAGTGGGTTCCGCAAATGGCGGGAACTGCTGAAATCGTGGCACAGTCTTTTGCTTTGGTAAAGCAGGGTGTGATTCCTAAGAAAACTGAATTTTCAGTTTTAGTTCCTAATGAAAAAGGCATGCTTGATGCCATCGCCAGTGGTGTAAAAGAAGTTGCGATCTTTGCGGCTTGCTCTGAATCTTTTTCTTTAAAGAACATCAATTGTTCCATCGACGAAAGCTTTAAGCGCTTTGAGCCTGTGATGGCTTTAGCAAAGAAGCACAAAATTAAAGTTCGTGGCTATTTGTCGACATGTTTTGGCTGTCCGTTTGAAGGAAAAGTTTCTGAAGCAAAAGTGATCAAGCTTGCACAAAGAATGTATAAGCTTGGCGTGTACGAAATTTCCATTGGCGATACCATCGGTGTAGCGAACGCGGGCCAAGTTGAATTGATGTTTAAAAAACTCAAAAAAGTTGTTCCAGTTAAAAAATTAGCAGGGCATTTTCACGATACTCGTGGACAAGCCTTAGCCAACATCCTTGCTGCCTATAAGGTTGGAGTGAAAATTTTCGACACAAGTCTAGGTGGACTGGGTGGTTGCCCTTACGCTCCTGGTGCGACTGGAAACGTCGCCACAGAAGACGTGGTTTACATGTTCCACGGTATGGGAATTAAAACGGGCTTAGATCTTTCTAAGTTAGTTGATTTAAATCCGATGGTAGCTGAGAAAATTCAACATCCACTTCCCTCTAAAGTAGGCAAAGTGGGTGTTTTAAAGCCTCTGGGAAAAGTCAGCGCCCAGAATTAACCTTGGAAATTGTCTTACAGCAAAAAATGCGGCCACTGAGTCCCATTCAATACCTTTAGGGCAATTGATTTGAAAGCACCTATTCGCAGGCGTAGACTGAGTCTATGGCAGAATCTTCGAATAATGGCATTGCACAAAATTATCGGACGATTTTTGAATCCAACGTTGTTGGTATCGTTCTTGGGGATCTGTCGGGTAAAATCACTGAAGCCAATTCTTACTTTTTAAATCTTATAGGCTACACCCGTGAAGAAGTTGGAAGAGGTGAGCTTTATTGGTCCAAGATCACCGTACCTGAAGATTTAGAAAAATCCGTGCAAAGAGCGCAAGAAGTTTCGGACATAAAGACATCGACCGAACCCATTGAAAAAAGATATGTCCATAAAAACGGAACTATTATTCCTGTGTTAGTCGGTCTTAGTTATATCGATGATAACAAAATCATCGGCGTGATTTTGGATTTAACTGCGCGCAAAAAAGCGGAAGAAGAATTAGAAAAGTCCAAACATAAGCTTGAAGAACGGGTTCAGGAACGGACTGCACAACTAAGAAGGTCAGAAGCCTTCTTCGAAGCAATTTTCGAAAACATTCCTAACATGGTTTTTGTAAAGGATGCTAAAGACCTGCGGTTCGTGCGTTTTAATAAAGCAGGCGAAGAACTTATTGGTGTTCCGCGCACCATGATGATGGGGAAGAACGACTACGATTTCTTTCCAAAGGATCAAGCCGATTTTTTTACCTCTAAAGATAAAGATGTTTTGAAGAAAGCCCGTGTGGTTGATATCGCCGAAGAGCCGATCGAAACTAACAAAGGTACGCGCGTTCTGCACACTAAGAAGATTCCTTTGCTAAATAAAGATGGCAGGGCGGAATACCTTTTAGGTATCTCTGAAGACATCACAGAAAAAAAAGAAACTGAATTGCAAAAAATTTCTTTAATCCAAGAACAAGCTGCGCGGCAAGCTGCCGAAGAGCGCGCCCTACAGATGAGTTTCCTATCAAGCGTCAGTGCTGCGATCTCGAAAAACTTTGATATTGATTCTGCCATTCAAGAATTCATCAGAAAAAGTGTTGAGTTCATGTGCGATGTCTGCGTCGTTCAGGTTCTAAACGAAGAAAGAAATGATGTCGAAGTGACTTATGTTGGCGGTAAAGAACCTGCAGACGAAGAATTTATTGCTAAATGGGTAAAAGACCATCCCATGCGTTGGGATGCGCAAGTCGGTCCCGCAAATGTATTGCGTACGGGGGAATCAACGATTGATTTCGGAACTCCGGCTAAATCCTATATAAAGGAAACCTTCAGTACTGAGGCTGCTAAGACCGAGAATGCATTTCAAGTCGCTTCAATTCTGCGCAATGCAATCAAGATCCCTGGGCAAAGTCCTATAGGCCTTGTGTCTTATATTTCTAAAACTAAAAACTATAATCACATGGACTTGGTATTCGGCGAGGATTTAAGCAGTCGCTTAGCGTCTGCCATTGTAAATTCTAGGCTTTATCTGAAAGCTCAAGAAGCCAGTAGATCTAAAACCCTATTCCTAGCAAACATGAGCCATGAGATTCGCACACCATTAGGAGCTATGCTAGGGTACGCTGAACTTCTTAAAGAAGATAATTTCCTCGATGATCCGCAAAAAGAGTTAATTACGACGGTCCTAAGAAACGGACAGCAGCTTATGGAAATCGTCGATGAAATTTTAGATATTTCAAAAGTTGAATCAGAAAGAATTCAGATCGAAAAAATTAATTTCGATCTGCCTGATTTATTGAAGGATATTATTCAGCTTTTAAATGTTCGTGCCTTAGAAAAAGGAATAGAGCTAAAAACTCATTACCATGATCTGCCTCATTATATAAAAACGGATCCCACGCGACTTCGTCAGATTCTGATTAATCTGCTTGGTAACGCTATTAAGTTTACTGAAAAAGGTTATGTCGAACTGGAAGTTAAACCCGGAAAACACCTTATAGAATTTGTCATTAAGGATTCAGGCATCGGTATTCCTCCAAATAAGCGAACTGAATTATTTCAAGCGTTCTCTCAGGCGGAAACCTCTACAACCCGTCGCTTTGGTGGCACGGGCCTAGGACTATATCTGTCTCGTAAATTAGCCCGCCTACTTGGTGGCGATGTCATTTTAGATAATAGCACCCTTGGCGAGGGAACTACTTTTATTGCTTCTGTTGGGTACACTGAAGTGGAAGAAGTTCATCCACCGAAAAAAGCGCCACCTAAAGGACCTATTGCAGGCCTAGAAAATATTGAAAGAATCTTGATCGTCGACGATGCCCCAGACAACCGAAATCTTTTCGTCCGCTACTTACAAAAAATGGGAATCACCTCTGATAAAATAGAAGTGGCTCAAAACGGAAAGGAAGCAGTGGAAAAATGCGGTAGTAATGAATACTCCCTTGTGCTTATGGACATTCAAATGCCTGTGATGGATGGCTTTGAGGCCGTGAAACAGCTACGTTCCCAGGGTTATGAAGGACCGGTTGTTGCTTTGACCGCCCATGCAATGAAGGGTGACGAAGAAAAGTGCTTAGCTGAAGGGTTTGATGGATATTTACAAAAACCTCTATCCCGCGATGCCTTGGCGGATCTTCTAGTAAAAACCAACAAT
This sequence comes from Bdellovibrio reynosensis, assembly GCF_022814725.1. NCBI lineage: Bacteria > Pseudomonadati > Bdellovibrionota > Bdellovibrionia > Bdellovibrionales > Pseudobdellovibrionaceae > Bdellovibrio > Bdellovibrio reynosensis. Next base: position 2,861,768 of record NZ_CP093442.1, read on the forward strand.
CACTCCCATTAAAACAGGTCTGTCTTTTGCAAATCACAATCAGTGATGCTTGCTCGTTGGCTGACCTTTTTTAGTTTTATGTGTTTTGGGCTACTTAGCCTCACTATTCTTCACATGACGAAGAGGCCGCTTTGTATTGAATCCAAGGTTGTCGAAAGAATAGACAGGCTAGGTATAGATAGCGCCGAAACGATCTATCGCTGTGCCATAAATAAGGAAACTGCTTACAGCACTTATTTCGGTGAAAAAACGGCTGACATTGCTTATCGCATTCAACAAACCGAACGTCTTTTAGAAAGTATTGCGCCCTTTAAACGCAAAGTTCAGTTAACTATCATTGGCGATAGACCCTATTTATTCCGTGTTCAGGGAAATCATATCTATATGGGTGAAAGCCTATTAGAAGCTCCGGGGCATTTAGAAAAAGCACTTACAAAAATCTGGTACCGTGAAAATAATGAATCACTTTTTGCCCAACAGGATTTGATGGAAGAAGTGATCACCGACTTTATTATTTTTTTAAATGAGGGCGATCTTAATATTGGTGATCCTAAGACCAAAATTAAAACGGCTTTAAGAAAAGTAAAATGGCCCTACGTCATTAAGTCGACCCCTGCTTATTGTGAGTCCCCATGGAAGCAGTCAGAGCACCATGCAGCTTGCGATAGTGGGAACCTAGAATCCATCGAACCACAGGTCGTTGAAATGAGCCTAAGACCTTTGCTGGTAACCTCTTGGATTGAATCCTATAAGTCCCTTTCATCAAAAGAACGGTATAATTTCGTTCGCGATCTGCCGAGCTTATTAAATGCGGACCAATCACCTCAGTTACCATTAATCAATCATAGTGCGGGCTCGGGCATTGCTTTATTAAAAGCTGCTGAGGCTATAAAAAACGTAAGTGCTTTTGTTTCAACAGGGGGCCTGATGAGGACTTCTGAGGTCCATCGCCTGTTTGTTACAAGCTTTACGAATGAACTTCAGTCTAACGGATTTCAGCAAGCATTTGCGGAAGCCGTTTTTGACGTTCTTTATGTCAGTTCCGTAGGTCTGACAGAAAAGTCACAGGTGTTTCAGCAGTTTTTAAAAATTGCGAAAGCCGAACCGCAATTACAAATAGCTTTGCGCGATCAGAACCAAATTTGGATGCTGCCTTCGCGGTATTCTATTCCGTTAAAATCTTTTGGGCAGATCAAAGCCAGCAGAACTGTTGTTGAAAAGTGCGGGGGATATAATTTTTCATACGTCATGGATTACGCTGACATCACTGAAAAACTTTTGGTGGTGGATCACTGTGATCTTAAAAAAGAAATTTTCTATTCTAAGTTTCTGAAGCACGGAGCCGAGGGGTTTGGTGCCCAAAACAAAGGAACGGCCTTCGTGCAATTCCACTTGCCATCGCTATTAACTAAAAAAGCTGAGCTTGAGCAAGTGGTGAACGTATTTGAGTTCATTCAAAAAAGGGACTTAGAAAACCCTTCTTTCCGCAGCCTTGGCTGGAGAGAAATTCTGTGGAGCGAACCAGCTAAAGCCTACCAACCAAAAGCATTTGTTGATGCCATTGAGTGGTTCCGGGTTCCCAACTAGGTGATATCCTAATCTTCTAAACTTGGAATTTCAGTCTTAAGCGCTGTAATATCGTGCAGTTTTTCGTTTCTTTCTTTTTCCATATTAGAAACGTCGCTTTCAGTGCTTTGAACTTTAGATCTTAAAGTAGAAACATCTGAATCTAGATTAGAAATTTGTTTTTCTAAAAGTTGGCGTTGCAATGACTTTTCGTCAGCCATCAAGGGGCGTGTCGACTCTAAGTAATTTTTCTGTCTTTCAAGCCCGTCTAATTTACCCTTTTCGTAATTTAAAGAGGATTTAATGTTGCTCATCTTGTTTTCAAGTTGAGTCACTTCACCTTCTTTAACGATAATAAGGGCTTTCACATATTTCAAACGACCCCGGCGATATTCAGGTAAAAACGCGGGCTCAAGTTCCTTAGGGCAAATATTTAAATATTTTTTTCCTGATGTACCGGCTTGGAATCCATTGGATTTCATGCAGTAGTCGCGAATACCTCGGTTGTGTTCTGCAACAAGAACATTGATCTGGGGGCCTTCGCAGATTTCTCGTGGAAAGAAGTCACCGGCTCTTCCGGTAGAATAAGCGTTTGAGTTGCTGCAGTAAGCTGCGACGCCACTTTTGAAACCTTTATCTAACTGGGATTCCGACATTTCAGCATCGACTTTGCGGCATTCATTTAAAGTGGAATCCGCATTTAAATATTTACCCGACATCGCTACTTTTTTACCGTGTTCAAACCAGTTGATGCTTTCGCACTCTTGGCGTTTAAAGTAGCTTGAACATGCGCTTAGGTTGAAGGCAATCAGGATAAGAAAAAGCAATTTCATTTAGGTCATCCCCGTCAGTTTCTTTAAGTCTTGTTCAGAGGCTTCTTGTTCTTCCATGGCTTGCAACATCGAAGCTTCTTGTTCTTCAATTTGACTTCCAAGTTGGTGAAGATCTTTGGCCAGCGATGCGGCTTTCTCTCCCGTTGCGGTCATCAAGGAATTGTTTAAAGAATCTCTTAATTGGCTCAATTCTGCAATCTTCTTGTCACTGTCTTCGATTCGCTTCTGAGCTTTCTTAACTAAGCCCTCAAGCCTTTTTCGTTCCTCTTTATAATTAAATTTTGAGCCAAGGAGTTCGTCCGATTTGGGGACAGCTCGGACTAAGGATTCGGACTTTTCAAAATCACGATCTGCTAGGAAACCCTTTTGTAAACTCCAGACGTATTCATCATAGGTGCCTGGATACAAGGTCAGTAAGCCATTGTTCACTTCAAGAATTTTGTTCGCCACACGACCGATAAATCCACGATCATGGCTAACGGTGATAATCGTGCCTTCGTATTTTTCTAAAGCCGTGGTCAATGCTTCCACAGTATCAAAATCCAGATGATTCGTAGGCTCATCCAGCAGCAACAGCGGGGATTTTTGTAAAAGAATTTGCCCTAAAGCCACGCGGGATTTTTCGCCCCCCGAAAGCACGTGCACTTTTTTATGAACATTATCGCCAGAAAATAATAGGCTGCCAGCGATGTTTAGAACTTCCTGTTGTGTAACTTCTTTGTGAGCGGCTGAAGCCATGGCCTCAAGAACGGTGTGCTGGGGATTCAAGGCTTCTGGAGTATGTTGAGCAAAATACGAAAAGCTGACTTGATGGCCCCATTTAATCGAACCAGTCACCAGCGGAATTTGTTCACCAAGGGATTTTAACAGGGTCGATTTACCTGCTCCATTTAAGCCGACAATGCCTAGGTGATTGCCGCGCTCTAGGCGTAAAGACACATTTTTTAAAATCACTTTATCGCCATAACCACAATTGACGTTTTCAACTTCAAGAATAGTTTTTCCCGTGGAACTGGGTGGTGGAATGTGGATGTGAGAATGCGTGGGTGCCGCTTTCATCTCGATCACTTCCATTTTTTCAAGGGCTTTAAGTCGACTTTGTGCTTGGCGGGCTTTTGTCGCTTTCGCACCAAAGCGTGTAACAAAATCCATTATGGATTTTCTTTTAGCCTGCTGACTTAGGATTTGCTTTTGCAGAATCTCTCCGAGCATTTGTTTTTGCTCGAAATAATCATCTAAACTTCCGGGGAATTTAACAATGTCGCCAGATTCTACTTCTAAAATATGATCCGTCACGCGTCGTAGGAATTCACGGTCATGGGAAATTAAAAGAAAAGCGCCTTTGAATTCTTGCAAGAAACTTTCTAAGACTAACAAAGTTTCAAGGTCCAAAAAGTTTGTGGGCTCATCCAGTAAAAGTAAGTTCGGTTCCTGGCCGATAAGGTACAACAACTTCACTCTCATGCGGTACCCACCGCTAAGTTGTTTTAAGTGTGACTGAAAATGGTCTTCGCTTAAGCCTAATTTTAGGCCGAACTGTTTTAATTCCCAAAGCGGCTTTATGCAGTTCTTGGCAAGATAGTCTTCTACCTTCTCATCCACATTCCAGTCGGATTCTTGTTCAAGGTAACCCAATCGCAGTTGTTGCGATTTAGTGACAATGCCCGAGTCCAAATGTTCTTTATCAACTAA